>NZ_JAPIVK010000060.1 GCF_026183675.1 Microbulbifer halophilus
GGTGAGCGCCATGGATGGCGCGAATCAGTGGAGCCGGGGGAGAGGTCGCGGAACCCGCCCGATACCCAAAAGCTTCCCCGCCCCTGAACAGAGATCCTACCCGGTGCTTTTTTACCCGCATTTCCCGAAGCCCACGGCCATGGGCCCGGGAGAACAGTATCCAAAACTTATACACAGCTCTGTCCATGTATTCTGTTAGTAACGCGGCCGTAATGAAGGGGCGCACTCCCAAAGCTGCAACTGGTACAGGTTGTTAACAGACTCCGTAAGTCATTGAAAATATGATTGTTGCCGGCTCTTCCGGAAAGGGAAAAAACTGGGCCTCGAATACTGCCGACAAACATGGGGACGAGGATCGCAACGGCTCTGCGCGCTTTCCGGCAATTATCCACAGACAAAGAATACCCCGCTCTGCGCGGGGTATCGAATCGTCGAGCGGTTCGAATCCGTGTCTTCAGGACTTGCGGCCGCGCAGCCAGAGCCCCGCAGCGCCGTCGCCTCTTCCCGGACGGCATCAGCCTCCGGCGGCGCCGCCAGGCGCGCGCTGTTGTCCTCAATCAACTGCGAGAATTCCCGCATCTCCGCATATTCGGCATCGTTGACGACCTCGCCCCCGCGCACCGCTTCCGGATAGTCCACGCTGATATACTCGGCCATCTGCATCAGCTGGCGCAGCTCCTGCGCGCTGAGGCCGTCCTCCTGGGCGCCGGTCGCCAGCAGGGTTGGCAGGAAGCTGAGTAACAGATAGCGAGTCAGTCGACGCATGGGAAAGGTTATCCTTTCTTGGGTGTGCGAATTGGGATGTCATGTTATTGATAACGATTCCCATAAGGAATGTATTTATCCCGACTACCCTCGCTTGTTAATACTTGTTTACGCTTGATTTTTATATTGTGCACAATTAAATTGTGAGAAATCGTTAACGGACCCGAGGAGGTCTTCCCATGAGCAATCTCTATTCCATTCCCCTGAAAACCCAGGACGGCCGCGAGACCACCCTGGAGGAGTACCGCGGCAAGGTGCTGCTGGCCGTGAATACCGCCAGTAAGTGTGGATTCACTCCGCAGTACAAGGGGCTGGAGGCGCTGTACGAGAAATACCGCGATCGGGGCTTGGTGGTACTGGGTTTCCCCTGTAATCAGTTCGGCAAGCAGGAGCCGGGCAGCGACGACGAGATCAAGGAGTTCTGCGAACTCAATTTCGGTGTCAACTTTCCCCTGTTCGCCAAGCTGGATGTGAACGGGCCGGACGCGCACCCGCTGTTTGTGGAACTCAAGGAGCAGGCGCCCGGCCTCATGGGGACCGAGGGCATCAAGTGGAATTTCACCAAGTTCCTGATCGATCGCGACGGACAGGTGGTCAAGCGCTTTGCGCCCAAGGACAAGCCGGAAGAACTGGAGTCGGAGATCGAGTCCCTGCTGTGAGTAAGAAAAACGGGCTGCCCTGCGCGGGCGGCGATCCGCTGGCGTTGAACCGCCAGCTCTGTTTTGCCCTTTACGCCGCGTCCCGCGCCATGACCCGGGCCTACCAGCCGATGCTGCAGGAGCTGGATATCACCTATCCACAGTACCTGGTGCTGCTCGTGTTGTGGGAGTCGGAACAGTCCGGCGGCGCGGGTGCGGAGATCGGGGTCGGCGCCCTGGGGAAACGGCTGATGCTGGATTCCGGCACCCTGACACCGCTGCTCAAGCGGATGGAGGCCCGCGGGCTGTTGATCCGGCGCCGGGACAGCGGCGACGAGCGCATCACCCTGGTGGCACTGACAGACGGCGCCCGCGGGCTGCGCCCGCGCGCCCGGGACTGGGTCGAGTCGCAACTGGACGATTCGGCCGTCAGCCGCGAGACGCTCGAACAGTTGCGTTCGGGGCTGTGGAAACTGCTGGAAGGGCTGGAGAGGAGCGGATAGCAATTTAGGATGGTTTTTTCGATATTGTGTAAAAAATGTTTATTTTTAATTTAATATCTCCATATCGGATATTTTTTAGGATGCATGTTGATGTTCGCCTCGATCGCTCGTATAGTTGCCTGAACTGACATTCAAACCCGATTCGACTGCTATGCACACCGCATGCCCCCCAGATTACTGCACGCTAGCTTCCTCGCTACGACTGCCGCGCTGCGGCACATAATTTTATTTCCGCACCCTCCGACAGAATTCCACACTGATTGCCAATTGGCGCGTAGACAGCGGTCAGAGCGCTGTTTAGCCTCGAGCCAGAGCCAGGAGACGAGTCCAAGATGAGCACGAATAACGATAAATTAGTCATTTTCGATACCACCTTGCGCGACGGCGAGCAGAGCCCCGGCGCCTCCATGACCAAGGAAGAAAAGATCCACATCGCCAAGATGCTGGAGCGCATGCGCGTGGATGTGATCGAGGCCGGTTTCGCCATCGCCAGCCAGGGCGATTTCGAGGCAGTGCAGGCGGTGGCGGAGACGGTGAAGGATTCCACCGTGTGCAGCCTGGCCCGCGCCGTGGGCCCGGATATCATCCGCGCCGCCGAGTCGCTGAAAAAGGCCAATGCGCCGCGCATCCACACCTTTATCGCCACCTCGCCCATCCACATGAAATACAAGCTGCAGATGGAGCCGGAAAAGGTGCTGCAGCAGGCCGTGGATGCGGTATCGACAGCGCGCCAGTACACCGACGATGTGGAGTTCTCCCTCGAGGACGGCAGCCGCTCCGATCCGGACTTCATGTACCGCATCATCGAGGCGGTGATCGCCGCCGGCGCCGGAACCATCAATATTCCCGACACCGTCGGCTACGGCGAGCCGGAAGAGTACGGGGCCATGTTCAAGCGCGTGATCGAGAATGTGCCCAACTCCGACAAGGCCATCTTCTCCACCCACTGCCACAACGACCTGGGCCTGGCGGTGGCCAACTCGCTGGCCGCGGTGATGAATGGCGTGCGCCAGGTGGAGTGCACTATCAACGGCCTGGGCGAGCGCGCCGGCAACGCCTCGCTGGAGGAAATCGTCATGGCGGTGCGCACCCGCCAGGACCTGTTCCCGGTGGACACCGGCCTCGACACCACGCACATCGTGCCCACCTCGCGCCTGGTCAGCTCCATCACCGGCTTCCCGGTGCAGCCCAACAAGGCCATCGTCGGCGCCAACGCCTTCGCGCACGAGTCCGGCATCCACCAGGACGGTGTGCTCAAGCACCGCGAAACCTACGAGATCATGCGCGCCGAAGACGTGGGCTGGGGCAACAACCGCCTGGTACTGGGCAAGCACTCCGGCCGTGCCGCGGTGAAGGCCCGCTACGAGGAACTGGGTTACAACTTCGACGACGCCGGCGAATTCCAGTTGGTGTTCCAGCGCTTCAAGGACCTGGCGGACAAGAAACACGAGATCTTCGACGAGGACCTGCAGTCCATCGTCGCCGGCGCCGAGGAGCCGGTGGAACACTACCGCCTCGCCTCCCTCGATGTACACAGCCGCAGCGGCCAGCGCCCGAGGGCGCAGATGCAGTTGCTGATCGATGGCGAAGAAGTATCCGCGGAGTCCGAAGGCAGCGGCCCGGTGGACGCCCTCTTCAAGGCGATCGAATCGGTGGCCGACAGCGGCGCCGACCTGAAACTCTACTCGGTCAACGCCGTCACCCAGGGCACCGAGGCCCAGGGCAGCGTCACCGTGCGCCTGCAGCGCGACGGCCGGCTGGTCAACGGCGTCGGCGCCGATACGGATATACTCGTCGCCTCCGCACAAGCCTACCTGGATGCTTTAAACTTGCTCACCGGTGGCGGCAAGAACAAGGCGCAGGGCGTCTGAAGGGAGAGACTGAGTGAACGAGTTGCAGCGCGCGGAATACCTGTCGGCACTGGGCATCCCCAGCTATATGCCGCGCTTCGTGCTGCCGCTCGCGCCCGAGCCGCGGCAGGCGGAGTTGCCGCCGGCGCCGGTGGAAGAGCCGCAGAATCCGCTGCCGGCCAGCGCCGAGCATATCCGCCGCGAACTGGCCCCGGCGGAAACGGCCCTGCAACAGGCCGCTCCCCGGCAACCCGCCGCGCAACCGGAGCAGCCGAGCCCCGATGTGCTGCGCGAAGTGGCCGCAGTCGCGGGCGAGATCCGCGCGCCCGCCGCGCAGCCGGCACCGGTGGCCGAAGTGGCGCCGCCGCAGAAACCGGTAGAGCCCTTCGTGCTCTCCTGCTGGTGGCTCGGTGGGGAACTGCTCGCCGTGGACAGCCGCGAGCCGGGCGCGGCGCTGCCGGTGGAATCCCTGTTCAACAACATCGCCCGCGCGCTGCACTGGCATGAACTGCCGCGGGAACAGGACCGCATGCGCTGGCCGCTGGCGGAGAACCGCTTCGGTCCCGCCGCGTCCGCCGCCGAGGCGCGGGATACCTGTTCCAGTTGGCTGGCGGCCGCCAGTGCCCGCCGACCGGTCAAGTCCATCTGGCTGATGGGGCAGCAGGCGCAGGACTTCTGTGCGCCGGTGGAGCTGGCCGAAACCGTCAACGACTGGAACGGCATCGCCGTCATCGCCATGCCCAGCCTGTCGCAACTGTTGCAGCAGCCGGAGCGCAAGCGCGATCTCTGGCAGTTGCTGCGGCAGGCCTACCCCGAACAGACCCGCGCCCGGTGAGCCTCAAAGATATTCCCGGCGCCGCCCTGCGGCCGGCCGACGACAGCGACTGTGCGGTACTGGCAGATCTGGCGCGCAGTGCGCACACCCATCCCTGGACGGAACGACAATACCGGGACAGCCTGGAGGCCGGCCATCATTGCTGGCTGCTGGCGGACAACAGCGGCGAGGCGATTGCCTGCTGCGTAGTCTCGCAGTTGTTCGACGAGGCGGAAATTCTCGATGTGGCCGTGGCCCCGGCCCAGCGCCGCCGCGGTATCGCGCAAGCGCTGCTTCAACGGCTGATTGCCGAACTGCCGAAAGAGATCGCCCGGGTGTTGCTCGATGTGCGCGTCTCCAATCGCGCCGCGCGCTCACTCTATCGCAAGCTGGGTTTTTCCGAGGACGGCCTGCGCAGAAACTACTACCCGGCGCAGGGCGGCGGGCGCGAGGATGCGGTACTGATGAGTCTCTCTCGAATAGAGCGTAGGTTGGACTGAGTTCCGCGAAGTCCAAAACGGTGCCGCCATCATGCCGGGGTTCGCGTTGCTCACCCCGACCTACGCCTACAACTCGATAGTCCCGGTTGCACAGGGAGAGGGCAGTGAAAGAGCCCGGTGGGTTTCGCGGCCCCCGATGTTGGACTTCGCTGCGCTCATTCCAACCCACGCCCGATAAGCCTCGCCCCGGCGAAATCCGGGGCCCGTCAATTCGTCGGCAATCTTCAGCTGGTAGAATGGCAACCATTCGACGAGCCCATTGCGGCCGTCTTTTTTCTCCTCCGCAAAGAGTTTTTCATGGCGTTATCCAGCAATAACCCCTCCCTGCTCGAAGGCTCTGTCGCCGGCCACCTGCAGCGGCTGGCCCTGCCCATGGTCTGGGGCATTCTCGCCACCATGTCCTTCAATGTGGTGGACACCTATTTTGTCGCGCAATTGGGCAGCGCGCCGCTGGCGGCGATGAGTTTTACCTTTCCGGTGGTGATGGTGATCAACAGCTTCGCCATTGGCCTGGGCGCCGGTACCTCGTCCGCGGTGGCGCGGGCCTACGGCGCCGGCGACCTGGAGAAGGTGCGGCGGCTGGTGACCGACGCTTCGCTGCTGGCGCTGCTGGTGGCGCTGACGATCAGTGCCATCGGGCTCTCCACCATCCAGCCGCTGTTCCGGCTGCTGGGCGCTGACCCGGAAATGCTGCCGCTGATCGCCGACTATATGGTGCCCTGGTACCTGGGCGCCGTGTTCGCGGTGGTGCCGATGGTGGCGCTGTCGTCGCTGCGGGCCATCGGCAATAGCGCTATCACCGGGCGCATCATGGTGGCGGTGGCCCTGTTCAACCTGATTCTGGACCCGCTGCTGATTTTCGGCCTGTTGGGCTTCCCGCGGCTGGAGCTGCAGGGCGCGGCCCTGTCCACGGTGATTGCGCGCGGACTGAGCTTTTTTGCCGCCCTCTACTTCCTGATTCGCCGCGAGCAGTTGATGGCGCCGCCGCGCCTGTCCACGCTCCTCGCCTCCTGGCGCACGGTGCTGGCGGTGGGCCTGCCGGCCACCGCCACCAACGTGATCGTTCCCATGGCCGGCGGCGTGGTGGTGGCGCTGGTGGCGGTACACGGTGCCGACGCCGTGGCCGGCCTGGGGGTGGCGCTGCGTATCGAGCCGCTGGCGCTGATCGTCTTCTACGCGCTGTCTTCGGTGGTGGGGCCCTTTATGGGCCAGAACGCCGGCGCCGGTAAAGTCGAGCGGATGCAGCGCACCGTCAGTGTACTGGCGCGCTTCTGTATCGGTTTCGGCGCGCTGCTGGCGGTGCTGCTGTACTTTGCCGGTCCGGCAGTGGTACGGCTGTTCAGCGATTCGCCCGAGGTGCTGGCGGTGGCCATCGCCTACCTCACGCTGGTGCCCTTCAGCTACGCCGGCTACGGCTTCGTGATGTCTGCCAACGCCGCCTTCAACGGCCTCGGCCGACCGCTGCCGGCCACGCTGATTTCCTTCCTGCGGGTGCTGGGCGTCTACCTGCCGCTGGCCTGGGTGGGCAACCAGCTGTGGGGCATTACCGGATTGTTTGCCGCTACCGCGACCGCCAACCTGCTGCTGGGGGCGCTGGCCTGGTGGTGGTTGCGGCGGGATATCGGCGGGCGTGAGAGTGAGGTGGAGGGGTTGCAGGTGCAGTGATTATATTGCTCCCCTCTCCCGCTTGCGGGAGAGGGGCTGGGGGAGAGGGCGCGCCTGCGGCGCGTTGCCGAGCAGGGGCTCGGCGCTCCCGGCGGAGCTACGTTAGATCGCCTGGGTAGCCTCCTCCAACCAAGCCTGCGTCTTCTCGTTCACCAGCGGCATCAGCGTCTCCCGCACCCGCTGGTGGTAGCGGTTCAGCCAGGATCTTTCCTGTTCCGTCAGCAGTTCCTCTTTTATCAGCCGGCGCTCGATCGGTGCCAGTGTCAGTTCCTCGAATTCCAGGAAGCCGTTGTGCCGCTCGCTCTCCTTCACGAACACCAGGTTCTCGATGCGGATACCGTACTGGCCGGTGAGGTAGAAGCCCGGTTCGTTGGAGAGGATCATGCCCGGCTGCAGCGCCACGCCGCTGGCGCCCTTGCCGATGCGCTGCGGGCCCTCGTGCACGCTGAGAAAACTGCCCACGCCGTGGCCGGTGCCGTGGGCGTAGTCGAGGCCCACATCCCAGAGGGATTTGCGCGCGAAGGCGTCGAGCTGTTCGCCGCAGGTGCCCTTCGGGAAGCGCAGCGTGGCGATGGCGATATGGCCCTTAAGCACGCGGGTGAAGTGGTCGCGGGCGTGCTCGGGGAATTCGCCCAGCGGCACGGTGCGGGTGACGTCGGTGGTGCCGTCCGGGTACTGGCCGCCGGAGTCGATCAGGTAGATGCCCTCCGCCTTCATCGGCAGGCTGGACTCGCGGCTGACACAGTAGTGGACGATGGCGCCGTTGGGGCCGTAGCCGGAGATGGAGTCGAAGCTATCGTCCCGGAAGCCCTCGCGCTGCTCGCGCTTGGATCGCAGTAGCTCCACCGCCTCCAGCTCGCCGAAGCTGTTATTGGCAGCCCCCGCCGCGACAGCGTCCGGCAGCTCGGCCAGGAATTCGCACAGGGCGGCGCCGTCGCGCTCGTGGGCGGCCTGGCTGCCGGCCAGTTCCACTGCGTTCTTGCAGGCCTTGGCGCCGGTGATCGGGTCGCGCTCCTGCAGCAGCTCGATTTCCAGTGCGCGCAGGCGCTGCAGTGTCCAGCAGTTGGTGATCAGCGGATCCACCCAGATTTTGGAAACGTGGTGGCGTTTGGCCGCGTCGAACAACGCTTCCTTGTCGTTGACGATATCCACATCGCTGTTCAGGTGCTCGATCAGCGCCTCGCCCATTGCCTCCCTGGCCAGGTACAGCGTGGCGGTGCCGTCGCGGTAGAGCAGGGCACTGGCGAGCGCCACGGGCAGGTGCGGCACATCGTCGCCGCGGATATTGAACAGCCAGGCACAGACTTCCGGATTGGGCAGCCACAGGGCGTCGGCGCGTTTGTCCGCCAGCCGGGCGGCGATGCGTTGGCGCTTCTGCGCCGAGTGTTCGCCGGTAAAGGTGTGGGGGTGCGGGCGCGCCGGGCCGCAGGGGCCGGCCGGGCGATCCGTCCAGACGGCGTCGATGGGATTCTGTTCCAGCGGCCGCAGGGCGATATCCCGCTCGCCCAGGCGCTTTTTCAGCAATGCCAGGCCCGGCTCTGTGTGCAGGCGCGGGTCGTAGCCCAGGGCCTCGCCCTGCTTGAGTTGGTCGCAGAGCCAGTTGGCGATGGCGTTCGCATCCAGGGTCTCCAGGTCGATCGGCTGGTCGCCGAGCTGCTGCTGCGCCTGCAGGGTATAGCGGCCGTCCACGAACAGCGCCGCGTGTTCGGCGCCCACCGCCGCGATACCGGCGGAGCCGCCAAAGCCGGTGAGCCAGGCCAGGCGCTCGTCGGCGGCGGGCACGTATTCGTTCTGGTACTCGTCGCCGCGGGGCACGAGGAAGCCCTGTACCTGTTGGCGCGCCAGCTCCTCCCGCAGGGCCTGCAATCTTTCCCGACTCATGGTTCACCTCTCCTTTTAAAACTTCTTCCCGGCCGCGCGTAGGGTGCGCCGTGCGCACCGCAAAACAGGCGCCTACAGCCGACTCCGGGGCGGAATTCCGGTTGTGCGGCGGGCCCAGCTGGCGCACACAGCGCACCCTACCGATGTCCCGAACCGCGAAAAAGCGCAGTCTACCAGCCCCCGGAGCAGCCCGCCGACGTGTATAATGCGCGCCTGTTTTTTGCACTCTTGTTTTTTTGTTCCAGGCCGAGTTTTCAAACCCAGATTATGGCTCAGAATTTCTCCCCGGCGGATGTCGCCGGCCGCCGCACCTTCGCGATCATCTCCCACCCGGACGCCGGTAAAACCACGGTGACCGAAAAGCTGCTGCTGTTCGGGAATGCGATCCAGCTGGCCGGCTCGGTCAAGGGCAAGAAGGGCCCGCACGCGCGCTCGGACTGGATGAGTATGGAACAGGAGCGGGGTATCTCCGTGACCTCCTCCGTGATGCAGTTCCCCTATAGGGACCGCACGGTCAACCTGCTGGACACGCCGGGGCACGAGGACTTCTCCGAGGATACCTACCGCGTGCTGACCGCGGTGGACTCCGCGCTGATGGTGATCGACGGTGCCAAGGGCGTCGAGGATCGCACTATCAAGCTGATGAACGTCTGTCGCCTGCGCACCACGCCGATCCTGTCGTTTATCAACAAACTGGACCGGGATATCCGCGACCCCGTCGAAGTGATGGACGAGATCGAGGAAGTGCTGAATATCCAGGCCGCACCGATCAACTGGCCGCTGGGCTCCGGCCAGCACTTCAAGGGCGTCTACAACCTCTACACCGACACCATCCACGTGTTCAAGCAGGGCCAGGGCCACACCATCCCCGAGGATACCCGGATCGAGGGGCTGGATTCCGCCGAGGCGGACGAGCTGCTGGGTGAGGACGCCGACGAGATCCGCGAGGAAATCGAACTGGTGCGCGGCGCCACCCACGAATTCAACCTGGAAGACTACCTGGCCGGCAAGCTGACGCCGGTCTTCTTCGGCACCGCCCTGGGCAATTTCGGCGTGCGCGAAATGCTCGACGGCTTCGTCGAGTGGGCGCCGGGCCCGCAGCCGCGGGAGACGGACGAGCGCATCGTGGAACCGGCCGAGGACAAATTCAGCGGTTTCGTGTTCAAGATCCAGGCGAACATGGACCCGCGCCACCGAGACCGCATTGCCTTTATGCGTATCTGCTCCGGCACCTACAGCCGCGGCATGAAAATGAAACACGTGCGCCTGGGCAAGGACGTGAAGATCGCCGATGCGGTGACCTTCATGGCCGGCGACCGCACCCATGTGGAGGAGGCCATCGCCGGCGATATCATCGGCCTGCACAACCACGGCACCATCCAGATCGGCGACACCTTTACCGAGGGCGAAAAGCTCAAGTTCACCGGCATTCCCAACTTCGCCCCGGAACTCTTCCGCCGCATCCGCCTGAAGGATCCGCTGAAACTGAAACAGTTGCAGAAAGGCCTGCAGCAGCTCTCCGAAGAGGGTTCCACCCAGGTGTTCTTCCCGCTGGACAGTAACGACATCGTCGTCGGCGCCGTGGGGGTGCTGCAGTTCGAAGTGGTGGCCCACCGCCTGAAGGACGAATACAAGGTGGAAGCCATCTACGAAAACGTCAATGTGCAGACCGCCCGCTGGGTGGACAGCGACAACGCCAAGGAACTGGACAACTTCAAACGCAAGGCCAGCACCAACCTGGCACTGGACGGCGCCGGCCACCTCACCTACCTGGCGCCGACGCGGGTCAACCTGCAACTGGCCGAAGAGCGCTATCCGGAAATAGAATTCTTCGCCACCCGCGAGCATTAATACTCCCCTCTCCCCCCGGGAGAGGGGCCGGGGGAGAGGGCCGGGCCGCAGGCCCGCCGTAGGAACCTGCTTGCAGGTGAACAGAAGGCCCTAAAATTCTTTACCAGCAACCAGGCTCCCACAGAGGTAGGGTGCGCCGCGCGCACCACCCCGCAACTGGTGCGCACGGCGCACCCGACGGCACTACAGACACAGCGGCGAATACAGAATCGAGAGAATCATCGAAGTGAGCATTCCAAAGAATCTACCCGAAGAAATGCCGCGCATCGGCAACTGGTTCACCAAGAACATCGGCCTGCTGATCGTCAAACTGCTCGGCTGGCGCATCGACGGCGAATTCCCGCCGGAAAAAAAACTGATGGTGGCGCTGGCGCCTCACACCTCCAACTGGGATTTCGTCGTCGCCATGCCGTTTATCATGGCACTGCGCCTGAAGGCCTCCTGGATGATGAAGCAGGAAGCCTTCATCTTCCCGTTCAAGAGGCTGTTCATGTGGCTGGGCGGCATCCCCACCAACCGCGCCGCCCCGGGGGGCATGGCCAAGCAGGTGGCCAGCCAGTTTCGCGAAAATGAAAAAATGTGGGTAGCGATTACCCCGGAGGGCACCCGCAAGCGCAACGACAACTGGAAAAATGGCTTCCTGCGCATCGCCTATGCGGCGGACGTGCCGATCCTGCTGGTGGCCTGGGATTTTCCCAAAAAACGTATCTGCTTGGATTCCCTCTACCAACCTACCGGCAACCTGGAAACCGATATGCGAGAAATCCGCAAACGCTTCAATCACTATCGGGGGCGCTGCCCGGAAAACCAGAGTATCCTCGAAGAGTAAACCATCGACCCGGAGGCGGCACTGAGCGGCGATCTCTCTTTCAACCTATACCTGATCCTGACCGCGGTCGGCTTCGCCGCGGGCTTTATCAGCGCCATTGCCGGCGGCGGTGGCCTTATCACCCTGCCGGCGTTGCTCTGGGCCGGGATTCCGCCGCTGGATGCACTGGGCACCGGCAAGTTCCAGAGCGTCTTCGGTACCCTGTCCTCGGCGATCAATTTCTTCCAGAAGGGGTTCCTGGACCTGCGCCGCCTGTGGCCCGGGCTCGTGGCCGCCATCGTCGGTTCCGCACTGGGTACCTGGAGCGTGACCCGCCTCGGCGGCGAACAACTGAATACACTCCTGCCGCTGCTGCTGATCGGTATCGCGCTGTATTTTGCCTTCTCCCCGCGCATTACCGATGTGGATGCCAGGCCGCGCATGCCCAACTGGCTGTTCAACCTGTTGGTGGGAGGCGGTGTCGGTTTTTACGGCGGCTTCTTCGGGCCGGGTATGGGCTCCATCTACGCGCTGGCATTTGCCGCGCTGCTCGGGTACAACATGCGCAGGGCCACCGCCCACACCAAACCGCTGGTGCTGGCCACCAACGCCACCTCCATGTGCATCTTCATGGCCGGCGGCCACCTGCTGTTGGGGCTGGCGCTGAGCATGTCCGCGGCGCAGTTTGTCGGCGCGCGGCTGGGCTCGAACCTGGTGATCGCCCGCGGCGCGCGGCTGATCCGGCCGATCATCATCCTGGCCACCATCGCCGTGGCCGTGAAACTGCTTCTGGAGTCATGAGTTGTGACAGTAGTGATTACGCTGCTGCTTTCCTTTTGTTTCTTCGCCCTGATAATCTGGGCGCTGATGCATATGCATACCCCGCGCTTCCGCATGGACCGCGAGCAGTTCGTGCGCGGGCTCGAGGACGTGATCGCCGGCCAGGCAGATGACAACGAGTGGCGGATACTCACCGGCTACCCGATGCGCCACGACCCGGAACTGGAGCGGCTGCGCCTCGAGTGCCTGGCCATTGAAGAAACGGAATACACCGGCGGCTCGCCCCACCTCTTCACCCGCGCGGGTATCGAACGCCTGCGCGCTGTGCGGGAGCAACTGCTACCGCAAGACAACGACAAAACAGACAACACCAAAGAGCTTTGAGGACATACCATGTTCAGACCATTGCAGACCCTGGCCGGCGGGCTGATCGCCGCACTGGCCGTAACCGCCGCCCACGCCAAGCCGTTGAGCCAGGAGGATCTCTCCGTGGCGGAAGTACTGCGCGACCGCGCACTGGAATCCTCCGACGCCTACAGCATCGTCGAATCCCTGACCGTGGAAGTGGGCCCGCGTCCCACCGGCTCCGAGGGCGATCGCCGCGCCGTGGCCTGGGCGCAGGAAAAAATGAAGAAACTGGGCTTCGACCGCGTCTACACCGAGCAGATCGAAGTGCCGCGCTGGAACCGCGGCCACGCCCATGCGCGGGTGGTGGCACCTTTCCCGCAGCCGCTGGTGGTGTCCTCCCTCGGTTTCAGCGTCAGCACTCCGGAGGAGGGGCTCACCGCCGAGATAGTTCCCTTCGCCGACGTGGAGGAGCTGATCGAAGCGCCCGCGGAAAAAGTCGAGGGCAAGATTGCCTTTATCAACAAGCGCATGGAGCGCACCCGCACCGGTGAAGGCTATGGCCCCGCAGTCCAGGGCCGCAGCCGCGGCATGCGCGCCGCCGCCGGCAAGAAAGCCGCGGCGCTGATGATCCGCTCCGTGGGCACCGACTCCGACCGCTTCGCCCACACCGGCATGATGCGCATCAAGGATGTGGAAAACCCGGTACCGGCCCTGGCCCTGTCCGCCCCGGACGCCAACCTGCTGGAAAAGATGCTCGAGCGCGGCAAACCGGTGGAAGTACAACTGGACGTCCACAACCAGCAATTGGAAGATGGTCCCTCCTTCAACGTGATCGGTGAGATCACCGGCCGCGAAAAGCCGGAAGAGGCCCTGATCATCGGCGCCCACCTGGACTCCTGGGATGAAGGCACCGGCGCACTGGACGACGGCGCCGGCGTGGGCGTGGTACTGGAAACCGCACGCATGATTGCCGAACTCCCCCAGCGCCCGCGCCGCACCCTGCGCGTGGTCCTGTTCGGTGCCGAGGAAATCGGCCTGGTGGGCGCCAAGCAGTATGTCCAGGCGCACCGCAGCGAGCTGGACAATATCGTCGCCGTCTCCGAATCCGACTTCGGCGCCGACAAGGTCTGGCGCTTCGATACCCGCCTGCCGGAGAGCAAGTTCGATATCGCCGACCAGATGATGCAACTGCTCGCCCCGCTGGGCATCGAGCGCGGCAACAACGAAACCCACGGCGGCCCGGACGGCAGTGTCTTCGTCGCCCAGGGCGTACCGGCCTTCGGCCTCTACCAGGACGGCACCGATTACTTCGACTACCACCACACACCCAACGACACCCTGGACAAGGTAGACCCGGAAAACCTGAAACAGAACGTGGCCGCCTGGGTGGTGATGTCGTTCCTGACTGTGGAAATGGAAGGGGACCTGGGGCGGGTGCCCACTGAACACTGATTCTTCCTGCTCCCCGATAACCAATCGGCTTTCCGAAACCCTGCCATCTGGCGGGGTTTTCTTTTGGTGGCAGCAGAAAAACCGAGATCAGGAGACGGCGGCTTCTATCTACAGAAAGATAAAGCTAAGTTGTTGATTTTTCGGGACATGGAATTAGATCAAAAGCCAGAGGAAGATATTTGCGCCCCGGCTCCCGGCTTTATATCTCTGGGTGTTTTTTGATCTGCAGGTTGTATCTGTTTGATTTCCGGGTATTTTGTGGGTTCAATGAGCCTACACGTATGTAGATAGAAGCCAAGGGGATATGAAGCCAGTGGCTTTTGAATTAACTGTTATACGTAGAAACTGATATGCCAAGATTAGATATTTCTAGAGATCTAGTTCACTGGATAAAAGCTGAAACCGATCACGACGCATTCGAGGTTCTGAGGAAAATTGTATCTGAGAAGCGAATTATTGGCGGATCGGGTCATATCAAAGGCGACTATGTATGTGTTTGCTTTACTGAAGCACCTATACATACATTTCATGATGTCATAGGAAGATACCGTCCGTTCGGGATACGAATTACAAAGAACTTTGCTTATGATCAAGGTGGTCGCCCAGTTATATATCAAAGCGACGCGGAGTATGTTCAACTTCCTGAAGCTTTACGATGGCGTCATGTTCGTTATGAGCCAAACAACATGCCACCGATAGATTTTTCTTGGGAGAGAGAGTGGAGAATAAAAACAGGAGAAGTAGTTCTCCCCCCTGGCCAGGCTAGCGTTATTGTTCCGTGTGAGTCATGGGCAGATCAACTAAGCCATGAACACTTGGTGGGGGAAGAAAGTCGAATTCAAATGGAAGCTATGGCGTATGGTTCTGAGTGGTTAATGCAAACCCCTGATCCATTTTACTACCCGTTTTGCGTGGTAAACGTATAACAAGGCGCTGCTGAGGGACAGTTTACTTTATGCACCTCTGTGCGGCTCGCTGTGCTCGCACTTTCGCACAAAGGTACATAAAGTAAACTGCCCCAGAGCGCAACGTTACTTGCGACATGAAGTCGTATAAATTTCTGTTACACACTCTGAAGAA
>NZ_JAPIVK010000061.1 GCF_026183675.1 Microbulbifer halophilus
CATAGAAAAAAAGGGCCACCCAATCGGGTGGCCCTTTTTTTATGTTTAGAAGCCTGATAATGGGTTAGTGCCGAACATAGTGAGAGTAGGGCCAGGGCCGGATCGAACAAACCGGTATTGCGCCAGGGACGGCTTGGAAAGATGTACAGCGGTACTATCACTGCCCGATGACCCGCCAATGTTTCCATAAAAAGGGCCACCCAATCGAGTGGCCCTTTTTTATGTTCGGAATCCATCGCCTGCACAGCAGGCTCTTAATCCCCCTCCCCATCCACTCCCGAACCAGATACTACCGGTGCTTTTTTACCCGGCTTCACAAATGGCTCAACCATGCGCCCTGGAGGAGATTTCCCACGGTTATGCACAGCTCTATCCAGTTATTCTGTGAGTAACGAGATTTTTACGCAGCTTGAAAATATTTCGCCCGGGGTTGTTTCGTGGGATCGGTCTGCCAATTTAGCGGAAAAGCAAGTTATTGAATTTCTGAGAAAAGTTGCCCACCGGATGAGATTCCCTTCCCGTGTACTGCCGGGTGGGATAGCTCCCGGGTTGCGGTCTCGCTGTGAAAGGCTGGTGATTTTCTGTGCTGTCGGTGAAGATGGCACAGCCATGCGCTCTACTGGAGATATCCCCCACTTATACACAGTTCTGCCCAAAGATTCTGTGTGTAACAGGGAGTTCACAAAGCCGGGATGAAAAACTCCTTCCGCCCTTCCATCAATGATTCCTGTCCACCTGAACAATCAATACCGATTGAAAATTTGCACTGTAGGGAGAAGGCAGTGGGCGATGCTTTTTTACCCATTAAAAGACAGGCGCCGTGGGAGGGCGCTTACGGCGCTGTATCCAGGGGTTATGCACAGCTCTGTCCCTGTATTCTGTTAGTAACGACAATGTCATACCGGCTTGCTGCAGGGATGATCCCGATCGCTTGTTCACTGTGCACCAACGGTGTCAGAATCCGGCTCACCACAACAGGCGGATAGCTATGCAACGTATTCAATCCCATCTCGATTCAGAATTTTCCCTCTCCCACGTTGCCATGGGCCTCTGGCGCCTGGCGGACTGGAACTATACGCCCCAGCAAACGCTGAGACTGCTGGAGCAGTTGCTGGAGTTGGGTGTCACTACGATCGATCTGGCTGATATTTACGGCGACTACCGCTGCGAGCAACTGTTCGGCGAGGCCATGAAACTGAAGCCGGAATTGCGATCGCAGCTGGAGATCGTGTCCAAGTGCGGCATCAAGCTGATGGGGGCTGATAACAACTTTGCCATCAACCACTACGACAGCAGTGCGCGCCATGTTAGAGCGGCGGCGGAGTCCAGTCTGGACAAGATGGGGATAGAACAGATGGATCTGTTGCTAATCCACCGTCCGGATCCGCTGATGGACGCGGGCGAGCTGGCAGGTGCACTGGATCGCCTGGTGTCGGAGGGCAAAGTCCGGGCCGTGGGTGTTTCCAATTTCCTGCCGCACCAGGTCGAATTACTGCAGTCGCGCCTGTCCCGGCCGCTGCTGGTCAACCAGATCGAGGTATCCCCGTTGCATACGGCCCCCCTGTTCGACGGCCAGCTGGATTTCTGCCAGCGGGAGAGGGTGATCCCCATGGCCTGGTCGCCGTTCGCCGGCGGGGCACTGTTCAACGGCTCCAGTGAAGCCGCGCGGCGGGTGCAGGGATGTCTGGACGAGTTGTCCGCAGAAACGGGACTGGAGCCGCAGCAGCTGGCACTGGCGTGGCTGTTGCAGCACCCATCGGCGATGGTGCCGGTGCTGGGCAGTGGCAGGATAGGACGCCTGCGCAATGCGATAGAGGCGCAGGCGGTGGAGTTGCCGCGGGAAGCCTGGTTCCGCCTGTTGCGGGCGGCCCGCGGCCGGGATGTGGATTGACCTTACACCACACCGCCGCTCAGCCGGCGTAGGCGTTGTCCGGCATCAGGTCGTAGTGTCCGCCCAGGTCGAATTCTTCCAGCGGAGCCAGGTGTGTGGGCACTGCGTAGTGACGCAGTGGCCTGTCGTTGCGCCAGTCCATGACTTCCAGTTCTTCGCCTTCAATGCCGTGCAGCAGTGTTTCGAATTCGGTCATCGCGGCGGCCATCAGCGACTGGTACTCAAGGTCGTCGCCGAGTTTGATAAAGCGGAACTCCTCTCCGGCTTGCTCGATACGCAGCCAGCCGTCGCCACGCTTTTTGCCTGCCTCGCCGATCACCAGTGGACCCTGCTGATCCCGAGCCAGTGTTGCCAATTGCACGCGCTTGTTGGTTTCCACCGGCGTGCCTACCCAGACCCAGCCGGACAGGCCCATGCGGCTCAACTGCCACTCGCTCAGCCACACGGTCTTCTCGTCGTCGATGCGGAACTCGCTGTACTCCCGCTGGCCGTTGCGGTTGTCGAAATGGAGTTCGGCGCTGGGGTTGTCCTTGCGGAAATTGTTCAGCTGCTGGGTCATCTCGTAGTTGACCTCCCAGTGCTTTTTCAATCGCCACTGAATCGGGTATTGGCCCCACTCGACAATATATTCTTCCCGCTCGCGCACGGTCTCCGCCACCCGCCAGAAGGCGCCGTCGATCAGGATACAGGTGTCGCCGGGCTTGCTGCCGGGGGCGATGATGCTGCACTCGGGTGAGGCCTCGGAGGCATTGACCACATGCTCGCCGCGGCCCTCGATGACCTCGTACCAGGGGAAGCCGTGGCGCAGCGGCGGCGGAAAGGCCAGCGGCGGGCGCCCGGCGAGCAGGCGCCGGAAAAGAACGGACTTTTCGATTTCCAGGTCAGACAGGGTATAGCCTTCCTGGTGGGTGATCTGGCCCCAGGTGAAGGCTGCGCGAATCAGTTGTTTTTCTCGGTCTGAAAAGCTCATGGGCGCAGGCGATGAGGGAATGCAAAGCGAAACCTTACCACTGTGGGCGCGACCGCGCTAATGCAATTCCCTCCGTTATGCGCCGCGGGTGAACGCATTGGCGGCCAAAATTCGATAGACTGGCTCCCGTTTTTCGCGACCGGGAGTAAGGAGCAAGTGGTAAGGATACGACGACTGTTGTGGGGGCTGGCACTGTGCCTGGGCAGCGCCCTGGCGTCGCCGGCGATTGCCCAGCAGGCGCCGGCCGGCGAGCGCTGCTACCTGGATGGCTGGGGGGACGCGCTGCGCTGTTATCGGGTGCCGGTGAGTCAGTCCGTCGGCCAGTCCGGCCATTTCCCGGACGGGTTGGCGGTGATGGTGGCCCCAGCGGTCAACGACGGCGGCCGCGAGCCCCTCTATTTGCTGGCGGGCGGCCCGGGACAGGCGGCCAGTGAGCTGGCGCCGCTGTTGAATGCCTTCCGCAAGGTCAATCGCGAGCGCGCCATCGTCATGGTGGACCGCCGCGGTGCCGGGCGCTCCGGTGCGTTCCGCTGTGGTTTCGAGCGGGATATGCCCGCGGACCTGGAGCAGTTTTCCCGCCAGTTGGCGGACTGCTACCTGCAGCGGGCCGACTTCGCCGAATCCCTGAGCAGCCGCCAGACGGTGGCGGACCTGGAGCGGGTACGCCGCTACCTGGGCCACGGGCGTATCGCCCTCTGGGGCGGCTCTTGGGGTACTCGCACGGCGCTGCTCTACCAGCAGTGGCACCCGCAATCCCTGAGCGCGCTGGTGCTCGACGCTGTGGCACCGATCGACAGCAAAGTGTTTCTCGCCGCCAGTGCCGCCGAGGAAGCACTGCGGGAACTGGAGCGCGACTGTGTCGCTGACCCGGAGTGCGCCCGCCTGGGGGACTGGAAAGGCGATCTCAATCGCCTGCTGCAAGGCTGGAGCGAGCAACAGGCGCGGACCTTTCCCGACCCCCTGACCGGCGCCCCCGCGGCCGAGCCAGTAAAGCGCTGGGTGCTGGCCAACGCCGTGCGCGCCGCCCTCTACGATCCCGGAGCCGCTGCGCAACTGCCCTATGCGGTTCGCCAGGCGAGCCGCGGCAACTACCTGCCGCTGTCCGGCCTCACCGGCCTGTTCATCAATAACGCCGACAGCATGGCCATGGGGCTGACCTTTTCCGTCGCCTGCGCCGAGTCGCTGAATCGTATCAGCGCCGAAGAAGTGGCCCGGGACAGCGCGGACACCTTTCTCGGCACCGCCTTCTTCGACCTGTTCCACAGTGGCTGCGAGGCCTGGCCGGTGAGCGCCAAACCCTACGGCGCGCCGGAACCGCGGGATCACCCGGTGCTGCTGATTTCCGGCTCCGCCGACCCGATTACGCCGCCGGTCTACGCGGAGCGCCGGCTGGACTACCTGCCCAACCGGCAGCACCTGATCGTCGCCGGCGGCGGCCATATCAATTCCCGCCGCGGCTGTATCCCCGGCCTGATTGCGCGCTTCCTGAATACACCGGCGGAGCCGCTGGACAAGACCTGTGTGGCCGGCATCGAGCGGCCGCCGTTCATGGTCGACGCCTACGGTCCGGCGCTGGGAGGAAAAGCCGGTGCAGAACCGGCAGCAGAGGAGGTGGCCAGTGATTGAGGTGCAGTCCATCGACAAGAGCTTTGCCGGCCAGCGTGTATTGCGCGAACTGGGCTTCGAGATTCCCGACGGCCGTATCACCGCCCTGCTGGGCGCCAACGGCGCCGGCAAGACCACCTGCCTGCGTATCGTCACTGGCCTGCTGCGCGCCGATGCCGGGCGGGTGTTGCTCGGCGGCCGCGACGTGGCCGCGGACCCGTTGGCGGCGCGCCGTCAGTTGGGCGTGGTGGGTGACCGCGAGGGGCTCTACGAGCGCCTCACGGTGGAGGAATACCTGACACTCTTTGCACGCATGCAGGGCCTGGCCGGAGCGGCCCTGCGGCAATCCCTCGACGCGGTGCGCGAGGAACTGGAACTGGGCGAGCTCTGGAAGCGGCGCACCCGCGGTTTTTCCCAGGGCGAGCGCATGAAAGTCTCCCTGGCGCGGGCACTGGTGCACCGGCCGCAACACCTGATCCTGGACGAGCCCACCCGCGGACTCGACGTGCTCGCCGCGCGGCTGCTGCGCCGCACACTGCTGCGCCTGCGCGCCGAGGGTACCACCATCCTGTTTTCCAGCCATGTGATGTCGGAAGTGGCGGAACTGTCGGACTGCGTGCTGGTCATGGCCGACGGCCGTATCGTCGGTAACGGCTCGCCCGCAGAACTGATGGAAAATACCGGCAGCGACAACCTGGAAGACAGTTTCGTCGCCCTCGCCTACGGCAGTGCGGCGCGGAGTGAATGCATAGAGGGAACACCGGCATGATGGGGCTGGGGAATTTTTCCACGCGTCGCATGGCGGCGCTGTTGCGCAAGGAAATGCTCGAGACCTGGCGCGATCGCCGCGCCCTGTGGATGGCGGTATGCTTTTCGCTGCTGTTCCCGGTGATGATCGCCGGCTCGACGACTTTTTTCGTCAAAAAGCACGCCGAGGAGACCACGCGGCTGGCACTGCTGGGCGCCGAACGGGCGCCGCTGTTGGAACAGCGGCTGCGCAGCGACACCCTGAAGGTGGACGCGCTCGAGCAAGGCGAACCGCGCGCACTCTTGGCCGGTGACTACGACGTGGTACTGCAACTGGGCGAAGACTTCGCCGGCGACTACCGCAATTTCCGCACGCCGCAGCTCTATCTCTATGTAGACAGCTCGTCCACCGCCACCGGTCGCGCCGAGCGCCACCTGCAGGAGCGCCTGGGCAAACTGCAGCAGTTGGTGGTGGGCCAGCGCCTGGTGGCCCGCGGTGTCGCGCCGCAACTGCTGGCGCCCTGGAAACTGGAAGTGCGGGATGTCAGTACTCCCTCCGGTCGCGGCGCCATGTTGCTGGCGATGGTGCCGGGGCTGCTGATCCTGACGCTGTTTGTCGCCAGCCTCGCCACCTCGGTGGACACCTCCGCCGGCGAGCGCGAACGCCTGAGTCTGGAAACGCTGCTGCTACAGCCCATGCCGGCCTGGCAGGTGATTGCCGCCAAGACCCTGGCGGTGGCGAGTATGGGCTGGCTCGGCTCGCTGCTGGCGATCGCCGCCATGGTGGCGCTGATGCCGGCGATGCCGCTGGCCGAACTGGGTATCCAGCAGGCCACCACCACCGCCGGCGTCATCACCATGGGGCTGCTGCTGTTGCCGCTGGCGCTGCTGGTGGCGGTGGTGCAGATACTGCTGGCGCTGCGCTCACAATCGTTCAAGGATGCGCAGACACAGTTGAGTATTCTGCAGCTGGCGCCGGTCACTGTGTTGATGGCGCTGGATATGTCCCGGGTCGAACTGGACCACCCGCTCTGGCAACTGGTGCCGCTGGTGGGCCAGCAGCAGTGGCTCAAATCGCTGCTGGTGGGCGATCCCGTTTCCCTGCCGCTGGTGCTGGCCGGCTCTGCCGCCAGCCTGTTGCTGGTGGCGATGGCTGTGGCGTTGGGCGCGCGCGCACTGCGCCGCGAAAGTCTGCTGGGCGCGCTGTAGCTGTATAGGCTGTAGCTGTATAGAGAGGTGCAATTGAATAAGGATTTCCGCGAGGGGCTTTTGCAGATCGACCTGGGGGCGATCGGCGACAACTATATCCAACTGCGCGATCGCCTGGCGACCGGCAGCCGCTGCGGCGCCGTGGTCAAGGCGGATGCCTACGGCCTGGGCATGGCCGAGGTGGCGCCGGCGCTGCAGCGTCGCGGTTGCCGGGACTTTTTCGTCGCCACCCAGGACGAGGGGGAAGCGCTGCGGCAACTGCTGGGCGACGATGTGCGTATCGTGGTACTGACCGGCGTGCGCCCCGGCTTCGAGCTGGATTGCGCCGGCGCCGGCCTGATCCCGACCCTGTTTACCCTTGAACAACTGCGCGAATGGGTGGCGCTCTGCTCCCGCGCCGGCATCGCCGGCCCCTGCGCGCTGAAAGTGGATTCCGGCATGACCCGCCTGGGGATGACACCGGAGGAATTCGACCAGTTGCTCGCCGATCCGGCGTTGCTGCGAAGCGCGGATATCCGCCTGCTGCTGAGTCACCTGGCCTGCGCCGACGAACCCGACCATCCGCAGAACGCGTTGCAATTGCGGAATTTCCAGGAGGCCGCCGGGCGACTGCGCCAGCGGTGTCCCGATGTGGAGCTGAGCCTGGCCAATTCTTCGGGCATTTGCCTGGGCGGGGAATACCATTTCGACGTGGTGCGACCGGGCTCGGCACTCTACGGCGTCAACCCGGTTCCGGGCGGGGCCAACCCGATGCGCGCGGTGGTGGAGTTGCGCCTGCCGGTGCTGCAGAAACGCCGCCTGGGCACAGGCCGGAGCGTCGGCTACGGCGCCACCCAGCAGGCCGCTGCCGGCAGTTGGCTGGCGACCGCGCGCGGCGGCTACGCCGACGGTATACTGCGCGCCCAAGGCGGTCGTGGCTGCGGCTGGGCCTGTGGCCGGCGACTGCCGATGGTGGGGCGCGTGTCGATGGATTCCGCCGTGTACGATATCGGCGCCCTCAGCGAAGTCGAGCGGGACGGGCTCGAATCCATCGAACTGCTCAACCGCGAAATCACCGTGGACGAAATGGCCGGCTACGCCGGTACCATCGGCTACGAAATCCTCACCAGCCTCGGCCACCGCTACGGTCGCCGCTATCTGGGAAGTTGACATTGCATACCGACACACCGAAAAACCCGCTGCCGCAGTTGCGGCCGGTGCTGGAGCTGCTGGCCGACGGCGAGGTGCACTCCGGAGAGTCCCTGGGGGCCGCCCTGGGGGTGAGCCGCGCCGCCGTCTGGAAGCAGCTGCAGAAACTCGAGCAACTGGGGCTGTCGCTGGAATCGGTCAAGGGGCGCGGCTACCGACTGCCCGGCGGCCTGAACCTGCTGGGCGCCGCGGAAATTCGCGCAGGCCTGCAGCCGCCGGCGCGGGAGTTGCTGAGCGAACTGCTGCTGTGCGACCGGGTGGATTCCACCAACGCGCAGTTGCTGGGGCTGCTGGAGCAGGGCGGGGGCCACGGCGTCGCCATGCTCGCGGAACAGCAGACCGCCGGCCGCGGCCGGCGCGGGCGCCAGTGGCTGAGTCCTTTCTCCGGCGGCATCAACCTGTCGCTGGGCTGGCAGTTCAGCGGTGGCGTGCAACTGCTCGAGGGCCTCAGCCTGGCAGTGGGTGTCGCTATTGCCCGGGCACTGGAAGAGTTTGCGGTGCCGGATGTGCGCCTCAAGTGGCCCAACGATGTCTGGTGCCGCGGGCGCAAGCTGGCGGGCGTACTGCTGGAGCTGTCCGGCGACCTGACCGACCGCTGCGCGGTGGTGGTGGGGATCGGCCTGAATGTGGGGCTGCGCGGCGACGTCGCCGCCGGAATCGACCAGCCGTGGACCGATCTCCACAGCGTGCGCCCGGGCATCGACCGCAACCGGCTGGCGGCGGCGCTGCTGAACCGGCTGCTGCCGCTGCTCCAGAGCTACCCCGAGCGGGGTTTTGCCGCCTATCGCGATCGGTGGCAGCAACTGGATCAGTTTGCCGGTCGCCCGGTGCGGGTCATCAGCACCCGGCAGCAGTGGTCCGGCACTGCCGCCGGCGTGGACGAGAGCGGTGCGTTGATCGTGGATTCGAACGGCGAGCGCCGGCTTTTCCACGGCGGCGAAGTGTCGCTGCGGGAGGGCTGATGTCGATTCTGGAACTGGATATCGGCAATACCCGCACCAAGTGGCGGCTGCTGGAGTCAGCCGGTGCCGCGCTGCGGGGGGGCACCGACACCGCCGAGCTGAGAAGCGGTCGCCTGCCCGAAGCGCTGGTGGCGCTGCGACCGCAGCGGGTGCGCGCCGCCAATGTCGCCGGCGCCGCGGCCGCCGCCGCCCTGGCCGACTGGATGCGGGGCCTGCCGGGCCTGTCGCTGGAGCTGGCGCAAGTGGAGTCCCCCTGTGCCGGGGTCACCTGTGCCTATCGGGATACCCGGCGCCTGGGGGTGGATCGCTGGCTGGCGCTGCTCGCCGCCCACCACCGGAATCCCGTCCCGGCGCTGGTGGTCGATTGCGGCAGCGCGGTCACCATCGATCTGCTGGACGCTGGCGGCCGGCACCTGGGGGGGTATATATTGCCGGGCCTGGCGCCGATGCGCCGGGCCCTGGACCGGGATACCGACGCGGTGAAAGCGGCGGAACTGCTGAATCCCGGAATGTCGCTGGCGCCCGGTCGCGATACCGATGCCGCGGTCAATCGCGGCCTGCCGCTGATGGTGCTGGGCGCCATTGATCGCGCGTCGCGGGAACTGGTCCGCGATGGCGGCCCGGAGCCGGAGCTCTGGCTGACCGGTGGCGATGGTCTCTTTTTTTCGTCCCTGTGCGACCGCTCCCACCAGTTGATACCGGAACTGGTGCTCGACGGCCTCGCGCTGAGCAACCCCTGACAAACAGAATTTTGATGCTATGCGCTGGATAGTTCTCGCCCTGTTGCTGGCCAATATCGGCCTCTTTGCCTGGTTCCAGGCCACCGGCCGCGCGCCCGCGATGGTCGCGACTGCGGAGAGGCTCCCCGGCACCGGGGAGGGCGAGACGGTGCGGCTGGTGAGCGAGGTGCCGGCGGAGCAGCTGGCGCCGGCAGCCGCGAAGCCTGAACCGGATCCCGAGCCCGAAGCGCGCGGTGAATCGCTGTGTACCCTGATCGGACCCTTCGAGGAGGCCTACCAGGGCGAGGACGTCACCGAGCGCCTGCGGGCACTGCAGTTGGACGCGGATCTGCGGGAGCTGGAGATGAAGGGCCAGATGCGCTACTGGGTATTCCTCGCGCCCCGGGAGACGAGGCGCGAAGCGTTTCGCAAGCTGCGCGAGCTGCAGGCGGAGGGGATCGACAGCTATGTGATCCCGGATGGCTCCCTGACCAACGGTATCTCTTTCGGCATCTTCTCCGAGCCGGAGCGGGCCGAGAATCTGGCCGAAGAGCTGCGCGGGCGCGGTCATCGGGTCCGCACCCGCGAAGAGCCGCAGACCTACCTGGAGCGCTGGGTGGTAATGCCGCCCGGCGAAATCGACGGCCTGGCGGAGGAGTTCTGGAGCCAGCTCCAGAGCGACTATCCCGATCTGGGTCGTCGCCGGAATCTGTGCAGCGAGGTGGCGGCCGACTGAGCGGGGGTGAGAGGGGCGCCCGCAGAGCCTTGATCCAGACGGTGCGCACGGTGCACCCTGCCGAGAGTCCCTGTCCCCCAATTGCCTGTTGCTTGTCGACATAACTTCCCCTAGAATCCCGCCTCCATTGACGGGGCCGATTTCGGAACCGTCGGTGCAGAGACAGGGCTGGCGTAGCTCAGTTGGTAGAGCAGCTGACTTGTAATCAGCCGGTCGGGGGTTCGACTCCTCTCGCCAGCTCCATTTTTCTGTCTCTCGTGCTGTCCACTTTGAGTTCTGCAGGTAAGTCTGTGAATTTGAAGGAAAAAATCGTTGACAGCGCGATGGTCGGTGTAGAGAATACACGCCGCTTTCGAGCAGGGGTTCCCGAGTGGCCAAAGGGATCAGACTGTAAATCTGACGCGCAAGCTTCGGTGGTTCGAATCCACCCCCCTGCACCATATCGAGATGCCGGAAGGTTGTTTGGCCGGATGGCATCGCCAGCGGAAGGTTGAGGCCTTTTGCTTGGAGGTTCCCGCGTGCGGGCATAGTTCAATGGTAGAACCTCAGCCTTCCAAGCTGATGATGCGGGTTCGATTCCCGCTGCCCGCTCCATATTTTGTGTGAGCGCAGGTGGGAGATTCCGCCGGGATGGCGGTGAAGCAGGTGATCTGGATCGATTGCCTGTTGTGGCGGGGCTCTCGGGCGTCGTCATTGGCAGTAAGATGCTCATGTAGCTCAGGGGTAGAGCACACCCTTGGTAAGGGTGAGGTCGGCGGTTCAAATCCGCCCATGAGCTCCATTTTTTTGATGGCCGCAGGGGCAGGTGTCTCTGCGGCTGTTTGTATCCGGGGGTCGATTTTGCGGCTCCCGGTTGGGCAGGTTCTGGAGATGGGCGCGCTGTGGGCGGCCTATATTAGGAGGCTTAGCAATGGCAAAAGAGAAGTTTGAGCGTTCCAAGCCCCACATCAATGTGGGCACCATCGGTCACGTCGAC
>NZ_JAPIVK010000062.1 GCF_026183675.1 Microbulbifer halophilus
GACCCGAACGCCACCGTGACCAGCGGCGACACCGGCCTCACCTGCCTGGGTTGCTCAATCACCGATGAAGGCAATGTGATCAACACCAACCTGGACGACGCCGCGCGGATCTCCGTCCCCGCCGGCCTGACAGGCAGCGCCTTTATCCAGGTGACCGACACCAGCCAGACCTACACCGGCGCACACCGCGTGGGCTTTGTAGTGCAAAACCCCGACACACTCATCGACCTGACGCTGCTGGAGACCATCACCATCACCACACTGCTGAACGGCACCGAGCAGGAGAGCTTTACCGGCTCCAGCCTGGTGGCACTCAGTATCCTCGGCGGCGGTGACCAGGCACTGGTGTCCTTCGACTCCACCGATGACTTCAATCAGGTGCAGATCGACCTGGGAAGCCTCGTCGGCCTGCTGAACGACCTGGATGTCTTCTCCGCCTGTGTGGCACCGCCGGCACCCTGATCAGTCAGCGGTAACACTCCGGCCCGAAGGCTGAACGGGCCACCACCTGAGCCCCGGCATTGCCGGGGCTTTTTTGTGCCTGGCGCTATCGCGACCGCTGCGACTGCACCCAGGACCCATTCCGGATAAGAACCTCAAAAAAACAGAAACCCCGGCAAAAGCCGGGGTTTCTGTTTTTTGCGACTGAAGTAAAGGGGGTCATTGCAGCCCCAACACTTCCCTGCCCTGGATAAAGGTCACGTCCACCGGGATATCGGCGTCCGATAGACGATCGAGATCCGCCCGCAGTTCGGCGCCGACCACGCCTTTGCTATCCAGCAGTTCTTTGGCTGCGACGTAGTCACCGTCACCCTGGATGGTCAGGATCAACCGGGACAGGCTGGTCATGGCGTCCTGCATTTTCTCGAAGTCCACGCTGTATTCACCGGTTTCCGGATCTCGGGTAAAGGCGCCCTGCTCCTTGAAGTAGTTGAAGCGCATCATATTGGCCTTGCCATGGGCGCTGGCCGCACCGAAACGCACACTGCGGAAGATGCTGGCGAGAAAGGTGACGTAGTTGTCCATCAGCTCGCCCTCTTCTATCTCGCCCTTCTCGTGCAGCCTGGTCACCATGTAGAGGCCGAGGATATCCGCCTTGCCCTCTTCCAGCGCGGAGGAGGTTTCCTTCAGTACCTGGCGTACGTTGGCGCCATCGGTAACGGTCTTCTTGATGCCGAGACCGTGGGCCACTTCGTGGAACATGGTGTTGGCAAAGAAGGCCGGGAAGGTGATGTATTGGCGCTGGTCTTCGGCAATCAATACCTCGCTGATAGGCTCGAGGATCTTGTCGAACTTGGCGCGCATGGCATTTTTCAACTGCAGGCGGCGGGTGCCCTTGGCCAGCTGCACTTCCTCGTCGTTGGGCAGGTTGATGGCGATGGTCTTGGAGCCGGCGTTGCTGTGGCCGGCGTAGTAGAGCGCATCGTAGGCGTTGAGATCCGAGTCGGTGCCCGGTTCCTCCGCCTTGTACTTGTCTTCCACCGGCAGGCCCTCCTGCAGCTCCGGCAGGAAGGCGGCAAATTTGGCCAGTTTCTCGCTCCACTCCATATCCTTCAGCAGTACGTAGGATTCGTAGGCGGTGCGGTAGGCGAACAACTGGTCTTCGTAGTTCTCGATGGGGCCGATCACCACGTCGATCTCGTTGTTTTTCATATCCATCCAGGCCATGTCGCTGGGTCGGAAGTCGTCACTCAGCAGGGCATCGGCGCGCAGGCGCAGGTAGCCGGCAAACTGCTCGTCCTCCGCCAGCTCGGAGGCGCGGCGCAGGATTTCCGCGGCCTTTTTCAGGTCCGCGCTGTAGGCCTCGTGGTAGGGCACCAGCTTGAGGTTGCCGTTATTATCGCGGCGCACCAGCGAATAGAGGCCGTCCTTGCCCGGCTGGTCCCAGTCTTCGAACTCGGCCTTGGTCATATCCTCCGGGTAGAACTGCGCCCCCAGGGGTTTGGGGCCGTAGCCGTCGATAAACGGCTCGTTGTTGTCCAGGCGATCCCAGGGGCCGTAATTGATACGTGCGAACTCGCGCTTGCGGTTGTCGTCGATACCGGCCAGCAGTTCCTCCTCCGGGCCGTAGGACTGCAGCCAGAAGAGGCGGTCCATAATCTTGCTGGCATCGATCAGCAGGCCGATCATCTGGCGCTGGTCGTCGGATAGATCGGACAGGTCCGCGTTCAATTCGACCGGTACGTAGATATCGAAGCGGCCGTTGTCTTCTTTCGCGGCCGGTTCCGGGGCAGTGTTCTCGATCTGTTCTGCCTCTGTCGCCGTCTCTGTCTCGACCATCTCGGTGGTCTCCTGCCCGTCTCGCGGTGAACACGCACTTACCAGTGTCAGGGCCAACAGCGCAGCGGCGAGCCTGCCGCTCGCGAAGGGGATATTGGAAATTTCCATAGGAATTCTGCCTATTGTTATCGTTGCTCCGGCGCCACATTAGTCTGGCACCGGGTTTTAATCAAGACGGCGGAATCGCCAACGGTAGGATGGCACACTGCGTTTTGAAGGGTGGCTGTAGGAGCCTGCTTGCAGGCGAAAGGAACGGGGGCTCCCTGCATTCGCCTGCAAGCAGGCTCCTAAAGGTTGGTAGAAACCGTTTCGACGCCGCGCTCCTGCTGCTGCAATTGCCACAGGGAGGCGTAGTGGCTGTCGTTTGCGAGCAGCTCGGCGTGGCTGCCGCGCTCGACGATCTCGCCCCGATCCATCACCAGGATCACATCCGCATCCACCACCGTGGACAGGCGGTGGGCGATCACCAGGGTGGTCTGTTTCCGGGCAATCTGCTGCAATGAGGCGAGAATGCCGCGTTCGGAATGGCTGTCTAGGGACGAGGTGGCCTCGTCAAATACCATGATCGGCGGCCGTTTCAGCAGCGCACGGGCTATGGCGACACGCTGTTTCTCGCCGCCGGAGAACTTCAGGCCACGCTCGCCTACCATGGTCGCCGCTCCTTCCGGCAGTTGCTCGATAAACTCCGCCAGTTGCGCGTGCCGGATGACCTCCATCACTTCTTCGTCGCTGGCGTCCACACGGCCATAGCGCACATTTTCCAGAATCGACTGGTTGAACAGCACCGCCTCCTGCGGCACCACGCCGATGGCGCTGCGCAGGGAGCGCTGGTTGACATCGCGAATATCCCGACCGTCGATCCGGATGCGTCCGGCGCCGGCGTCGTAGAAGCGGAACAGCAGTTTGAACAGTGTCGACTTGCCGGCGCCGCTGGCACCGACGATGGCGACCTTCTGTTGCGGCTCCACGGTAAAGCGGATGCCTTTGAGGATCTCGCGATCCTCCCCGTAGCCGAAACGCACGTCGTCGAACTCGATGCGGCCCGCGCGGATTTCCAGGTCGGGGGCGTCCGCTTTATCCTCGATCGCCGGCTTCGCCTTCAGCAGCGAGAACATTTTCTCAATGTTCGCCAGCGCGCCTTTCAGTTCCCGGTAGACAAAACCGAGAAAGTTGAGCGGAATAAAGATCTGCATCATGAAGGCGTTGATCAACACGAAATCGCCCACGGTCATGGCGCCACGGGTAACATTGAACGCGGCCAGGATCATGGCGCCGGTCATGGCCAGGGCAATGATCACCGCCTGGCCGATATTCAGGCCGAACAGGGACAGCCGGTTTTTGCGCCGCGCCTGTTCCCAGTGCGCCAGTTCCCGATCGTAGTGGCCCGCTTCGTGCTCCTCGTTGCCGAAGTATTTGACCGTCTCGTAGTTGAGCAGGCTGTCCACCGAGCGGCTGCTGCTGCGGGATTCCGCCCGATTGAGCTCTCGCACGAAGCGCGTGCGCCACTCGGTGGCCACCACGGAGAAGCCGATATAGACCACCACCGCACCCAGCACCAGCAGTGCAAACAGGTAGCTGTAGTTCCACCACAACAGCCCCGCCACCATGACGATTTCCACCAGCGTCGGCACGATGTTGAACACCATAAAGCGCATCAGGAAGCCGATACCGGCATTGCCCCGCTCGATATCCCGCGACAGGCCACCGGTGCGGCGGTCCAGGTGAAAATCCAGGTCCAGCCTGTGCAGGTGCTCGAATACCTCCAGGCCCACCCGGCGCTGGGCGCGTTCCGTCACGCGGCCGAACACTGTGTCCCGCAGTTCGCCAAACAGCACGCTGGAAAAACGCACCGCGCCGTAGGCCAGCAGCAGCCCCAGCGGCAGCGCGATCGCGGCGGCCGCACCGCCCTCCCCGTCCAGGCCGTCGACAATATGCTTGAGAATGAACGGCATCCCGGTGCTCGCCAGCTTGGCGCCCACCAGGCAGGCCAGCGCCAGGATCACGGCGCGCTTGAATTCCAGCAGGTAGGGAAACAGGGTTTTCAGGGCGCCCCAGTGCACCTCGTCCAGGGCGATGGCGGATTTGGGTCTGGGCATACAGCGGCTCGCGGTCAAAAACGACCGGGATTATACACGGCGGGACCCAAAACCCGGGACAGGTAGGGTGCGCCGTGCGCACCGATCATCCCGCCTCAGCTCAGCGCCCGCAGCGGTACATCGTCGCGGCGGCCGATGGAGGCGCCGAGGATCTTCACCAGGAATTCCGTCAGTACGCCGGCGGTAAAACCCCAGATCTCGAACTCGCGGAACTGGTAGGCGGGCAGATAGACGGCGCGCCGGTCGATGGTGATTCGATCGGTGCGGATGCGCGGATCGGCGAGGAAGAAAGACAGCGGTACGCGAAAGACCGCATCCAGCTCGCCCGGATTCGGGGTGGTCTTCACGTCCGGGGACACCACACCCAGCCAGGGTGTCACCTGGACCTGCCAGCGCGTGCTGCGCTTCCACAGCGGCCCCAGGACGCGCACCTGATCGGCCGGCACACCGATTTCCTCTTCGGTCTCCCGCAGGGCAGTGAATTCCAGCGACGGATCGGTCAGATCCCAGCGACCGCCGGGCAGGGACACCTCGCCGGAGTGGGTGGAGAGGCTGGCGGAGCGCTTGGTGAGAATGACTTCCGGGTCCGGCTCGTCGGTCAGTGCCAGCATTACCGCGGCGTGACCCTGCAGATCCGTGCCGGATGGCACCTGAGCCTGCAACTGGCCCCGCATACGGGAAATGGTTTCTTCAATCTGCACCAACATGGAATTCGATATCACACTCCGCTGCTACAAGCGTACCCAAATTACTACCAAGTGACGAAAGACGCCAGCCCCGATTCAGACCCTGCCCCGGAGAGGCAGTTCAATCGCTAAAGTGCTGCAGGATGGCAAAGCGCAGGCAGAAAAACTGCTCCATGCGTTTTCTGCATTCCCGTTGGGCGGCATTCCGCTGGGCGGCACCCCTCCATCCATGGCGGGCTCGTGCCCATCAGCCGGACCGTGATGGGCATGTCGCTGCGCTCCTTTGCCCATCCTACGAATTCGGGGGCGAGTCTCCGCCAGTATGGGTCGGCGTATGTCCACCCTTGACCCGCTCGCGCAGGTTCTGCACCAGCGCGTAGTAGGCGGGCACCAGCAGGGTCGCCAGCAGGCTGGCCGCCACCATGCCACCGAACACCGCCAGGCCCAGGGCAAATCGGCTGACCGCGCCGGCGCCGGAGGCGATCAGCAGCGGCACCATCCCCAGCACGAAAGCCAGCGATGTCATCAACACCGCTCGGAAACGCAGCCGCGTGGCGCCGAGGGCCGAATCCATGACGGATTTGCCCCTATCCCGCTCCAGGCAGGCGAATTCCACGATCAGAATGGCGCTCTTCGCCGCCATACCGATCAGCAGCACCAGCCCGATCTGGGTGTACAGGTTGTTCTCCGACTTTGTGATCCACACGGCAAACATGGCCCCGGCAATGGCGATGGGGACGCACAGCAGTACGGCAATCGGAATGCTCCAGCTCTCGTACTGCGCTACCAGGAACAGGTAGACAAACACCACCGCCAGTGAAAACAGGATGGGAGCCATATTGCCGGATTTCACTTGCTGCAGGCTGGTACCGGTCCACTCGTAGGCGTAGCCCTCCGGCAGCGCGTTTCCCAACTGCTCCATCGCCTTCATCGCCTCGCCGCTGGCGCGGCCCGGCGCCGGCGAGCCATTGATGGTGACACTGTTGTAGAGGTTGTAGCGGTTGATGGTCTGGGGCGCGACGATGGGCGTGATCTCCGCCACCGAGGTGACCGGCACCAGACCGCCGCTGTCGGCGCGCACATAAAAGCCCGCCAGGTCCTCCTCCTTGTCGCGGAACTCGGATTCCGCCTGCGCCATGACGCGGAAGACCTTGCCGTAGACATTGAAGTCGTTGACATAAAAACCGCCCAGTAGTGTCTGCAGGGTGGTGTAGATATCGGTGAGTTGCACGCCCAGGGTGCGGGCCTTGTCCTTGTCGACTTCCAGCTGCAGTTGCGGCGTACTGGCCTGGAAGCTGGTAAACGCCTGGCCAATTTCCGGACGCTGGTTGGCCTGGCCCAGCAGTTCGTACATTGCCGCCGATAGCGCGGCGGTGTCGCGCCCCTGCAGGTCCTCGAGCACGAATTCGAAACCACCCACCGAGCCCACGCCGGGGACCGGCGGAATCGCGATCGCCATCACCTGGGCGCCGGGAATCGCCGCCACCTTTTGCTGCACCCGCTGCATGATGGCGGACTGGTTGGTTTCTTTCGTCTTCCGCTCGTCCCAGGGTTTGAGGATCGCGAACATCAGGGCCGCATTGGAGGCGGCACTGTTGGCCAGCATATTGAAGCCGGGTACACCCACGGCGTGAATGACCCCCTCCTCCTCGAGCAGAATATTCGTCACCCGGTCCACCACCGAGCCGGTGCGCTCCAGGGAGGAGCCATCGGGCAACTGCACATGCAGCATGAAAGCGCCCTGGTCCTCATCCGGGATAAAGCCGGTCGGCACACTGGTAAACAGCCAGTAGCAGACGAATACCAGGCCCACGATGGAGCCTACGACCAGCAGCGGCACGCCCACCAGGCGGTGCACCAGGCCGGCGTAAAACTCCGTGGCCCTGTGCAGCGCCCGGTTGAACCAACCGAACGCGCCTGTCTCTCTGACGCCGCCCACCTCGCCTTCCCTGGCCGGACGCAGCAGTACGGCACAGAGCGCCGGGCTCAGGGTCAAGGCGTTGACGGCCGAGATCAGCACCGCGCCGGAGATGGTGATCGCAAACTGCTGGTACATCTTGCCGGTGAGTCCCGGCATCAGCATCACCGGCACGAATACCGCCATCAGAACCAGTGTGGTGGAAACGATCGGTCCGGTCACTTCGCGCATCGATTCCAGCGCCGCCTCTTTCGGCGACAATCCCTCGCCGAGCAGGCGCTGGGTGTTTTCCACCACGATGATGGCGTCGTCGACGACGATACCGATCGCCAGAACCAGCGCGAACAGGGTGATGGTATTGATGGTCATGCCCAGCGCCAGCATCATGGCGAAGGTGCCGATCAGCGAAACCGGTATCGCGATACCGGGGATCAGGGTCGACCGCCAGTCCTGCAGGAACAGGAACACCACCAGGATCACCAGTACCAGTGCGATGATCAGGGTTTCCACCACCTCGTCAATGGAGGCTTCCACGAACAGGGTGGTGTCGTAGAGGATGCCGTACTCCAGCCCCTCGGGAAAGTTCTGCCGCAGCTCCTGCATTTTTCTGTGAATACCCTGGGCCACACTCAGCGCATTGGCATCCGGCAACTGGTAAATGCCGATTACCGCCGAGGGCTTGTTGTCCAGTTGCCCGTAGGAGGCGTAGGACTCGCTCCCCAGCTCGATGCGCGCAATATCCCCGAGGCGCACCATGCCACCGCTGGGATCGGCGCGGATGCTGATTTCCTCGAATTCCTGCGGCTTTTCCAGTCGTCCCCGGGCGATGATGTTGTACTGAAACTGCTGGTCCTTGCCGATCGGCGGCGCGCCCAGCTGGCCGGCGGCCACCTGCAGGTTCTGCGCCTGCACGGCCGCGATCACATCCTGTACCGTCACATCCAGCGACGCCATACGGTCCGGGTTCAGCCAGATGCGCATGGCGTAGTTCTGGTTGCCGAAGATGGTCACATTGCTGACTCCGGGTACCCGCGCCAGCTCGTCTTTCAGGTAGATCTCGCCGTAGTTGGCGAGAAACAGTTGGTCGAATTTCTCTTCCGGCGAAAACAGATTCACCACCAGCAGCATATTGCTGCTCTGCTTGCGCACCACCACGCCGTTGCGTTTGACCTCCTCCGGCAATGACGGCGTGGCTTCCTGCACCCGGTTCTGCACATTGACCTGGGCGATATCGTCGTCGTAATCGGGCTCAAAAGTGACCGTCAGGCTGTAGGAACCATCGTTACCGCTGGTGGACGACATGTACTCCATGCCCTCCACACCGTTGACCTGGGATTCGATGGGCACGGCGACGCTATCCCGCATCACCTCCGCACTGGCACCGGAGTAGCTGGTTGAGACATTGATCGTGGGCGGCGCCACATCCGGGAACTGGGCAATCGGCAACAGCGGCAGGGCCAACAACCCGGCGAGGGTTATCAGGATTGAAATCACGAAGGCGAAGCGCGGCCGCCGTATACAGAAGGCGCTGATCAAGGGCGCAGCCTCCCGGTCCTTCGGGGGTTACTTGCCGTCATATACCTCTTTGCCCTCTTCATCCCTGAGGGGAGCGTCGTCCCGGCCGGGCTCACCACCCGCCGGTTGTGCGGCTGACGGAACCCCGGACGACGCGCCCGCCGCCCCTTCCCCGGTGTAGGGATCGCGCGGCGTGTTCTGTGGCGTCACCGGCTTGTTCGCCGCAACCCTCTGCAGGCCGTTGACGATAATCACCTCACCGGCTTTCAGCCCCTCTTCCACCGCCCACAGCTCCCCTTCCCGCTGACCCAGTTTCAGGTAGCGCTTTCTGGCAATGCTCTGGTTCTGCTCATCACTTTCCACTGTGTATACATAGCGGCCCTGCATGTCCTCCATGACCGCCGCCTGGGGCACCAGCGGCTTGATCTGGTCGGCGCCGCTGAACACACGGATCGATACCCGCGCGAACTGGCCCTGCACCAGCAGCCCCTCCGGATTGGGAAAGCGGGCACGCACCAGCACCGAGCCGGTGTTCAGGGTAACCTGGTTGTCGACGAACACGATGTCACCGCGGTGCGGATAGTAGTTGCCATCCGGTTGCTTGATGCGGATATCCCGCCGTTCCTGCGCCAGGCCGCGCTCGCGGCGACGCTCCCGCTCCTGCTGTACCGCGAACAGGCGGTCTTCCGGCACTTCGAAGCGTACATAGATGGGATCGACACTGACGATGGTGGTCAGGGGCGGATCCGCCTGCGGTCCCACCAGCGAACCTTCAGTGTACTGGTTCACACCGATGCGCCCGGTCAGTGGCGAGGTCACATCGGTGAAGGAAAGATTGAGCTCGGCGGTCTCCACATTGGCCTGCGCCTCCTTCAGAGAGGCCTCGGCCTCCTCGAAAGTGCCCTCCAGTTCATCCATCTGCGACCTGCTGATGGCGCCGGTCTCTATCAGCTCGCGCCCGCGGCGGTAGTTGCGCTCCGCCACCCGCAGCGACGCCTCGGCCCGCGAGCGGGCACCGCGGGCATTGTCCAGTGCAGCGACAAAAGGCCGGGGGTCAATTTTGTAGAGCAACTGCCCTTTCTGCACCATGTCGCCCTCGGTGAAGTGGCGGCTCTCGATATACCCCTCCACGCGCGGGCGCACACTCAACTCATCAATGGCCTCTATACGGCCGACGTATTCGAAACGGGGAATTACCGGCTGCTCGCGCACGGTGAGCACCTCCACCGGGGGCGGCTGCGGTGCGGGCGGCTGTTCGCTTTCAGAACAGGCAATCAGCAACAGCAGCGCGACTGCGGCCACCGCAAACTGACGGGAGAGGTTCAACATCGGCGACAACTCAATCCACTACTGCAGCAGTATCCATTTCAAAACTATAGATGCTGTGCCGGATAGATGTTGTGCCGGCGCCGGAACGGGCCCGGAGGGATAGCGGCGCCACGAATGGAAGAGACTGGCGCCAGATACCGACACGGGTATACTGGCGCGATGAAATTCTGCAGTCACTGCGGCAGCGATGCCGTTACTTTTTCAATTCCCGAAGGCGACGACCGGCCCCGCCACCTGTGCGGCGGTTGCGGCGCCATCCACTATATCAACCCGCGCGTGATCGTCGGTACCCTGCCCTACCTGGGCGATAAAGTGCTGCTGTGCAAGCGTGCCATCGAGCCCCGCCTGGGCCTCTGGACCCTGCCCGCCGGCTTTATGGAAAACGGCGAAACCAGCGAGCAGGGCGCCCTGCGCGAGTCCTGGGAGGAGGCACGGGCCAACGTGTGCGTAGACGGCCTCTATACCATCTACGATATCCCGCACATCAACCAGGTCTACCTGATCTACCGCGGCGAGCTCACCGACACCCACTACGGTGCCGGGCCGGAATCGCTGGAGGTGGGGCTGTTTGCGGAAGAGGAAATACCGTGGAAGGAAATCGCGTTTCCGATCATCCGGGAAACGCTGGAGCACTATTTTGCCGACCGCAAAGAAGGCCGTTACGAGCTGCACCGGGGTGTGATTCAGCGCAAACTGTGAGTTTCGAGACTCTCAGTAGAGTGCGCCGTGCGCACCGGCCGATCAATGGTGCGCAGCGCACCCTTGTATCTGTCCTTGGGCTCTGGCTAGCTACCAGGGT
>NZ_JAPIVK010000063.1 GCF_026183675.1 Microbulbifer halophilus
ATTCGATATGCCGCATGATGCCTATTTGAATGCCGGGTTAATAGTGGAAAAAAAGTCGACGAACAGTGCGCTGACATTTTAAAGCGTGAAGTCTGGGGTCTGATTGGTATAGCCACGTATTTCTGGAGATTGATCGCTGGCCCTTGTGCCTCCCGCTTGGCATAGGCCCTGATCGATAAACTTTGTTGGATTTCCGGTAGTTTTGCATGGCGTACCGGATATATTCTGATGCGCAACTTTACTGGAAAAGGAGAATGGAGGCGGTAAGGTAGAGAGTAGCTGGTGTGTCGGGAAAGCGGGCCCTGCGGCCCGCCCACGGATATAGAGATAGGTAAATTGGCGCTACCGGCATCACTGCCAGTTCAGGACCACCTTGCCGGAATGGCCGGAGCCCATGGTGTCGAAACCTTTCTGGAAGTCGTCGACGGAAAACTGGTGGGTGATCATCGGGTCCAGGTTCAGGCCGGACTGGATCAGGCTGGCCATTTTGTACCAGGTCTCGAACATCTCGCGGCCGTAGACGCCTTTGAGAATCAGGCCCTTGAAAATGAACTCGCCCCAGTCGATTGCCATCTCGCCGGCGGGAATGCCGAGCATGGCGATCTTGCCGCCGTGGTTCATGGCCGTGAGCATGGAGCGGAAGGCGGAGGGGACGCCGGACATTTCCATGCCCACATCGAAGCCTTCGGTCATGCCGATTTCGTTCATCACGTCCGGCAGTTCCTCCCGGCTGACGTTGACGGTGCGGGTGGCGCCCATCTTTTTCGCCAGGTCCAGGCGGTAGTCGTTGATATCGGTGATCACCACGTGACGCGCGCCCACATGGCGGGCCACGGCGGCGGCCATGATGCCGATGGGGCCGGCGCCGGTGATCAGCACATCCTCGCCCACCAGGTCGAAGGACAGCGCCGTGTGCACCGCGTTGCCGAAGGGGTCGAAAATGGAGGCCAGATCGTCGGAGATGTTGTCGGGAATCTTGAAGGCGTTCAGGGCCGGGATCACCAGGTATTCGGCGAAGGCGCCGGGCCGGTTGACGCCCACGCCGTAGGTGTTGCGGCACAGGTGGCGGCGGCCGGCGCGGCAGTTGCGGCAGTAGCCGCAGGTGATATGGCCCTCGCCGGAGACGCGATCGCCCACTTCGAAACCGCGCACTTCCTGGCCCATGCCCACGACTTCGCCCACGTATTCGTGGCCCACCACCATGGGCACCGGAATGGTTTTCTGCGACCACTCGTCCCAGTGGTAGATATGCATGTCGGTGCCGCAGATGGCGGTCTTGCGGATTTTGATCAGCAGGTCGTTGTGGCCGGGTTCGGGAACTTCCGCGTCGGTGAGCCAGATGCCCGGTTCGGATTTGAGTTTGGAGAGTGCTTTCATGTTTCTGGGCCGGAATTCTGTGATTGGATCGGGCGGGCCTTGCGGCCCGCATGCGGAGCTGGAGCTCCGCGCTCCCGGGAGAGGGGAGCTTGCTGTTGAGGTTTAGGGGGTTAAATAATTTTCAGTTCTTTGCCCACTTCGATGAAGGCATCGATGCAGCGGTCGAGCTGTTCCCGTGTGTGGGCGGCGGACATCTGGGTGCGGATGCGGGCCTGGCCCCTGGGCACTACCGGGTAGAAGAAGCCGATCACGTAAATGCCGCGCTCGAGCATCTTGTCGGCCATCTGCTGGGCCAGGGAGGCGTCGCCGATCATCACCGGGATGATGGGGTGGTCGGCGCCGGCCAGGTCGAAACCGGCTTCGGTCATACGCTTGCGGAAATAGGTGGAGTTCTCGCGCAGTTTTTCCCGCAGCTCGCCGCCCTCCATCAGCATGTCGAGCACTTTCAGCGATGCGGTGACGATCGCCGGTGCCACGGAGTTGGAAAACAGGTAGGGGCGCGAGCGTTGGCGCAGCAGGTCGACAATTTCCCCGCGCCCGGAGGTGTAGCCGCCGGAGGCGCCACCGAGGGCCTTGCCCAGGGTGCCGGTGATGATATCGACGCGTTCGATTACGTCGCAGTACTCGTGAGTGCCGCGGCCGTGCTGGCCGAGGAAGCCCACCGCGTGGGAGTCGTCCACCATCACCAGTGCGTCGTACTTGTCCGCCAGGTCGCACAGTGTCTTCAGGTCGGCGATGACGCCGTCCATGGAGAAGACGCCGTCGGTGGCGATCAGTTTGGTTCTGGCGCCGGCGGCGTCGGCCACCTGCAGTTGCTTCTCCAGGTCCGCCATATCGTTGTTGGCGTAGCGGAAGCGCCTGGCCTTGCACAGGCGCACGCCGTCGATGATGGAGGCGTGGTTTAGGGCATCGGAGATGATGGCGTCGTCCGGGCCCAGCAGGGTTTCGAAGAGGCCGCCGTTGGCGTCGAAACAGGAGGTATAGAGAATGGTGTCTTCGGTGTGCAGGAATTCCGACAGGCGCGATTCCAGCGCCTTGTGGATGTCCTGGGTGCCGCAGATAAAGCGCACCGACGCCATGCCGAAGCCGTACTGGTCGAGGCCGTCTTTGGCCGCCTGCGCCAGGTCCGGGTGATTGGCCAGGCCCAGGTAGTTGTTGGCGCAGAAGTTCAGCACTTCGGCTTCGTTGTTTACCTGAATCTCGGCGGCCTGCTGCGAGGTGATGATGCGCTCGCGCTTGTAGAGGCCGTCGGCTTCGATCTGTTTCAGTTCGTCGCGCAGGTGCTGGAAGAATTGTTCTCGATTGGACATGGCGTTTTTGTTGGCTCCTCGATTCGTGCTTGTGGCACCAGTCTAGTTTATCCGGCCAGTTCGCAGGCCTTGTGGGCCGTTACGGGCTGATCGCTGGCTCGGCAACTGGTGGCGAATTCTAAAGCTTCTTCTGCACTTTGGAACAGTAGTTGCCACAGCAATTGCCGGTCGGCCCGTCGCACGGCGCGCACGGCAGTGCGGCGGCGCTGGTTGGCAATCTGGATTTCGACAACGTCTGAGCTGGAATAGGGTGATTCGGACATGGTCCCTCCAAAAGCAGTGCATGGAGGGCTGACGTGGAAGAGGCGGAAGTAAATCCGCAAATCCGGTTGGATTACCCGTTACCTTTCTACAGGTACTGTCGGGTCCCATCTCTCCCATCGTTGCAAAGGCATTGGCGATGAAGAGAAAACCACCTTGCCCCGGTCGGCAGGTTGGCGTTGGCGTCAGCCACTCTCTGGATGTGGGGGCAAAGATAGCGGGACCGCGGACAGTCGTCAACTGCGCCGCCCAGTCCCCGGGCGGCGCAGAATTTTATGCCGGCAGTTGCACGGATTTCAGTTCGATAAACTCGTCCAGGCCGGCGTCGCCGAATTCGCGGCCGTTGCCGGAGCGCTTGTAGCCGCCGAAGGGTGCCTCGTAATTGAACTCGCCGCCGTTGACGAAGCAGAGCCCCGCCTCGATGCGGCGCACCACCGGCAGGGCGCTGTCGGCATCCTTTGCCCAGACGCCGCTGGCGAGGCCGTATTCGGTGTCGTTGGCAATGGCGATGGCCTCGTCCATATCCTTGTAGGGGATCAGGCAGGTCACCGGGCCGAAGATCTCCTCGCGGGCGATGGTCATATCGTTGCTGACGTCGGCGAATACCGTCGGCTTGACGTAGTAGCCCTTGTCGTAGCCCTCCGGTGTCTCGGCGCCGCCGGTGACAAGGCGCGCACCCTCGGCCACGCCCTTCTCGATATAACCACGCACGATATCCCGCTGGCGCGCGGACGACACCGGGCCCATCAACGCGTCGGAGCCGGTACCCAGCGCCGCTTCCTCGGCGAACTGCTTGGCGATCCGGACCGCTTCGTCGTATTTGTCCGCCGGAACCAGCATACGCGCCAGCGCCGTGCAGGTCTGGCCGCTGTTGATGAACACATCCTCGCAACCCCAGCGCACGGCCTTTTCCAGGTCCGCATCCGGGGTGATGATCAGCGGCGATTTGCCCCCCAGTTCCTGGGTGACGCGCTTGACCGTCGGTGCGGCCGCTTTGGCCACTTCCACGCCGGCGCGGGTGGAGCCGGTGAAGGACACCATGTCCACCAGCGGGTGCGCGGCCAGCGCGGCGCCGACGACGGGGCCGGCGCCGGGCACCAGGTTGAATACGCCCGGCGGCAGGCCCGCCTCGTCGATGATCTCCGCCATCACGTAATCCTGCAGGGGCGTGGTCTCGGAGGGCTTGGAGATCATGGTGCAGCCCGCCGCCAGCGCCGGCGCCACCTTGCCGACGAACTGGTGCAGCGGGTAGTTCCAGGGCGTGATAAATCCGCAGACGCCGACCGGCTCGCGCAGTATCAGCGAGTGGGCCGCCTTTTCGGTTTTCTCCATCAGCGCGGCGCGGTCGGCGTAGTAGCGCATGGCGTAGATGGGCCCGTCCACGTGCAGCCACTTGGTGATATGGGCGGGGCAGCCCAGCGCCGAGGAAACCGCCTGGATCAGGTCCTCGCGGCGCTTTTCCATGCCGTCGGCGATGGCATTCATCAGTGCGGCGCGCTCTTCCGCACTGGTCTTGCCCCAACTGCCGAAGGCGGCGCGGGCGGCGGAGACGGCGGCGTCGACGTCCTCGCTGGAGGCCTGTACCACCTGGCAGAGGACTTCCTCGGTGGCCGGGTTGACCACCGGGTGCAGATCGCCCCCGGCGGAATCCTGCCATTCGCCGTTGATATAGAGTTTGTCGGTGTGCAGTTTGCTGAAATCTGTCATGGAGTTACTCCAGGTTTTAGTATTCCTACAGGGCGGCTTCGTACCATGTGCCAGGGCGGTGCGCGCGGCGCACCCTACGCGGTGATCTCGATCAATGTCGGCACATTTATGTTGAGCGCTTCGGCAACAGCCGGCCCCAGTTGTTCCGGCCTCTCGATGCGGCAGCCCCCGGCGCCAAAGGATTTTGCCAGCGCGACGAAATCCGGCGTGCTGAGATTGACGCCCTCCTGTTCCACGCCGGCCTCATCCATAAAGTCGCGGATTTCGCCGTAGCCGCTGTTGTTCCACACCAGGATCGGCAGCGGCAACTGCTGTTCCACCGCCGCGGCCAGTTCGCCCAGGGTGAACATCAGGCCGCCGTCGCCGATCAGCGCCAGTACATCGCGTTCCCCGGACAGCCGCGCGCCGATGGCGGCGGGCAGGGCGAAGCCCAGGGTACCGTAGCCGGTGGTGCAGGTCAGGTGGCTGCGCGGACTGTAGCAGGGCAGGGCGCAGTTGGTGTTATAGGCCAGTTGCGTCGAGTCGGTGACCAGGATGCCGTCTTCCGGCAGTGCCGCGCGCAGGGCCTGAACCCACGGGTAGCGCTCCTCGGAACCGGGCCACCACTCCCTGCGGCAGTCCGCGAGCAGTTGTGCCACTTCGTCGGCGGCGGATTGCTGTTCTGTGGCGCCGCCCACCGGCAGGGCCTCGTTCAGTTGCCGCAGTGTCTCCGCGGCATCGGCGCAGATGGCCAGGTCCGGCTCGGCGTTGCAGACCAGTTGCGCCGGATCGATGTCCACGCGGATCAGTTTGCCCTTGAAGGCGTAGTCGGGGCGCACCAGGTTGCGGTCCGTCTCCGCCAGTTCGGTGCCTACGGCCAGCACCACGTCGGCGTTTTCCACCCGCTCGCGCACGCAGTCGAAACTCAGGTTGGCGCCGCCGCACAACGGGTGGCGCTCGTCGATGATGCCCTTGGCGGCCAGGGACAGAAAAACCGGCGCCGCCAGTTTCTCGGCGATCGCTGCGGCGCTGATACCAGCGGCCTGGGCGCCACCGCCCAGCAGGATTGCGGGGCGCTCGGCACCGCCGAGCCACTCCGCCGCGGTTGCCACTGCCGCACTGCTGGCCGCTGCGGGCAGGGCCGGCGGGCGGGCGCGGTAGTCGTCGAGCTTGCCCGGCATGGGCGCGGGGAACAGGTCGATGGGAATTTCGATATGCACCGGCCCCGGGCGGCTGGACGCCAGCAGTTGGAAGGCGCGGGCGAGCACTTGCGGCAACTGTTCCGCGTCGGTCAGCGAGTGCTGCCAGATACAGAAGCCGCGGCTGGCGTCCTGCTGGCGCGGCAGTTCGTGCAGTCGGCCGCGACCCATACCCAGGTCCTCGCGGCGGTTGACCGCGGAGATCACCAGCATGGGTACGGAATCCGAGTAGGCCTGGGCCATGGCGGTGGCGGCGTTGGTGACGCCGGGCCCGGTGATCAGGAAACAGACACCCGGTTTGCCGCTGGCGCGGGCGTAGCCGTCGGCCATGAAGGCGGCGCCCTGTTCGTGGCGCGGCGCAATATGTTGCAGGCCGCTGCCGGGCAGGCCACGGTACAGCTCGATGGTGTGTACACCGGGAATACCGAAGACTTTTTCTACCTGATATTCCCGCAACAGGTGCATCAATACCTGGGCACAGGTGGGCGCTGAGGACATGGTGTATTGGTTCCTTCGGATTGAAAAGTGTGCCGAGACTAGCGACAGCGCAATTGTGGCGCAAGCAGCAGAGGATTCTGCATATTGGGCGGTAAATTCACCGGATAATTGAGCTCGGATCCGAGTAGAGGTGTGGAAAATTGCGCGGATTGGGAAATTCGCACCCGCCGGGTAGACTTGTGGTTCAAGTTTCCCGGTTCGTGCCATCGGCAGACGTTTCAGGCCCTGAAACCTGGATTGGAATTTCGGATTAGTAGTGACGGAGTAACGCAGTAATGGAAATAGATCAGTGGCGCCGGGAGTACCTGCGCGGCGGCCTGTCGCGGGAAGACCTGAAGGAAAGCCCGCTGGAGCAGTTCAGCCAGTGGCTCTCGGAGGCGGTGGAGTCCGGGCTGTCGGACCCCAGCGCCATGAGCCTTTCCACGGTCGATGCCAACGGCCAGCCGTCCCAGCGCATCGTATTGCTGAAAGGTTTCGATGAGGGCGGCTTTGTTTTCTATACCAACCTGCGCAGCCACAAGGCGCGGGATATCGCCACCAACTCGCAGGTCTGCCTGCTGTTTCCCTGGCAGTCGCTGGAGCGTCAGGTGATTGTCTACGGCCGCGCCGTCGAGCTCTCCCGCGACGAGGCCCTGGCCTATTTCCACAGGCGCCCGCGGGACAGCCAGTTGGCCGCCTGGGCCTCGCACCAGAGCGAAGTGGTGGACTCCCGGGAGGAGCTGGACCGGCGGTTCGCGGAAGTGAAGGCGCGTTTCGGTGACGGCGAAATCCCGCTGCCGGATTTCTGGGGCGGCTACCGGGTGGTGCCGCAGGAAGTGGAATTCTGGCAGGGCGGCTCGCGCCGGCTGCACGACCGCTTTATCTACCGGCGGGATGACGAGGGTGGCTGGAAGGCGATGCGCCTGTGGCCCTAGTGGGCCGTGCGCACCAGCGGCCGTTGGCACAGTTGCGGTGCAACGGAACGGTGCGCACGGCGCACCCTTGTATCTGTCCTTGGGCTCTGG
>NZ_JAPIVK010000064.1 GCF_026183675.1 Microbulbifer halophilus
AGCCAGAGCCCAAGGACAGATACAAGGGTGCGCCCTGCGCACCGGTTGGTACCGTCCCGAGTTCGCGGCACGGCCGGTGCGCACGGCGCATCCTACGCGTTACAGATATCGCTTCAGGATGTCATCGGGCACATGTTGCCACAACTGCGACAGGGCTTCCGCATCGAAAGGGCGCTCCTCGGGATGATTGCCGAAGCGCCTGCTGTGGCCGTCGGAAAATGCCGGCCAGCCCTCACCGGGATCGCCGCACTCGGCAAAGTTCAGCCAGGCCTCGCGTATGGATTCGCTGAGATGGTGCGCTTCGGTTTCGCCGCCGTAGAGAGGTTGCAGCGTCTCCTCGCCGTGTGTGCCGAACACATAGCCCAGTTCCACCGCGTGGCAGGCGCCCAGCAGCGGCTGGGCCGCCAGCGGCTGCGCGAACTGGTAGTGGTAGCGCCTGCCGCAGTGGGCCTTGAGCAGCCGGATACCCGGGAGGGTAAAGACCATATCCGTCAGCATCAGGTTCCAGGCTCGGCTCCATTCCGGCCAGGGGTTGTCCGTCAGGTAGCTGGCTCGCCGGTAGTAGTGTTCCAGCAGCGGGTCGAGTGCGTCCTGCGGCAGCAGCCACTCCAGGCGCGCGCGTATCCGCGCGTCGTCCAGTGTCATGCTCTCGGCATCCGTGGCGCTGAACAGATTCCACTCGTCCAGGTTGTTGCCGAGCATCAGGGATACCTCCGCACCGCTGCCGCCCTGCAGCGCGGTCAGGGGATCGGTGAGCAGCAGTTTCCCGTCCAGCACCGGCTTGAATGGCAGTTGCCCCCAGTTCTGTTCCATGCGGGGATCGGACAGCACAGCCTGCTGTGCCCGCAGCAGCGACCGCGTCGAGGCCTCCCGCGGGGATTCGCCGAGATAGTCGAGAAAGGCGCGGGCGAGATCGTTGGCCCTGTCGGGGGAATGCAGGGCGCAGGGATTGCCGCTCTGCACGATGACGCGCCGGAACAGGCCGCGGCAGCGCGGGGCGGCCAGCAGTGCGGCGATGCACATGGCGCCGGCGGATTCACCGAAGAGGGTGATGTTGTCCGGGTCCCCGCCGAAGGCGGGGATATTTTCCCGCACCCACTCCAGCGCCGCTATCTGGTCCAGCAGGGCCTCGTTGCCGCTCGCCGGGATGTCGCTGATATCGGCGAGGCGCAGAAAACCCAGCGCGCCGAGGCGGTAGTTGAAGGTCACGACGATGGCCCGGCCGCTGGCGGCGAGATGGCGGCCGTTGTAGATCTCCTGGGAGCCGGCGCCCATATAGAAAGAGCCGCCGTGTATCCAGAGCATCACCGGCAGGTTGCACTTTTTCCCGCTGGCGGGCGGCGCATAGATATTCAGGTAGAGACAGTCTTCCCCCTCCGGCGTTTCGCCGTTGGGGCCGGTCACCTCGAACAGGGAGGAAGGCGGTTGCGCGGCGGGCATACCGATGGTTTCCGCGCGGTGGGGCGAACGCCAGGGAGGCAGGGGTTGGGGTGGTTGCCAGCGAAGCGCTCCCACCGGCGGGCCGGCGTAGGGGATACCGAGGAAACTCTCCACGCCGGTTTCCGGATCCACCCTGCCGGAAATGGGCCCCGTTGGCGTCCGATAAATCTGGGTCCGTTGTATGCTCCGGTGATGGTTGGTGTTTGCGTCGCCGGTCATTGCGCTGAAGAATCCTTTCCAACGTTCCTTTCCGTTGCCAGTATAGCCGGCCGTCTTTCCCCGCAGCCTGCTCCCGCGGAGGAAAAAAACGGAAAATTTTTCTCGCTCGCCCTTGCAAACAGGCAGCGCTGAGATAGTATTAGCGACATAGTGTCAATCAGAGAAAGTTTCCGATGAACTGCCTCCTACACCCTGTTTCACTGCGACTGAGTTCCGCGCTGCAGCGACTGCTGCTGGCGTCCGTACGCCTGTCGCATGGTGTCCATATGGTGGCAATGACCCGGAAACCCGGCTGCTCCATGCGCACCGTTTACGTAAAACGCCCGGTGAGCACCGCGATGACCTAGTACACCCGACATGGCTATAGGCGATGGAAGGTGACAGAGCCTTCCTCCCGAAAAAACCCGGAAGGCTGGCCTTCCGGGTTTTTTTTTGCCGGTTTTCCGGCGGTTTTTGTGCGGAGCCAGAGGCGGGCTTTCGCCGCAATCCCCGGGTTTTGAAACCCGCTATGAACTCAGAAACTCAAGTTTCGGAGTTCGTGGTACCCGCGGGTGGCACAAGCTGGAGCGGGGTGCGCCTTTCTGGGACTGTCTGCGAGAGGGACCTCGTAGACAAGCCTACAGGGATGTATACACGGCGTGTCCCAGAAAGGCGCACCCCGTTCCAGCTCCCTGAACTGAACCCCGAAACTTGAGTCAGTAACAATCGACAAGGAGTAATCGACGATGGACAGGCAGTGGTGGCAACGGTTNTAGACAAGCCTACAGGGATGTATACACGGCGTGTCCCAGAAAGGCGCACCCCGTTCCAGCTCCCTGAACTGAACCCCGAAACTTGAGTCAGTAACAATCGACAAGGAGTAATCGACGATGGACAGGCAGTGGTGGCAACGGTTGCATGGATTTCCGCCCCTGGTCTGGGTAATTCTGTTGGGCAGTTTTTTCGGCCGCGGCACCTATTTTATGGTGTGGCCGTTTCTGGCGATCCTGCTCTATGAAAAGTTCCAGCTGGGTGCGGCGGAGATCGGTCTCATTCTCAGTGCGTCCGCCGTGGGGGCGGCGCTGCTGGGTTTCTACGTGGGCGCGCTCTCGGATCGCTGCGGCCGCCGCAATATCCTGCTCACCGGTACCGCCATCAACGGTTTCGCCTTCGTACTGCTGGCCTTCGCGCAGACACTGCCGGTGTTTATCCTGGCGATGACACTCTGCTCCATCGGCCGCTCTATCTGGGAGCCGCCGGCGAGTGCGCTGATCGGCGACCTGGTCCGAAACAGGCAGAGCCGCGAACTGGCGCTGCAGTTCCGCTATTTCCTGATCAATGTGGGTGCGGCTGCGGGACCGATTGTCGGTGTGGCAGCGGGCCTGAATGCCCAGCAGTCGACCTTCGGCCTGACGGCGCTGAGTTACCTGCTGCTGTGCGTGGGGTTTCTGTGGGGATTTGCCGGCACGGAAAGCGGGCGGGTCGCCCATCGGCGCCGCGATGCCGGCGCCAGTTTCCGCGGCACTCTGTCGGTGTTGAAAAACGACCATGTATTCCTGGTGGTGATCCTCGCCAATGTGCTGACGCTGTTCATCTACGCGCAGATGGATTCGAGCCTGGTGCAGTACCTGACCCGGGCCCAGGCGCCGGCACTGGTGCAGCTGATCTCGGCGATGATCCTGGTCAATGCGCTGACCATCGTACTGTTGCAGTTTCCACTGCTGCAGTTGATGCGCGGCGTCGATGTGAATGGTCGCATCTTCACTGGCCTGGCGATCCTGGCAGTGGGGCAGGTGTGGTTTGCCACCAATCCGCTGGACTGGTTCGCCGGCTGGATGGGCGCCACCTTCGTGGTGAGCTTGGCGGAGGCGATACTCTTCCCGACCATGAGTGTGCAGATAGACCGGATGGCGCCGGACCACCTGCGCGGCAGTTATTTCGGCGCTTCGTCTTTCTACTCGCTGGGCTGGTCGGCGGCGCCGTTGGTTGGCGGTATCGTGATCCAGTGGTGGAGCGGGCCGGCGCTCTACTGGTTGATGTTCAGCCTTTGCGGCGTGGTCTTCCTGCTCTACCGGCTGACTCCGCGGCTGTCCCGGCCGGCGTGGCAGCCGGTGGAGGATATGCCGATGGTCGAAGCGCCTGCGGCCTCCTGATTGAGGTAATCAGTCAATCCCTGTTTGGCCCCGTAAGGGGCCTTTTTTGTGGACGAGCGGGGAGAGGGGCTTCGATGAGCCGCCCTCTCCCTAACCCTCTCCCGGAGGGAGAGGGGACTGGTATGGGGCGGGAATAAATTCGGTGCGGCTTACATAGCTCCCCTTTCCCAAGAGGGCATCGAACGAAACCCTTTGCTTTACCCGTCTTGCGATGAAACCAGATCCCGGCTGTGGCAGACCCGGGCATATTCGCCGTCCAGGTTGCTCAGGAAAACCTGTTGTAATTGTTCTGCCTCGATCGATTCGCCATTCCGCAGCGTCATACCGAAAGCCGCTGTCGTATCCTCCGGCAGCAGAATGCGGTAACCCAGCGCCGCGCCGGCTTTGACCGTGGCAGCCACCGAGTGATTGGTTACCACACCGGTTGCGACAAGCTCGGTAATCCCCAGTCTGCGGAGAGTCGAATCCAGATCGGTGTCGATAAAGGCGCAGTTTTCCCGCTTGGTCACCACTGTCTCCCCGGCCGCCGGTGCAACTTCGGCTTTGAAGGCGAAGTGCGGGCCGTCCGCGTGATAGGGGGATTCCGGAAAGCGGGAGGAGTGGCGGATGTGCACTATCGGCCATTGCCGGTCGCGCCAGTGGGCCAGCAGGCCCGCGATACGCTGTTCGGCGTCCGGGTTGTTGCGACCGTGTCGGGAGAAGTGATCGATGGCTCGCTGCACATCGATCACCAGAAGCGCCGGATTTTCTGTCTCTGTCATCGGCGCCCTCCCGTTGTTGCCTTCAGATTTTCGCCGCCAGGCGCGAGCCCTGGTCGATGGCCCGCTTGGCATCCAGCTCGGCGGCCTCGTCGGCGCCGCCGATCAGGTGGGCGGTTACATCGGATTCCTGCAGCGTATTGTACAGTGCCCGGGCCGGTTCCTGGCCGGCGCAGATCACGATGTTATCCACTTCCAGCAGTTGTGTCTCGTCGCCGATGCGGATATGCAGGCCGCTATCGTCGATTTTTTCATAGCTGGCGCCGGGCAGCATCTGCACATTGCGGTGCCTGAGGCTGTTGCGGTGTACCCAGCCGGTGGTCTTGCCCAGGCCGGCGCCCACCTTGGAGGTCTTGCGCTGCAGCAGGGTGACCTGGCGCGGTGCCGTTACCGGTGCCGGCGGTTTCAGGCCGGCGCGGTTTTCCAGTTGGATATCCACGCCCCACTCCCGGAAAAATTCGCTTTTTTCCGTGGCGATCAATTCCCGCGCGTCGTCCACTTCATGGGTCAGGTATTCTGCCACGTCGAAGCCGATACCGCCGGCGCCGATAATCGCCACGCTGCGGCCCACCGGTTTTCTGTGCTTGAGTACATCCAGGTAGCTCAGCACTTTTTCGTGCCCGATGCCGGGAATCGGCGGCGTGCGCGGTTCGATACCGGCGGCGATGATCACTTCGTCGAAGGCGCTCAGTTCGCCGGCGGCGGCGCGGTGATTCAGCCTGACCTCGACGCCGGTGATTTCCAGCCGGCGCTTGAAGTAGCGCAGGGTTTCCTCGAACTCCGCCTTGCCGGGAATCTGCTTGGCGATATTGAACTGGCCGCCGACGCGGTCGTCCGCTTCGAACAGGGTCACCCGGTGGCCGCGCTCGGCGGCCACGGTGGCGGCGGCGAGGCCGGCGGGGCCGGCGCCGACCACGGCGATGTTTTTTTCGGTTTCAGACGGCAGGTATTGCAGTTCCGTTTCGTGGCAGGCGCGGGGGTTGACCAGGCAGGAGGTGAGTTTCAGTTCGAAAGTGTGGTCCAGGCAGGCCTGGTTGCAGCCGATGCAGGTATTGATTTCGTCCGCACGGTTTTGCGCCGCCTTGTTGACGAACTCGGCATCGGCCAGGAAGGGCCGCGCCATGGAGACCATGTCGGCGTGGCCGGCCGCCAGCACATCCTCGCCCACCTGGGGCATATTGATGCGGTTGCTGGTCACTACCGGCACCTTCAGGTGCTGTTTCACCTTGAGCGTGATTTCGGTAAAGGCGGCGCGGGGCACGCTGGTGACGATGGTGGGCACCCGCGCTTCGTGCCAGCCGATACCGGTGTTGATGATGGTGGCACCGGCTTTTTCGATGGCCTGGCCCAGTGTCACCACTTCGTCGAAGGTGCTGCCGTCCTCCACCAGGTCGAGCATGGACAGCCGGTAGATGATGATGAAATCCTCGCCCACGGCCTCGCGCACGCGGCGCACTATTTCGATCGGCAGGCGGATGCGGTTTTCGAAACTGCCGCCCCAGTCGTCGGTGCGCTTGTTGGTGCGCGAAACGATGAACTGGTTGATGAAGTAACCCTCGGAACCCATGATCTCGACGCCGTCGTAACCGGCCTCGCGGGCTAGGGTGGCGCAGCGCACATAGTCGTCGATCTGGCCCTCGATTTCTTCACCGGTCAGCTCCCGCGGGGTAAACGGGTTGATCGGTGCCTGTATCGCGGACGGCGCCACCAGGTCCTGGTTATAGGCGTAGCGGCCGGCGTGCAGAATCTGCATGCAGATCTTGCCGTCTTCTGCGTGTACCGCGTCGGTGATCTGTCGGTGCTGTTGCGCCTCTTCCGCGGTGGTCATCTTGGCGGAGCCCATGAATACGCCGCCCTCCTCGTTGGGCGCAATGCCGCCGGTCACGATCAGGCCCACACCGCCGCGGACGCGCTCGCCGTAGAAAGCCGCCAGCCGGCCGAATCCGCCCTCGTGCTCCTCGAGGTTGGTGTGCATGGAGCCCATCAGCACGCGGTTTTTCAGGGTAGTGAAGCCCAGGTCCAGCGGGGCCAGCAGGTGGGGGTAGGCTTGGGACATGGCGTCTCTCCGTCTCTGGTTTCTATATGCAACTATGTGCATATTATTTGCGATGGAGAATAGCAAGGGCGGGCGCGGCCTGGCAGTGACCGATCCGGCCGAATTCTTTGGCCTGTTTATCGTAGGGGCGAACTCCTTAGCTTGCCTCTTGATGCTGGTAAGGTTGCTCAGGGGCGGCCCTGCTGCCGGGAGCACCTTGTGGGACACGCCGTGAATCCATCCCTGGAGGCTTGTCTGCGAGGTCCCTCTCGCAGACAGTCCCACAAGGTGCTCCCGGCATCAGGGCCTTCACATCAACTTCAGTGTTCTGAACGAGCTGTTTCACTAGGCCGGCCGGTGCGCAGGGCGCACCCTTGTATCTGTCCTTGGGCTCTGGCT
>NZ_JAPIVK010000065.1 GCF_026183675.1 Microbulbifer halophilus
GTGTCTCGCTGATGGCGAAGTACGCCGGTGTTACCACATGGCAGGTTAGGCAAATCTGGAACGCTGCAGATCTGAAGCCACACCGACTCAGAACCTTTAAGATCAGCAATGATCCGCAGTTTGCTGAGAAAGTGGTGGATATCGTTGATTTGTATATGGACCCGCCGGACAATGCCTTGGTGCTGTGTGTTGACGAGAAAACCCAGATTCAGGCACTTGATCGCACTCAACCAGGGCTTCCGCTTGCCTCGGGGCGCATTGGAAGTCGCACCCACGATTACAAGCGCAATGGGACGGCGGCTCTCTTTGCAGCCTTCAACATTCTGACTGGCGAAGTGATTGGTCGCGTTGAGAAAAGATCGCGTTCCAAGGAGTTTCTTTCCTTTCTGAAACAGGTCGATCGGCAGACGCCAAAAGACAAGGAATTGCATATCGTGCTGGATAATCTCAGCGCTCACAAAACCAAAGAAATTACAGAATGGGTAGCCAACCAACCGAGAATTCATTTCCATTTCACGCCCACCAGTGCATCCTGGTTGAACGCCGTCGAAGGATGGTTCGCGCAGCTCGAACGGCGGGCCCTTTACCGAGGTATCTTTACCGGCGTGGCGGAATTGAAGGCCGAGCTGCAGCGATTCATTCGTGTTCATAACCGTGATCTTGCCAAGCCGTTTAAGTGGACAAAAAGCGCCGATACAATACTGGCCTCAGTGCAACGAGCTAAAAATGTGTTACCTAATTAACCGCATGGCCCACTAGCCCAGGCTTCCGAAACCCTCCAGAAACACTTCGACAAGATTGACCAGTTCCTAAAGACGGCAGCCCCAAGGAAGGGGCAAGGAAAGAACCAAAAAGAAGTAAAGAGCAACATCACCGATAACGAATCCGCCAAAATGACCACAAGCAAAGGCACAATCCAGGGCTACAACGGCATTGCCGCCGTCGACAAGGAACATCAGATCATTGTCGAGGCCCAGGCCTTTGGTGCCGGCCAGGAACAGCATACGTTAAAGCCGATTCTCGATGGCATAAGGAAGCGTTACCGCGATACCGATATCCACCAGGACATCCTGGAAAGTCAGGTCATCGTCACCGCAGATACCGGCTTCTCCAGTGAAGAAAACAACGACTACCTCCGCAAAGAAGAACCTGCATTCAACTCGCTAGTGCAACAGGTGGATTAGTACCAAAAATGCCTNAGAAAACAACGACTACCTCCGCAAAGAAGAACCTGCATTCAACTCGCTAGTGCAACAGGTGGATTAGTACCAAAAATGCCTGATTCGGCGTTTTCATGCCAAGACATTTCCTCGATCGGTTGTTGATTCTATTCATAGCGTTCAGAATGTCTTGGTCTGTGATGGTGGTAAAGTCACTGCCCTTGGGGCAATATTGTCGAATCAGGCCGTTGGTATTTTCGTTGAAGCCGCGCTCCCAGGAAGCATAGGGATGAGCGAAATAGAAGTCGGCTTCAAATGCCTTGGCAATGACCTTGTGACAGCCGAATTCCTTGCCGTTATCCGAGGTGATAGTGTGGACGCGCTCTGACAGCGGGGAGAGTAGCTCTATCACCGCATCTTTAACGCCCTCAGCCTCCTTGGTGAGTACCTTGGCGATGAGCGCCAGCCGGGATTTGCGTTCGGTCAGCGAAACGATTGCCTGCTTGTGGTGCTTGCCGATGATAGTGTCGAGCTCCCAGTCGCCCAGGCGGGTTCGGCGCTCCACAATGCTGGGGCGCTCCTCAATAGAGACTCGATCAGGAATCTGGCCGCGGCGATCGTAGCTACCGTACTGTTTTCGGCGGGGCTTCTGGCAACGTAGATGACGATAGAGCTGGCCACCCTGGCGTTTGTCTTCAAGGACGTACAGGTAGATCCATTCGTGGCTGATAGACACTTTCTCTTCCTGCGCCAGCCACAGACTGATCTGCTCGGGACTCCAGTCTTCAGACAAGAGCTGTTCAACTCGCCGCCAGTGGCTGGTAGTGATACGAGGTTGTGCTTTGTCCTGACGGCGATTTAGCGCCAACTGGTGAGTCTGTTTGGGCCGATAGCCTTTCAGGCCGAGGTTACGCTGCAACTCCCGACTGACCGTGGATTTGTGCACACCAATGATCGCGGCGATCTCAGTCTGGCTATGTTCGGCTTTCATTGAGGCGTAAATTTGATATCGTTGTTCTTGGGTAAGCTGTGTGTAGCGTTTCATTTGTGCTTCTCATTCTTGCCGAAACGAAAAGCGGAGATACTACCGCAGCTTGCCCTCCATTCCGACTGATTGAGTTGCACTTACGAGTTGAATCCAGGCCAGATAACTGGAGCAGCGAAGAAAAATTTTGTATTGTCCTTGAGACCGCGCCAATGACCGAGGCGGAACTCAGTGAGTACTGCCGCAAGCACGGCCTGTATCCCGAGCAGATTGAAGCCTGGAAAGTAGCCTGCATGTCAGCCAACGCCGAATCTGATGAACAGTCCAAGCGCAGTCAAAAAACCAGCAAGGCAGAGAAAAAGCGCATCAAAAAGCTCGAGACAGAACTACGACGGAAGGAGAAGGCGCTCGCGGAAACGGCCGCACTGCTGACACTGTCAAAAAAAGCCGAAGCAATCTGGGGCCACAACGACGAGGACGAATGACCAGCCTCCCAGATCGCCAGCACGCCGTTGCCCTGATTACAGAAGCCAATCACAGCGGCGCCCGGCTGGCCAAGGCTTGTGCCTTACTGAACCTGAGTGTGCGCACCTATCAACGCTGGACGGCTGACGAAGCTGTTAGAGAAGACCAGAGGCCCGTGGTGCCGAGGCCGGCGCCAACGAACAAGTTGAACGACGAGGAGCGCCGAGCCGCCGCATCTCTGTGTGACCAGCTCGAGTACCGGAGCTGTCCGCCAGTGTTTATTGTTGCCGATCAGCTGGATAAGGGGCGCTACCTCGCTTCTGAATCGACACTCTACCGGGTCTTGCGCGAACACAATCAGATCCATCGCAGAGGGCGTCAGAAAGCGCCTGAGTGCAAACGACCGGCGACCAGCCACAAAGCCTCGGAGCCGAACTGTCTGTGGTCCTGGGACATCTCGTGGCTACCGGGACCAGCACGCGGAATCTGGTATTACCTGTATCTGGCAATGGATGTTTACAGTCGCAAAATTGTCGGTCACGAGGTGTATGAACGTGAAACCGGAGAGCTGGCTCGCGAGTTTATCGAGAAGGCTTTCTGGCGAGAGCATCTGGCGTCCAAGGAAAAGCCGCTCGTACTGCACTCCGACAATGGCAACCCCATCAAAGCGGCAACCTTCCTGGAGAAGTTGTACGACCTGGGAATTACGCTCTCGAACAGTCGGCCCAGAGTGAGTAGCGACAATGCCTGCACCGAGCACCGGTACAGCGTGCTGAACTATGTAACGCCCGAGCAGCACCATAACGGAGAGGCCCAGGAAGTGTTAGCCTGGCGGAAGTTAGTACTCGAAACCGCGAAAGCCAAGAACCCACGTCGCTGGTCTGGAGACACCAGAAATGTCAGCTTACCGGAATCAGTAACTCTGAACCCGGACAAGGCGGCAAATTGTTAAAGAGCTGATGACTTAAACGCGACAACTACGTTGACAGATACCGATGGCTGTCTGATATAATATTCAGATTCTATTACGTTTTGACAAGTACGCCAGAAGCAAAATCAGGCATAAGTCGGATGTCTTGAAATGAGAAAATCCAGACAGCAGACAAGGATTAGCCTACATGTTGAAAGATAAACTTTATGCAATCATGCAACTATCAGAAAAGGATATCGCGAAAGGAGAGGCTCGTTTTGCCGCTTTTGATAAAGGCAGCCTTGCTGAATTCTTGGATAATATATTTTCAGATGTAAATGATATTGGTATCCACATCATTTTCCCTGCCGACCTGAAAGCATTGATCATTAATTGTATTGCTCATGGTACTCAGGCCACCCGTAAAAAAGTCGCTCGAGCGCTGCTATATAAGTTGCAGTACAGTAATAAACTAGAGCAGGAAGGACTGTTTGACTTAGCTTGGTGCTGGATCAGTAATACACGCAATAAAGAGATACGGGAAATTCTCGGCCAGTTAATGTTGTACTACGTACATGATGAGCGTGCCTGGCAGCTTTATCAAGAATACATTGCTGACACCTATCCAGACATAGTCCAAAGTATTTTCTATCAGCCCATAGCACTTTGGTCTCTGTTCAGAAATAAAGTCCGCTATAAGGAAATGTGGCGTTATCAACAGGAATATTTTCCGGAGCAAGCTCAAAAAATATATCGCCTTTGGCAGCACAACATTGAAGCACGGCTTAATGAACAAGTTCCCGCAGGCTGCTTATCTCTGCACCGAGTTGAAAATCCTTGGCAATATTCAGAAAAAGTAATTGATAAATTACGAGATAAAGGCGTGGATATTGTTCTGAAGGGGGAGACTGGTGATGTCATCCATGCTGCAAATGGAGAACTACTCTATCATGACTTGCAACTTAATGGTCGCTTATTGGGTAAAGCAATCGGTGGCCCTTTTGTAACTAACCCACAGCACACATTATTGTTTTGTCATATTCTTGATGAATATAATGGGCTGGCATTGTCTGTGATAAACCTAAAAACAAATCAGTTTTTTAGACTCGATGTTAGCGGGATTAAGCTGCTGCCCTATAATCATGACGGACTACAATTGAACGCCTGGCTTTATGATGGCACTACGATACTTCAGGAAAGAGATGAGCGTACTTTTTATGTGCCAGAGCAGATATGGGGGATGCAGAATCAACTACGCATTTTAGACCAGAATAATGGCTGGGGTTTTGATTTCGACACCCATTATATTAAATCGTTTATCAGTAAATATCGCTATGCCTTCCGAGACTTTGTTCACCACTATATCGTTGGAGAATTCAGGATACCGCAATCACCTGCAGTTCATATTTGCATATCGGTTAAGACCGGCGAAATGGATGCTTTTTATTATGACCAAGATAAGCAGCAGTTTTTCCTCATGCGGATAAATGCCTCACTGGGTGAATTCATCAAAGCACTGACCGTGTATCAAACATTTATGCGTGAAAAAGGTTTTTCATCAGAGGCTTATGATGCGGCTATTACTCAATTGTCGAATCAGCAGGCTCAGGAGCTAAAAGAACAACTGGAACATGCAGGTATGGGTGATCATACACAACATCAATTTTGGCGGTGGCTGTTTGAACCGTTAATGATGCAAGCAGCTTCAAACCCTCGTCCTGAAAATGGTAAAGACAAATCAGATGACAGTTAATCATCAAACTGCAACACCAGTTGCACCGATCAGAATTGCAACCTTGTCGCCTGCTCGCCAAGAGATTTCCTATTTCTTTAATGGCCATTACTATTACGCCATTTTAGGGCCTAATCCATTTAAATTTGTGGCACTCCCTTGGTTGGATGAAAAGTCTCTGAAAACTAAAGAGTGCTTTCTGGGAGACGATAAGACCACCATTATTGGCACCGAGTTTTTTGAAGTGCCTTTAAGACGTTCTAAACGTATCGGCAAAGATGCCCATAACTACTTTAAAGTGGCGGATGAAATTTATTCCGCTTCGGAAGCGCCTTGTCATTTTGAGTTGCAACCGCATAAGGAGATCGACGCACGCTCATTAAAAGTATTAGATGAAGACTATGCAGTAGATAAAGATTATTACTTTTCTCGCTGGGGAGCTCGATTACCTGCGCACGAAGTGGATTATGCGCTGTCACATTGGGATTTGTTAGATCTGCTATATAAAAAACTGCCTCCCCCTGAAAAACAAAGCCGAGCTTCATTCCCTCATTTAAAAGCGGATCCGGATAAAGATGATTTAGATATGCTTAGTGTCTGGCTTATGCAGCAAGACCATTGGCAAAAATACGCCGCTGATCCTCGTTTTTATCCTTATTGGAGGGCTTACTTTAAATTAGCGACACGTTTATATGAAATAAGTAAAGATGCGAGTATTTATCAACAAGCGCATGCACTAGCGGAACACTTTCAACCATTGTTTGTAGTAGAACCTGCGTCTTTGGAGAAATTAAGTGAGCTTTACCAGCTAGCTGACGCCCCCGAATTATATGCCGAAGCTCAAAAGTTTTTAGCCGACTTACAGCCAGAAAACCAGATATTTACTCCTGCAATTGCAGAATTACTTGAACAGACGTTATCGTCAAAATTAGTGCAATCAGCGCCAGTAGAAACGGTTAACTACCTTCGACAAGTCGTATTAAGTCGCTACCAGATGCAAGATAAAGCTGCGCTTAAACAGGACTGGGAACAAGATTGCTCTTGGTTTGTTGATTGGCAGACAGATTATTTTCAACGTTACGTACTAACCAAACGACAGTCCGCCATATTAGACAGCGATAGTGATCCTATATGGAAACAGTATCAAAATTACAAACATTACTCGCTTTTGAATCCACTGGCGCACCTGCAGGTGGCTAATGGCCTTTTTATTACCGTTCATCATTGGCATCACTGGACTTCGACTTTTTTTGATCATGAGCAACAGGGTCGACTAGCTCGAGCATTTTATATTGCCGAACAATTTTTTCAGGCTATTGAGAAACATGGTTACGAAAAGGAGTTACTTGAAAAAGCTGAAAAAATTGAAATGGTATGGCTCTGTGGTGGATTGAATCATTTACGTTTGTATTGTCAACAGGTGGCTAAACTTGTCACAAAACAAAATGACACCAATGGAGTGGAGTAATAATGCTTGGTTTTAAGTAATAACTGCAATTTCCTCATGCAGACCGGTAGACTTAAGCCTAGCAAAACCAGTATTAACCATATCAGTATTTAGATACTAAAAAGCCGCTCACTTGTGATTGTGCACCTAACAGTTTAACCGGGCACACCCGATCGAACGTTTATTATTAACCCGGTACGAATATAGATATGGTATAATGGCCGC
>NZ_JAPIVK010000066.1 GCF_026183675.1 Microbulbifer halophilus
CCTGACGATGACCTACTCTCACATGGCGAATCACCACACTACCATCGGCGATGTTGCGTTTCACTTCTGAGTTCGGCAAGGGATCAGGTGGTTCCACAACTCTATGGTCGTCAGGCAAACTGGCTTGGGTTGGCGCTGGTCTTACGGGCTTTGCCCTGCTCTGCCGTTTGACTGTGCGTTTGCCTTCGCTGCTTGCAGCGATTCACAGTCAACCCAAATAATCCGGTGAAACAATCTGTAGTAATACACCGCAAGTCGATCCTGCTGTGTGTCTCTTCGGCTCTTTCTCCACAATCCGACCGTCGTCAATAACCGTCTCTGTTGTATGGTCAAGCCGCACGGGCAATTAGTACTGGTTAGCTCAACGCCTCACAGCGCTTCCACATCCAGCCTATCAACCTGGTAGTCTTCCAGGGCCCTTCAGGGGACTCGAGGTCCCAGGGAGATCTAATCTTGAAGGAGGCTTCCCGCTTAGATGCTTTCAGCGGTTATCCCGTCCGAACATAGCTACCGGGCAGTGCCACTGGCGTGACAACCCGAACACCAGAGGTTCGTTCACTCCGGTCCTCTCGTACTAGGAGCAACTCTTCTCAAATCTCCAACGCCCACGGCAGATAGGGACCGAACTGTCTCACGACGTTCTAAACCCAGCTCGCGTACCACTTTAAATGGCGAACAGCCATACCCTTGGGACCGGCTTCAGCCCCAGGATGTGATGAGCCGACATCGAGGTGCCAAACACCGCCGTCGATGTGAACTCTTGGGCGGTATCAGCCTGTTATCCCCGGAGTACCTTTTATCCGTTGAGCGACGACCCTTCCATACAGAATCGCCGGATCACTATGACCTACTTTCGTACCTGCTCGACATGTCTGTCTCGCAGTCAAGCGCACTTTTACCATTATGCTCATTGCATGATTTCCGACCATGCTGAGTGCACCTTCGTACTCCTCCGTTACACTTTGGGAGGAGACCGCCCCAGTCAAACTACCCACCATACACTGTCCCCGATCCCGGTAAGGGACCTGGGTTAGAACCTCAAACATACCAGGGTGGTATTTCAAGGGTGGCTCCACTGTAACTGGCGTCACAGTTTCAAAGCCTCCCACCTATCCTACACAAGTAGGCTCAAAGTTCAGTGCAAAGCTGTAGTAAAGGTTCACGGGGTCTTTCCGTCTAGCCGCGGGTACACTGCATCTTAACAGCGATTTCAATTTCACTGAGTCTCTGGTGGAGACAGCGTGGCCATCGTTACGCCATTCGTGCAGGTCGGAACTTACCCGACAAGGAATTTCGCTACCTTAGGACCGTTATAGTTACGGCCGCCGTTTACCGGGGCTTCGATCAAGAGCTTCGGACGAATCCTAACCCCATCAATTAACCTTCCGGCACCGGGCAGGCGTCACACCGTATACGTCCACTTACGTGTTTGCACAGTGCTATGTTTTTAATAAACAGTCGCAGCCACCTGGTCACTTCGACCGGCTTCCGCTCCACCCGCAGGGGCTTCACGTACACACCGGCGTACCTTCTCCCGAAGTTACGGTACCATTTTGCCTAGTTCCTTCACCAGAGTTCTCTCAAGCGCCTTGGTATTCTCTACCTGACCACCTGTGTCGGTTTCGAGTACGGTTCACAATTGCCTGAAGCTTAGAAGTTTTTCCTGGAAGCATGGCATCAACCACTTCGCCTCAATAATGAGGCTCGTCGTCAGCTCTCGGCCTCAGGGACCCGGATTTGCCTAAGTCCCCAGCCTACTACCTTAAACACGGACAACCAATCGCCGTGCTGGCCTAGCCTTCTCCGTCACTCCATCGCAGCAATTGCAAGTACAGGAATGTTAACCTGTTTCCCATCGACTACGGCTTTCGCCCTCGCCTTAGGGGCCGACTAACCCTGTCCCGATTAGCGTTGGACAGGAACCCTTGGTCTTCCGGCGGGGAGGTTTTTCACCCCCCTTATCGTTACTCATGTCAGCATTCGCACTTGTGATACCTCCAGCCATCCTCCCGGTTGGCCTTCAGCGGCTTACACAACGCTCCTCTACCATGCATGCACCTCACTTAAATCCACTCTTTGCTGTCCCGAACCTCTCACGCACGCCGACTCAACGTTCGGGGGCGCTTGATCGTCGCTACGCGACGCTAATCGGTGAAGTAGTAAAGAGTTGCTCTCTTTGAACAGATCCGAATGGATTTAAGAGAGATGCATGCATCCGCAGCTTCGGTTACCAGTTTGAGCCCCGTTATATCTTCCGCGCGGGCCGACTCGACTAGTGAGCTATTACGCTTTCTTTAAAAGATGGCTGCTTCTAAGCCAACTTCCTAGCTGTCTGGGCCTTCCCACATCGTTTCCCACTTAACTGGTATTGGGGACCTTAGCTGGCGGTCTGGGTTGTTTCCCTTTCCACGATGGACGTTAGCACCCATCGTGTGTCTCCCGCGATTGCACTCCACGGTATTCGGAGTTTGCATGGGGTTGGTAAGTCGGGATGACCCCCTAGCCCAAACAGTGCTCTACCCCCGTGGGTGAGACGCGAGGCGCTACCTAAATAGCTTTCGAGGAGAACCAGCTATCTCCCGGCTTGATTAGCCTTTCACTCCGATCCACAGGTCATCTCCTAACTTTTCAACGTTAGTGAGTTCGGTCCTCCAATTGATGTTACTCAATCTTCAACCTGCCCATGGATAGATCGCCGGGTTTCGGGTCTATTGCCTGCAACTGAGCGCCCTGTTAAGACTCGATTTCTCTACGGCTTCCCTACGCGGTTAACCTTGCTACAGACAATAAGTCGCTGACCCATTATACAAAAGGTACGCAGTCACCCCGGAGGGCTCCTACTGCTTGTACGTATACGGTTTCAGGTTCTATTTCACTCCCCTCTCCGGGGTTCTTTTCGCCTTTCCCTCACGGTACTGGTTCACTATCGGTCAGCTGGGAGTATTTAGCCTTGGAGGATGGTCCCCCCATGTTCAGTCAAGATAACACGTGTCCCGACCTACTCGTTTTCACCTAAAGTGCCTTTTCGTGTACGGGGCTGTCACCCTGTATCGCGGAACTTTCCAGATCCTTCCACTAAGACATTAAAGGCTTAAGGGCTAGTCCCCTTTCGCTCGCCGCTACTCAGGGAATCTCGGTTGATTTCTTTTCCTCCGGGTACTTAGATGTTTCAGTTCCCCGGGTTCGCCTCCATGACCTATGTATTCAGCCATGGATACCTCCTAAGAGGTGGGTTTCCCCATTCGGACACCCCTGGATCAAAGCTTGTGTGCCAGCTCCCCAGGGCTTTTCGCAGGCTCCTGCGTCCTTCATCGCCTCCAGCTGCCAAGGCATCCACCGTATACGCTTAGTCGCTTGACCATACAACACAAACGACTATTAACGACTTTTAACATTCAAGCTCAATTCAGAATTGGCTTGAACGCCGGATTGTGTGCTTGAGAGACACACAATTATTGCTGTTGAACACTTAAAAAAGCATTCAACCTCGCCTTGCAGTGTATTACTACAAATTGTTTCACCTTGTTAAAAAACGTCTGATGCAAAAATCAGAAAGCTGGACTCTTATTCTCAAACCGCGAGATACTGCAAAAGTCCAAGTTTCTGGTTTCTGGTGCTGGAATCAGGAGATGGTGGAGCTAAGCGGGATCGAACCGCTGACCTCCTGCGTGCAAGGCAGGCGCTCTCCCAGCTGAGCTATAGCCCCATCTCGATAAGACCCTAGCGTTCATCGTGCTCGCTAGCGGTAATTTTTCTGTAGCTAGGCATTTTGTCACGCCGCATAGCCTGCTATGCAAGTGGCAAAATAACGACGCTACAGGAAAATTTGGTAGGCCTGGGCAGACTTGAACTGCCGACCTCACCCTTATCAGGGGTGCGCTCTAACCAACTGAGCTACAGGCCTAAAACTCTCTGCCCTTGGGGCTGTAAACCTCAGGGCTCTAGACCCGCCCAATGGGCTTCACTGATTTCCAACTTCATCAGTCCGATCAAGCAATATGTGTGAGCACTTACGAAACAACTCTCGATAATCGTTTAAGGAGGTGATCCAGCCCCAGGTTCCCCTAGGGCTACCTTGTTACGACTTCACCCCAGTCATGAATCACTCCGTGGTGACCGTCTCCCCGAAGGTTAGACTAGCCACTTCTGGAGCAACCCACTCCCATGGTGTGACGGGCGGTGTGTACAAGGCCCGGGAACGTATTCACCGTGACATTCTGATTCACGATTACTAGCGATTCCGACTTCACGGAGTCGAGTTGCAGACTCCGATCCGGACTACGACTGGTTTTGTCGGATTAGCTCCACTTCGCAGATTCGCCACCGTCTGTACCAGCCATTGTAGCACGTGTGTAGCCCAGGACGTAAGGGCCATGATGACTTGACGTCGTCCCCACCTTCCTCCGGTTTGTCACCGGCAGTCTCCCTAGAGTTCCCACCCAAAGTGCTGGCAACTAGGGACAAGGGTTGCGCTCGTTACGGGACTTAACCCAACATCTCACGACACGAGCTGACGACAGCCATGCAGCACCTGTCACTCGGTTCCCGAAGGCACCAATCCATCTCTGGAAAGTTCCGAGGATGTCAAGCCCTGGTAAGGTTCTTCGCGTTGCGTCGAATTAAACCACATGCTCCACCGCTTGTGCGGGCCCCCGTCAATTCATTTGAGTTTTAACCTTGCGGCCGTACTCCCCAGGCGGTCTACTTATTGCGTTAGCTGCGTCACAAAGCCCTCAAGGAGCCCTACGACTAGTAGACATCGTTTACGGCGTGGACTACCAGGGTATCTAATCCTGTTTGCTCCCCACGCTTTCGCACCTCAGCGTCAGTATCGAGCCAGGCAGTCGCCTTCGCCACTGATGTTCCTTCCTATATCTACGCATTTCACCGCTACACAGGAAATTCCACTACCCTCTCTCGTACTCTAGCCAGCCAGTTCTGAATGCAGTTCCAAGGTTGAGCCCTGGGCTTTCACATCCAGCTTAACTAACCGCCTACGCGCGCTTTACGCCCAGTAATTCCGATTAACGCTCGCACCCTCCGTATTACCGCGGCTGCTGGCACGGAGTTAGCCGGTGCTTCTTCTTTCGGTAACGTCAATCCTGCAGGTTATTAACCTACAGGCCTTCCTCCCGAATGAAAGTGCTTTACAACCCGAAGGCCTTCTTCACACACGCGGCATGGCTGCATCAGGGTTGCCCCCATTGTGCAATATTCCCCACTGCTGCCTCCCGTAGGAGTCTGGGCCGTGTCTCAGTCCCAGTGTGGCTGATCATCCTCTCAAACCAGCTACGGATCGTTGCCTTGGTAGGCCTTTACCCCACCAACTAGCTAATCCGACGTGGGCTCATCTGATAGCACGAGGTCCGAAGATCCCCCGCTTTCCCCCGTAGGGCGTATGCGGTATTAGCTCGAGTTTCCCCGAGTTGTCCCCCACTACCAGGCAGATTCCCACGCGTTACTCACCCGTCCGCCGCTCTACTCACTCCCGGAGGAGCTTTCGCGCTCGACTTGCATGTGTTAGGCCTGCCGCCAGCGTTCAATCTGAGCCATGATCAAACTCTTCAGTTTAAAGAGTCGCCTGATACTCAAGGATGTTAAACTTCAACATCCAATCAGACTTAAGTCTTGCTCGGAATTAACGTAAATCGAATTGTCGAGTTACTTACTTCCGATATATCGTGTATCGATACATCGCTCCGTAAGCACCCACACATATTGCTTGATCGACTTTTTAAACAACTCAG
>NZ_JAPIVK010000067.1 GCF_026183675.1 Microbulbifer halophilus
CCATTCCTAGCCCCTTACCGCCCTGGTGCTGGCAGAGTTGAGAATACCTCGCGGTTATTCTCTCCCGGGCAGATCCCGCAGGTTACATTGTCCCGGCAGCTCCACACCCGGAGATTACTCTCCACGCATGTGCCGGTAGGAAACCGATGGCAGAACATCGGGTTACATCGTTCTGATAAATGACCTCCTGTGATTTTTCAGAGTGTGTAACAGAAATTTATACGACATCACGTCGCAAATAACGCCGCGTTCAGACGCGGCTAACTTTGGACGCTTTATGCGCGAAAATAGGAGCGAAGCGATCGCGCATAAAGTTAGCCGTCGGCCTGCAGCGCATTTTATAGCTTTTTCATCAATGTTACTTCGGTTGGTGATGCTAGCCAGTGTTCGAATTTTTGTGCAACCAACTTTGTATGCTCTTCTTGATGATGGTTGTTCAGGGCAGCTTCTGTCTCCCATTCTTCATACAGACAAATGTAACGCCCACAATCTGATGTAAAAAGATCAAATTTAATACAACCAGCTTCGTTTCTTGTAGCCTCTAGCATTCCCAACAATTCATTCTTTGCTGATTTAAAGAACTCATCCTTTGGTGTGATTTTTGCGAAAACGAAAGGGTTATTTTTTGACATGAAATCCTCTCTTTCAGACTAACTTTTGCTATAATGAGGCTGTAGAAAAACTCCGGCCTCTTCTTGCTGTTCATATTTCACCTAAAAATCGTGATTCTACGTGAATTCTGGGCCAGTTCTGATTGCGAAAAGCATTTCAGGGCACTCTCCGCACGGAAAATNTAAAAATCGTGATTCTACGTGAATTCTGGGCCAGTTCTGATTGCGAAAAGCATTTCAGGGCACTCTCCGCACGGAAAATTTACCTGCTTCAGGATTACTCGAGTTTTTCTACAGCCTGAACGCCGCCATAAATTGCGGCTTTGTAGTTGATTGTTTTGTGGTAGCGTAGCGTTAAGTCACAAAACAAGCGACGGAAAAGCCGTCAATTTGATGGCCTTGTTAAATGCTGACTACCCACCCAGCTAGGCTTATTTACGTAATGGTAATTAAACAACAAACCCGTAACACCGCCGGCTAAATTCCAATAGATGTTCTCCAATGAGGTAGAGAAGCCAAAGCAAATAAAGGTGACCGAAAGCCCCAATAAACATGCCGTGTAATAGTTAGCAAGGCCGTACCTATTGAGTACTACATAGATTGGCCCTGCCGCAACCATTGAAATAAGACATGAAGCAATGGCCGTAATAAAGTAAAACAGCATGGCCCCACCAATTGCATCACTAATAAAATCCCGCCCATCTCCCATTAGTAAGGCGACCATACCAAGAAATACAACAATGCTTCCCAAGAAAGAGGAGTAAATAGCACTGGTAAAAATATTGGGAATGATTTTTCTCATAGGCATTTAACGCCAGTGTTCAGCGGCCGGTTTGCGTTGCGCAGAGTAGCAAATTGGTCCGGTGGAGGCCCGTCAGGGCCGGAACGAACTGCAACTACTTTTATGAGATGGCAAAACAACTTTAAATTGCATGAGCTCACCAACAATCTCGACTGTGCCACTGATGTTCAAAAGACCAGATTTCTGCGATGAAATTTGAAGCTTAACGATCGGATTGTGCTCCATCATGTAAACAGCGCATTCAACGCGCCCTAGTTGAGCATCCGTGTATTTGGCTTTTCCAAAACGCGGGAGCTTTAATCGCCGAATATATAATTCAGGAGGGTACAAAGCCCAGTCCCACTTCCCGATTTCATTAAGAGATGATAATTGGGCGTTGGAGCCGCAAACGTTCACATCCAGACGAGCACCAAGCCAAGACTTGCTGTGACGGACTTCCGTCTTTGATTCGTCTATTCCGAATTCATCCTCGCCGATCATGAACACCTAAAGCAGCTCCTGTACCTCATAACGCCCGCCATCACCGGAGGCAAAAATGGCGCGAAGCAGAGTTTTTGACTTCCGGTGCATGGCATTGTTAGGCATTTTCTCGCACTCGGCAAAGCTGCGACGCAAGAATAAACTCGCAATAGTTAAACTTGAAAGTCTTATCAGGATCATACACCTAGGCTAAAAACGGCCCGTACAAGTGGAAGTGGTTCACTGTCTGTGGCAACCCATAAGCGTGGAAATCAACGGCCAACAACGCCTCCGCTGCCTCACAAAGCATGAAGTGAAATTGCAGAGCACTCTCGTCTTTCTCGTAGTTCGCGAACTCCAAGGCCAGAAACTCTCCAGATGATTTCGCAACCTCAAAATACTTCCAGGATGCCGGGTCCGTCCCGTCGCACTCTCTCGTTTGAAACGAAATAGCGGAATATTCATGCCACGGGAAAACGTCGTAGAGGACGCCCGAGACTGTTTTATCTTGCCAAGCTTCAGAAGGCACCCTAGTGGTCCATGCGGTAAATTCTGTAACACTATCTCTTCGCCACAGGCCCCCGTGCTGCGTTGAAAAAGCTTGAATTAGCGCTGCTAGTCCTGCGCTTTTTCGCCTTGCCCTGGAACCTGTGGCTGTGAGCTAGAGTCACCGAATTTACCGCATGAACCACTAGCGAGTAAATTCTCTATATCCTCTTTAAAACTCAAAGCTTCCCCTTAACGATAAGTTCGGTGCCTAACAGTTATATCGTGGTCGTTACGACCGATATCATCCCGAATGATGTTTCAGGCTGAAATTGACGCCAGCATGCCCGCAATCCGCCGTGTCGTCAAGGTTTCAGCGATATTGGTACTATCGTCTCGAATTGCTGGACCCATCGTCACGGCGCATATCCCCTTGCTCTTACATACCGCCAACATGTTGATTTTTTCTTAAAAATTTTGGCCTCTTCTTGAAGGTATGCCGAGATATCGATCTCCAGGGCCGAAATGTCGAGCCCCGTTTGGTCATTTCTACGAAAGAGTGTATAAATATATAGTGGTGATCGAGCGGAGGATTTTTCATGGAGGATATCCCTGTACCTGTACCTGTTCCGGCGAGGCCGGAGCGGTTTATGGATCGTCTGCGGGCTTTTATGCGGGCGCAGCATATGGCTTACCGGACGGAGAAGACCTATTGCCTGTGGGTTCGCGATTACATCCGTTTTCACCAGATGCGGCGTCCGGAGGAGATGGGCGCGCCGGAGTGTGGAGGCGTGGTTGGCGTATCTGGCGGGGCAGCGCTCGGTGGCGGTCAATACGCAGAAGACGGCTTTGAATGCGGCGGTGTTTCTGTACCGCCAGTTTCTGGGCATGGAGCTCAGGGAGCTACAGTTCGGCAAGGTCAGCAAGGGGCGCCGCCTGCCGGTGGTGTTCAGCCACGGGGAGGCAATGGCGGTCATCGGCAGGCTGAGCGGTCACCACCGGTTGGCGGTGTCGTTGATGTATGGGGCGGGGTTGCGGGTGATGGAGGCGGTCCGGCTTCGGGTCCGGGACTTGGATTTTGAGCAGCAGTGTCTCTTTGGTGCGCGAGGCGAAAGGTGATAAGTGGCGGCGCACCCTGCTGCCGAAGTCACTGGTAGAACCTTTACAGGCGCAGGTCGAGTTGGCGCTGGCGTTGCACCGGCGGGATCTGGAGGAGGGGGACGGTGAGGTGTACCTGCCTTTCGCGCTGGCAAAGAAGTATCCGAAAGCTGCGCGCAGCCCCGGCTGGCAGTATGTGTTTCCCGCCCCCGAAAGGTCCGTCGATCCGCGCAGCGGGGTGATGCGTCGGCATCATCTGGGTGAGCAGCGGGTGCGCAGGGCGGTGGCAGACGCGGGTATCCGCAAGAAAGCCAGTTGTCATACCTTCCGGCATTCCTTCGCCACCAAGTTGCTGGCTTCCGGTACCGATATTCGCAATATCCAGGAGTTGCTGGGGCATAGCGATATCAACACCACCATGATTTACACCCATGTGGTCGGTGTTCATGAGCGGGGCGTGGTCAGCTGGATGGATTGACCTGCCAGGCATAAGTACCGCCGATGTTGGAGGGTAGGAGAGGGGAGGTAGCCTTCATCGTTCGGCGTCGCCTGCCAGACGGTCCGTTGCAGTTCAATTTCTGATCACATGCCTGCTGGACGCTGGCCGGTTCAAGCCTATCCCCATTTCCTCAAGTCAAGACTGCACTTTTATTTTCAACACATTAGAATGCGCGGCTTTTTGGCCTTTCAGGGGATTCTGAAAGGGCGGTCTATTGTTGATCTTTAAGAAGTAGTTTGAAGTTGTATGATCGTATTTACCCTTATCAATTAAGCGACGGACGATGTCTGGGTTGGCACCGCGCGCGAGGGGGCGGCGCCGGAAGCCCGGTTCAAGCAATTTCAGGATGCGCTTGAGCTGGGTATTGACCATCCGTTTTATGAGGAGTTGAAGAGATTTGGCTCGGATGCCTTCTCGGTAAACCTGTTTGCGGCCGCGGAAGACCCGACAGAACTGAAGATGTTCACGGAAGAGGCGCTGGAGGCCTACGATGGTAAAAGTCTTGCGGGTATAAAAACGGTTCGCCCCAGTACCCCCAAAGCGGCCCCGGCTCCCAGGCCGAAGCCCCGATCCCGCGCCGCGGTGGCCAGGAAGACGTCTACAAAAGGTAATTCCAAAACCGCCTCCCGGGCGGGCAAGGAAGAACTTCCGAGCGGCCGTACCGGGAGTGCCGCCAAAGAAAAGAAGATCAAGGAGGTCATCGAGGCCGAGAAGGCGGCCATCGCCGCTGCCAAGACAAAGCGGGCCGAGGGAGAGGCCGACGAAATGAAGGCGATCCTGGCGGGGCTGGATGCCCGCGGCTCGACGCTCAGAAAGCGCTGAAGTAGGGCGCAGCTCACGCGCCGCCCCGAAACTGCCGCTCCTTTTTTGCAAGCAAAAAAGCCCCGCGATACGGGGCTTTTTCGGTTGCGCGTCAGGCAGGAGCGGGGCTACATAGCCGAAGGCCATGACTGGATAGTAGATCTCGACCTCGAAAAATTTTTCGACCGCGTCAACCATGACATCCTGACGTCGTGCCTGGCGCGGAGAATTGAAGGCAGGCGACTACTCAAACTGATCCGCCGCTACCTTGAGGCGGGGATAATGAGCGGAGGACTTGAAAGTACAAGGAGCAAAGGGATGCCGCAAGGTGGTCTCCTCTCCCCGCTGCTCTCCAACATTCTGCTGGACGAGCTGGATAAGGAACTGGAAGCCCGGAGATACCGCTTCTATCGTTATGTGGATGACTGCAACATCTACGTAAAAAGCGAGCGAGCCGGGAAGCGGGTGTATCGGCGAGCCAGGATGCTGATGAGGCTGGGGCTGGGCAAAGTACGAGCATGGACTAGCGCCGCCAATGGTTGAAACCCCTGGTGGAACACGGACGCCTCGCACATGAACCAAGCAGTGTCGAAGCGCCTTATCGAGGTTCTCAGTTTTTGCAATCTTAGGGATTTCGTTAAAAAACTGTTGAATAGGCGAAGTCAGAGCCTCATTTATTCTTTATGATAATTTTCGTCTCTGGTTTATCCTTCTGGTCAGGTTTTAGGTCTAGGGATTGGAATGATGCTGATTAGAGATTCGCTAACTGCTATGTAATCTGGGACCCCGGACTGCGATCTCCTTCTTATTCATAGGTATGAGTTACAACAGAAAGGAGTGTAGCCCATAGGACTGCTGGCTAGCGTTATTAACCCGGCATTCAAATAGGCATCATGCGGCATATCGAA
>NZ_JAPIVK010000068.1 GCF_026183675.1 Microbulbifer halophilus
GTCCGAGGGCATCTTGCAGCCGTCGATGGCAAAGAGTTCATTGCCGAGTAGGCCCTGCTGGTCGCAAACCAGTAGAACTTGTTCGAAGACGGACTCAATGGCGTCTGGGTAGCCACTGACAAAGCTCGCGATACTGGTGAAATGGGGAACGGCGTCGCAGGAAAGGGCTTTGAAAATGATGTTGTTTTCACACTGCCACTGGATCTCGCGGCTGGAGGTGATGCCTTTGACGTAGGCAAACAGGATGATCTTGAGGAGAATCGCTGGGTCGTAAGCGGCTCTGCCACCCTGATCGTTGCTATATTGGTCGTTGAAGGGGGAGAGGTCGATATGGCCATCGATCAGGCGGTGGAGTGTGAACTCGAAAGTACCGGGCTGGAGCTGGTCTTCGAAGTTAANTCCCTTTGATGGCCAAATTCTACCAAAAACAACTGGTTTTTAAGAGCTTTTCTACAGCCTGAACGCCGCGTACAGAGGCGCGAGCTTGCGAGCGTCCTGCCGCCGCTTGCGGCGGCGAACTGGTACGCTTGGCTATAAGGCGACTTTTCGGCGGACATAATTCCAGCCTCCCGCAGCACAGATGGCACCAATATATCCGTAAAGGCTAAGAAAAGGCAGAGATTCTAAGCTGATCATGGTGCCTGCCGAACCAAACATTGCAGCCGGTGTGGCTGCGCCGAGCAGAAAACCCAAAACGACCAGAGCGAACAAATACGATCTTGCCGAAAGCCACCTTCTCTGCCACAACCTTATGAGGGGGTAAGCAAGCAATATGGACAAAATTAAAGCGACCGGAAATATAAAGACGGTAAGCAATCCGGATTGCCAGCCATACCGAGGAAACGTCACCACAGCAAAGGCGACGCTACCAGCAAAAGCTGATTCAACACTAGCGGCGATGATATGCTTCAACATGTGTTGCCTTATAACGCTGAGCTTAGCGGCGCCCTTGTTATGGAGGCGAAGCCGCAATGAAAAGAGCTTAGCTGGTGGGGTTTTTAATCTGCCGCGAAGCGGCTTCGTTCAACGAATAAGGATAGATCGCGGCTGCGCGCGATCTATCCTTATTCGTTATGTTGTAAATTTGTGAGCAACGCTATCACGCCTTACATCACACGGGTCATCAACAAATTCAAATAGCCACTCTGGGCCATGCTCGTGTATCAACAGCCGCTCATCATCATGGATCGGAAATAGCTGTAAAAGCCTAATATGCCAGTCTGGTAAGCAGACCACCTCATGGTCCTCGCTAATCAAATTTTGGTGCCATACGAAGAATGAGGTCATCTCAGATTCTTCGGATATCTGGGCATTAAAGTTGATGGTATCCCCAGCCTTAAAGCTAAACTCACCCCTGTGCTGATAACCAATATCAGCCAGAGCTAGAACCCAAAGGTCATCTTCGGTATCAACACAAATCATCAACTCTGGTCGAATATTTTCGCCACCCGGCTGATCAACAAACGAAACACCTGAAGTAAATCCGATAACCATCCCTTTTTCAGGGATATCTTTGTAGGTAAAGCTATGAAAAGGAGGGAATTCTTCTTCCTTTGAATGCTTGAAGTAACTAGGCTCCACTTTGAATATTTTGTCCAGATGTTCTAGATATCTTGTTGCAGCTTCTTTCACAATTTACCCATACCCTTTAAAACATAACGAGGCTGTAGAAAAACTCCGGCCTCTTCTCGCTGTTCATATTTCACCCAAAAATCGCGATTCTACGTGAATTCTGGGCCAGTTCTGCATTGCGAAAAGTATTTCAGGGCACTCTCCGCACGGAAAATTTACCTGCTTAAGGATTACTCGAGTTTTTCTACAGCCTGAACGCCCGCAGCATGCGCGGTTTTGGAATGGAGGCGGAGCCGCAATGGAGAAGCCGTCGCCGTGTCTGCGATTGTTAGCCGTTTGTTCATTAGAACTGAAAATGGACAGCGTTCTCTCCTGCTTCAGATACTCGCCATCCATCAAACTTGAGCCCGACACCATGCTCAACCTCCCACTTCGCCCAGAAGCCCATGCCAAAAGTCCCGATACCCTTCCAAGAGGGAATGAATAAGCTCTGGTACAGCAGCACTGGAGCTAAGTCTTCGGCTGAGCGGACGTGCGGAGCATTCTCATCAGGGGCCTCGCCCCACTCTTGAATTGCTTTTCGATAGATATCGACGCTCGCTTGGTAGTCGGTAAAGATTCGCTCCACCGTATGCTTATGGATGGTATCGACCCGGTCAAGATAGCCCAGCAGCGTGTTCTGCTGACTCTCCGTGACTGCCCGCTCCTGACCAACAAAGCAGACCTCTATTAGTTCTTTTTGTCGCAAAAAGGGCACGTGTAGTTCGCCAACAAGCAGGTCGTCTTCCTTTCGAAGCCCTTCAAGCCACTCATCAAGGTTTTCTAACTGCACAGACGATCCCCTTTCAGCTAACGCTCACATAAAAGGCGGAGCGTCAGCGACGTCCAACGAAACGTAGTGGAGCGATTTTTAATGTGCTTGTTATACGAGCTAATCAGAATTAAAAAGATGTTTGAGTTTTGCATATTGGAGTAGCATGATCGTTTTTCCATCTTTAATTTATCCCGAACCTATCATGGCGTAAGCGTCATTAAAATTTAGCTCTAACACCTCAATATTTTCCTGCTCATGCTCTAAACCACCTCCTTCAGAAACCTTCATGGCATCTGAATACTCAGCCATAAAAAAGTAAAGCACTTCGGTTACCGAGCCTGGTGACATATAGGCTTCAAAAATTTTTTCTACTTTATCTATCTTGTAGCCAGTTTCTTCTTCAGCTTCTTTTTTAATACAGTCTTCCGCATTATTTTCATCTAGCAACCCAGCACATGTTTCGATTAACATTCCTTCGGCATTACCATATAACATATGTCGGCAAACGAAACTGACGAATCAAAATAACACTACCCTTAAAACTATTATATAAAAGTATCGTTGCTCCATTACCTCGGTCATAGGCTTCACGCTCTTGTCGCCCCCACTCTCCATTAGGTTTTTGATAATCAAACGAGTATGTATTGAGCGTATACCAATTGTCCGACAATAACTTTTTCTCGATATTTTTTACTTTGGTATTCATAAACCCTCACTGAATGTATAACGCCCGCAGCATGCGCGGCTTTGGAATGGAGGCGAAGCCGTAATGGGAAAGCCGTCGCCGTGCCTGAGATTGTTAGGCTTTTAGGACAACCCGCAGTGCCAACTATTGCCGACGAATTCTTCTAAGTTCTCGGACTCTACCTCAAACTCACCAGTTTCATGGTCTAAGGCCAGAACCTGACCAACTTTGAATTCCCCAAAAGGTTGGCAGCACATGCCATACAATACCGCGTAACCGTTCTGCTGTGCGAAGAACACAACACTATTCAGTTCAGTTTCTGGAGGTGTTGGATTTCCGCTATTCTTAATGTAATCTTCTACGTCCTCTATAACCTCCGAGATTGGGAGGTAAAGATTCTTCCTGCCCCAGTATTTTTCTTTTACAGAAATCCCATTAAATTCAAGAAATATACCTTTAAGCTCTTCGGTAAGTTTCACCCCTTTTGAATCTTCTATACCCCTAATGTCAACAATCGAAGCCGGAGCGTAAAAACTAAATTCCATTTCAAGCTCATCAACTCCTTCGAAATCTCGAAAAGCGGTCTCAAATATTCTTTTCCAATTGCTCATACTGCGAAAATCTCCGAAATCTTAACGCTTGCAGCATGCGCGCCCATGGAATGGAGTCGAAGGCGCAATGTAATGAGCGTCGCCGTGCCTGCACTGATTATGTTTCTTTGGCAAGGTGTACCTCTCCAAAATTTATAAACACGAAAGTGCCTGGAGCGGCCTCAGCACGATATGCGCCGTTTGCTTTAGCGAGGCGCATAGCCAGTGCAGTATAATTCCACGCTCTCATCTCAGTGCAGGTGACCTTTTGAGTCGTTAGTTCCTTTGAACCATGCTCTTCGCCAAATTGCTTCACCCGCAATGCGTTGGCTTGAAGTGCGGGCAATATTGAAGGGTGGTCCCAGCCCCACATGAACGTGTCATCATTGGAATTGAAGGTGCCAATAATTTGGACCGGTGATTCTGCAATAGTGCCATCTTCAAACGAAAAGATGATTTGTCCGCTGTCTTGATCTACGTTCCAGGATTTCTCCTCCCCAAGGTGCCATGTTGCTCTGTGAGCATCAGTGGCCATCCTCAGGCCTTCGACACTACCTGAGATAAATTCTTCGATGTTCATCTTTTTCTTAAATAGGCCAAACACCACCAACTCCCAGAAACCTAACGCTCGCCACTTAGCTTCATTTTGGTTGCGTATAACGCTTTTGTTAAAGGCACGACTTCAGGAGCGTCCTTTTGACAAATTTGTTACTTGTTTTGATCAACATTGCCACATAAACTTGGCCGACGAGTCGCAGGTGCAATCAAATAGGTACGCACAGCCTCCACCACCAAAGTCCATCTCATCTTTCCAATCAGGCCCCTGTTCCAACTGCGCGACGAATCTCATGGGTTTTTTGCATATGTCGCAGTTGGGAGTTTCGTCTCCTTGAATCCATGAAGGCGTTCCAAAAACCTGACCCAGAACCTGCCTAAGGGAAAGCCCATTTTCCTCCGCCCATTGAGTCCTAGCTTCCTCGTAGTCATCCGAATCGAACTCGAGAACGACTGCACCGTAGTTGGTTTCCTTTGTCGTTACCCCTCCTTCAGGCGGTGTAGCTAATTCGAACTCTCTGGCCGCTGTGACAACAACTGAGTTGCCCCCACCATCAGCATCCCACTCATTACATAGTCCCGGATCATTTTGGCACATAAAAACCTGTTCTATTCTGCCGTCTACCGCTAACTTGCCGAGGAACTGCATAGCGCCATTGCAGGATTGGCATATGGGCCACTGAAAATCCTCATCGAGCCCTTTGACTGGCAGCCCACCAAAGCTAGTGCTTGGCTCTGCCTCAGGGCACTCCCTGTTTATAAGTAGTTGGATCATTAAATTCCCCTAGTGTGCGCTGACACGTAACGCCGCTCAGCACGCGCGGCTACGAAATGAAGGCGAAGCCGCAATGTAGTAGACGTCGCCGTGACTGGCCTTGTGTACGCCCAGCATGGGCATGAACTAATGGGGTGAAA
>NZ_JAPIVK010000069.1 GCF_026183675.1 Microbulbifer halophilus
CCGGCTCAAGAAGCAGCGTCTTCGGCTGTCGAGGAACAGGGGGGCGCAGACCAGTGGTGCCGATTTCTCCGACCTGGAAACCGTGGACGCTCCCGCCTCCCAGACAACGACTTCACAGCCGGCGGGGCAATCCGGCTCTACCGGCTCCGGCAACTCCGGGCGCGGCGACACCGCCGACAGCCGTAATCGTACGAGCGATTCCTCCGAACCCGACAACACCAGTAGCGAAACCGGCCAGAACCACAACGGCGACAGCAGCCAGAACAACGAAAAGGCGCTGGAGGGCGGTGAGCCCATCAACCTCAAGACCGGCGAGGAACGACTCACTCTGGTGGATGCCGTGCTGGACGGCCCCCTGCCCTTCACGCTGGCGCGCACCTACCGCAGCAGCAACCCGAAAGATTTCGGCATGGGTTGCGGCTGGACCCACACCCTCGGAGAACGGCTGGTATGGCGTGGCAAAGGTAAAGCGCTGCATTTTCACGACGCCGAGGGCCGCGTCATCGCCCTGCCTGCGGCCGGCGCCAGCGGCCGCAGCCACAATGTGGTGGAAAAGCTCAGCCTCACCCGCGTCGACGACGATCACTGGATCATCGCCCCCTACGGTGCACCGAACGGAGTACAGAAACACTTCAAGCCCGCCGATGTCTATTCGGACCATTTCTCCCTGTCGGAGATCCGCGACGGCTACGGCAACTTCCACCGCTTTCACTATGTGGACAACCGCCTGATCTGCGTCGAGAGCAGCCTCGGCGAGGCCCTGCATATCACACCCGCCGATGACGCCAACGGCCGTATCGGCACCCTGAAGAAAGAGACCCGCGACGGCCGCATCAGCACCATCGCCAATTACCGCTACAGCGAAGAAGGCGACCTGATTCAGGCCACCGACGCGGACGGCCACAGCGAGCAATACCGGTATCGCCGGCACGTGATCGCGCAGCGCACCCTGAAAAGCGGCTACAACTTCTATTTCGAGTGGGATGCCGAGGGCCCGGCCGCCCGCTGCGTGCGCCAGTGGGGCGACCCCATCGACGGCCAGCCCACCTACAGCTACCGGTTCGAGTGGGACGACAACGGCCGCGGCGTGACCGTCACCGACACCCGCGGCGGCCGGGAACGCTACCGCTTCAACGAGCGCGCCCTGCCCATCTACCACCGCGACGCGGAGGGCGCCGAAACCCTCTACGAGTACAATGCGCTGGGCCAGGTCACTCGTGTGCAGCTCCCCGGCGAAGAGGGGCAGCCCAGGGAAGAACACTTCGAATACGACCGCTACGGCCGCCTGGTCAAGAAGACCGACGCCACCGGTGGCACACACCGGATCGAATACAACACCGAGGGCCTGCCGGCCAGCGTCACCGACCCAGCCGGCCACGCCTGGCAGCGCCGCTACAACAAAAAAGGCCAGATTACCGAGAGCGTCGATCCGCTCGGTAACGCTACAAGCTATACCTACAACCCCATCGGCCTGGTGGGCAGCGTCAGCGATCCGCTGGGCAACACCACCCGCTACCTGTGGAACCCCCAGGGCAAACTCAGCGCCGTGCACGACCCCCTGGGTCGCTCCCGCCACTATCGCTACGACAACGCCCAGCGACTGGTGGAAGTCCGACAAGGTGCACAACAGGACGCCGACCAAAACGGGGCCGGCCAGAGCACCCGCTACGAATACGACGCACAGGACCGTATCAGTGCCGTGATCGCGCCCGACGGCGCCCGTACAGAGTACCGATACAATGCCCAGGGCCTGGTAGCGGCAATCACCGACCCGGAGGGCCGCAGCACCCGCTATGACTACGACGGCCTCAGCCAGGTAAAAACCCGCACCAATCCCGATGGCAGCCGCCTCGAATACCACTACGACGGCGAGCGCAATCTGGTGGGCCTCACCAACGAAAAGGGCGAGCGCTACCAGCTCAAGTACGACCTGGCCGAACGCCTGATCGAAGAAGTCGGCTTCGACGGTCGCACCACCCGCTACGCCTACAATCGTGCCGGCCACCTGATTGCCAGCCGCGCCGTCACCGAGTCCAGCGGCAAAGGGCTGGACACCGCCTTCGAGCGCGACCCCTTCGGGCGGCTGTTGCGGGAGATCACCCCCGACGGCGTCACCAGCTTCCGCTACAACCGCACCGGCCAGCTGACCCAGGCGGAAAACGAACAGCGCAAACTGCGCTGGCAGTACGACGCCTGCGGACGCGTGATCGCCGACTGGCAGGACCAGTACAAGATCAGCCACCGCTACGACGCCGCCGGCAACCGTATCGGCAGCACCCTGCCGAACGGCGAAGAACTCAAGTTCGGCTACAACCCCGCGGGCCAATTCGAAAGCCTGCGCCGCCGCCCCGCCGACAGCGAAGCGGAACAGCTACTCGCCGCCATCGACCGCGACGCCCAGGGCCGCGAGACCCGGCGCACCCACGGCAACGGACTCGCCAGCGAACGGGACTATGACCCCCAGGGCCGCCTGCAAAAGATGCGCCTCAAGGCCGCCAGCCCCGTAAGCGATCCCACGCAAAAGCCCCTGCACCAGCGCGGCTACCACTACAACCGCGCCGGCCAGATAGCGCAGATAGACGACAGCCTGCGCGGCAGCCGCCACTACCACTACGACGCCCTGGACCGCCTCACCCAGGTGGACGGCCCGAACCCGGAGCACTTCGTCCACGACCCGGCCCACAATATCCTCGCCGTCGCCGGCAGCCGGGAAGAAGCCAAAGAACAAGCGGGAAACACCCAGGTCAGCGGCAACCGCCTCGCCTTCCGCGGCGACACCCACTACCGCTACGACGTCCATGGCAACCGCATCGCAGCGCTAAGAGGCAAAGGACAAAAACTGCAGACCCGCTACCGCTACAACAGCCGGCAGCAGCTGGTCCGGGTGGAGCAACTAAAGGTCGAGGAGAGCGGAAAGGAAAAACACCAGAGGGAGACCCACTACCAATACGACCCGCTGGGCCGGCGTATTGCCAAAACCGATGACGAAAAGCAGGTAGAGTTCCTCTGGGACGGCGACGTACTGCTGCGCGAGACAGCGCGCGACATCGACAGCGGTCAGGACCTCAGCGCACGTACCTACTACTTCGAGCCAGGCACCTTCAAACCGATCGCACTGAGCGAGGACGGCGAGGTCTACCACTACCATCTCGACCACCTGGGTACGCCCGATGCATTGACGGATAGTGAAGGGAAGATTGCCTGGAGCGTCAGCTATAAGACCTACGGCAATGTAGCCATCGAGCACAGCAACCGGATTGAGCAACCGATTCGGTTTCAGGGGCAGTATTTCGATGAGGAATCCGGGCTGCATTATAACCGGTTTCGGTATTATGATCCGGAGGTGGGGCAGTTTACAGGCCCAGACCCTATTGGCTTACTGGGCGGCATCAATAATTATCAGTATGTACCAAATACAGTAGCATGGATTGACCCGCTTGGTCTCAAATGTAAAGAAATAATAAACGACAGGAACAACTTCAGTAACAAATATGGAGACCGTTTCAGCACAGAAACTGAAGCAGATGCCGCTTGGAAAGTTTATCAGGAGAGCAGCACCAGCAGAGAAGAGTTAGTTATAGGTAGACTGCCTGATACCGAAGCTGGCGAACAACTGGGAATGAGGCGCCTAAACAATCCAGATTGGACAATCAATGTGAATGATGCTTGGATTCAAGGCGGCATAGATGCCAACAAACCATTTTATTTAGGATCCGACCCAACCATATCCAACCTGAGATCTAGGCCATATCCGCATGGTGACTACCCTACAACTGTCACGTTCAGAGAGTTGAAGCAACTCCGAGCGGCTGGCTATAGCCGCGAGGGAGATTACATGGTTCCGGCGAATTAACCCAGGTGGCAACTATGACTCCTACTTACGAATATTTGCATTTTATTGAACGCCTTGAAAATACGACTTTCGGAAAAAAAAATAACAGACCTATCCTATTAGAGGATGTATCAGAGTTTATTGATTTCTATTTTCATGCCAGCAAGGACGAAAAAAGTACCATCACGAGCTTAATTCAGGGAAAAATTGGTTTAACTCTAATAAGCTACTCTGGAGAAATGTCAGCCATGGCAATAGATACAAATGAAGAACGCTGGCTGGAAAAAGCTTTGATGCTACATATTATAGAAGGGTTCAAATTCGATTACAGAGAAAACATTCGCAGGCTAGTCTTTATCAATCATGCAGCTAATCGCATAGGGGTAGAACTTTTCCCACTTGCAAAGAATTTATTTAATTTTGCCTCCAATGACGTGGAAAAGAGATTGCTAGAATTCTTTGATCGACCTCAGGAATTAAACTCTCTAAATATTTATGGCATGCAAGAAGTTAAAGTAAAAAATAAAACTAAGTTTAAACCAACAACTTAGCCTTCATGATCTATATGATAATTGCACAAAATATTCAGACAACTATGTAATCTTGCAGGCTGCAAAAAAATAGGAAACTACTGGCTGAAGAAAGCCTATCAAGTATACGGCTCGACCCCAAAGACTCCCTCTGAGCTGCAAAGACAATCAAGAGAGTTCAAAGCACAAACCTCAAACTATGACACCCTCTCAGGAACCCGGGTACCAACATGTCTATTCTCAGTCAAGACAAACGGATGACCAACGTCACCTGCCCACTCGGCAAGGACGCGATGGTTGTCACAACGATAGACGGCGAGGAG
>NZ_JAPIVK010000007.1:0-102334 GCF_026183675.1 Microbulbifer halophilus
CCAGATAGCCCCTTGAGGGATGTAGGGACAGATGGTATCTACGGCAGAGCCCCCCGGATCCCCCGGGCGGCTCATCAATCAGAAGCGGTACTGCGCTCCGAGACTTGTCGTTTTTATATCAAAATCCGCGTCGTAGTTAATCTGTGTTCCATAGTCAAGCTCATCAATAACAAACTCTGCCTCTTGCACATCATAATTCAGGCTCAAACTGAACATATCATTGAAGTCGTAACCAATTGAGGCACCGTAATATGCCTCGGTAGAGCTATCGCTAACACTCGGGACCTTGACTTTTGACACTGCCGCCCCGGCGCGGCCACTGACAAACAGACCTGAAAAGTTCTTCTTTGCCACAAGGCCTACGCCATACGCTGAAACTTCAAGCGGGAAACTTTCAACTTCCGTATCCACTATGACCCCACTCTCAAAGCCTCCTACCTCATATACGTTCAAAGCAGTCATTTTTGCATCATGGAGCCGGCTGTAAAAAGCCTCTACCCCAAAATATTCGCTAAACCAATAACCGGCTCTCAAACTGCTCGAGGTATCCTTATTGTCACCAGTATCAGTAGCCCGATCTATATCCGCTCCCCCACTGTCGTAAACGCCCTTCCCTTTAAAATCGACATTGCTCCTTCCGATATCTGCCTGAACAAAGAAATCGCCTCCTTCAGCCAGAGCCCCGGCCGACAAAGTCGACATAGCCACGAAGGGGATCATTTTCAAAGCAGACTTTGCGATTTTCATTCATTTACTCCTGGTTTTTAAGGTCAACTTCACATCTTTCTATTCAGATGGAAACCATCTGAACCATGGAGCTTACAGGCTCCTATTCTTATTCATTGTCTGATATACCTCCAGAAATATACATATTCCTGATAGAAGATATCTCCTTAATATTACAGAAAACATCCAGCTGGCCCCTGGCCGGTTAGCTATTTTATAGTACCAATACCATTTCTTATCCGGTACAAAGCTCGGTCCTGGTCAAAAGTCAACACCCTCCGGTTTAGCGACAGAGATATGAGAACACTCAGGAATCCCACGGTAATCGCCCCCAAGCCAACACCGTAAAGAACGAGCACAGAAGATATAATCAGTGCTGTGACAATGGCACATATCACTCTGCACAGAAAGCTGAACGGCCGCCCAATATATTTTACGGCAATACTGGAAAGCAGCGCAGGCAACAAGTATACAAAGACCGGAGCCATTCCAGGTACAATGGAAAGCAGGAAAAGACCTGAAAGCGTCGCAGCCACCGCAGACAGGACGCTAAGAATATAGCTCTGCTCCCTTCTGATCTGGTCCAGTGCCGATTGGTATTTATCTGTATTTAAATCGCTTTCTGGGCTTCTGTATATATTTTTCATGATGTCAGTATATAATGAACAATCTCTAGTCCGCATAAATTTCGGGCGTTGGTGCCCAATTTATCCTATTCTCCGCACATGGCTATAAGTCCGTTTTGTTAAAAAGCTTCCTTTCAAGATTGCTGAACGTACTTCAATTTCCAAAACGACTTAACTCTTGCAAAAGAATACAACCGCCCCTACTTCCTAAGAATTTCCCACAAAGACCGAATTATCAGGAAGATTTACGACCCAAGGTTCAAACGACAAACAGCATAGAACTTCTAGTCTCGTTCCGTTCGATAAAACCAGTGACAAATCGATAGGTTCCTCTGGGGTAACCCAAAAGACGCTCGTTACACTTAGACCCTCCAAATCAGCAACGATTTTATTTGCGTCATCATCCCAGCAACCAAATAGCATTTTTTTTCCTGCTAAAATACGCCATACACTATCTACCCTTAGAGACCACTCAGTCGAAGAAAGCAATAATACATCTCCATTCCACGATACATTATCAATTTTTAAAGGTAGGTAAGGAGCAATAAACTCTACTGTTCCACTCATTCAATCAATCCTCCTGTACAATATGGGTTCTCTCACGAATCCATTGTTTTCTCTCTGCCCGGGAAAGTCCTTTTGGTGGCTGTGGTGGTTTTCCCGTTGCGGGATCAATCGGGCCACCATTTTCATTTTCAAAGGACGCACGCCTTGGGTTTCTTCCATCGGGTTGCATAACTCTTACTCTTGAGCCATCAGGTAAGATGTACTGATTTCCTATCACCTTGCCACTAGTTGGAGAAACAACTTCTGTAGATGGATACCCGCTCGCCTCAAAGTCAGAAATCATTTGGGACTGGCTTCTGGATAACTCTACACCAGATACATGCGTAACGGAGTCACCATTAATTACATTACTGCCTGAAACAACCTCCTGCTCGGGCGTATCAAACTCCTCACCAGCCCGAGATTGCTGTGTATCCCAATCTGGAGTTTCATCGGCATCTTCAGTTTTTCTGGTGTTGTTTCCGGAGCTGCCTTCTGAACCACCTCCAGAATTGCCTCCTGATTCATTGCCGTGCGATTGTCTATTACTGGTCTTTCGTCCAGGCAACCCAATCCCCGTAGCAATGGATACCCCCAACTTGGTTCCATCAACCGCCCGGTCATAATCTTCATTATCGGCCTGTGTACCATCTTCCTGACGCTCGCCAATCGCCCACTCGGTCACCCCTTCGGCAACTTTATTGGTCGCCTGTTCGATCTCTTCGCCGGCAGCGGCATTGATCATTTCGTCGATCACAACACCCGCTACCTGCTTCACCGGACCGCCCAGAGCGGCTCCTGCGGCCAGCATGGCCATGTCGCGGGTGGCCGGGTCCAAGGTATTGAGGTAGTCGTTGGCGGTTGCCAGACCGTCGTTCAGCTTGCCCGGGAGGGGTTGGTCGCGGACGGAGGTGACTTCGACATACTCGATTTCTCCATCGGGCCCCTGGGTGTATTCATCTGTGGCGGCCAGATTTAACCCTTTACCTCTAGCGAGATCCTCCAGTAGTTGCGGCTCAGCGGACTCGATTTCTTCAGTCAACTGATTGGCCGTTTCCACTACATACTGCTGGAAAGCCGGATCGGAGAGCAGCGCCTGCGCTTCTTCCGGATCGTAGCCTTGGCGGATCAGGGTGTCGTGCATCCCTTCACCTAGTGGGCCTGTCTGGTTGGCAAGCTTCTCTGGCAGAGAGACTACAACGGACTCCAGATAATCTGCACCAACGGCGGCAGCTTCCTCGAGCACTTCCGCATCTTGCGAGATTTCTTCCCAGCCTTTCTTGGATAGCAGTCGATGGTCGACGGCAACATCAACATTCCCTTCCTGTCGGTCAACCTCGAACAGTTCCTTCTCTGTACTCTCCACATCCCGGTTGAGACCGGCCAGGTCGCCGTTCTTGTCACTGCTCTCGTCCCGAACGGTGATATTGCCCTGCCCCACGGTGGCCAAGGTCTTGTCCTTACTGTAATGGCTCTCGTTGTTGTACTGAACATTGGAGGTGTTCAGTCGCAGGTCGTCGTCACCAGTGGCATCGGTGGCATTCTGCTGTGCCGGGTCGGCTGGCTTGGCGCCGTTGAAGCCGACGCTGGTGCTGATGCCGGCGCTCTGTTGGCTGGAGTAGTCGGTATTGCTGAGGTCGGCGTAGTCGAGGGTCTCCGTGCTCAGATTCAGGTTGCCGAGGTCCTTGCCCTCGTCGTTCACAGTGGCGACCAGGGCGCCGGTGATCTGGGTGTGTTCGCCGACGTCGATATTGGCCTCGCCGCCGGAGGTGAGGCTGGTGAGGACGGTTTCCTTGTTCCGGTAGCGGCCGTTGGCGCTGTTGGCGCCACCGTTGACGCTGGTGAGGCCGCTGTTATCTCCGCCGCTGGTGCCGAAGCCGCCGCTGATACCGGCGCTGTTGTTGCTGCCGCTGGCGCGGTTCTGCCGGGATTCGACGGTGAGGTCGCCGCCCACGGCGACATCCAGTTGGCTGTCCGCATGTACATTGGCGCCGGCCAGGGTGGTGTCGCCGCTGCTGTTGAGGGCGATCTGGTCGACGCTCAGGGTGCTGTTGTTGTAGGTGGTTTGCCGGTTACGGCTCTGGCTTCTGTCCAGGCTACCGCTGACGGTGGGGCCGCCGGCGGCACCGTAGACGGTCTGCTGGATGCTGATATTGCCGTGTTCGGTCTGGGTGCGCTGGCTGGCGGTATCGCGGCTGGCCTCAATATCGAGTTCGCCTGTGTCGATGGCGATGCGGTCGTCGGCCTGCAGGTGGCTGCCGCGGATTTGGGTGCTGCCGTCGCTGGTGCCGTCTTCATTGCCAGTCTGGATGGAGATGTTCTGGCCGCTTAGGTTGCTGGCCTGGGAGCTGGTCTGGTGGCTTTCGCTGCCGGTGCGGGTGGCGTCGACATCCAGTTGTACGCCGGCGTTGAAGCCGTAGGTACCGGCGCTCTGGGCGGCGGCCGCGCTCTGTTGCATCAGAGCGGTGGTCTTGGAAGTCACGTCCGCGGCGGCGGCGGCAATGCCGGCCTGGTACCACTCTTTGTCGCTCTCGGCGTCGTCGATGAGTTGTTTGAGTTCGACGATATCCGCCTGGCTGACGCCGGGGGTGCCGTTTTCGTAGTCGGCTTCCAGCTGGCTGAGGGTGCCCTTGAGGTTTTTCAGGTCTTTCTGGTATTTGCGGTAGTCCTCTTTGGCCTGTTTGAGGTTGTCGGCGGCCTCGTCCAGGGCCTTGGCCGCCTTGGCCACTTCCACGGCCTGGTGCTGGACCACCACATTGAGTTCGGCGCTGCCGCTGGTTTCCTCACTGCTGGTATGCAGACTGTCTTTGGCTTCCTTGATAATGACGTTTTCGCCGGACAGGACGATATCGCCGGCGCCGCTGTCGTCGCTATCGGCAACAAGGTTGGAGCCTTCCACGGTGAGATCGCCGATGGCGTCGAGGCTGATATCGTTGTCGGCGGTAAGGTTGCTGCCCCGGTGGCTGACTTCGGCGCTTTCGCTGTCGACGGCGTGGTACTCGGCGTCGGCGAGTTTGATCTTGAGCTGGCCGTCTTCGGATTGGACCAGTTCGTCCGGATTGGAGAGACTGCTGGCCACGTCGCCGAGGCTGACCCGCGTTTCCTCTTCGCTGTGGGTGCTGTGGCTGGTCTCGCGGGCGGCGAGGATTTCGATGTCGCCGATATCGGTTTCGATGTTTAGGTCATTGCCGGCTGTAAGGTCGGAGCCGACCACCTTGGCGCGGCCGCTGTCGATATTGAGGTTGCCACCGGCGCTGATGTTGCTGCCCTGGGCGCGGGTGGTCTCGGTGGTGCCGGCGCGCTGTTCGGCGGCGTAGAAGTCGCCACCGGTGAAGTAGCCGCTGTCTTCGGACCAGTTGCTGGTGGTCTCCATAACTTCGCCAGCGGCGATCAGCAAGTCGTCGACGGCGGTGAGGTTGATGTCGCCGCTGGCGGTTTCCAGGTTGCTGGCCGCGATGGTGATATTGCGGGCGGCGTCGAGGCTTATATCGCCACCTGCGCTCTTGAGTTCCGCGGTGGCGAGGCTCAGTTGTTCGCTGGCCTGGCCGGCACTCTCGCTGCCGAGGGGCCCGGATTTGCTGCTGGTCTGGTAATGGCTTTCTTTCTGCTCGCTCGCGGCGATGGTGATGTCGCGGCCGTCGAGGGCGATGTCCTGTTCGGCTTCGACCTGGCTGCCGAGGATGGCGAGATCGCCCTCGGCAACCATGGCGACGTCGCCACCGGCGCTGATGTGGCTGCCGACTACGTCTTCGGTATTGTGCTGTATGGCAGTGGTTTTGTCCGAGCTGAGGGAGCTGCCGGCTTCCTCTTTGTGGTAGTAATCGTAGTTGCGGGTGTTGGTGGCGGATTCGATTAGCAGGTCGCCGCCGGAGATCAGGCCCATGTCGCCACCGGCGTTCACTTCGGCACCGCGCAGGCTGGTGTCCCCGCCGCTGTTCAGAACCACTTGGCCGCCGCCCTGGATACTACTGCCGACTTCCTCGGTGTGGCCCTGTTTGAGGTGGAAGTTGTCGCCGCCGACCATATTTTCCTGATTGTGGGTTTCCACGGTGGCGAGGGTGAGGTCGCGCTCGGCGCTGACCTGGGTGATGCCGTCGCCGCTGTTGGCGATTTCGGCACCCCGGATAACAAAGTCGCGGCCGGCAGTGGCCACCAGGTTGCCCTTGCTGACGTAGAGGCCGGCGACGCGGTCGATATTGGTGCGGCTGTAGTCGCTGAGGCCGGCACGGTTGTTGTCGCTGCGGGTAGTGGTGGCGATGGTGATATCGCGGCCGGCACTGACGGCGAGGCCGTTTTCGGCATCAATGGTGCCGCCGATATTGTCCAGGTCCGTGCGGGCGTGTAGCGATACACGATCACCGGTGATGCGGCCGTCCAGGTTGCGGAGATTTTCTGCGGTGATCTGGACGGCGTTGCGACCGGCGATGTCGCCGGTGTTGGCGAGATCCTGCTCGAGGTTGAAGTGGACGTTTTCGCCGGAAATCAGGGTGCCCTCGCCGTCCAGGTCGCCGGGGCGGGCGCGGACATAGACCTGGGGCACCAGGGCGGTGGTGGTGTTGCCGTCCGGGAGAGTGACGGTCTCCTCCACCAGCCAGACGATATCGCTGGTGAGTTGCGCCATCTGTTCGGCGGTGAGCGCCACGCCGGGGCGCAGGTCCCAGGCTTCGGCGACGGTGGCGCCGGCTTCGAGCAGGGCCCGGTACTGGTCCTCGTCGCTGGTGTAGTCTGCGAGGAAGCGGCGGCCGGTGAGCTGGGCTATCTGTTCACGCACCAGTGTCTGTTCATAGAAGCCGTCGCCCAGGCGTTTGTGTATCAGGTCCTGGTCATGATCCAGCGCATCCAGCAGGTAGTCCGATGAGAGCCAGTCGCGGTAGTTGGCGAAGCGGGGATCGGTTTCGATCAGGTAGTCGCCATTTTCCGGTTGCACTCGGAAGAGGCTGTTCCGGGGGATGGCCGTGTCGGCGCCGACAGTGTGGACTTCCTCCGGGGCCGGACCGGTAGAAGCCGCGGCGTCCAAGCCCTGCTCATCTTGCGGGGCGGTGGTTTCGGCAACCCGGACCACTTTACTCTCCACCTCGCGGGACTCGGCGCTGTTGTCTGCGGTATCGCGGCGAGTGCCGCGGCCGGCGGTGTCGGTGTTGCGGCTTTCAATTTCGTAGCCGCTGCCACCGCCATTCTGGTTCTCTTCCTTCTTGACGACATCCAGGTCGATGGTTTCGACTTCATCGCCAGGGAGGTAAAGGATCGGGTCACCCCACTTGCGTTTGGGGTCGTCATCCCAGCCGGTAAGCTTGACCCAGGTCTCGCGGCTGGTGCCCTCCTCGTGCACCCGGTGTTCACCCTTGGCATCAATGTTATCCAGGTTTTGCAGGTCGCCCCGGATGGCGCCGCCGGCGAGGATATGGCTCTTGTCGTTGACCAGCTCGCCGCCGCGCAGGGTCATATCGCCACCGGAACTGATAACGGCGGGGGCGCTTTCGGTCACCTGGGTCCGGTATTCGGTGCGGGTGACGTTGTATTCGGTCCAGTCCTCTCTCCGATCGCCATCCGGGCGGAACCAGGTGCTGACGCCGTCCTTCCAGTATTCAAAGGTCCAACCCTGCTCGAAGAGTTCGGTGTCGGTGTATTTGTTGGGGTAGCCCTTGATCTGGGTATAGATGATGTCGGTGGGGCCGCCGATCTGTGCTTCTCGCGTGGCGAAATGTTCGTTGCTGTTGAGCAGGCTCGCGGCATCGATGGTGAGACCGCCCTGGGATTCGATGGTGGCGCTGGCGTTGTGCACAGAAGCTGCGCTGCCGTTGGCGTAGCCATTTTCGTCCAGGCGACCGCCGATATTGAGGGCATAGGCGCCCTGCCCGGCGCTGAAGATCAGGGCGTCTTCCCGATTGAGCAGGGTGCCGGCGGCGATATCCAGCCGCTGGCGGGCGGCGATTACGGCGGCTTTGGTTTCTCCGTCGAGGGTTTCCTCGAGGTTCTGCAATGTATCGGCTTCGATGGCGATATGGTCGCCGTAAATGCGGCCACTGCCAAGGTTTTCGAGAGTATCGGCATCAATGCGGGTGTTGCCGCCATCGATCAAGCCGCGATTGGTAAGGGTGTCGTCCGCGTTGAGCCGGACCTGGCCGCCGCTGATTTCAGCCCCGGCGGTGTTGTCGATCGACGTGGCATTGAGGGTCAGATCGCCAGCCTGGAGGCCTTTGCTTTCGTTGGTGAACCAGCCATTGATGGTGATATCAGCCGTCTGGTTGGCGGTGATTTCACCGGTGAGGGTGAAGCCCTGTGCCAGGGTGAGAGTGAGGTCGCCCTGGGAGAGAAGGCTTCCGTCGCCGCTGAGACTGTCCGTATTGATGGTTTGCGCTTCACCGGAGTACAGGGTACCGCCGGTATTGGTGACAGCGTCAATGACGACACCAAGTATGCCGGCGGAGGACACTTCGCCGCTGCTGTTGTCGAGCTGGCTGCCGGTGATATCGATGCGGGTGTCGGCGGCGATCAGGCCGTTGCGGTTTTCGGAGCGGCCGGCGCTGAGATCGATGCTGTCGCCCTGCAGTCCCAGCGGGGTTTCCCCCCGGGTATTGCGATTGTCGATCACCGCGGCGGTGAGATCGAGGGTGTTGCCGGCGCTGATCAGGCCGGCGTTGTTGCGGGCGGTGCCGGTGAGCTGCGCATCCAGGTCGCCGCCGGCATGGAGTACACCGCCGCGGTTGTGCAGTTCCGCCCCTTGCAGGGTGACATTGTCACTGCCGCCGAATTGGCCGCCGTTGCGGTTGTCGAGGTCACCGCTGCGCGCGGTGAGGGCGCCGCCGGCATGGACGAGGCCGGCGCGGTTGTCCAAGTTACCAATGGCCAGAGTCTGGCGGCCGCCGCTTAGCAGGCCGCCGCTATCGCCGGCGTTGGTGTTCACCAGTGTCTCCCCGGCGGTGTCCAGTTGCAGATCATCGGCGGATTGCAGCAGGCCGCCGTCGTTGGTCAGGGCACCGCTATGGATATTCAGGCCACCGCTGTCGGTAGCAATGGTGCCGCCGCTGTTTTCGAGGTTTTGGCCCCGGGTGTCGATGGCAATGTTGCCGCCCAGGATGCCGCCGCCCGTATTGTCGAGGCCGGCGCTGGCAAGGGTCAGGCCTTCAGTCGCCTGGATGCGGCCACCGCGATTATCGGTATAGCCGGCGATACTCAGGTCGATGCTGTTGTCGACAGAGACCAGGATGCCGTCTTCCCGGTTGCTGAGGGTGTGGGCGCGCAGGGTAAGGTCGCCTTTTCCGACCAGCGCACCGGAATTGTTCTGCAGGCTCTGCACGACGATATCGAGGTTATCGCCGATGTTGATGGTGCCTTCGCGATTGTCGAGGGTGGCGGCGGCGAGTTGCAGTTCGCCGCCGGCGGCAATCAGCCCGGCGCCGCTGTTGTCCAGCAGGTCTTCGACGGTGAGCTGGAGGCTGGATTCATCCGCGGTTTGCAGGGTGCCGCCGGTGTTGACGAAGTTCCGGGCACTGATTGAGGTATCGCCCGCAGCGGCCAGGATGCCATCGCTGTTGTCGAAGTTGCCCCTGACCTTAATCTCGCCGGACTCGGGGCCCGCGGCCTGCAGGGTACCCATCCGGTTGCCGAGTTCGCCGGCGCTGAGATCGAAGGCGCCGTTGCCGGCGATGGTGCCACCGTCATTGTTCAGCGTGCCGACAACCTGTAATTGCAGGGTTTCTTCGCTGGTCGCAATCAGGCTGCCTTCGGCGGTACTTAGGTTGCCGGTATCAATGGCGATACGTTCGGCGCTGGTGGTTCCACCGCTGAGGTCGATCGTATCGCCAGTGACAGTAAGGCTGCCGTTGCTGACGATAGTGCCGCCGGAACCTTCGAGACTGGCGGCATCGATTTTCAGGCTGCCGGTGCCGGCCTGCTCCACATTGCCGAAAGCACCGGCCCGGATTTGCAGGTCGCCGTTGCTGACGATGCGGCCGCCCTGCTCATTGTGGGTGCCGTTGTCGAGGGTACCGGTAACCGCAAGTGTATTGCCCTGTTCACCACTGGCGATCAGGGTGCCGCCCCGGTTGTCAAAATCGGCGGCGTCGAGCGCAATGCCGGAGGCCTCGAGGGCGGCGCCGCGATGGTCGGCATCACCGATGGTGAGCTGCACTTCACCGGCAGTGGCGATTCTGCCGTCGGCGCCGTTGAACGTGTCCGCCTGCAGAGTGAGGCCATCTGTGCCGGCGTGGGTGATGCGACCCTGTTCGTTGACCAGGGTCTGGCTGTCGATGGCCAGGGTGGCAGCGTTAGTCTCCAGGGCGCCGCCGCTGTTGTCGAAGGTGCCGGTGATATGCAGGGCAATATCGCCGGCATCGCTGTGTGCCAGGGTGCCGCCGCGGTTGGAGAAGTATTCGGCCTCGAAGGTGAGGCTGCTCTGGAAAGACACGCGGCCACCGTCGTTGGCAATCTCGGCGGCTTCTATCTGAACGCTATCGGTGACGACCAGTTCCCCATCGCGGTTGCTCAGGTCGCCACCTTCCTGGGCCAGGTGGCGTGCGCCCAAGTGGCCGCCGCTGTTGTCGAGGCCGTCGACCACTTTCACGTCCGTGGCACCACCGGCGCTGATCCGGCCGCCGTCGTTGTCGAGAGTGCCGGCGATCTCGACAAGGCCGTCTGCCAGCGGCGTGCTCTCCGTTGGCGGGGCGGTATCGCCACCGGTATCACCACTGTCGGGGTTGGCGCCGTCTTCCGGGGCCGGCCCGTTTCCCGGCGGTGTACCGCCGCCGGCTTCCCCATCGCCATCACCGGTCAAGGGTTGCGACAGGCCGATGCGTCCGCCATCCCGGTTGCTGAGGGCGCCGCTGTCCAGAACCAGGTCCTGTGTTCCCGTCTGTTCGATGGCGCCGTCACGGTTACGCAGAGCTTCCGCACTGAGGTCGAGGCGCCGGCCATTGAGGGTCCCGCCGCTGTTGTCGATATCCGCCGCAGTGGAGAGGTTCAGTTCGCGCGCGGCGCTGAGGGTGCCGGCGTTTGACAGTTCGCCGCCGGCACGGATCTCCGAGTCACTTTTGGACTGTAGCGTGCCGGTGTTTTCCAGGCGGCCATCCACTGTCACCACCAGCCCGCCGGCTCCGGCGCCGATATTGCCGGCGTTGCGCGCGCCCAGGCCCTGTTCGTTACCCACCAGCCAGATTTTGTTCGCGTACATACCGCCCAGGGCGCCCACGTCCAGGGCGAACTCGGGCCCCGCACCACTGGCTGTGGACGCGTCGGTGGCGGTCACCCCGGCATGGTCGGCACCGATGTGGTTGGTACCCAGGGTGGTCCGCAGTTCATTGGCCCAGATACCACCGTGGACTTCCAGGGCACGGGCCATGATATCGGTGTAGTTCACCCGGCTGGTGTCGAGGCCGGCGCCCTCCACCCGAATGGTCCCCCGCTCCACCCGGTAGTGGTCCAGGGCGCCGCCCCTGAGCACCGGGCGGCCGGTGGTGAGGGTGACGCGGGGCGTGTTGATAAATCCAGCGCCGTTCACCTGAATACCCGACGGATTGGCGATTACCACTTCGGCGCGATCACCGGCCACTTCGATATAACCGTTCAGGCGGCTGGGGTCGGCGGAATTGACTTCGTTGAGAATCACCTTCGCCGTGCCGGTGGCCAGCCAGGGATTGCCCTGTACCCAACCACCGAGCTGGGTCCGGGTCTCGCCGCGCGAATTGTTGAGGACGGCACCGTCACCGCCCACATCGAACTGGCTGTAGAGGTTGCGCGAAACGCCGGCCTCGCTGGGCGTGGTGATGTTGACCAGGGGCACGCCGTTGGGAGCGGATATCACCGTCGGGCGCTGATCCTCCGGCGCCTCCGGGTCCGACAGGATGCGGCCCTGCTGCGCCAATCCCACCACCTGCTGTTCCTGCTCCGCCAGTGCAGGCACCGCCAGCCCCACCCAGCCCAGTGCCAGCCACAGGGCAAAGTTTAGTGGACGCACAGTGGCAGTAATGTCGCCTCCGCTCTCCGAACCCACTCCTCCCGCACTGTGTCCCCCGGGCACGGTCACAAGCTCCGAAGCAACCTGCCATCCCCCCCAGGGCGCAGTTGTAGACGGTGCGGAAAACGTGGTTCATGGGACTTCCTTATTATTCCTTTGATTCTCAGTCTGGTGCGCGTGGCGCACCCTAGTGCGTCGTGCGGGAAGTTCGCGAACAAAGGAGCACAGCTAAAGCGCTCAGATCAAGGCGAGAAAGCGCTGGAATAGCAGCGTTATTTCAAGCTTTCTCAACGCAGAGCTGGGCGCTTTGGCGCAGCGAACTGTTTGCGAACTTCCCGTACGGCACACTAGGGCCACAATATGTGTGTCAAAACGACGCATTCATACTGAAGCCGGCACTGATGCCGGAAGCGGGAAAACCCCGCGGCTTTTCAATCGGGGTTCCGGCAAAGGTATCCCAGCGAAACCTGCCCCAACCGCCCCGCAGGCCGAGGGCAGCGCCGGCCAGTTCATTGCCAAGTTGCCAATCGGCGGCGGGACCGGCGATGCGCCCGTAATCCAGGCCCAGGTACACCTGCTGCCCTCCCCCGAGCACCAGGCTCAGTTCGTTGCGCAGCAGCCAGCCGCGCTCGGCGGTAAGGGTGGTTTCACCGTCGAAACCCCGCACCGTATAGCGACCGCCGATGGCGAAGCGATCCTGGGGAACCAGGCGCGTTCGGTTCCACTGGGCACGCCAGGAGCCGTTGTAACGCAATTGGCGGCGGCCGATCCGGAAGGGCAAATCAAGCCGCGCACTGGCGGTGATCATTTTCATGCGCGATGTGCCCTCCCCGAAATTTTCCTCCGGCGCCGGCTGCGCACCCAGGGCGCCGGTGCCGCGCCGATAGGCCAGGCTGGCATTCAGGGTCGCCGCGCCCCAAAATTGCTTGTGGGTAAAGCCCGCCTCCCAGCCAGCGGTGCGCCGGCTCTGGGCCAGGATTCTGGTATCGTCGATAAAGCTGTGCGATTTCCGCCACCAGCCCCGGGCGTAAGCGCCGGTTTTGGAGTCGGCATCTCGAAACAGCAGCCGCGATGCGCGCAACTCGGCGTTGCGGCTGGTACCGCTGTAGGTATAGGAAGCGTAGGGGCCGACCACTGTCTGGCGGTAGTCGTAGCTGCTGACGGTGGTGCCCCAGAGCCAGTAGCCATACGGAACCTCGTAGTGCGCGGTCCAGTTGTCCGTACTTTTCCCCCCGCCGTTGAAAACACTGTGCCCGAGGTTGATATAGAAAAGATCGTTCAGCATCCAGCCGTTGTCGACAGACAGAGTGGCACCGGCCTGTAGTTTCCCCGTGGACTCGCTGCCGGAATCATCCAGGGAAACACTGGTTCGCACCAGGGAGGGCTGCTCCCAGGCGATCAGCAGATTACTTTTGCCGGGCCCCGCTGCACGGTCGGCCGGCGCAATGCGAATATCGGCAGCCACAGTGGGAACCCGCTGGAAATTCTCCAGCCCCTGCTCGATATCGCGCAGGTTCAGCAGCTCGCCCGTTTCCGCCGGCAGGGCATTCCGGAAATTGGCGCGGGGGTCGGTTCCGTCGGCAAAACGGATTTCACTGATGCGGCCGGGCACCAGAGTCAGGGTGAGAGTGCCGCTGTTCAGATCCTGCGGCGCGGCCAGCACCCGGGTGGTGACATACCCCCTGGCGATAATCGCGTTCTGCACGCGCTCCATGACGATATTGATTCCGGCAGTGCCCAGACAGTGCCCGGTGGCCGGGTCTTCGGCGGGATCGGCGGCTTTCAGGGCCCAGCGAAACCGGTGTGCCTCCTCGCCTTCGAGGAGGATTTCCCGGATGGGGAAACAGGGCGTCTCTTCGGTGGGAATGGATTCCGCCTTCGCAACGGAATCCGGCTGATTAAGGCGGACGTCGGCTTCGGGCTCGTTTTGTCCGCGCAGGGCGCGCTCGCGCTGCTGCTGTCGCTGTAACTCCCGGGCGTGAGACTCCCCGGGGGCCGGGGACTGGGCCCCTGCGATTACCGACAACCCTGCCAACAGAACAACAGGTACTACTCTGAAATATTTCCGCATCAATCGACTACGCCACTTCCCTGTCCGAAAAAACAACGGACCATCACCTGAGATGGCGCGCATTTTATCTTTCCAGGCCTCAAAAATATTGAGACACATATCACAAAGTGGCGACCACTCAGTGCAAGATATCGCTATCATCGCGTGAGGTATCGGCGCTCGGGAAAGATTCAACGCTCGGAAGGAGCCTGTTTACAGGCAAATTGCGGAGGAAGTGAAGCAGTGAGTAAAGCAGTACCTGCCCCTCAAAAAAAAGCCGGCAAAATTGCCGGCGTTTTTCACTCTCAGACGATCTCCGCCTCTTCCTCACCGACGGGCCTGCGCACCTCCTGTGCCCTGTCGGCATCCTCCTCCGCGGCCTGGCTGCGCCCGCCAAGCAGGCGCTGTACCACGACGAAGAACAGCGGGATAAAGAAGATCCCCAGCAACGTGCCCACGATCATGCCGCCGAGCACGCCGGTGCCGATCGCCTGCTGGGCACCGGAACCGGCGCCGGAGGCGATGGCCAGCGGCAGCACGCCGAGACCGAAGGCCAGCGACGTCATGACGATCGGCCGCAGGCGGTCGCGTACCGCCTGCATGGTGGCCTGTACCAGCTCCATGCCGCTCTCCAGGTTCTGCTTGGCGAACTCCACGATCAGGATCGCATTCTTGCTGGTCAGGCCCACGGTGGTGAGCATGGCCACCTGGAAGTAGATATCCCGCTCCATGCCGCGCAGGTTGCTCGCCAGCACCGCGCCGAGAATCCCCAGCGGCGCCACCAGCAGCACTGCGGTGGGTACGGTCCAGCTCTCGTAGAGTGCCGCCAGACACAGGAACACCATCAGCAATGACAATGCGTACAGCAGCGGCGTCTGCGCGCCGGCCTCGCGCTCCTGGAAGGAAAGACCGGTCCACTCGATGCCGATGCCCTGCGGCAGGGTCTCCACCAACCGCTCGATCTCGGCCATGGCCTCGCCGGAACTCACGCCCGGGGCCGCCTCGCCGTTGATCTGCATCGCCGGAACGCCGTTGTAGCGCTCCAGGCGCGGCGAGCCGTACTCCCAGTGGTAGCTGGCGAAGCTCGACAGCGGCACCATCTCGCCGGCGTTGTTGCGTACATACCAGAGGTTGAAGTCCTCCGGATCCATGCGGTAATCGGCCTCCGCCTGCATATAGACGCGCTTGACGCGGCCGCGGTCGATAAAATCATCGATATACTGGCTGCCCCAGGCGGCGCCCAGGGTATTGTTGATGGAGCCGACCGGCACACCCAGCGAGGTCGCCTTGGCCACGTCGATATCCACCTTGAACTGCGGCGTGTCCTCCTGGCCGTTCGGGCGCACATTGGTCAGCAATTCGCTCTGCCCGGCGGCGCCGAGCAACTGGTTGCGCGCCGCCAGCAGCGCCTCGTGCCCCAGGGCGGCGTTGTCCTTCAGGTAGAAGTTGAAGCCGTTGGACGTCCCCAGATCCGGCATCGCCGGCGGCGAAAAGGCGTAGGCGATGGCGTCCTTGATCTGGCTCAGCGCACCCATACCGCGCATGGCCACGGCGGCCGCGCTCTCGGATTCCTCCTCGCGCTGGTCCCAGTCCTTCAGTTTCACGAATGCCATACCGGTGTTCTGGCCGTTGCCGGCAAAACTGAAGCCCTGTACCGCGAACACGGACTCCACCAGTTCCGGCTCATTGTCCAGGAAGTGGTCCTCGATCTTGTAGATCGACTCCATGGTGCGCTCCTGGGTCGACCCCACCGGCGCCTGCACCATGGAGAAGAGTACCCCCTGGTCCTCCTGCGGCAGGAAGGAACTGGGTGTGCGCAGGAACAGCAGCCCCATGATCACCACAAGGCCGGCAAAGATCGCCATAAAACGGCCGCTGCGCGCCAGGATTCCGCGGACGCCGCGCCGATAGCGGGCACTGCCCGCATCGAATTTGCGGTTGAACCAGCCGAAGAAACCTTTGCTGCCGTGCTGCTCGCCCTTTTTCAGCGGCTTCAGCATGGTGGCGCAGAGCGCCGGCGTCAGCACGATGGCCACCAGCACCGACAGCGCCATCGCCGATACGATGGTGGCCGAGAACTGCCGGTAGATAACCCCGGTGGCACCGCTCATAAAGGCCATGGGCACGAACACCGCCGACAGCACCACACCGATGCCCACCAGCGCGCCGGTGATCTGCTTCATCGACTTTTTCGTGGCCTCTTTCGGCGACAAGCCCTCTTCCGACATCAGCCGCTCGACGTTCTCCACCACCACGATGGCGTCGTCCACCAGCAGGCCGATGGCCAACACCATGGCGAACATGGTCAGCATATTGATGGAGAAACCCAGCGCCGCGAGTATGCCGAAGGTGCCCAGCAGTACCACCGGCACGGCGATGGTCGGGATCAGTGTGGCGCGGAAGTTCTGCAGGAACAGGAACATCACCAGGAACACCAGCACCACCGCCTCGATCAGGGTGTGGATCACCCCTTCAATGGAGACCTTGACGAACGGCGTGGTATCGAAGGGCACTACATAGGTGAGGCCCTGCGGGAAATTCGGCTCCAACTCGTCCAATTTCGCCTTGACCGCTTCCGCGGTCGCCAGCGCGTTGGCGCCGGTGGCCAGGGAAATAGCCATCCCTGTGGCTGGCTGGCGGTTGTAGCGGGTCAGGTTGGTATAGCTCTCGGCACCCAGCTCCACGCGGGCCACATCGCCCAGGCGCAGCACCGAGCCGTCGCTGTTGGAGCGCACCACGATATCTCGGAACTGCTCCGGCGTGTTCAGGCGTCCCTGGGAGTTGACCGTGGCGGTCAGCTGCTGCCCTTCCACCGCCGGCGTACCGCCGAGGCTGCCCACGGCCACCTGCGCGTTCTGTGCCTGCACCGCCGTGGAGATGTCCGCCGGGGTCAGGTTGTAGGTCTTCAGCTTGTTCGGGTCCAGCCAGATGCGCATGGCGTACTTGGAGCCGAACACCTGGGTGGTGCCCACGCCCTGCACGCGGCCGATCGGGTCCACCAGACTGGAGGACACATAGTCGGCAATGTCCGCCTTGGACATGTTGCCGTCCTCCGACACAAAACCGGCCACCATCAGAAAACCGCTGCTGGATTTGCTGACGTTGACCCCCTGGCGCTGCACTTCCTGCGGCAACAGCGGCATTGCCAGTTGCAGTTTGTTCTGCACCTGTACCTGGGCGGTATCCGGGTCCGTGCCATTGGCAAAATTCAGGGTGATGGACGCGGAGCCATTGGACTGGCTGGTGGCGGACATATAGATGAGGCCGTCGAGCCCCTTCATGTTTTCCTCGATGACCTGGGTCACCGAGCCCTCCACCACCTGCGCCGAGGCGCCCGGATAGTTGGCACCGATGGTCACCGCCGGCGGCGCCACGCTCGGGTAGCGCTCGACCGCCAACTGGGCGATAGACAGGCCGCCACCGAGCATCACGATGATCGCAATCACCCAGGCAAAGATCGGGCGATTGATAAAGAAACTGGCCATTACCGGACTACTCCTTACGACTCGTCGGCGGTCGGTGCTGCAACGGATTCGCTTTTATCGCCGCCGGCAGCAGTCACCTCATTACCGGCCGGCGCGGACTCGGATTCCGCCTCGGTGACCTCCACCGGAACGCCCGGGCGGATCTTCTGCAAGCCGGAGACAATAACCCGGTCGCCCGCCATCAGGCCGCCCTCGACCAGCCAGCGATTGCCGATGGTCTGGCTCACCTCTACAGCGCGCTGCTCGACCATGCCCTCGCCGTTGACGATCATCGCCGAGGTATTGCCCTTCGGATCGCGGGCGATGCCCTGTTGCGGTACCAGTATCCCGTGCTGGCGCATACCGCGGCCGATCTCCGCACGTACGTACATGCCCGGCAGCAGCATATGATCCGGATTCGGCACCACCACGCGCATCAGCACGCTGCCAGTGGACGGATCCACGCTCGCCTCGGCGAACTGCAACTTGCCCGGGTGGGGGTAGGCAGTACCGTCTTCCAACACGATTTTCACCGGCAGGTCATTGGCCTCTTCCACCTTGCCGGCGGCCAGCGCGCGGCGCAAACTCAGCAGCTCGCTGGTGGACTGGTTGATATCCACATAGATAGGGTCCAGTTGCTGCACGGTCGCCAGCGCCGCCGTCTGGTTCGCCGTCACCAGTGCACCCTGGGTCACGGTGGACTTGCCGATACGGCCGGAAATCGGCGAACTGATACGGGCAAACCTGATCTGGATCTGCGCCTGCTGGACCGCGGCCTCGGCAGAGGCCACCGCCGCTTCCGCCTGCTGCAGTTGGGCCTGGGCGTTGTCGTTCTCCTGCTTGCTGACAGCCCCAGTGCCCGCCAGTTCGGCCATGCGCTCGGCGTTCAGCCGCGCCACATTCAGCTCCGCTTTTGCGCTCAGCAGGTTGGCGCGGGCGCTTTCGTAGTCGGCCTCGTAGGTGGCGTCGTCCAGCTGGTACAGCGACTGGCCGGCCTCGACCAGCCCGCCCTCCTGGAACAGCTGCTCTTCGACGATACCGTTCACCTGCGGGCGCACCTCGGCCACCTTGAAGGGATTGGTCCGTCCGGGCAGCTCGCGGGTCAGGGTAACCGGCTCGGCCTTGAGGGTTACCGCGGTGACTTCCGGGGCCATCGATGGCGGGGCGGCCTGCTCCTCCCCACAGGCGCTCAACAGCGCGGAGGTGGCGAGCAGACCGACGAGCAACTTCTTCTTAAACATTGAAAACCTCGATAGTGACCCACCATCCGGGTGGATCGCACAGTGTCGCACTATAGGAAACTGTCGGTCAGGACAGTCACAAACGATCGTATAGAATGTTTGCATTTTATATTCATGCACGAATAAATATCAAGTGTTCATTCATGCATGAATATGAATTAGAATGCACACAGCCTGGTAAATATCCCTGCCTACTGTTAGGGCTTTGCCCACTAGACGGCGATAAATGGCCATGATTCGAGTAGTCGCTATTTACGCCGCTGATTCGACCGACTTCAATCACCGTGCGATCAGACGCGCAGTATCCGGGCCCGAACGAATGACGTGCTGCAGTCCGATGCAGCAGCCAGAGAACAGACTAGATGGCCAAACGCAGAAAAGAAGATGCCCTGGAAACGCGGGAGAAGATCCTGGATGCCGCGATCACCGTATTCCACAAACGCGGTGTGGCGCGCCCCTCCCTTACCGAAATTGCCGAGCTGGCGGGGGTCACCCGCGGCGCCGTCTACGGCCATTTTCGCAACAAGAGCGACCTCTTCGCCGCACTCACAGAACGGGTGCAGTTTCCGGGAGAAAAACTGTGTGAGGCGGGCGGTGAAGAAATCAACCGGGACCCGCTGGGCGTACTCCGCACCCGCTGGCTGTGGCTGTTCCAGGAGATTGCCTGCAACCGGCAGTGGCAGTTGATCCTGGAGATTGTGTTCCACCGCTGTGAGCTGGTTACCGAGAGTGGCGAAATCCACCAGCGCCTGATTCAGGGACACACCGAGGGCACGACGATCATTCACAAGCTGGTCACCGCCGCAGTCGCACAGGGACAGTTACCCGCAGACCTGGATATCGACGTTGCGGTACCGATGCTGCACGGATCGTTGATCGGCGTGCTGGAAGACTGGCTGTTACAGCCTGAAATTGGCGATCTCGGTGAACTGGGTGAGCGCTATATCGATGCCATGATCGATATGGTGCGCTTCTCCCCCACCCTGCGCCGGCAGGGAAGCGAGGTTGCCCTGCACTGAACGGCTCAGCGGGCCAGCAAATCCCCGCACCGCACTCCGAATTATCGCAACTGCCTGCCACGCAGCCTGAGGCGCCGCAAAGCGGCCTTGGGCCTGGCCACTGCGAGAAACCGTCCCAGTTCCCGGTCCAGCCGTCGGTTGACCAGCGCCAGCAGCTCGTCCGTACCCTCTACGCTGCGGGCGTAGCGCACGGCCGCGCCCAGCCGGCCCTTGCGGCAGTGCCGCTCAAGGATCTTGCGCGAGTCCTTGTCGGCCGAGGCGTTGGCCACCGGCACACTGGCCCCGGAGATGTTCACGCCCAGCAGTTCGCCGAGCTCGTTCAGTCCATCGCCCTGCTCCCAGCACACTTCGGCAAAACGTCCGGAGTCGCGGAAAAACTCCCGCGCAGCCTCGTTGTGCCGGAGGTAGAAATCGCGCAGACGGTTTTCGTTCCCATCTACGTCGTAGCAGCCATAGGCGATCCGGAACGCCTCGGTCGGGCCATTGCGCAAATTGAGCTTGCGCAGACTCTGCAGCCATTGATCTTCGGAACGGCGGGTCGTGAGAACGAAGCGGCTGTCGGGATAGCGCTCGGCCAGGCGCTCGTACAATAGCGGGTAAGGCAGGTCGCAAAGGCAATCATAGTGGTCGACGATGGCACAGATGTCGTCAAAGCGGCCGAGCTCATACAACTTGAGCCCCAGACTCCCCGGCCCCTGGCGGCTCAGAAAGCCCAGCCCGGTCATTACGGCATTGAATGTGGTAGTGCCCGTTCTGCTCAGACCGATACAGAAGGTCTTCGGCATCATCTGCGTACCCCGATATGAAATTCCGCCGGGCCGGATCAGCCGGCGTCCGGATAAAAGAGTTCGAAGTCGCGGGCGTATAGCCGCTGGATCAGCTGACGCTCGGCCGGCGCGAGTTGGCTGCGCACATAGTCGTCCGCTCGCTGGCGATCCGATTGCCGCGTATGCAGCTCGAGCGGACAGCCGAAAATATCGTTCACGATGCGGCCCAGATCGGCCTCCAGCGTCTCGACTTTGCCGACATGGCTCAGGGATTCGACCGGTAGCGGGATCAGTTCGTGCTGCGGCACCCAATGGGCATTGGCCATAAGCAGGTCGTCCTCCAGGCGCTGCAGGAACTCGAGCAATGTGTACACGCGTTGCGGTTTGCCCGCCGGGTGCAGGCGGTATTTTCTCACCATCCGGGGAACCGCTGTCTTGCTGCGCCAGGCGGAAACAATGCGGCTATAGGGGTTGCGTACAACGGTAAATGTACATGCCCCCGCGAGCGACCCCGGAGTCGGCAGGGCCTTGAAGCGGCCCTTGGCCGCGTTGCCACCGGGATCATTGCGGATATCGTAGCCGCAGTGGTGCGCCAGTGTCCGCATCGCGGTGGAGTTGGCCGCTTTGGGAATGCGGAAATAGCAGAAATTGTGCGCCCGGGACCAGGCGATGTGGCTCACAATCATCCGGCGCACCGCGGGGCTGGCCGTATCACGCAGCAGGGGATGCCGCCCCAGGCCGCCGTAGCGCAGGGCCGCGCCGAGCCAGATATTCGCTCTCATCGCTTCGATTCCTCGGGTGCCGGGAGCAGGGAAAAGGCCATAGTATACTTATGGGCGGTAACTGCGTCACCGCTCCGGGTACCGACACTGGCAGAGTCGCGCAGCCGGCCCGGTTGCAGCGCGGAGGGATGCGCCGCTATTCTCGCAGTGACCCGGCTCACGCACGACCGCCCCGGCATCTGGAAGACACCTTGCAAGTAGCATAACTAAACCATGATCATTTCTCACAAGTATAAATTCATCTTCATCAAGACCAGGAAAACAGCTGGAACAAGCATCGAGATAGCCCTCTCCAGGTTCTGCGGCCCCAACGACGTCATCACACCGATGAGAAAGGAAGATGAAGATCTCAGGCGCTCACTCGGTTATTTCACGCCCCGAAACTATCACGCGCATCTATCCGAATATGGGCCGATAGACTTTCTCAAGCTAACCTGCGGGAAACGCAAGAAGCGCTTTAGCAAGCATCAGCCGGCAGCGCAGGTGAAGGAGCTTGTAGGCGACGAAACATGGAACAGCTACTACAAGTTCTGCGTCGTGAGGAATCCCTGGGATCGCGCAATTTCCAGCTACTTCTGGCGCAACAGAAGGAGCAAATCACAACAGGACCTCGACGCCTTCATCGCCAGCAGTTATTTACGCAAGAAGCATGACAACAGCAGCATCTACCTCATCAATGATGGAATTGCTGTAGACCGGGTATGTCGTTTCGAGCAACTCGATCAGGAACTTGAAGAAGTCCGCCTTCACCTGGGAATCCCCGAGCCCCTACCCCTCCCCAAGGCGAAGGGCGACACAAGAAAGGACAAACGCCATTACCAGGAAATACTAACGGAAGCGCAAAGAGACGAGATTGCCCGGATTTTCGAAAAAGAAATTGAACTGTTTGGCTATTCTTTTTAAGTTCCTCCAGGGGGGGCGCTATCGGGCGTCCCGACTTTGTCAGCGTTTTCCCAGCCCGCGCATTTGCCCCAGCGCCAGATCCAGATTGCGCGAGCCCGCTTCCAGGCTGAAAGCGGTGGCGTAAAGTTGGCGGGACTGGCGCCCGAGAGCGGCGCGGCGGCTTTCATCCGACAGCAGCCGTTGAATCGCGTCCGCCAGCGAGGCCGGATCTTCGAACGGTGTCCAGCACGCGGTATCAGTGTCGGAGAAAATAAAGCGCGCTCCCACCGTGGGTGTGGTCACCACGGGCAGGCCAAAGCGCATGGCGTCCAGATAGACAAAACCGAAGGGTTCGTCGAGCGAAGAGCATACGAACAGGTCCAGGCCCTGCAGGAACTCCGCTTTATCGCCGTGTCCAAGCCAACCCGGCAGGTGAACAATCCGCGACAGCCCGCGCTCATCGATACGGGCTTTCATGGTGTCGAGATCCTTGCCGTCACCGGCGATTGTGCACTCGAGCTCGACACCCCGCTCGCGCAACAGATCCACCGCGTCGATCAGGACACCAAACCCCTTGCGGGCGACAAACCGCCCCAGGGAGCCAACCCGCGGCGGATGCCGCAAGTCCCGCTCCCCGGGCTGAGAGCTATTTTCCTCCGGCTCAGGGCTGTTTTCAGCCAGGAAGTTCGGCACGATGAAAATACGCTCCTCATCGAAGCCCCGCGCCTTCAGCGCGGTTTTCATTTCCGCGGTCGTTGCCAGCCAGCCGTCCGCGTTGCGGAAACGCCCCATGCGCTTGCTCTTCATGGTGCCAACGCGGGTGAGCACGGGAATGCCACTGCCGCGCAGGGCGCGATGCGCTTCGATAAAACCCATCTGCGCAAAGCCCAGTACCAGGTCCGGCGCAAAACCCCGAACGCGCTCACGCAAACCGGCGTGCGGGAGATAGCGGTGCAGCTTCCAGATTCCTTCGAGCTTCTCCACCTGGCCGCCCAAACCGCGTTCAACGAGCAAATCAACCATCGACCGGGCCCGCCCGGAAACCAGGATCTGGAGTTGGTGGCCCCGCTTCTTCAGGGCCAGCGCATAGGGCACCAGGGACTGCTGCACCCCGCCGAGACCAGTCGAGATCATGACCAGTGAGATTTTCATGGGCGCCGTCGTTGCCGGGGGAAGTGTGCGGACCGGGCCATCAGCCCGGTAACCGCCATCGTATGTGCGCCCAGCGCCGTTTGAGGGTCGCGACCAGTGGATGGCGACGGATGCCGCGAGTGCGGCCGATATCCCTCCAGGCCCCTGCATCCAGGCCATAGTCACTGAAACGTTCCACCAGCCCGGTCACGGGATCGGTGTCGATATTGAACTCGACCAATTGTTCCGGCCTGTCGGTCATAAAGGCGCGCACCTCAGCCAGGTGCGTGTCCCACTCGCCGCGCCAGATTTCAGCGATCTCATCCTTCGAGTCGATCCCCCGCTGGCGCATGACTCTTTGTACAAACTCGCCGTGACCATGCGCCAGTCGCGAGCGGATCCAGTCCTCCCGGTGGCGCAGGTTGAGCAACAGGAAGCTATCCGGATAATCGCGCATCATCTCCCGAAAGTGACGTATGGGCTCGAAACTGTCACTCTCGGTTTGATAGATCAGGTCGGCATAGAGGGTGTAGTTTTCCAGGCCGGCAAAGATCTTGCGACCGGCGTTGAGGTTTTCACGCATCAGGTATCCGGCATTGCGACTGCGACGCAGGGGTCTTCTGAGCTTGTATTTCAGTACGCGATGCCCGGCCTGCCGGAAAAGCGCTTCCAGGCTGCGTGTGCCGCATTTGTGGAAGCCGATCTGAATGACTCTGGGAAGATCGTCGGGCATGTTCGTTCCTTGAATACATACTTCCCCTATAACCCCCAGGCTCATTCCCTGGAGACCAGATCTGAAATTATGCCGGTTTCAGCTGTACCGCGCCAGCCCGGAATTGCTGTCCGACAATTCAGTTGACCAGGCCGAACGCCAAATAGATCCCCAGCAAAAGCACCACCCCAGCCACCATACTTCCCGTCAACCAGCTCCGCGCCAGGGCGCCATCCGGTCCGTGGTAACTGGTGACAAATGCCATCACTCCCCCGACGGCTGCGAGCGCCGCATTACGCAGCCGCTGATCCAGGCGGAAAACGCCATTCGCGAAACCCCGCGCGGCATCCGGCAACAGGCGCCGGTAGAGCCACTCTACATCCAGGTTGACCGACGGCAGCTCCGGCGGGTAAAGCCGGCGCAGGTTCAGCCACACGAATGCCAGTGCGGAGAAGAACAGCAGTTGCAGTTGTGTCAACACATGGCTCATGTCGTAGGGCGTATAGGCTATCTCGTGGGGCAGCAGGCTGTAGAGCGCCTGCGGGTAGATCCCCACACCCAGGCACAGGGCCGCGGCGATACTCATGGCCACCAGCATGTTGACCGGTGCCTCCTTGGCACGCAGGCCGGAATCGTGGGCGAAAAACGCGAAGTAGGGAATCTTGATACCGGCGTGGTGGAAGACCCCGGCTGCGGCGAACAACAGGACCAGCCACACCCAGTCGTAGCCATTCTTGATCGCCGCACTCATGACCATGGACTTGCTGACAAAGCCGCTGAACAACGGGAAGGCGGAAATCGACGCCGCGCCAATAATGCACAGCACAGTGGTTTTGGGCATGGTCTTGTAGAGGCCGCCTAGCTCCGAGCCATTGATACGCCCGGTCATCTGCAATACCGCGCCCATGGACATGAACAGCAGCCCCTTGTAAATCACATGGGCGAAGGCGTGGGAAACGGTGCCATTGAGTGCCAGTGCCGTGCCGATACCGATACCCACCACCATATAGCCCAGTTGGTTGATCAGGCTGTAGGCCAGCACCCGGCGCAGATCGTTCTCGATCACCGCGTAGAAGATCGGAAAACAGGCCATGACCGCGCCGATGTAGATCAGCAGCTCGGTGCCGGGATAGCCCCGCGCCAGCGCATAGACGGCGACCTTGGTGGTAAAGGCACTCAGGAATACCGTGCCCGTGGGCGTTGCTTGCGGATAGGCGTCGGTCAGCCAGTTGTGGAAAAACGGGAAGGCGCACTTGATACCGAAGGCCAGAAATATCATCCAGCCGCCGGCCTGCTCCAACCCGATATAGCCGAATTCCAGTGACCCCTGTGCCTGCCCATAAAAAATAATGCCGCCCAGCAACAGCATCCCGGAGAGAATATGTAGGATAAAGTAGCGCAGCCCGGCGAGGTAGGCAGGACCACTGCGCCGCGCCCAGATCAGGAAGACGGAAGTCAGCGCCAGCAATTCCCAGAAAATGAACAGCGTCAACAGGTCGCCGGCAAAAACCACCCCCAGTGCGCTGCCGGCGTACAGCAGGCTCGCCACCTGCTGTAGTGTATCGCGCACATGTAGCGAATAGATGATGGCAATCAGCGCGGCGATATGAAACAGGTAACCGAACAGCAGGCTCAGCTTGTCGGCGCGAAATAGTTGCAATTGGAAATCCAGCACCGACCAGGTGCCGAACTGGCCCTCCCCCAGCATCCACAGGTTGGCCAGCCCCAGCAGGGGAAGCGCAATCATCACCAGGGCGCGGGGCCAGCCGCGCAGAAACAGTGCCAGCGCGGCGACGACAAAGAACGGAACAAAGGGCGCCACCTCAAACATCGCCGTGGCCTCCCTGAGCCTCGCCGCCCTTTCTGTCCTCTCTGTCTTTGAGCTCCACCCGGTCGTAGTAGTCCTCCGGGCGCATCAGGAAACTGCGCATCCACCTGGCGACAAACACCAGCATCACGCAGCCGACAAAGCCGTAGATCGGGTAGAAGGCCGGCAGTCCCTCCCAGCGGAATTCGGTATGGCGGTGCACAACAAAATCCAGCGCCACCAGCAGCGCGCAGATAGCGTAGAAAATGCGCAGCAGTAGGCGGATATTGTCCGGCTTGTCGAAGAAATATTGTTTTTCGCCACTCATATGCGCTCTAGATTCCGGACTTGATCAGCTGATAAAACGTATCGGGAAACAGCAACAGGCAGACACAGCCCACCGCAGTAACCGTCAATGCAATCACCGACGGCAGGGGCGCCTCCCGGATAGCGGACGCCTCCCCGGCGCCATCCACCAGCGGCTTTTCGCCGCCCTCCCCGCTCAGGAATGCCCGCAGCGGAATCGGCAGCAGATAGGCAATACTGAGCAGGGAACTGAGCATCAGCAGCCCCATCAGCAGCCACTGCTGCGTCTCGAAGGTGCCCAGCATCAGGTACCACTTGCTCCAGGTACCGCCGGTGGGCGGGATACCAATAATGCACAGGCTGGCCACCAGGAAGGCCGTCATGGTGACCGGCATCTGCCGGCCGATACCGCGCAGCTCGTCGATTTCGGTTTTATGCGCGGCCACCAGAATCGCGCCCGCACAGAAAAACAGCGTGATCTTGCCAAACGCGTGCATGACGATATGCAGCGCGCTGCCGGTCATGCCGGCACTGGTGGCCAGCAGCGCGCCCAGGGTGATATAGCCGAGCTGGCTGACGGTGGAGTACGCGAGGCGTTTTTTCAGGTTCTGCTGGCGCAGCGCGACGATGGACGCGAGCAGGATCGATGCGCCGGCCAGGTACAACAGCCACTCGGTGGCGGGAATGCTTTTCAGCGTCTCCAGCCCGAAAATCAGCAGGCAGACTTTCAGTAGCACAAAGACCCCGGCCTTGACCACCGCCACCGCGTGCAGCAGCGCACTGACCGGTGTCGGCGCCACCATCGCCGCCGGCAGCCAGCGATGGAACGGCATGATGGCCGCCTTGCCAACCCCGAACACAAACAGTACCAGCAGGATCGACAGCAGCGCCGGATCCGTATCCGCGGCGAAGATACCGCCGGCCCGGAATGTCAGGGTGCCGGTCAGCAACCAGGTGGCGACAATCGCCAGCAGGAAGAAACCCACCGAAGTGCCAATCAATACACTCAGGTAGACCCTGCCCCCCTGTCGCGCCTTGTCGGTGCCGGCGTGGGTGACCAGCGGGTAGGTGCACAGCGTCAGCACCTCGTAGAAGATGAACAGCGTAAACAGGTTTTCCGCGAAGGCGATACCCATCACCGCGCCGATGGACAGTGCGAACAGGCCGAAAAAACGTGTCTGGTTTTCCTCGCCGTGGCCGCGCATGTAGCCGATCGCGTAGACGGTGGTCACAATCCAGAGAAAGCTCGCCACCAGTGCAAACAGCAGCCCCAGCGGCTCGATGCGGAAGGCCAGCGCCAGGCCCGGCAGGATATCCAGCCAGTGGGCGGCGATTTCCCGCCCGTCCAGCACCGGCTGGTAGAGCGAGACCACCACGGCGAACAGGGTCGTCGCCGCCACCAGCGACACCACCTCGCGCAGGTTCTGCCAGCGGCCGGTCAATTGAATGCCGACCAGCGCCAGCGGTGCAATCAGCAGCGCCAGTTGCAGCAGGGTCGATTCGGTCATTGTGCGCCTCCCAACAGGAACTGCGCTGCGGCGGCCGTCACCTCCACCGGCAGGCGGGTATCAATGCCGAAATACAGGTTGGCGCCGATCAGCAGCCAGGTAGGTGCCAGCAGTCCAATGGGCGCCTCGCCGCGTGTAGCGTCCGCCGGAGGCTGGAAATAGGCCGCCTCCACGAGCCGCCAGATATAGGCCACCGCCAGCAGCGACCCCAGCACCACCAGCACCGCGACCCACCAGAGCCCACTGTCGACGGCCGCGGCGATCAGGTACCACTTGCTGACAAAACCGACCGTCAGCGGCACGCCGATCAGGCTGATACCGCCGACGACGATCGCCGCCATGGTCCAGGGCATGGCGCCGCCGAGGCCGCGGAAATGCTCGATACGGCAGGCGCCGACCCGGTAGACCAGCCCCGCCAGTGCCAGGAAGAGACCGCCCTTCATCAGCGCGTGATTGAAAAGATGCAGCAGCGTCGCCTGCAGGGCGGTGGCGGTGCCGATGCCGATACCGACCACCATGTAACCGATCTGCGCCACGCTCGAATAGGCGAACATGCGCTTGATATCCACCTGGTAGATGGCCACCGCGGAGGCCGCGAATACACCTACCAGCCCCAGCCCGATCAACAGGCTTTCCAGCGGCAGGCTGGCCAGGGAGAGTTCCACCCCGAACACGGTAACGGTGAAGCGCAGCAGCAGGTAGAGAGCCACCTTGGTGGCGGTGGCGGCGAGGAATGCAGTGACGATCGACGGCGCATAACTGTAGGCGTTGGGCAGCCACTGGTGCAGTGGGAAGAGCGCCAGCTTCAGGCAGATGCCGACGAAGATAAACGCAAAGGCCGCGAGCACCGTGGCCGAATTCCCCAGCGCCGGCAACCGCACGGCCAGATCCGCCATGTTCAGGGTGCCGGTCATCATATACAGGAAGCCGATGCCGATCAGGATAAAGGTGGCGCCGATGGTCCCCATGATCAGGTACTGGAATGCCGCCCAGAGCGCGCGGCGGTCCCGCCCCAGCGCAATCAGCGCATAGGTGGACAGCGACGAGATCTCCAGGAACACGAAAACATTGAATACGTCGCCGGTGGCCACAATACCCAGCAGGCCGGCGAGGCACAGCAGGTAGAGGGTGTAAAAAAGGGTCTGCCGATTGCTATCGACTTCCCGCGCCACGCTGGTGTGCGCCGCCGCCAGCACCACACTGCTGAGACCGGAGACGATCAGCAGCACCCAGGCGTTGAGCAGGTCGATGCGGTACTCGATGCCCCAGGGCGCCTGCCAGCCGCCGAGCGTATAGCTGATGGGACCGGCCGTATAAACCTGCTGCAGCATTAACACACTGACCGCCAGTGCCGCGACACTGACCGCCAGCGTAAACAGCCATACCAGGCTGGCGCGGCGAATGATCAGGCAGGAAGGCGCCGCCACCAGCGGCAGGATCACCTGCAGTATCGGGAGATGCGTCAACACGACTGCTCGCCCTCCGCCGCCTGGATATCGCGCTCTTCCACCGAGCCGTAGGCGCGCTCAATACGGATCACCAGTGCCAGCGCCAGCGACGTAGTGGCGATCCCCACCACAATCGCCGTCAGGATCAGTACATGGGGCAGCGGGTTCGAGTAGAGGCTTTCCCCTGCACTCAGAATCGGCGCACTGCCGCCGTCCACCTTGCCCACGCTGATATAAAAAATAAATACAGACGTCTGGAAAATATTCAGGCCGATGATTTTCTTGATCAGGTTTCCCTGGACGATAACCATATACAGGCCGATCATCATCAGCGCAATCACGATCCAGTAGTTGTAAAGCGATGCCAGCAACATCTTAACCGGCCCTCCCTGCAATCGACTCATTCCCCGTTACAGAGCGGCGTTCCAGCAACCGCCCGGAAAAGAGATAGAAAACCAGAATCATCACCGAGGCCACGGTAATACCGACCCCCAGCTCTATGGCGATAATGCCGATATGCTGACCGCTGACCGGGTCCCCGGCCAGTGCGCTGTAATCGAGATAATTTTTACCGGCCAGCAGACTCAATAGACCGACGCAGCCATAGACCAGCACCCCCACTGCCGCCAGCAACTGCACCACTGCCGTACCGGCGACGCGGCGCACCGCGTCCAGCCCAAACACCAGTCCATAGAGAATAAAGCCCACCGCAAAGATCACCCCGGCCTGGAAACCGCCGCCGGGGCCATACTCGCCGTGGAACTGTACATAGAGTGCATACAGCATGATCGGCGCAATCAGGATCTTGGCGATGACCCGCAGAATCAGGTCCCGCGACCCGCCGCCGGGCGACGCCGGCAGCCGGTTTTCAATTCGCTGTTCATCGCCGCCCATCAGCAACGCCAGCACACCGAGCCCGGCGGTAAAGATCACCACCACCTCCCCGAACGTATCGAAGGCGCGGTAGCTGGCCAGCACGGAAGTAACGATATTGGGAATACCGATCTCCGCCATGGAATCGTTGATATAGCGCGGCGCCACATGCAGTTGCGCCGGCGCATCCACGGCGCCGAAGGCGGGCATATCCAGGGTGGCGGCGATCAGCAGTGCACCCACGCTCGCCACCAGGCCCAGTGCCAGCACCGCGTGGGATGGGTCCGGACGCTGTCGGCGGCCGCACAGGGCCAGGGTCAGGATAATCAGCAGCGGCGATATACCGGCGCCCACCGCGGCCTCGGTAAAGGCCACATCCACCGCGCCCATGGTCATGAAGAAGCTCGCCGACAGGAGGCCGTAGATGCCGGCGAACATCGCCGCCGCAAACAGGTCCCGCGTCCAGGCAATCGCCACCGCTGTTACCAGCAACAGCGCGAGCAGTGAAATATCCAGTAACAGTTCCATCAGTATTGCCTCTCCACTGCTCAGACCCGGTCCGCATTGAGGGCGTCGGCTTCCGCTATCCTCTCGGGTTCCGATTCAACCACAGGTTCCGCCTCGCGTTCGCGCTGCCTGTCCGCTTCCGGCAGGCGCAGCTCGCTGTGCTGGGCAGCCCGGGCCAGCGCGTGGCTCGCAGTGGGGCTGGTGAAGAAAATGAACAGCAGGATCAGGCCCAGCTTGAGCAGCGCCAGGCTCCAGCCGGCGAGCAGCATCAGGCCGCCGACAATCAGGAAGGTCGCCAGGGTATCGGTCACGCCGGCGGCGTGCATGCGCGTGTAGAAATCGGGAAAGCGCAACAGGCCCACGGCGCCGGAAAGCATGAAGAAGCAGCCCAGCGCCAACGCGAGTCCGCTCAGTACCGCCAGAACCGGGTCAATCATTGAGCGCCTCCCCGCCCTGTGCGGAACGAAACTCGAAATAGCGCAGCACGCCGATCACGCTGACAAAATTGATCAGCGCGTACACCAGCGCGATATCGAGATATTCCGGCCTGCCCAGGGTGAAACAGATCACCGCGATCAACAGCACCGTCTTGGTGCCAAAGACATTCGCGGCGAGAACGCGATCGTAAACACTCGGGCCCAGCAGTGCCCGTACCAGCGCCAGTGCCATCACCACCAGCAGCGCAATCATCGTCGCAGTCAGCATCACTCTTCCAGTGCCCTCACCCGATTTTCCATCTCGCCCCGGCGCAGCTCTTCCAACCCGCCTGCATTCAATGCGTGCACCAGGATTTCATCACCCTCGAGCTCCACCGCCACGGTACCCGGTGTCAGGGTGATCGAATTGGCGTAGAGGACTCTGCCCAGGTCCGTCTGCAGCTTCGTTTCTAGGCGCGCACTGGCGGGATGGATCGACTGCCTGCCCCGCCAGACACAGCTCGCCACCTCGAGGTTGCTCTGTACGATCTTGCAAAACAACCACCAGTAGTAACCGGGCAGCGACATCGACAGATGCAGGGGCTGGGATTCCCGGTCGACCAAACCCATCCGCCGGGCCAGAAAAACCACCAGGGCGATCGACAACAGCCCGAACGTCAGCAACAGCGGCGTATAGTGCCCGGAATTGGCCAGCCAGATAAAGGCCAGCACGGCGACAAGAGAGAGGGTGTAACGCATGGTCAACTCGTGAACTAAACCGTCAAAACAGATGCTGCGGCGACATCAGTCCACCGCGTCACACAGATAGTGCTTTTCGAATACCCGGCGCATCACTGCCGATGCCCCTGCGTCCGCTTCAAACCCGTCAGTTTGCGCGGCGACCCTGGCCACCAGTTGCTCCAGGCTTTCCCCTTCCGGCAGGCAGAAACGGCTGTTCAGGCGCTGTTCCGCGGCATCGGAGAAGCGGCTGCCGCGGGTACGCATGGCGCGGGCGACAAATCCGGACGGGCGATCCTCCACGGCGACAATCTCGGGGCTCGCCGCCAGATAACCCTGGATAAAGGCCCGGCAACCGGAGGCAGCCGCGGACTGGCGGTCCTCCAGGTGGGCTTTACAGGCAGACACCAGCTCCGCCGCACTCATCGATTCCAACGCGGCGAGCGGCTGGCTGAACGCCAGCGCAAGCGGCGCGCCGGCACGGATCAGTAGTCGCGTTATTCTCGCCATAGTTGCCTTATATTTATGCAATTCTGTGCTCTGGCAGGCGGCCACTTTGGCACTTTTGATGTGCTGAATATTGTCTATTTTGTGAAAAAGTATGTCTAAGTATGTGTGACACGGTGGACGATGCCATCCCCGGTGTACCGAGAAAGCTGCGATTTGGCGCCATACGGGGGCTCTGCTAAAGTCGAGGCTCAGCGCGCCAGCGTGGCACTGGAAGCCGCACCGCGCACTTTTCCATGTTTTGCAACAGTTGATAACAAATAGAAATGAACGCAATGGCCATGTCCAAAGGGTGTGTACTGGTAGTCGATGACGACAACGACATCCGCGAGCTGCTGTCGCAACTTCTGACCAGGGAAGGCTATACGGTCGAAACTGCACGGGACGGCGAGGAGATGTTCGCGCTGATGGACCAGCGCTCCCCGGACCTGATCCTGCTCGACGTGATGCTGCCGGGCGCCGACGGCTTCGAGCTCTGCCGCCAGTTGCGCAGCGACGCCGGAATGCCCCCGGTGATCATGGTTACCGCCAAGGACGACGAGATAGATCGGGTGGTGGGCCTGGAGCTCGGCGCCGACGACTATATCGTCAAGCCCTTCAGTGGTCGCGAGCTGCTGGCGCGACTCAAGGCGGTATTGCGCCGCGCCCGCCAGCCCGCCACCGGAGGCAGGCGCGACCTGTTCCGCTTTTCCGGCTGGCGCTTCTACCCGGCGCAGATGGAACTGCTGGATACCAACGCTACCGCGATCCCCCTCTCCACCAGCGAGACAGAACTACTCCTGGCCTTTGTGCAGCACCCCCAGATCCCCCTGTCCCGCGACCGGCTGCTGGACCTGACCAAGGGCCGCGAGAGCTTTCCCTTCGACCGCAGCATCGATTCCCATGTCAGCCGACTGCGGCGCAAGCTGGGCGACAACGCCAGGAAACCGGAGATCATCAAGACCGCCTGGGGCACCGGCTACATCTTTACCTACCCGGTTGAGGCAGAGTGAAACACTGGCTGCCGAGCACCCTCCGCTCGCAGACCACCCTGGTCCTCTTCTGCTCGTTTGTGTTGTCGCACGCCATCAGCCTGGCAATCTACGAAATCAACCGCGACAAGACCATCCTGCTCACAGAGGCCCGGGACCTGGCGGACCGTATCACCGGCGTGGTCGAGCTGGCGCGCGGCTTTCCCACCCGGGACCGGCAGCGGATTCTCGCCGCTGCGGAGACCCAGTTTGTCACCATGTTTCCCGAGCCCGGCAACCTGGATAACGAACGCTGCCGGGACAACGATTTTTCCCATCGCCTGCGCCGTTCCCTGGACAGTGCATTCGCCGGCGTGCCCGGCCTCACTGCCCGCGTCTGCCTGCGGCCCCTGAAATCCGCGCCGCTGCTGCCCCGGCGCGAACCGCTGCACGGCTTCGATGTACTCGTCGCGGTGAGCTTTCCCGACGACGAGCGCGCCGTCTTCCACGCGGTACTGCCGGAGGGAAAATCCCTGATTCACGACGCCATGCTGGTTTACCTGCTGTTCTCGGGGCTGGTGGGCCTGCTGCTGGCGGGCTACCTGATCCGCAAGATCGTCGCACCCCTGGAGCGGCTGGCCGGGGCCGCCGACAGTATCGGCACCAATATCGATGCGCCGCCGCTGCCGGAAAGCGGCCCCGCCGAAGTCGCCACCGCCGCCCGCGCCTTTAACCGCATGCAGGGTCGCCTGGCGCGGCTGGTACACGGCCAGACGGAAATGCTCGCCGCCGTCTCCCACGACCTGCGCACCGCCGCCACGCGCCTGCAGTTGCGGGCGGAGCTGTTGCGGGACCGGCGCGAGCGCGAGGGGCTGCTGCGAGTGGTCGGGGACATGAAGACCATGATCCAGTCGGTGCTGGATTTTGTCAGGGGTGTGAAGCCCGGCGAAATGCCGCAAAAGACCGACCTCAAGGCACTGGTGGAAAGTCTCTGCGAAGACCTGGGCGAGGAAGGCTACCCGGTAACATTTGCCGGCGGTGATAACCTTGTACTCGACTGCCGCCCGGTGGCCCTGCGCCGCGCCCTGCAGAACATTATCGACAACGGTGTCAAGTACGGCGGCGAAGTGCGGGTTTCGATCGCCGGTGACAGTGACAGTATCCGCATCGCGGCGGAGGACCGAGGCCCCGGTATTCCCGCGGCGGAACTGGCGGCGGTGCTGCGCCCCTTCTACCGCCTGGAAAAATCCCGCAACAGCGGAACCGGCGGCATAGGTCTCGGCCTGTCCATCGCCACCAATACGGTACAGGCCCACGGCGGCGAACTGTTGCTGGAAAATTCCGGAAGCGGCCTGCGCGTGGAGGTTGCGCTGCCGCGGCGCTGAAAGAGTCACCCGGGATCGCGGAGCTCGGGAACGCCCACCGCTCCCGCAAATCGAGCTGACAAGCCGGCAGATTCTGATACTATTTCCCCGATGAACCGATCCCCGCTTCCACAATTCGCAAGGCCGATCTCGCTGGCTGCCATCCTGCTGTTGTTGCTGCAGGTCCAGTCGGTTTTTGCCTGCGAAATGATGGAGCACTCGGGCCCCGTCTCCGAGTGCTGTTGCGGAGAGATGCTCGATGGCCAGGTGCCGGACTGCGACTGCTGCACAGTCGAGACCGAGCTGTCGCTGAAAGCGGATCCCGACAGCGGCGGCGGAGTGCCACTGCCCACCGATCGCTATTCCCTCGAGCAGCCGCACCTGCACGGATCGCCGGACTACCGCTGGCCCCGCATACTGGGGCCGCCATCGGGCGCCCATCCCGCAATCCCCTCCCCTGCAGCCGCCCGCCCGGGCAGGCTCACCTGGCTGTCCACGCTGCGCCTGCGCATCTGATTCCCCGAACCGCACACTGATTCCACAACACCGACTATCCGTGTTTCCGGCGCCCCTGTGCGCCGCGAGCGTTCGAGGAGTGAACCTTGCTTTTCAACAGACTACCGGCGGTACTGGCGGCGGCTGCCCTGCTGCTCGCCCCCCTGGCGCGGGCCAACTGCGAGCCGCCCGCCGCCGCGGACAGCGAATCCCTGGTGAAGCTGGCCCTGCGCTGCAACCCCGCGCAGCGGTCACTGGGTGCGCGGGTCGAGGCCCAGGCGGCCAGCGCCACCGCCAGCGGCCATATCGACGACCCGAGGCTGATGCTGGGCGCCGCCCCCGAAACCTTCGGCAATGAACAACTGCCCGACGGCACCCTGGCGGAAATCAGCCAGTCCGTGCCCTGGCCGGGTGTGCTGGCGCTGCGACGCGCCCTGGAGGAGGCCGGCACCCGCGCCCGCGCCTTCGAGTACGACCAGCGCGCGGTGGAGTTGGCCCACGCCCTCAGGACCGCCTACGCAGACTGGCGCTATCGCGAACAACTGCTGGCGATCAACCGGCGCCACCAGAAGCTGTGGCAATCCTTCGTAGCCAGCAGCCGGGCCCGCTACGCCGCCGGCAGCGGCGGCAAATCCGCCCTGCTCAAGGCACAACACGAGAGGCACCAGTTGCAGATCGAAGAGATCGCCCTGTCGCGCGCGCTGGAGCGCGACAGGAGCCGGCTGGCGCGCCTGCTGGACCTGGATCCCGGCCAACTGCCGGCCAGCGCCCCGCTGCCCCGCCGCGAACCGGCGCCGCAGGCGCTGGCCCTGGCGCTCGACAGCCTCGGCAAGCAGCCGCGGCTACAGCGCCTGGCCGCGGAGGAAACGCGCAAATCCCGCGAACTGGCACTGTCGGAAAAAGACCGCTACCCGGAATTCCAGTTGCTGGCCCGCCACAACAATATCTGGATGAACCCGGACCAGCGCCTGTTTGTGGGCGTGGGATTCAATCTGCCGCTGGATATCGGCGGCAAGCGCAGCGCCCGCGAGCGCAGCCTGGCGGCGGAGAAACTGGCCCTCGAATGGCAGCGCGAAGACGCCGCCCTGGCCCTGCGGGACACATTGCGCCGAGCCGACAGCCGCCTGCGCCAGGCCCGCGAAACCCTGCAGCTCTACCGCGACGAAATGCTGCCGCTGGCGGAGGAGAGCCTGGCCACCGCGCGCGACGACTTCGCCGCGGGCAGTGGCAATTTTCTCGACCTGCTGGTGGCGGAGCGCAACCTGCTCAAGGTGCAACAGGATTTTGAAACCGCCAAGCGCGACCGCTTCACTGCCACCGCCCGGATCACCGCCGCCGCGGGACTGGTATTGCTGGAGGACTGGAATTCCCTGGGTGCGCGGAGCTCCAGCTCCGCCAGCGGGCCGAAGCCCCGCCAATCACACCGGGCAATCCCTGCAAAAACGGGAAAACAATTGTGAAATCGACAACTGCTAACAAATATCTGCTCGGCGGCCTGCTGTTGCTCGCCGCCCTGCTCATCTCCTGGTGGACCTTGAAAAGCGAACAGGCAACGGAAACCGCCGCGGAATTTATAGAGGCCGGCCCCTTCCGCATCGCCGTCTCCATAGACCCGCGAAAACCGCGGGCCGGCGACAACAGTATCCGCATAGAAGTCCGCGATCGCGAAGACAGGCCAATTGAAAACGCCCAGGTCCGCGCCGTCGCCGAGATGCCGGCCATGGGCGCCATGCCCGCGATGCGGGCGCCGGCGGAAATCGCGGAAACGGCGCCCGGTGTCTACGAGGGGGAATTCGAACTGTCCATGGACGGCGCCTGGCCGCTGGCGGTGGATGTATCCACCGCCCCCGACAAGCACGTAGACCTGGTATTCGATATGACCACCAGCCGCGCCGGCCTGCGCCTGAAGTCCGCACCGGGAGCCGGCGACACCGCCTACTACACCTGCTCCATGCACCCCTCGGTGGAATCCGCCGAGCCGGGCACCTGTCCCATCTGCGGCATGGACCTGCAAGCGGTCAGCCGCGAGGAACTGGAGAGCGGCACCATCGTCGTGGACGCGGGCCGGCGCCAGGCGATCGGTATCGACACCGGCAGGGTGAAAAAGGAAAACTTCTCGCTGCCGCTGCGCCTGCAGGGCCAGGTCACCTACGACGAAACCCGCCTGCGGGATATCAGCCTGCGCTTCAGCGGCTGGATCGGCGACCTGGAAGCGGACTTCGAGGGCAAGCGCATTGCACGCGGCGATGTCCTGTTTACCGTCTACAGCCCCGAGTTACTGGCGCTGCAGGATGAATACCTGCAGTCCCGCCGGCGCGGCGGCGCAACGGAGAAAGCGGCGCGCCGGCGGCTGCGCCGGTGGGGCCTGTCGCAGCGCCAGGTCGAGTGGCTGGGCGAACAGGAAAAAGCGCGGGACTACATGCCCATCTTCGCGCCCGCGTCCGGCACCGTTATCGAGAAAAATATCGTCGCCGGCTCCGCCTTCGAGAAGGGCCAGAAGCTGCTGCGTCTCGCCGACCTGAGCCGGGTGTGGGTCGAGGCCTACGCCTATGAAAACCAGTTGCCGCTGCTGGAACAAGGCATGTCTGCACAGGTGCGCCTGACCAACCTGTCCGGCCGCCCCATGCTGGCGACACTCGCACAGATAGATCCTTTCCTGAACCGGGACAGCCGCAGCGCCCGCCTGCGCCTGGCACTGCCCAACCCCGACGGCCGCCTGCGCCCGGGCCTGTTTGCGGATATCCAACTGCGCGCACCACTGGGCAAACAGTTGCTGGTACCGCGGGATGCGGTGCTCTTCTCCGGCGACAAACGCATCGTCTTCCGCGACCTGGGCCGCGGCCGCCTGCAACCGATCGAGGTGCGCACCGGCTATGGCGACAACGACAACATCGTGATCCGCGCCGGCCTCGCCGAAGGCGATCGCATTATCGCTTCCGGCGTTTTCCTGATCGCCGCCGAGAGCCGCCTGAAGTCGGGGGTACAACAATGGTAGAGACTCCCCCCAAAGGCGTCATCGCCCGCCTTATCGGCCTCTGTGCGGGCAAGCCCGGGCTCACCCTGCTGCTGGTGGCCATTGCCGCGCTGGCCGGTTACCGCGCGCTGCTCAGTGTGCCGCTGGACGCGATTCCCGATCTGTCCGACGCCCAGGTGATCGTACTGACCGACTGGCCCGGGCGCAGCCCGGACCTGGTGGAAGACCAGATCACCTATCCACTCAGCACCGCCCTGCTGGGCCTGCCGAAGGTCAAGTCGGTGCGCGGGCAGAGTTTCTTCGGCCTCAGTTTTGTCTACGCCATTTTTGAAGACGGCACCGATCTCTACTGGGCCAGGTCCCGCGTACTGGAATACCTGAATCAGGCGGCCTCGCAGTTGCCCGAAGGCGTACAGCCGACCCTGGGTCCGGACGCCACCGGGGTCGGCTGGGTTTTCCAGTACGCGCTGGTGGACCGCAGCGGCGAGCACGACCTGGCGGAACTGCGCGCGCTGCAGGACTTCAAGCTGCGCTACTGGCTGACTGCGGTGGAAGGCGTCGCCGAAGTGGCTTCCATCGGCGGCTTCGAGAAGGAATACCAGGTGCAGATAGACCCGCACCGGCTGGCCGCTTTCGATATTCCCCTCGCCAAAGTGGTCGAGGCCATCCGCCGCAGCAATGACGACACCGGCGGGCGGCTGCTGGAAATTGCCGGCCACGAACACATGGTGCGCGGCCGCGGTTATATCCAGAGCACCGCCGACCTGGAGCAGGTGGTGATCGGCACCGACGCGGAGCGGGTGCCGGTGACCCTGTCGCAGGTGGCGGAGATCCAGTTGGGCCCGGCCATGCAGCGCGGCCTCGCGGAACTGGATGGCGAGGGGCAGACAGTGGGCGGCATCGTGGTGATGCGCTACGGCGAAAATGCCCTCAAGGTGATCGAGCGGGTCAAGCGGCGTATCGACGAAGTGAAGGCCGGCCTGCCGGAAGGTGTGGAACTGGTGACGACCTACGACCGCTCCGACCTGATCGGCCGCGCCATCGACAATCTCAGGCAAACGCTGATCGAGGAGATGCTCGTGGTGGCGGCGGTGATCGCGCTCTTCCTGTTGCACGCGCGCTCGGCGCTGGTGGCGGTGATCACCCTGCCGGTCGCGGTACTGCTGGCCTTTATCCCGCTGTCACTGCAGGGGCTGACCGCGAACATCATGTCCCTCGGCGGTATCGCAGTGGCGATCGGGGCCATGGTGGACGCGGCGGTGGTGATGGTGGACAACATTCATAAAAAGCTCGCCGCAGGCGCTCACAAAAAACCGGCCGCGGGCGGGCGCGAGCGGCGGCAACTGATCGTGGAGGCGATGCAGGAAGTCGGCCCCAGTATTTTCTTCTCGCTGGTGATCATCACCGTCTCCTTCCTGCCAGTGTTCGCCCTGGAAGCCACCGAGGGCCGGCTGTTCAAACCGCTGGCGTGGACCAAGACCTACAGCATGGCCTTCGCAGCGCTGTTGGCCATCACGCTGATTCCGGCGCTGGCGGTGCTGTTGATCCGCGGCCGCATCCGCGCCGGGGAAAACCCGTTTGTGCGCGCGCTGACAGGCGTACTGCTACCGGCCATCCGCTTCTGCATCCATTACCGCAAGGCAGTCGCGGCAACATCGCTGTTGTTCCTGATCCTTGTCGTCTTCCCGACGCGGCAGTTGGGCTCGGAATTTATGCCGCCGCTGAATGAGGGCAGCATCCTCTACATGCCCACGGCGCCACCCGGTATGTCCATCACCGAGGCCGGCAAGGTGCTGCAACAGATGGACGCAGAGCTGAAAAGCTTCCCCGAGGTGGAGCGCGTGTTCGGCAAGATCGGCCGCTCCACCAGCGCCACCGACCCGGCGCCGCTGTCCATGGTGGAAACCGTGGTCACCCTGAAGCCGGAAAGCGAATGGCGCCCGGGGGTGAGCTGGGACGACCTGCTGGCGGAGATGGATGAAAAACTGCGCTATCCCGGTATGCCCAATATCTGGTGGATGCCGATCCAGACACGCACGGAAATGCTCGCCACCGGTATCCGCAGCCAGTTGGGTATCAAAGTATTCGGCGACAGCCTGGATGATATCGAGCAGACCGCCGTGGCCATCGAACAGGCGCTGCAGGCCGATCGGCGCACCGCCGGGGAAACCCGCAGCGCCTTCGCCGAGCGCCTGACCGGCGGCTATTTCCTGGATTTCGATATCGATCGCGCGCGCGCCGCCCGCTACGGCCTCAATATCCAGGATGTCGAGGATGTGATCGCGGCCGCCGCCGGCGGCCTGGCCGCCACGCAGACGGTAGAGGGCCGCGAGCGCTACGATGTGCTGTTGCGTTACGCCCGCGACTACCGCGATACCTCGGAACAGTTGCGACAGATTCTGGTTCCCGCCGCCGACGGCACCCAGGTGCCCCTGAGCCAGTTGGCGACACTGGAATACCGCACCGGCGCGCCCATGATCCGCAACGAGGGCGGGCAACTTGTCGGGCTGGTGTTTGTGGACCTGAAGGGCGAACTGGGGGTGGCCGATTACGTGGCGCGCGCCAAAGAGGTGGTGGCCGAGCAGGTGGAACTGGTGCCCGGCCAGCGCATCGCCTGGGCCGGCCAGTACCAGTACCTGGAGCGCGCCAAGGCGCGCCTGCAGTGGCTGGTGCCGCTGACCTTACTGGCCGTATGCCTGCTGCTCTACCTGCACCGGGGACGGCTGGCGGACACCCTGTTCGTACTCTCCGCCATACCCATGGCGCTGATCGGCGCCTTCTGGCTGCTGTACCTGCTGGACTACAAGCTCAGTGTTGCCGTATGGGTGGGGATGATCGCCATGGCCGGGCTGGCAGCGGAGATGGGACTGTTGATGCTGCACTACCTGTCGGCATCAGACCCGCGGCGGAAGGATTTTCCGCAAGCCGTGGCACAGGCAGCGGCGGGCCGTATCCGCCCGATGCTGATGACCAGCCTCACGCTGCTGATTTCGCTGGTGCCGGTGATGCTGGGCGGCGGTACCGGCAGCGATGTGATGAAACGCATCGCCGCGCCCATGGTCGGCGGCACCCTGAGTGCACTGGTATTTGTGTTGCTGGCGATGCCGGCACTCTATGTGCTCTGGAAAGAGCGTCGCTGAATTCTCGCGCACAGCCGATGGGCGGGTTTGGCACCGCCCATCCCGCACCAGCCGCCGGTCAACGGGTGTGCGCCACGGGGAAATTGCTGGGAAAATACCGACCGCTCCGCCACCGCAAATTCAAACCGGACAGGTAAATAGGTAAACATGCTGATCATCAAAACCACCGCGCTTTTTATCATTACCGCCGTAGCGGAAATCCTCGGCTGTTTCCTGCCCTACCTGTGGCTGCGCAAGAACGGCTCCGCCTGGCTGCTGCTGCCGGGCGCCCTGAGCCTGGTCGCATTCGTGTGGCTGCTGAGCCTGCACCCCGCCGCCAGCGGGCGGGTCTACGCGGCCTATGGCGGTGTCTATGTGGCAACCGCGCTTTTCTGGCTGCGCTATGTGGAAGGTGTGGAGCTGTCCACGCACGACTGGGTCGGTGCGGCCGTGGCGCTATGCGGAATGGCGATCATGGTTTCCGGCTGGAAATATTCGTGACTCAAGTTTCCGAACCCGGAATGCTTTTCGATGCCACTACCACTAACCGGGGCGAGAGAGACTCCTTCGCCTGAAGATGGGAATACCCGCCAGGCGCACGGATCAGTCACCGTTGCCGGGGTGCGAATGCCAATAGAGCTTTTGATTCCGGCGGCAATAGCCTGTCAGTTGGATTGATCGGTTCAGCGCCGGGAGGTAAGGCGATCTCACTATCTACACTTGGGGTGTAACAGATCGCACCTTTGCGGCAACGAAACCACCGTAAGCGGCCGATACGCCAACCGGATCGGTTAGCGATCCATCCCTCCTACATTGAACAGGAGTTCCATCATGAATCGCAAACTCACCTCCCCCACCGGCAAGGGCCAACTGAAACCCTTCAAGGAAAAAAGCGCCTGAGTCGGGCGGGAGCGCCATACAATGACAGCGGATGATTCCCGTGGCGCTCCCCCCGGCGCGGCCGGCACTCGGTTGCCGTCCCGCGCCGGCGTGGGGCTGAAGCCACAACACTTCACCGGTATCGTGGAATCGGCGCCGGATATCGGTTTCTTCGAGATACACGCGGAGAACTATTTCGTCGCCGGCGGCCCCTTTCACCACTATCTGGGCCGTATCCGGGAAGACTATCCGCTGTCCGTTCACGGTGTGGGCCTGTCCCTCGGTGGCAAGGAACCGCCGGACCCGGCGCACCTGAAGGCACTGCGCACACTGCTGGATCGCTACCAGCCGCATTCCTTTTCCGAACACCTGGCCTGGTCCGGCCACGGCGGCACCTTTGTCAACGATCTGCTGCCACTGGTGTACACCGGAGCCGCGCTCACCCGCGTGTGTGAACATATCGAACAGGTGCAGGACTTCCTCGGCCGCCGCATGCTGCTGGAAAACCCCGCCACCTATGTGGAGTTCGAGCAGTCCGACTACTGCGAGACGGACTTTATCGGCGAGCTGGTGCGGCGCAGCGGCTGCGGCCTGCTGCTGGACGTGAACAATGTCTACGTCTCCTGTATCAACCACCACCGGGATGCCCGCTCCTACATGGCGGCCCTGCCGCTGGATTCGGTGGGTGAAATCCACCTGGCCGGCTTTTCCCGCGACCGCGACGCCGCCGGCGCACCATTGCTGATCGACAACCACGGCAGCCGGGTGGACCGGGCGGTATGGCAGCTTTATGCCGAGTTGCTGGAACGGACCGGCCGCCTGCCCACGCTGATCGAGTGGGACAACGACGTGCCCGGGCTGGACACCCTGCTCGCCGAGGCGCAGCGCGCGGAAGCGCTGCTTCAATCACTGCCGGAGCCATCCAATGAAAGCTGAAACCGGGTGGGCCGAATGGACCACCGCGCTGCTGGACCCGGACCAGCCCACTCCCGCCGGGCTGAGAGCCTGGAACGGCTCCGATCCGGCGCATCGCTTCGCGGTCTACCGCAACAACGTCACCGTGTCGCTGATAGAGGCACTCGCGTCCGCATTCCCGGTCACACAGCAACTGGCGGGCGAGGCGCTCTTTCGCGGCATGGCGCGCGAATTTGTCCGCGCCGCACCGCCGCGCAGCCCGCTGCTGGCGGAATACGGCGCTGATTTTCCGGCGTTCCTGGCAGATTTCCCTCCGGCGGAGGCACAACCGTGGCTGGCGGATACCGCGCGGCTGGAGCTGGCCTGTACCCGCGCCTACCACGCGACAGACGCGGAACCGGTGGCCCCGGAGAAAATACAGGCATTGCTGGAGGACACCGATGCCCTGCCGGCCAGCCGCTTCTCTCTGCACCCGTCACTGCATACACTGCAATCTCCCTGGGCCGTCGCCTCCCTATGGGCGACCTATCAGAACGCCGGCGATCTGGATGGCGTGGACGTGGCCCGCGCGGAAAACACCTGGATACTCCGCAGCGGCCTGCAGGTGGCGGTGCTCAGAATGCGCGCCGGCGACTGCCACTTCGCCGATGCCCTGCAGCGCCGTGCCACCTTTGCCGAAGCCGCGGAGCGGGCCCTGCAATCGGACCCGGAATTCGATCTCTCCGCCTGCCTGGCCGTGCTGCTGCGCGAGCAGATGATCACCGCCGTCGAACAATAACCCGAGGAACCCGATCCATGACCGTTTTCCAATCCCTGTGTCGATTCGCCGAAGGCGTCAACGGCCGGCTGAGCCGCATCCCCTACAGTCTGACTGCCCTGCTGGGCCGCCTCGCCATTGCCGGCGTTTTCTGGAAATCCGGGCAGACAAAGGTGGAGGGCCTGGCTGTCGACCTTTTCGAGGGCACTTTCCAGTTGGGCTGGCCGCAACTGTCCGGCTCGGCGGTGATGCTGTTTGAGGAGGAGTACCAGTTGCCGCTGATCTCTCCGGAACTGGGCGCAATACTGGCCGCCACCGCCGAACACCTGTTCCCGCTGATGCTGCTGTTCGGCCTGGGCACGCGCTTTGCGGCACTGGCGCTGCTGGTGATGACGGCCGTGATCCAGATCTTCGTCTACCCCGGCGCCTGGCCCACCCACGGCACCTGGGCGGCGGTACTTCTGATGTTGATGGCCATGGGGCCGGGGCGCATTTCCCTGGATGCCTGGTTCAAGCGGCGCTCGAGCGAAGGCGCGGGAAGGTAACTGTTGAATCGCGTTCTAAGTGTTCTCGGCAAATGGCTGGCGCGCTATCTCGAAAAGCCCCACCGCGCCCCCACCGCCGCAACGGCCACGCCCATCGAACAATTGCGCGCCTGCCTGCAGCCGGCTGATGTGCTGCTGGTAGAGGGCAACACCCGCTTCAGCACCGCGATCAAGTACCTGACCCAGTCCACCTGGTCCCACGCCGCCCTCTATGTGGGCGGCGACGAGCGGGCGTGTTTTGTGGAGGTGGATACCGTGGACGGCGTACGCAGTGTCGGCCTGCAGAACTTTGCCGACATGCACACGCGTATCTGTCGGCCCTTCCGCCTCAGCGCGGAGGAGCGGCGGCAGGTGATCGATTACGCTAGAAAACGCATCAGCCACCAGTACGATATGCGCAATATTTTCGACCTGGCGCGCTACCTGCTGCCGACACCGCCGGTGCCCTCGCGCTACCGGCGGCGCATGATCGCGCTCGGCAGCGGCGATCCGTCGCGGGCCATCTGCTCCACGCTGATCGCCCAGGCGTTCCAGTCGATTCGCTACCCCATTCTTCCGGAAGTGGAACAGTTGCCGACACAAGATGAAAACATCCGCGAGCTGTTCCATATCCGCCACCACAGCCTGTTCACGCCGCGGGACTTCGATGTTTCGCCGTACTTCGCGGTGATCAAGCCCACCCTGGAGAGTGGTTTCGATTTTCACCGGATTGAGTGGCACGAGGCGTCGGGAAAAAGCTGAATGTTCCCGACCCGCGGCGCGTCAATCGGCTTTCCGCTCGATAGCGGCGATGAATCTACAGAGCCGCCTCAGTATCTACACTATTAGATGTATCCGGGCCCCAGCTGCAGCGAAGTAATCTGAGCAGCTCGACTGAGTGGTCCCCAATGATTTCCCGTCAAACTGAATAGGAATGCCATCATGAACAGAAACACGACATCCACCTCTCTGGCCCTCGCCCTGAGCAGCGCGGTAGCGATTGCCGCCGTATCGTCCTGCGCCCGCGACGAGGGCGAGAAAGAGATGGCAAAAGACATGAAAGACAAGGAGAACATGGAAAAATGCTACGGCATTGCCCTGAAGGGACAGAACGACTGCGCGGCCGGCCCCGGCACCAGTTGCGCGGGTACCTCCACCAGGGATTACCAGGGCGATGCCTGGAAATACGTGCCTGAAGGCACTTGTGAGGAGACGCCGTCCCCCACTTCGCCCAGCGGCAAGGGGCAGCTCGAAGCGTTCGAAGAGAAGGATGCCTGAACCTGGCAAAGAGGTAGCCCCTAGTGTGCCGTACGGGAAGTTCGCAAACAGTTCGCTGCGCCAAAACGCCCAGCTCTGCGTTGAGAAAGCTTGAAATAACGCTGCTATTCCAGCGCTTTCTCGCCTTGATCTGAGCGCTTTGGCTGTGCTCCTTTGTTCGCGAACTTCCCGCACGGCACACTAGTGGTCCATGCGGTAAATTCTGTAACACTATCTCTTCGCCACAGGCCCCAGTGCTGCGTTAAAAAAGCTTGAATCAGCGCTGCTAGTCCTGCGCTTTTTCGCCTTGCCCTGGAACCTGTGGCTGTGAGCTAGAGTCACCGAACTTACCGCATGAACCACTAGACTCGGCCAAGGGGCGAAGCGACGCCCCCATCTTTCGGCCCTTTGATGGGCAGGCTCCGGTTTTGCCCATCTTACAAAAACGGTGAATCGCAGTAAGGAAACGGGAACTGCTGGACTCTATGGATTGCCGACATCATTGGCCTCACGCCCTACCCTGTCGCCGTGCACAATCCGGTACAACAGCGGCAACACCAGTAGCGTCAGCAGCGTCGAGGAGATGATCCCGCCGATCACCACCGTGGCCAGCGGCCGCTGCACCTCGGCGCCGGTGCCGGTATTCAGAGCCATAGGCACGAAGCCGAGGCTGGCCACCAGTGCGGTCATCAGGACCGGACGCACGCGGATCAGCGCGCCGTCGACGATCGCGGAGAGCAGGTCCCCGCGCTCGCGGCGCAGTTCGCGGATAAACGACAGCATCACCAGGCCGTTCAGCACCGCCACGCCGGACAGGGCGATAAAGCCCACGCCGGCGGAGATCGACAGCGGCATGCCGCGCAGCCACAGCGCCAGCACGCCGCCGGTGAGCGCCAGCGGCACGCCGGTGAAAATGATCAGGGCATCGCGCAGTGAACCGAAGGCGGTGACCAGCAACATCAGGATCACACCGAGGGTCACCGGCACCACCAGCGACAGGCGCCGGCTGGCGGATTCCAGCTGCTCGAAAGTGCCGCCGTAGTCCAGCCAGTAGCCCGGCGGCAGGGTCACTTTCTCGGCGATGCGCGCCCTGGCTTCGTCGACGAAGGAACCCAGGTCCCGCTCGCGCACATTGGCGGTCACCACCACCCGCCGCTTGCCGTTTTCGCGGCTGACCCGGTTCGGCGACGGCGCCATTTCCAGGCTGGCCACTTCCGACAGCGGCACGAAGCCGCCATCGGGCAGGGGCACCGGCAGGTCGCCGAGCCGGTCCCGGTCGCGGCGGATATTTTCCGGCAGACGCACCACCAACTGGAAACGCCGATCGCCCTCGTAGATCAGCCCGGCGCGCTCACCGCCGATGGCGGTGGCCACCAGGTCCTGCAGCGTCCGCAGATCCAGGCCGTAGCGGGCGAGCTGGATCCGCTTGGGTACCACCGAGAGTACCGGCAGGCCTTCAACCTGTTCGATGCGCGCATCCGCGGCGCCGTCGATCTGCCGGATCTCAGCGAGAATCTCTTTCGCCGAGATCACCAACTGGTCCAGGTCGTCGCCGAACACCTTGATCCCCAGATCCGCGCGCACGCCGGAAATCAATTCGTTGAAGCGCATCTCGATCGGCTGGGTAAATTCGTAGTTGTTGCCGGGCAGTTCGCGCACCGCCGACTCGATTTCGTCGATCAACTCCTGCCGCGACAGGTCCGGGTCCGGCCACTGGTCGCGCGGTTTCAGGATCACGAAATTGTCGGCCACGTTCGGCGGCATCGGATCGGTGGCCACTTCCGGGGTGCCGATTTTGGCGAACACCTTGTCCACCTGGGGAAACTCTTTTATCCGCTTTTCCAGGGTTTCCTGCATTGCCACCGACTGATCCAGCCCGGTACCGGGAATCCGCAGCGCGTGCAGGGCGATATCCCCCTCGTTCAGTTGCGGAATAAATTCGGAACCCAGGGTGCTGGCCAGCCAACCGCAGACCAGCACCAGCGCCAGCGCCGCCGACAGTACCAGCCAGCGCACCTTCATCGCCGCCAGCAGCAGCGGCCGGTAGACGGATTTCACCGCGACTATCAGCCGGTTTTCCCGCTCGCTGATTCTGCCGGTGAGGAATACCGCCACCGCCGCCGGTACCAGCGTCAGCGACATGACCAGCGCCGACAGCAGCGCCATCACCACCGTCGCCGCCATGGGGTGGAACATCCGCCCCTCCACGCCGGTGAGCGAAAACAGCGGGATATAGACCACGGTAATGATCAGCACCCCGAACAGGCTGGGGCGAATCACTTCGTTGGTGGCATGGAACACCAGCTCCAGTCGCTCCCGCAACGGCAATGTGCCGCCGGCGCGACGCTGGGCCTCCGCCAGGCGCCGGATGGCGTTCTCGACGATAATCACCGCACCGTCTACGATCAGGCCGAAATCCAGCGCGCCGAGACTCATCAGGTTGGCGGACACGCCGGTCTGCACCATGCCGGTAATGGTCGCCAGCATCGATAGAGGAATCACTGCCGCGGTGATCAGCGCCGCGCGGAAGTTGCCCAGCAGCAGGAAGAGCACGGCGATCACCAGCAGCGCGCCCTCTACCAGGTTTTTCTGCACCGTGACTATCGCCTTGTCCACCAGCGTTGTGCGGTCGTAGACCGCTTCCAGGCGCACGCCTTCCGGCAGTGAGGGTTTTATTTTTTCCAGCGCGGCGGCCACATCCCGGGCCACCGCGCGGGAATTTTCCCCCACCAGCATCATCGCGGTGCCGAGCACGGTTTCGCGGCCGTCGCGGGTGGCGGCGCCGGTGCGCAGTTGTTTTCCGATGGCGACACCGGCGATATCGGCAATTTTTACCGGCGCGCCGTCGCGGTTGGCCACCACCACATTTTCGATATCGGCAATGCCCTGCAGTTGGCCGGGCGAACGCACCAGCAGGCGGCGGCCGTTGGTCTCGACAAAACCGGCACCCCGATTGTCGTTGTTGCGCCGCAGGGCCTCGCTCACGTCTTTCATGGAAAGACCGAAGGCCAGCATTTGGCGCGGGTCCGGCGTCACGTGGTACTGCTTGTCGTAGCCGCCGATGGTGTTGACCTCGATCACGCCCGGCACCAGCGCCAACTGCGGTTTGATGATCCAGTCCTGGATTTCCCGCAGCGCGGTGGCATCAAAGGGGCTACCGTCCGGCTGCGTCGCATCCGGCAAGGCCTCCACCGTATACATGTAGATTTCGCCCAGACCGGTGGCGATGGGCCCCATTTCCGGCTGCAAGCCCGGTGGCAGTGCACTCTTGATGGCGCCCAGCCGCGCGTCGATCAGGTTGCGGGCGAAATAGATATCGGTGCCCTCCTCGAAGACCGCCGTCACCTGAGACAGGCCGTAGCGGGACAGCGAGCGCGTGTAGGCGAGATCGGGCAGGCCCGCGAGCGCCGTCTCCACGGGATAGGTGATGCGCTGCTCGGCCTCCAGCGGCGAGTAGCCCGGGGCTTCGGTATTGATCTGCACCTGTACATTGGTGATATCCGGCACCGCGTCGATGGGCAGCCGCTGGTAACTCCAGAGCCCCGCGCCGATCAGCACCAGCACCAGGGACAGCATCAGGGTGCGCCGCTCTATGGAGAGGCGCAGAATCGCTTCAATCATTGCCAGTCTCCATCAGTGAGCGTGGGATGCGCCGGATTTTTCGAGATGGGCCTTGATCAGGTAGCTGTTGGCGGTGACATAGCGCTCGCCGGCCTTGAGGCCGCCGAGCACTTCGGTGACGCGGCCATCCGAGCGGCCCAGTTTCAGCGGGCGCGCCTGGTAGCTGTCGTCCTTCTGCACAAACACCACCTGTCGCCCGCCCCGCGGCTGCAGCGCGCGGTTCTCCACTACCAGCGGTACTTTCACCCGCTCCACCAGTACCCGGCCCTCCAGCATCAGGTCCGCGGGCCAGCCCAGCTCGCGGTTGTCGATGGATGCGCGCGCCAGCTTGAACGGCTGCCCGCCGGAGGCCGGTACCAGGTTGCCGATTTCCGCTTGCAACTGCCGGTCGCCATTGCTCAGCGTCACCTGCTGGCCGCGCTCTATCTGCGGCTGCTGGCCGGGAAAGACCCGCAATTCCACCCAGAGGCGGTCGTAGTTGGCAATGGTGAAAAGTTCACGCTCGCCACTGTATTCGCCGCGACTGGCCCGCTTGTCGATCACCTGGCCGGCGATGGGCGCGGTGATCGCGTAGACCTGCAGGCTGTCGTTGGATTCGATCTTCGCCAGCGTCTGTCCCTTGCGCACCCGATCGCCGATTTCCACCGCGACGGACACGATGGAGCCGGGAAAACGCGCGTGCACATGGCTGAGATTGCCGTGGGCCAGCGCAGTCTTGCCGTACAGGGTGATCGTGCGGCGTATTTCCCCCGGGCCGGCGACGGCGGTTTCGATGCCGGCCCTGTCGGCCATGGCGCTATCGATATTGACGTGGTTCTCGCCGCGGCCGGCGTGATCGCCGGAGGCGAATGCCGGGTTCGACAAGGCGGCGATAAAGCACACAAGCAACAGTGCGAGACTACTGCGGGCAGCCATGAGCCGCGCCGACAGGCGCACCCCACGAAACCCAGGCTGTTTTTCTGTATTCATCATCAAATCGGTATCTCTTTTCATTTCTTCGGCTCCGCACCCGCTGGCAACAGCGGTGCGGCCGTCATCTGTTCTATCTCGGCGCCGTAGCGCAGTGCTGCGGCAGCGGCTTCGATTTTTGCGCGGCGGGCGCCGATCAATTCTTCCCGGGCGGCCACCCATTCCAGATAGGAGTAGCGGCCGCGGCGATAGGCGCGCTCCACTTCCGCCAATGCCTCGCTCAGGATCGGCACCACGTCGTTGCGCAGCATTTCCACCGCCGCCAATGCCTGCTCCCGACCGCTGACGGCGCGGTACAGGCGGCTCTTCAGGCGCAGCAGTGCGGCCTCGCGCTCGGCGGCCACCTGTTGTCGCTCCGCCAGTGCGGAGGCGACGGCGCCGGCATTGCGGCGCCCGGGAAAAAGCGGCAACTCAACACCGGCCACCAGCGTGGTTTCGTCAATTTCGCGGGAATGGCGGATGCCGGCGGACCAACCGATGTCCAGGCTGGATTCCGTCTCCGCCAAGCGCAGTTCCGCTGCCCGCAGCCGCTCTTCGGAGGCGAAGCGGGCAATGGCGGGATTCCGCTGCGCGCGGGCATAGAGTTCGGCGAAGCCGGCGGATGGGGGGAGTCGGTAAAGCCCGGCGGGATCCACGCTGAAAGCGGTACTATCGCCGGCCCACAGGGAGACCAGCGCCAGCTTGCGGGCAGCCAATTGCCGCTGCCGCGACTGCACCGCCAGGCTCGCCCGGCTCCTGGCCGCGCGGGCACGCAGCGCTTCCGACCGCGGCGAAGCCGCGGCCTGCACCCGCTGTTCCACCGCGAGCAGGGTATCGTCCGCGAGTGCGGCCGAATCGCTTGCCAGCGCGAGCCGCTCCCGCGCCGCCAGTACATCCACGTAGCGCCGGATCACCTCGCCCAACAGATCCAGGGCCGCCGCCTGCTCCTCCGCCGCCAGCAGGCTGCGCCGGGCGGAGACGACATCCACCCGAGCGGCACGCTGGCCGCCCAGTTCGATTACCGAGGACAGGGACACGGTCAGCTCGGCGGCGTCGCTGCCACCGTCGCCGCCGACATTTTCCAGTTCGCCACCGAGGATCAGCGGCGGGCGCAGGTCGGCGGTCTGCGCCCTGCCCGCCAGGGCCGCATCGCGGAAGCGGAACACCGCCAGTTCCGGATTCTGCGCCAGGGTCCGGTCGATGGCTTCCGTCAGGGTGAGGGGGTTACCGGCGTCCGGCGGCTGCGCCGGTACCTGGGCGCCCCCGAACATCAACGGCGCTACCAGCAGAAAGCGGGCACACCAGTACAGCACGCCAACAGTGCGTGCAAAACAAGACAACATGGTTTACTCCCGGGTTACGTCGTCAGAAGCGCGCGCAGGTTGCGGGCGCGCCATTCAGGGATTGCGGACGTAACTCAGGCTATGGGCGGGCGGAAAAGCGCGGAGAAATAATCGGAGGTAAACGAAAGATCGCCGATATCCCGCAAAACGCGGGCACCCGGATCGAAAAAGCCGGATAGCTGGCCGGTTATGCCGACAACACCGGTGCCGTGGCAGTGGCAGCAGTGGTGGCAGAAATCCGGGCCGCCCGGATGGTCCGAACCGGCGGTATCGAAATCGGTCGGCTCCGGCGGGAACTCGACAGTCTGCTCCCCGTCCAGGTGGTGCGGCGGCACATGGGTGGCGATATCCTGCAGCTGTTCGTGGCTATCGTAGAAAGCCATTGCGGTCTGGAACAGTACCAGCGCAATCAGCAGATAGACAGTCCGAACAGCATTCATGGCAAGTATCACTCTCGGTGATAATGGATTAACAGGCTGCTGAAAAAATCATTCCAGCCCACTGATGACTTTAGCAAAGCGGACATCCCGTCTCAACGAGTCTATCGAATTACTTTGCCACGGCGGGCGTCACGCTTCGTAACCAGCGCGCAATACCGTTGCGCCTCAACGCGAGCAATCCCAAAGCAATAGCCAGATAGGCCGCCGGCTCTATCCAGCCACTTTTCACCGACCACCAGAAATGCCAGCAGGCCAGCAACGCCAGCGGGTAGATAAAGCCGTGCAGTTTTTTCCAGTTGCGCCCCATGCGCCGCATCAGCGCCGGCAGCGAGGTGGCGGCCAGTGCCAGCAACAGCAACAGAGCCGCAAATCCCACCAGAATATAGGTGCGCTCCACCAGTTCGCTGGCAATCAGCGACCAGTCGAACACCAGTTCCAGCCCCAGCCAGGCACTGAAGTGCAGCAGCGCCCAGGCGAAACACCAGAGGCCCAGCGGCCGGCGCAGGCGGTTGAGCTGGCCAAGGGACAGGCCGCGGGCCAGGGGTGAGACCAGCAGTGTCAGCATCAACAGCCGCAGCGCGCCCAGGCCCAGAAAATGGATCAGTTCCTTTACCGGGTCTCCACCCAGGGCGCCCTGCCGGATGGCGAGAAACAGCCACAGCAGCGGCGCCAGCGCGCCGAGATGTACCGCTATCTGCAGGGTTATCGCGACACCTTTGCGCCACTGCAGCGGCCGGGAGCCACCGGTTCTCTCGATCGTCGCCATCAGTAGTACTTCTTCAGATCCACACCGGAATAGAGAGAGGCTACGCGCTCGCCGTAGCCGTTGAACGGCAGCGTCTCCTGGCGTTTGACCGAAAAGGGGCCGCCGGGGCCGATAAAACGCTCGGTGGCCTGGGACCAGCGCGGGTGATCCACCGCCGGGTTTACGTTGGCGTAAAAGCCGTACTCGTCGGGGGCCAGTTTGTTCCAGCTAGTGGGGGGCATTTTCTCCACCAGGCGTATTTTGACGATGGACTTGATGCCCTTGAAGCCATATTTCCACGGCACCACCAGCCGGATGGGCGCGCCGTTCTGGGTGGGTAGCGTCCTGCCATAGAGCCCCACCGACAGGATCGTCAGTGGGTGCATGGCCTCGTCCATGCGCAGGCCTTCCACGTAGGGGTAATCGATACCGCCGCCCAGGTAGCGATTCTTCTGCCCCGGCATCTGCTCCGGGTCGTACAGGGTCTCGAAGGCGACGTATTTGGCGCGGCTGGTGGGTTGGAACCTCCGCAGGAATTTTCCCAGTTCGAACCCCACCCAGGGAATCACCATCGACCAGGCCTCGACACACCGCATGCGGTAGATGCGTTCCTCCAGCGCGGTGCCCGCCATCAGTTGCCAGACATCCACCCTGCCCGGCTTTTCCACCTCGCCCTCTACGGCCAGGGTCCAGGGCTCGGTTTTCAGGGACTGGCTCTTGCGCGCCGGGTCGGTCTTGTCGGTGCCGAATTCGTAGAAATTGTTGTGGTTGGTGATTTTCTTTTCCGGAGTCCGCGTCAGGCCTGCGGTGGTCTGGTCGCTGTCGAACTGCAGCGGCTTTCGCCCGCTGTCCGATTGCTTTTCCTCGCCGGGGGAAAACAGGTCGAGCACACCGGCCCGCGTGGAATTCGCCATCAGCAGGCCGCCGAGACCCAGCCCCTTCAGCAGGGTGCGGCGTTTCAGGTAGGCGGTTTCCGGTGTGGCGGCACTCTCCGGGAGATCACCGGGCTTTGTGGTTTTTATCAGCATGGTCGATATCCGTGGCTGTGACCGTTCGGTGCAGGTTACCAATTTCTCCGGCGGGAGGCGCGGTATCCTGCCCAGGCTCTGACAAGGGGATTGGGGGAAAGTTGTCGGCTGGATGATTTCCGACGGTGTGCCCGCTTTCGGCGCCCTCCTCCTGGAGAGAGATAGATTGTAGGTTGACCAAACAGTCACAATGCTGATTTGTACATATAGCGATCAATTTTCTCGCCGCGGGCGGGGAAATGTCGGGTGGGTTGAGTATATCGGGTTCGAATTCGCCCCAATTGCGCAATAATTTCTCTCGATTTAGCCTTTCAGGGCACCAACTGCCTCGGATTAGAGGCAATTCATGCCTTTTGGAGCTTTCAGCCTTTATACTTGTCCTAAGCTATAGTTCGCCGGCACCCTCGAAGGTGCCGACGGCCTGTGAAGTAGGACGTATAAAGAGACTCCCTATGCTTACCAATCGGATCGCCGCCCTGAGGACAGCCACCCGGACCGGCTTCTTCTTCCTTACCCTGACCCTGCTGTCGCCGACCGCGCTGGCCGAGGTGGATGCCCTGCAACCCGAAGAGGGCCAGGGCAGCACTGCACGCGAGATCGTCGGCAAGCTGGAGATGCTGCACTACAACAAGCTGGAACTGGGTGACGAGATCTCGGAAGATCTGTGGGAGGAGTACATCGATGCGCTGGATCCCACACGCAGTTATTTCCTCACCTCGGATATCAATGAATTCCGCGAGTGGCGCGACCAGCTCGACGACGAGTTGCGCAGCGGCAAGGTGGATCACGGCTTTGCCATCTACAACCGATACCGCCTGCGCGTGTCCGACCGCCTGGAGAACATCCTCTCGCAACTCGACAAGGGCATGCCCGATTTCGACTTCGACAAAGACGAGAGCCTGGAGATGGACCGCGAGGAGAGCCAGTGGCCCGCCTCCATCAGCGCTGCCGACGAACTCTGGCGCAAGCGCCTGAAGAGCAGCGTGCTGAACCTGCGCCTCACCGGCAAGGAAGACGAGGAGATCCGCGATCTGCTCGAGCGCCGCTACAAGGGCCAGCTGAAGCGTATCAAGCAGCAGAGCAGCGACGACGTCTTCGAGCTCTACATGAACTCCCTGACGCGCCTCTACGATCCGCACAGCAACTACCTGTCGCCGCGCTCGCTGGAAAACTTCAATATGAGCATGTCGCTGTCCCTCGAGGGCATCGGCGCCGTGCTGCAGATGGAAGACGAGTACACCAAAATCGCGCGCCTGGTGGCCGGCGGCCCCGCCGACCGCACCGGCAAACTGAAACCCGCCGACAAGATTGTTGCAGTGGGCCAGGACAAGGAAGGCGAGATGGTCGACGTGGTAGGCTGGCGCCTGGACGACGTGGTGGACCTGATCCGCGGCCCCGCCGGCTCCTTCGTGCGCCTGGAGACGATTCCCACCGGCGGCGACGGCAGCCACAAGACCATCCTGATCAAGCGCAGCAAGGTAAAACTGGAAGACCAGGCCGCGAAAAAGGCCATCTTCGAGTTCTCCGACGGCGAGAAGACTCACAAGGTTGGGGTCATCAACCTGCCCACCTTTTATATCGACTTCGAGGCCTATCGCCGCCGCGACCCGAACTACAAGAGCACCACCCGCGACGTGGCCAAACTGCTCGAGGAGTTGAAAAAGGAAAACGTTGACGGAATCATTCTCGACCTGCGCAACAATGGTGGCGGCTCCCTGCAGGAAGCCACCATGCTCACCGATCTGTTTATCGACCAGGGGCCGGTGGTGCAGATCCGTCACGCCAACGAGAAGATCTCGCGGCACAACCGCTCGCGCTCGCGGGCCATGTACCGCGGCCCGCTGGTGGTGCTGATCAACCGCCTGTCCGCGTCCGCCTCCGAGATTTTTGCCGGCGCCATCCAGGACTACAACCGCGGCCTGGTGGTGGGCAACCAGTCTTTCGGCAAGGGTACCGTACAGACCATGGCGCCGCTGAAAGAGGGCCAATTGAAGATCACCCAGTCCAAGTTCTACCGCGTGTCCGGCGACAGCACCCAACATGCCGGGGTAACCCCGGATATCTCGATGCCGAAGCTGATCGACGCCGATCAGGTGGGTGAAAGCGCCTACGATACCGCCCTGCCCTGGGATCGTATCCACGCCGTACCGCACGCCACCTACTTCAATCTGGAGGAATTGCTGCCGAAACTGGTAGCCAAGCACACACAGCGCACTTCCACGGATCCGGACTTCATCTACCTGCGCGATCAGTTTGAGTTTGAGAGTGAACGCGCCGACCGGAAGTTCGTTTCCCTGAATGAAAACACCCGCAAGCAGAAGCGCGAGGAGCTCAACCGGGAGATGCTGGTGATGGAGAACCGCCGCCGCGAGTCCAAGGGCCTGGAGACCTACGAGAACTTCGAGGCGCTGGAAGAGAGCGAATCGGAAGAGACACCGATGGTCGGCGGCCCGGTGGAAATTGAGTTGGAGGACGACCCGATCCTGAACGAAGCCGGCTATATCATGGCCGACTTCATCAGGCTGGCCGACAAGGCCAACGAGACGCCCCAGGTGGCCGACTCCGAGTAACCACAACAGCAGTGCTGTAGGGTGCGCGGTGCGCACCCTACCTACGGCCATAAGTAAGAAACACCAACGGAGGCTCGGCCTCCGTCTTTTTTTCAGGGGGAAAAATGAAAGTCGTTTCCTTTAACGTCAACAGTATCCGCGCGCGCCTGCACCAGTTGGAGGCGCTGACAGAATCCCACGCACCGGACATCATCGGCCTGCAGGAAACCAAGTGCACCGATCGGGACTTCCCGGTGGACGCAGTGCGCGACCTGGGCTACGAAGTCATCTATTTCGGCCAGAAAACCCACTACGGCGTCGCCCTGCTCTCCCGTTTTCCGTTCATCGACCGCGAATACGGTTTTCCCAAGGAGGACGAGGATGCGCAGCGGCGCATGGTGATGGGAAAATTCGATATCGGCGGCAGTGAGCCACTGACGGTGATCAACGGCTATTTCCCCCAGGGGGAGAACCGCGAGCACCCGGTCAAATTCCCGGCCAAGCGCAAGTACTACGCCGACCTGGACGACTACCTGCAGACCACCTGCAAACCGGATGCGCCGGTACTGGTAATCGGCGATATGAACATCTCCGCCACCGACCGGGATATCGGTATCGGCGAAACCAACCGCAAGCGCTGGCTGCGCGACGGCAAGTGCAGCTTCCTGCCGGAAGAGCGCGAATGGCTGGAAAAAATCCAGGACTGGGGCCTGGTGGATACCTTCCGCGCCCAGCACCCGGACACCGACGATGTGTTCAGTTGGTTCGACTACCGCAGCCGCGGCTTCTCCCGCGATCCCAAACGCGGCCTGCGCATCGACCTGATCCTCGCCAGCCAGCCGCTGGCCGACAAGTGCGTGGGTACCGGCGTAGACTATGAAATTCGCGGTATGGAGCGCCCGTCCGACCACGCGCCCGTGTGGGCCGACTTCAAGCTCTGACGGACGACATGGCGGGCAACGACCGACCCTCCCTGCAGGGCAATCTGTTTTTTCTCGACGACCGGGAAACTTTTACCGCATCGCAGATACGGTTGCTGCTCGCCATCGATGAATGCGGCTCCATCTCCGCCGCAGCGAAGCAGATGGGTATCAGTTACAAGACTGCCTGGGATCGCGTCAACGCCATGAACAATCTGTCCGAGCAACCGCTGGTGGTTCGCTCGGCGGGCGGCGCCCGCGGCGGCGGTACCCGGATCACGGAACTGGGCCGGCAGATCGTCCGGGGCTTCCTGGCCCTGCAGGAGGAGCACCGGGCCTTTGTCGAACAGCTAGGCAAACGGCTGCATTCGATTGCCGATATTGCCAACTTTGTGAGAAGTGGAAGCTTGAAAACCAGCGCACGCAACCAGTTTCGCGGCCGCATCACCGCAGTGACGCCCGGTGCGGTCAACGCCGAAGTCTCCCTCCGCCTGGGCGACAGCCACACCCTGACCGCGATCATCACCAACGACAGCCTGGACGAACTGGGATTCGAAGCGGGCGGCTCGGCCATTGCGTTGATCAAGGCGAGCTGGGTGCTGTTGAGCAAGGATATCGAGCTGAAATCCAGCGCCCGCAACAAACTGGTCGGCCGTGTGCTTCGCATTGCGCCGGGCGCGGTCAACAGCGATGTCACCCTGGGCCTGGGCGACGGCAAATCCATTTCCGCCATGGTGACCAGCGGCAGTGTCGACGAGCTGGAGCTCCGGGAGGGCGACACTGCCTGTGCCTTTTTCAAGGCATCGAGTGTGATCCTGATGGCGGATCGTTAACTCACTGACACCGCGGTCTCGCAAAAATTGCTGAACGCGAAATCGATGACAGAGATAGCTGGTGACTACCGGGTTCTCTAAAATCCTGTAACATTTATCATTATTTTCTTGCTTAAATCCGGTTGCTCCCTTAGAATCCGCGCCCTCTACTGAGCCCCCATCAATCTGTATCAAGAGTTACCGAAAACCAGACCGTGACGATCCTTCCGCCGTAAGTTCCTCCCCCTCTTTCTATTCAATGTGTTGAGCAAGGCTCAAACCTGCACGCAATATTTTTTGTTGGGTGCCAGGGATGCTGTTGTCTCGATGTTTTCTAGCGGAATTGCGGTTATTCAGTAATGCCCCAAACGGTTATCTCTGGTTTCATTCATAATTTTCTCGGCAATGCACCGGCCTGGTACAAAAAAACCATCATTCTCTTTCTGGTAGTCAACCCGCTGGTGATGTGGGTGATGGGGCCGGTTGCCGCAGGCTGGCTGCTGGTGGGAGAGTTTATCTTCACCCTGGCGATGGCGCTCAAGTGCTATCCCCTGCTTCCCGGTGGGCTTCTGGCGGTCGAGGCCTTGCTGATCGGGCTCGCGACGCCCGGTGCGGTCTATCGTGAGGTGTCCGCCAACCTGCCGGTGATCCTGCTGCTCATGTTTATGGTGGCAGGGATCTATTTCATGAAGCAGTTGTTGCTGGTTGCATTTACCCGGATCCTGATTGATGTAGGCTCCAAGCCCGCCCTCTCCCTGCTGTTTTGCGGCGCAGCTGCGGTACTGTCAGCATTTCTGGACGCACTGACGGTAACCGCGGTCATCATCAGTGTGGCCGTGGGTTTCTATTCCGTGTACCACAAGGTCGCCTCAGGTCGCGGCTATCACCATGCCGACCACGACGCAAACTGCGATAAAAATATCATCGAACTGCACCGGGAAGACCTGGTTCAATTTCGGGCCTTTCTCCGTAGCCTGCTGATGCACGGTGCCATCGGTACCGCGCTGGGGGGCGTCGCCACCATGGTGGGTGAGCCACAGAACCTGCTGATTGCCAAAGTGGTGGGCTGGGACTTTGTCGAGTTCTTCCAGCGCATGGCCCCCATCAGCCTGCCGGTATTCGTTGCCGGCCTGGTCACCTGCTGGCTACTGGAGAAACTGAGCTGGTTTGGCTACGGCGCGCACCTGCCAAGGCCGGTTCGCCGGGTACTGGAAGAGTTCGCCGAAGAAGAGCGCGGCAAGCGCAGCAAATCGGAGCAGGCCGCACTCTGGGTCCAGGCAATCGCCGCTCTGGTGCTGGTCATCGGACTGGCACTGCACATAGCCGAGGTCGGCCTGATTGGACTGCTGGTGATCGTCCTGATCACCTCGTTCAATGGCGTCACGGACGAGCACCAGATTGGCAAGGCATTCCAGGAGTCGCTGCCGTTTACCTCTCTGCTGGTGGTATTTTTTGCCGTAGTCGCGGTAATCCACCAGCAACACCTGTTCGAGCCGGTAATTGACTTTGTGCTTGCATTGCCCGAGGCGCAGCAGCCGGCCATGTTCTTTGTGGCCAATGGCGTGCTGTCGATGATCAGTGACAATGTGTTTGTGGCAACGGTCTACATCAGCGAAATCAAACAGGCACTGGCTGCCGGTACCATCAGTGCCGATCACTTTGAGAAACTGGCGGTCGCCATCAATACAGGTACCAATCTGCCCAGTGTCGCAACCCCGAATGGTCAGGCTGCTTTTCTCTTTCTGCTGACCTCCGCCATTGCGCCGCTGGTGCGTCTCTCCTACGGGCGGATGGTTGTCATGGCGCTGCCTTACACGCTGGTGCTTGGCGGTGTCGGCCTGATCTCCGTTATCCAGTTCCTGTAAATCTCTATCGAACAATAAGGCACAGCTGCGGCTGTGCCCTGCTTGTTTCAAACTTTCTTTGGGGTACTCAAAAACGATGTTCAGAAGTATACGCACAAACTGGTTTGCCAACATCCGAGGCGACCTCCTCGCCGGTATTGTGGTAGCGCTGGCCTTGATTCCCGAGGCGATCGCCTTTTCCATTATTGCCGGGGTTGACCCCAAAGTGGGGCTGTATGCCTCTTTCTGTATCTCTGTCGTTGTCGCCTTTGTGGGCGGTCGGGCGGGCATGATTTCAGCCGCGACCGGGGCCATGGCATTGCTGATGGTGACACTGGTAAAAGAGCATGGTCTGGAATACCTGCTGGCGGCGACATTGTTGACCGGGGTACTGCAGATCATCGCCGGCTACCTGAAACTCGGGGCGTTGATGCGCTTTGTATCGCGATCGGTAGTGACGGGGTTTGTGAATGCCCTGGCGATCCTGATCTTTATGGCCCAGTTGCCGGAACTGACGAACGTCACCTGGCATGTATACGCCATGACCGCAGCGGGGTTGGGGATCATCTACCTTTTCCCGTTGATTCCGTTCATCGGCCGCATCGTGCCGTCTCCGCTGATCTGTATCGTGGCGCTGACCGGCGTGGCCATGTACCTGAACCTGGACATCCGCACTGTCGGCGATATGGGGCAACTGCCGGACACCCTGCCGGTATTCCTGTGGCCGGAAGTACCGCTGAACCTGGAAACCCTGACGATCATCCTCCCCTACTCCGTTGCGCTTACCGTCGTGGGCCTGCTCGAATCCATGATGACCGCGACCATCGTCGACGACCTGACAGATACCCCCAGCGACAAAAACCGCGAGTGCAAAGGCCAGGGTGTCGCCAATATCGGCGCCGGCCTGATGGGCGGCATGGCCGGCTGTGCGATGATTGGCCAGTCCATCATCAACATCAAATCCGGCGGCCGCACACGCCTGTCCACCCTCTCTGCCGGCGTCTTCCTACTGTTGATGGTACTGGTGCTGGATCAATGGCTGGTGCAGATCCCGATGGCCGCGCTGGTAGCAGTAATGATCATGGTCGCCATCGGCACCTTCAGCTGGGGGTCGATCAAGAATCTCAAGGAGCATCCGCTCTCTACCAATATCGTCATGGTGGTTACCGTGGTAATCGTGGTGGCAACCCACAACCTGGCATTCGGGGTACTGGCCGGTGTGCTGCTTGCCGCGCTGTTCTTTGCCAACAAGGTGGGGCATTTCATGCTGGTGAACTCGGGTTATGATGAAGAGAGTGATACCCGCACCTACAATGTGGTCGGACAGGTATTCTTCAGCTCTTCCGAGAAATTCATGGACTCGTTCGACTTCAAGGAAGCCGTCGAAAATGTGGTCATCGACCTGAGTCGTGCCCATTTCTGGGATATCACTGCAGTTGCGGCACTGGACAAGGCCGTCATCAAATTTCGCCGGGAAGGCGCCGAAGTCGAGATCATCGGCTTGAATGAAGCGAGCGCCACTATCGTCGATCGCTTCGGGGTACACGATAAACCGGACGCTGTTGAGCGTCTGATGGGTCACTGAAGGAGTTTCCAGGATGACAGACAAGCAGACAGACTCCACACACGAACACGTGATCGTTGCCTGCATCGATGGCTCCACCGCGGCGCCATCGGTATGCGATTACTCGGCCTGGCTCAGCAAACACATGGGCGCGCCCCTGATGCTGCTTCACGTACTTGACGAAGACAAGTATCCGGCAGAATCGGATATGGCCGGCAATATCGGTCTGGGCAGCCGGGAGCAGTTGCTCGAACAGTTGGCAGAACTGGATCAGAAACGCAGCAAATTGGCGCTGCAGTACGGCCATTTGATGCTGGATGAGGCGGAAAAGCGGGTCGCTGCATCCGGGGTCGACAACCCGGTAAAACGCCAGCGCCATGATGAATTGGCCGGTTCTTTGCGGGAACTGGAGCAGGAATCGCGAGTATTCGTTCTGGGCCTGCATGGCGAAAGCAGCACTGAAACAGGACGACATATCGGAAGCCAGTTGGAAACGGTAATTCGCAGCGTGCATAAACCCGTTTTCCTGGTTCCCGATGAATTCTCTGAACCTCGCAGTGCCATGCTGGCTTTCGATGGCAGCGCAACAGCTTTCAGGAGCATCGACCTGCTCGCCGATGCGGGCCTGTTCAAAGACCTGCCCCTGCACCTTGTGATGGTGGGTTCAGATACCCAAGAGCACCGTGAACAACTCAGGCAGGCGGCGGAAACGCTGAGAGGTCGGGGTATGGACACCAACATCGCGATTCGGTCCGGTGATGTTGAGGAAACCCTGCATTCCTACCAGGAGCAACACGATATCGACGTTCTGATTATGGGAGCCTATGGTCACTCCCGTATCCGGCAGTTTCTGATTGGCAGTACGACGACAAAAATGCTCGAAACCGCGAAGAAGCCCCTGATGATCCTTCGCTGATACATTCCTCTGTGAAAACCGGGCAATCACATACAAGGAGAACACTGTGAGTAACAACACCATTACCGTAATTCGAGGCGACGGCATTGGCCCCGACATTGTGGATGCGACCCTGCAAGTACTGGATCACCTGAATTGCGGTCTGAGCTATGAGTTCGCCGAAGCCGGCCTGTCCGCGATGGAGAATACTGGGGAACTACTCCCCGAAACGACTCTGGAGACCATTGCCCGCAACAAAGTCGCACTCAAGGGACCGCTGATGACGCCGGTGGGCGGCGGCTTCAAGTCTCTCAATGTCAGCCTGCGCCAGCACTTCCAGCTCTACGCCAACGTTCGCCCGGTGCTCTCCATTCCGGGAACCCGGGCGCGCTTCGAGGATGTCGATATCATTACGGTGCGGGAAAATACCGAGGGTATGTATTCGGGTGCCGGCCAGCGCGTGTCCGATGACGAGCGGGTTGCGGAAGCCATGAGCGTTATTACCCGCGAAGGCGCTTCCCGTATCCTGAACTACGCGTTTGAACTGGCGCGGAAGGAAGGCCGCAAGAAGGTAACGGTCGTGCACAAGGCCAACATCCTCAAATCCACCTCCGGACTCTTCCTCAAGGTCGCGCGGGAAATTGCGGAAACTTATCCCGAGATCGAGATGCAGGAGATGATCGTCGACAACGCCTGCATGCAGCTGGTCATGAATCCGCAGCAGTTCGACCTGATCGTGACCACCAACCTGTTCGGCGATATTCTCTCCGACTTGTGCGCCGGTCTGGTAGGTGGCCTGGGTATGGCCCCGGGTGCCAACATCGGCGACGACTGCGCCATTTTTGAAGCAGTACACGGCAGCGCCCCGGATATCGCCGGCAAGAATATTGCCAATCCCACGGCTATCCTGCTGGGCGCCTGCCAGATGCTCGACCACCTGGACCAGGGGGATAGAGCCCGGATGATCCGACAGGCACTGCAGGATGTGATCGCGGCCGGCGACCGCACCACCCCCGACCTGGGCGGCAATGGCGGCACCCGCGAATTTACCCAGGCGCTGCTGGATCGCCTGGATCAGCTCCAGGCGGGATAATTCCCGCGGCCCCGGCGGTGCAACACTCGCATGGTCGGGCGGCCTCTCTCGAATACCACCTCTTCGCTCTGCCGTGCTCAACCTGTGCACGGCTCGGGTAATGCACCCGATTATCTACGCCGGGCGCAAGCAGACCACCACCTGTGGCGGCTCACAATCTCTCTTCATTGCTTCCAGTTTCGGATTTGGCATCACCGCCAGCACGAACTGCATGATCTACCAGGTTGAGCGGACACTTCTGGTGAGCTTGACGCCGATGGCCGGCCGCAGGTTTTGGTGGATATGCTCCACAGTGGGAACGGAGAGCCCGGGACCGACTAAACCGGCTCAGCGATCGCGCTCCGACGCGCATTCGATGCACAGCGGGGCAGCCGGATCGAGCTCCAGGCGGCGCGGGTCGATGGGCTCGTCGCAACTGACGCAATAGCCGTAGCTGCCATCGTCGCAGCGATGCAGGGCCGCCTCGATACGCCGCAATTCCCGCTCCGCCCGCTGGCGATTGTCGACTGCCATGGCCTGCTGTTGCAGGGCATCCATACGCGAAAGGCGGCCGACACTGGACTGATCCAGTGCGACAGTGGCCGTGGAAGCCTTGCGGGTATCCGCAAGGCCGAGAATCGCTTCTCTGGCGGCGAGCAATCTGCTCCTGTACTGGTCGATGTCCGACATGTCGATTAGATCCTGGCCCTCTTAAACGGTTTATAATAGGGCCCGATGCACTTATTGGCCAGGAGTGGCGCCCGCCATTCCGGCTCCTTCGCCAGAAAATGCGGTCTCGCCCTCCCGGCCCCGATACGTGCAAGACCACACACCAAGAAGTTGCCGCTATTTACCTGTAGGATCGGCACAAATCGGCAGGATTGCCTATTTGGACGCCGGAGGCGTCCGCGCAGCGGGCGAGCGCCAGGGATGGCGCGAGTCAAAGGAGCGCAGCGGCGTGCCCATCCTACCCACTGCGCCCTACGGCCCAAACTCCTACTTTACGATGGCCGCAGATTTAATTTGTGCCCAGACTTTTTTTCCCGACACCAGTTGCAGGTGATCGGCAGAACGCCTTGTGAGCCGGGCGACGATACCGCTCTCCCCTTCTTCCCCTTCCAGTCGCAAACGCACCAGCACCAGCGCGCTGTCTGCGTCGGGCGCCACTTCGGCCACGGTCGCCGGCAGGCGATTGAGGATGCTGGTATCGCCGTGGGATGCCAGTGCCAGGCTCACATCCCGCGCCAGCACACGTACCCGCAAGTGCTGTCCCGGCGCATCGCCGCTGTCGCGCAGCCACAGTTCGCCGCCGGCAAAGGCGACCCGGGCCAGGCCCCAGCGGGCATCGCGCTCCACCACCCTACCCTCGAGCACGACGCCGGTGTCCTCCCCCAGCCCGGGCGGCAGGTCCAACCGCCCCAGCACTTCCGCGAGCGCCCCCGAGGCCGCCAGCCGGCCGCGGTCCAGCACCAGCAGATGATCCGCCAGCCGGGCCACCTCGTCGATGGAGTGGCTCACGTAGAGGATCGGCAACTCGAATTCGGAACGCAACCGCTCCAGATAGGGCAGGATTTCCCGTTTGCGGGCCGCATCGAGCGATGCCAGTGGCTCGTCCATCAGCAGCAGTTGCGGCGACACCAACAGCGCGCGGGCAATGGCCACCCGCTGTCGCTCGCCGCCGGACAGCTGCTGCGGATAGCGCTGCAACAGCGGCCCGATTCCCATCAGCGCCACAACGCGCCAGTAGAGATCCCTCGGCGGCACCGGCCGCGCCCGCCGGAGTGCGTATTGCAGATTATCCTCTGCGCTCAGGTGCGCCAGCAGGCTGGATTCCTGGAATACATAGCCCAGTGGCCGCCGGTGGGTGGGGAGGAAGATACGTTCGCCCTGCCAGGTTTCACCGCGGACCACCAGCCTGCCCCACTCGCATTGTTGCAGGCCGGCGATACAGCGCAACAGCGTGGTCTTGCCGGAACCGGATTGCCCGAAGATTGCGGTAATGCCCCGCGCGGGTATGCGGGTATCGATATCCAGGGAGAAATCCGGAAAAGAGAGCCGGAAACCGGCGCAAATATCCGATACCGCCACAGTCAGGCTCCCACACCGATTCCGGCACGCGAGCGCCGCTGCCGGAACAGGTAGAGCCCCAGCAAGACCGCAAAGGAAAACAGCAACATGGCGCCGGCGAGCCAGTGGGCGCGATCGTACTCGAGCATTTCCACATAATCGTAGATCTGCACCGAGACCACCCGCGTCTCCCCGGGAATATTGCCGCCGATCATCAGTATCACCCCGAATTCACCGACGGTATGGGCAAAACCGAGTATCGCCGCACTGATAAACCCGGGCCTCGCCTGCGGCACTACCACGGTGAAAAAGCGATCCCAGGGGCCGGCACGCAGGGTCGCCGCCACTTCCAGTGGACGCTCGCCCAGTGCCTCGATAGCGTTCTGGATCGGCTGCACCACAAACGGCAGCGAGTAGAAAAGGGAGGCGATCACCAGCCCCCAGAAGGTAAATGACAAGATGCCCAGCCCCAGCGCCTGGGTGAGCTGGCCGATGGGCCCACCGGGGCCCATCGCCAGCAGCAGGTAAAAACCCAGCACCGACGGTGGCAGCACCAGTGGCATGGCCACCAGGGCGCCCACGGGCCCCTTCCAGCGGGAGCGGCTTTTCGCCAGCCACCAGGCGATGGGTGTGCCGATCAGCAACAGCAACACCGTTACCGTCGATGCCAGGCGCAGTGTCAGCCATATGGCTGTCCAGTCGGTGTCGGAAAAACCCATCTAGCGATAACCGTAGGATTCGATAATCGCCGCCGCCCTTTCGCTGCGCACAAAGCGCAACAGCGCCCGCGCCGCCGCACTGTCGACGCCACGTTTCAGCAGCACCGCGTCCTGGCGGATGGGGTCGTGCAGATCCTCCGGCACTTCCCAGGCCGAGCCCGAATCGATGTGCCCACCTTCGCTGACCTGGGACAGCGCCACAAAACCGAGATCCGCATTGCCGCTGGCGACGAACTGGTAGGCCTGGGCGATATTCTCCCCCTGCACCCAGTGGGGTCTGGTCCCCTCTTCCAGACCCAGCTTGCGCAATACCTGCACCGCCGCGGCACCGTAGGGCGCCAGGCGGGGATTGGCCAGCGCCAGCTTGTTGAAATCGCCCCGCTCAAGGGCGCCGGGGCCACCGCGCACCAGGTTCCCATCGCCGGACCAGAGCGCCAGGCCGCCCGCGGCATAGGTAAAGCGACTGCCCGGCACGGCCAGGCCCGCCTGTTCCAGCGCCTCCGGCTTGGCCCGGTCGGCGGAAAAAAAGGCTTCGAAGGGCGCACCGTGCCGGATCTGGGCGTAGAACTTGCCGGAGGAGCCGAAGACCAGCCGCACCCGGTGGTCCGTCTCGCCCTCGAAGGCCCCGGCAATCTCCCGCATCGGTGCGGTAAAGTTGGAAGCCACGGCCACGGTCAATTGCTCCGCCTGCACCTGCAGACTCGCGCCCATCAGGACCAGCAACAGATTTAAACGGATCCCGCGCATCCCGTGTCCTACTCCCTGTATCCGACGAAGCCCGGCCCGGAGCCGGTTCCGTGTGGCAATCGTTATATAGTGAAGTATACAGCGCGGAGCGGCAAGCGGCGGCGCTAATGCGTATTTCCATATATGCGAATTTTCATATATATTGGCGCGCATTCGGACACGACCACAGAGGCGACTCCCATGAATCCCGTCCAGTTCTACAAATGCCTCGCCGACGAGACGCGCCTGCGCAGCCTGTTGCTGATAGCCCGGGAGGGAGAACTCTGTGTCTGCGAGCTGATGGAGGCCCTGGAGGAGAGCCAACCGAAAACCTCCCGGCACCTGGCGCAGCTTCGCAACTGCGGCCTGCTGCAGGACCGCCGCCGGGGCCAGTGGGTCTACTACCGCATGGATCCATCGCTGCCCGAGTGGGCGCAGGCCGTTCTGGAACAGACGCGCACCGCCAATCCGGGCTTTCTCGCGGACAGTATCCGGAGACTCGAGCGCATGGCCGACAGGCCCGGCCGCTGCGGCGCGGATTGCTGATGCGGCAAATTGCATCGAAGTCCAGCAGCCGGGCGGCCACCGACAACCACGGGAAAAGTCATGAAACTCTTGTTTATCTGCACCCACAACCGCTGCCGCAGCATTCTGAGCGAGGCTATAACCAACCATCTCGCCGCGAGAAGAATCCGCGCCTATAGCGCCGGCAGCCAACCGGTCGGCGAGGTACATCCGCAGTCGATCCACTACCTGCAGGCACGCGGTATTTCCACCGAAGGGCTGGTCAGCAAATCCTGGCATGAGCTCGAGGGCACAAATCCCGATGCGGTGGTCACCGTCTGCGACAGCGCCGCCGGCGAAGCCTGCCCTCTCTGGCTGGGCGACAGCGTCAAGGTGCACTGGGGACTGCCGGATCCATCGAAACTGCGGGGATCGGATTCGGAAATCGAAGCGGCGTTTACCTCGGTCATGGATACTGTCGAGGCCCGGATTGGCAGACTGCTGGACGAAAACGCGGATCGGTTGCGCGGTGCCGAGCTGGAGCGCGTGTTGATGAAAATCGCGGAGGACGCAAAGTAATGGGATTCTTTGAACGCTTTCTGTCTGTGTGGGTGGGGCTGTGCATTCTCGCCGGCCTGCTGCTGGGCAGCGTTGCGCCGGGCGTTTTCCAGGCCATTGCCGGGCTGGAGGTCGCCCATGTCAATCTACCGGTGGCGCTGTTTATCTGGGTGATGATCTACCCGATGATGGTGCAGGTGGATTTCAGTTCCATTCGCGATATCGGCAACAAGCCCAGGGGGCTGGCGCTGACCCTGGTGGTCAACTGGCTGATCAAGCCGTTTACCATGGCGGCGCTGGGCTGGCTGTTCTTCCGCGTGATCTTCGCCGATCTGGTGGATCCGCAGACCGCCTCCGAATATATCGCCGGCATGATCCTGCTGGGTGTGGCGCCCTGCACCGCGATGGTCTTCATCTGGAGCCACCTGACCCGCGGCGACGCCAATTACACCCTTGTGCAGGTATCGGCCAACGATATCATCATGGTTTTCGCCTTCGCGCCCATCGCCGCCTTCCTGCTCGGCGTCAGCGATGTGGCCGTGCCCTGGGATACCCTGCTGCTTTCAGTGATCCTCTACGTGCTGATTCCGCTACTGGCGGGTCTGCTGACCCGGCGCGCCCTCGACAGCGCCGGCGATCACACCCGGCTGGAGCGTTTTATCCAGAGAACGAAACCGGTCTCCATCGCCGGGCTGCTGGCCACGGTGATACTGCTGTTCGGTTTCCAGGCGGAGACAATCCTGGCCCAGCCTATCGCCATTGTGCTGATTGCCATACCGCTGTTGATCCAGACCTATGGCATTTTTGCCCTCGCCTACGGCGCCGCCAAAGCCATGCGGCTGCCACACAATATCGCCGCGCCGGCGTGCATGATCGGCACCTCCAACTTCTTTGAACTGGCAGTGGCCGTGGCCATCTCCCTGTTCGGGCTCAACTCCGGCGCGGCCCTGGCCACGGTGGTGGGCGTACTGGTGGAGGTACCGGTGATGCTGACGCTGGTGGCCTTCGCCAATCGCACCCGCCACTGTTTTGCCGCGCCCGAATCCGACCTGAAGAGAGTGACCGATGAATACGGATAATCTGCCCAATATCGATTCCGACAGCCTGCACCCCATCGAGTGGCAAAAGCTGCAGGGCCCGATCGGAGAGGAAAAACCGAAGATACTGCTGCTGTACGGTTCTCTGCGTACACGCTCGTTCAGCCGACTGGCGGCCGAAGAGGCGCGCCGCCTGCTGGTAACCTTCGGTGCCGAGACACGCATGTTCAATCCGTCCGGCCTGCCGCTGCCGGACGACACCGACCAGGATCACCCGAAAGTGCAGGAACTGCGGGAGCTGGCAACATGGTCCGACGGCATGGTCTGGTGCTCCCCGGAGCGCCACGGTGCCATGACCGGCGTGATGAAAGCGCAGATCGACTGGATTCCGCTGTCGCTGGGCGGCGTGCGCCCCACCCAGGGCAAAACCTTGGCAGTGATGGAAGTCAGCGGCGGCTCGCAGTCGTTCAACGCCGTCAACCAGATGCGTATCCTGGGGCGCTGGATGCGCATGGTGACCATCCCCAACCAGTCGTCGGTGCCCAAGGCGTGGCTGGAGTTCGATGACGACGACCGCATGAAGCCCTCACCTTTCTACGACCGGATCGTGGATGTCATGGAGGAGCTGATGAAATTCACCCTTCTGCTCAAGGACAGGAAGGAATATCTCGTCGACCGCTACTCCGAGCGCAGGGAGAGCGAGGCCGAGTTCCGCAAGCGTATCGACCAGCGCGCGCTGCAGACCCCGGAAAAGTAGCGGCTCCCACAGCGGTAGGGTGCGCCGTGCGCACCGGCTGGATCGAGCCGCAGTGATATCGGTGCGCACGGCGCACCTTACGGCCTCAGTTGCCGTCGAGCGCCTGTTCGATCAACAGCGCCGCGCGCACCCCACCCTGGTGCAAACGCCGCGCGGCCCTGTCGCGATTGCGCAGGTAGTAATCCTCCCCCAGCGCTTTCCTGTCGGTGTACGCATAGCGGTGCGCCAGCTCGTGGGACTCGGCCGCCCAGTCTTCCACAGTGCCGGACCGCCAGGCCGCGCGCTGTTCCGGTGTAATCTCTTCCGCGGCCTCCTCTGCATAAATGCGCCAATCACCGATAAAACCCGCCGGTAGCTTGCTGTCCCAGAGCCAGTGCAGGTTGGTATCGAAACCGAAGAAAGTGACCTCCACATCGTTGCCGCCGCGATCCTCTCTCAGGCCCACATGCATCGGCTGGTGCAGGTCACCAACAAAATGCGCGAGGAACATCAGCGCCTCGGCGCGGGCCGTTTCCGTCGCACTGCGGTCCCCCAGCACGCCTTCAAAGCGCTCTATCGCCTTCAGGAGGCAACCGGCCGGGGGGCAATCCCGCTTCTCGTCATAACCCTGCCAGTCTTTCGGCAGGTTGATATAGTGCAGCGGCGCCGCCCAATCGTAGCTGTCGTCGCTGCGGATGCGGTCGGCCCAGGTGGAGGCCTCGGCCAGGCTCGGTTCGTCGACACTGTCCAGCAGCCGTTCCACTTTCTCGCGGGTATCCGGTTCCAGGTAGAACCGGGCCAGCTCCCCCACGACTCTGTGTCCGTCACCACCCCAGGCGAATACCCGCGGTGCGGCCGCGATCATGACCACCAGCAGCGCCACTCGAAAAACATTGTTCGCTATTTTCATACTCGATTCCCGAATCAGTACATCAGCGGCCTATTATGCATACTTTAGCGCCGGAAAACCGGGGGTCACTTTTCCTTCATAAAAAAGATATAAAACTGCAACAAACATTTCACCAACCCGTCAACTTCTCCTGCTACAAAGCGCACTGGCATGGAGAGCCCCAAATCGAGTCGGCCAGTCCCGACCGAATCACCAGTGCCAATAAAAATTCAAGTTACGGATTCAGTTTTTGGGAGCCGGCGCCATCGGCAGGCACCTCCAACCCTGAAACTTGATTTACAAGAATGTTATTTGCCTATCCCCTGGCTGCTACCGGCAGCCGGGCTTCGGCCAATTAATAAGACCAGGAGATTTCTATGAAACGTTGCCTCTTCCCGCACGCGATCTTGTCCGCGGCGGTCATTTCGGCAATGGGCACGACGCCCGCGGCATTCGCACAGGAAACCGCGGCGGCAATTCGCGGTATCGTCACCGGCGCAGGCGGTCAGCCGGTCGACAACGCAAAAGTCATCGCCATCCACGAGCCGTCGAACAGCCGGAGGGAGATGACCAGCGGCGAATCCGGGCGCTTCAATCTCAACGGCCTGCGTGTCGGTGGCCCCTACACCGTTCGCGTGGAGTCCGATCAGGGGGAAGAGGTACTGGACGGTATTTACCTGACCCTGGGCAGCCCCCTGAGCCTGCCCGTCGACCTCACCGAGGCCGACATCCAGGTGAATGACCTGGAAGAAGTCGTGGTCACCGCCGAGGCCGAGGTGTTCTCCAACAGCGGTTCCAGCAGCGTGTTCGGCGAGGACCAGATCGAAGATGCAGCCACTTTCAACCGCGACCTGAAGGATGTGGTCCGCTCCAACCCGCTGGCCGTAGTCAGCCCGGACGGCAACCAGCTCAGTGTTGCCGGCAGCAACCCGAAGTACAACTCACTGACCATCGACAGTGTCGGCATCAACGATACCTTCGGTCTCCAGGACAACGGCTATCCGACCAATCGCCCGCCCATATCCCTGGACGCGGTGGAGCAGATCTCCATCGATTACGCGCCTTTTGATGCGCGCAAGGGCAAGTTTACCGGCGGTAACATCAATGTCGTGACCAAGTCGGGCACCAACGAATTCCACGGTAGCGCCTATTTCGAATCCGTGCCCTGGGCGGGAACGGCAAAGGATGACAAGCTTCCCGATGACGGTTCCGTCACCGAATACGATATCGAGAACGAAGAGGAAACCTACGGCGTGGCCTTCAGCGGCCCGCTGATCCAGGACAAGCTGTTCTTCTTCACCTCCTATGAAAAATGGGAAGAGGAAGTCGCCTTCGACTACAACCTCGACACACTGGCAAACCACGATGTCACTCCCGACGAAGCGTCACGTGTGCTGGGCATCATGCAGGATGTGTACGGCCTGAACGACTCCGTGGGTTCGGCGCCCTCCCCCGATGAAGACGAGAAGCTGCTGGTCAAGCTGGACTGGAACATCAGCGAGAACCACCGCGCGGACTTCACCTACAGTAACCAGGAAACGAGCTCGGCCCGCAACTACACCAACGAAAGCGAAACCCTGAACCTGGCGTCCAACCTGTGGACCATGGCCCAGGACACCACCTACTACACTTCGCACCTGTTTTCCGACTGGAGCGACTCCTTCAGCACCGAGGTGAACCTTTCCTACAAGGAATACGAGCAGGCTTCTCTGACCGACTCCGACTGGGGCGAAGTCAATATCAGGACGGCCAATGGCTACATCGTCGCCGGTGCCGACCAGAACCGTCATGCCAATGTGCTGGCAAACGAAGTGTGGAACTTCGGTGTTCACGGCATCTATACCAGCGATTACGCGCAGTACCGCTTCGGTGCGGAACTTGAGGATACCTGGAACTACAACCTTTACGGCCGTCACGCCTCCGGCACCTGGAGCTTCCCCAGTATCGACGACTTCGAAAACCGCATGGCCAACGGCTTCCAGTACGGCAATGCCTATACCAACGATATCCAGGATATTGCCTACGACGTCGACAGCAAGACCTACTCACTCTACGGCGATGTCACCCTCGAGCCCTTCACCGATTTCGAGCTGGTTGCCGGCCTGCGCTACGAGACTCTCAGCGTCGGCAGCGCGCCCAACCGCAACAGCAACTTCGAGGAAACCTACGGCTACGCCAACACCGAAAACCTCGACGGCCGCGATATCTGGCTGCCGCGCGTCGGCTTCACCTGGAATCTGCGCAACGACCTGACACTGCGCGGTGGCGTCGGTCGCTTCAGCGGCGGTATGCCGCTGGTATGGGTCTCCAACGCCTACACCAACGACGGCACGACCAAGGACTCCGTCTACTTCGACAGCCTGAACCCCGGCGACGTGGACTTTACCGGTGTGCCCGAGTCGGCCATGGACGCCCTGGCACCGGGTGCCGGCAGCACCAACAATATCGACCCCGATTTCGAGCTGCCGTCGGACTGGCGCTACCAGCTGGCCGCTGACTACGCCTTCGATATCCCCGGCGTGGCCGAGGATTTCAACTGGAGTACGGAGTTGACCTATGTGGACCGCGAAGACGCCGTCTACTGGCGCGACCTGTCGCGGATCGACAGCGGCGATAGAACGCCGGACGGCCGTGTGATCTGGGACAACGTCTACGCTGGCACCGAGTTCGAGGACAACTACGACCTGGAACTGACCAATATCGACAACGGCGGCCGCAGTGTCATCTGGTCCACATCGCTGGACAAGGCCTTCGATAACGGTGTGTCTTTCAACCTGTCCTACACCCACCAGGACATTACCGAGGTCAACCCGGGCACCAGCTCCACGGCGGAATCCAACTACCAGTACGAGGTGGTGGAGAACCGCAACACACCGCTGGAGGGCACCGCCTACTACGAAATTGAACACCGCCTGGTGCTCAACCTCGGTTACCGCGCGGAGTTTGTGCAGGACTACGCCACCAACTTCAACCTGTTTGTGGAGCGCCGTTCCGGCCGCCCCTTCTCCTGGACCCTGGATGCCTACCAGGACGGGGACCTGGGTGACCAGACGAACTTCGACGACTCCGATGTCTACCTGGCCTACATTCCCTCCGGCCCCAACGACCCGGCCGTGGATTTCGAAAACGGCCTCAGTTACGAGGAAGTCATGGAGATGGCGCGCGCGGCAGGCGTGGCCGGTTCGGCCGGCGGTTACACGGACAAGTATTCCGACACCATGCCCTGGGTGACCACCATGGATCTCGCCATTACCCAGGAAGTGCCCGGCCTTCTGCCGGACCACCGCGGCCTGGTCTATTTCACCGTGGACAACTTTGCCAACCTGCTGAACGACGACTGGGGCAAGGTATACGACCTCGAGTACCCGCAACAGAAGCTGTTCGACTACGACCTCAACGCAGAGGGTCAGTATGTTTACGATGAACCCTACGGCGGTCTCAACAGCGACAACTACTCCCGCTTCCAGACAGCCGAATCCACCTGGCGGGTGAAGCTGGGGTTGAAATACAACTTCTGATCCCGTATCGGAAATCGTTTCAGAATGGAGCCGGCGCCCAGCGCCGGCTTTTTTATGGAAGCAACTCCTGCAATGGCGACAGGAGCAGGGTTTACAGTATTCGGGAGGAAATCAGGCGTCTCCCAACCAGCGCTCCAGGGTCTCGCAGAGCGCATCCTTGTTCAGCGGCTTGGTCAGGAAGTCGTCCATGCCCGCGGCCAGGCAGCGGCCCTCGAACTGTTCTTCCGTGGTGCTGGTGAGCGCCACGATCGGCAGGCGGTCGTCGGGGGTGTTTTCGGATTCCCAGTGACGCAGGCTCTCGATGATGCGCGCACTGTGATTCGTGTTCTGCTGGCAGTCCACCAGCAGCAGGTCGTAGTCGGTTTGCGGCAACCGCTCGATGGCATCCACCACCGACGACGCGACGTCCACCCGGTAACCCAGCGCCTGCAACATCTCCTCGGTGACACCCTGGTGCTGCCGGGACTCCTCGATCAACAGAAGGGAGCGCTGGCGCGGCTGGTCGCTGCCGCTGGAGACGACGCGGCGATTGGTCTTCTTGACCCCGCCGAACAGTTTGGTGATCAGGCTATCGTGCAGCTCCTTGCGCGTGACCGGGCGCTGCAGGTACAGGGCGCTGGGCAATTCGTGCAGCACCGGCGTGAATTCGGCTTTGTGCCCGAAGCCACCGAGACAGATCAACTGGCAGTTTTCGGACTCGTTCCGGTGCAGGTACTCGGCCGCATGCTCCAGCAACCGCGGATCGCTCATCGCCGGCGCCAGTATCACCAGCCGCCCCCGCTCCAGGGCCATCTGCAACTCCTGCTCCACCTCGTGCCTGAACTCCGGCTTCCACTTCACCGTATTGACTTCCATGCCGAAGGAGCGCAAAACCTGTACCAGTCCGGCGACGAAAAGCCCCTTCTGGTGCAACAGCAGCACCTCGGAATCCTGCAGGCGGCGATCTGGTGTCAGGTATACCCGCTGGTTCGGTTCCATGGTGAACTTCACCACCGCCAGGTAGCGATTGCCCTCGGCGGACGAGTTGAGCTGCAGGTAACCACCCATGGCCTCCGCCAGCCCCTTGGCAATGGACAACCCCAGGCCGGTGGTGACCTGGGTGGTATCGAGGCGGGAGAAGGCGCCGAACAGTTCGCTCTCGTCCGGCAGGATTTCCCCCTGGCCGTCGTCGTTGAGACTGATACTGAGCTGCCCCTCGGCACTGGTGATCGGCGTGAAGCTCACCTGGCCCCAGAGTTCGCCCTCCCGGGCGATGGCGGTGGCGGACTCCACCAGATTGCGGATCAGCTGTGAGGTCTTGCGGTTGTCGCCAGTGACCATCACCGGCAGGTTGTCGTCGATCTGGAAATTGAATTCCAGGCGTTGTCGGTGAGCGACGCGGGCGGCGAACTTGAAGGATTTCTCGATCGTCTTGATCAGATTGAACTGGCCCTGGCGCAGGCGGATATCCTTGCGCGCCACGCGGGTGAAGAGCCCCACGTTGTCCACCAGTTTCAGTTGCTGACTGCCGGCGGCCTTGGCCAACTGTACCCACTCCCGCTGTCGATCGTTCAGCGGCTCTGCCTCCAGCAGTGCCAGCGCGCCCAGGGAATCGGACAACTGGCTGCGGAATTCCTGGCCGATATTGGCGACGAACTCGTTGGTCAGTTCCACCGCCGCTTCCGAGTGCTTGCGCGCTGCCGCCAGGCTACTGGCCCGATGCTGCAACTCCTGCATGGCGGCGAGTCGATCCCAGTAGTTTTCCGAATCCCGCCGCGCCTGGTGCGCGGTGAGCCAGACAAACGCCACGGTCAGGGCGCCGTAGATGGTGCCGAGCACTTCGCCCGACACCAGCGCCTTGAGGGCGGCCGGCAACAGCGAGGCGCCGACAAACCAGCTCAGGAAGCGGTGGTAGGGCGCGAATACCGAGGTGACGCTGGAACAGAAAATGACGGTATAGAGCCACAGGAACTGGGTTTCCGGGGCAAACCCGACGATCCAGACGTGGCACAGCAGGATCAGCCCCCACCAGGCCGCGCCGACGGTGGAAGCGAGAAAGTAGCGCCGCCGCCAGCGGTGCGGTCCAGTGGCATAGAGGCGACTGAAACGGAATACATAGTAGCCACGCGCCAGGGTCAGCACCACCAGGCCGATGCCGAGGATCAGCACCATCTGCGGTACTTCCAGGCGCAGGTCGCCAACGGCTGCCGCGAGCAGGAAGGCGCCCACGGAGAGAAGCATGCCACGCCGGCTGTATTTGGCGATACGTGTATCGGTCACCCGGCACACGCGGCGGTCTTTCTGGACTTTGAGTTCGGGGCGGTCAAATATCGGCATGGAGATATTCCCTGGAACACCGGCCGGGGCTAGCCCACTAGCCTATTCCCAGTACTTCTACCAACACGGTTTTTATTAGAAAGCCGAGCAATCCGAGGCCCAGCGCGATAAACAGAATAAAGGTACCAAACCGGCCGGCCCTGGACTCCTTCGCCAGGTTCCAGACGATGAACGTCATAAAGAGAATGAGTCCGCCGATACCGAACCAGAGGGAATATTCTTCAAACTGCTCGAACGACATGGGGCTGCCCGGTTGGAAATTGGCGCGCATTGTACAGTGGTCGCTGGTGAGTTGTTAGTGGTGAGTGGCCAGCGACGGCCGCCGCCAGCCCCACTAGTGGTTCATGTGGTAAATTCGGTGACTCTAGCTCACAGCCACAGGTTCCAGGGCAAGGCGAAAAAGCGCAGGACTAGCAGCGCTAATTCAAGCTTTTTCAACGCAGCACTGGGGCCTGTGGCGAAGAGATGGTGTTACTGAATTTATCGCATGGACCACTAGGCCCCCTGGTAGTAATCCCCGTCCTCTGCCGCCCGGGTACCGCAGCGCAGGCGGCGCACTTCGCGATCCCGGTAGCGGCTGTCGTGCCAGCATCGGGGCAGCTCCTCGCCGGACAGGAAGCGCAGTTCCGTCTTGTCGAACACTTCCGGATCCTGCACCTCCTCGCCCCAGAGATAGCGTCCGACAACCGTCAGTTCGTAGGGATTCGAAAGAGTGACTATGTCCGCGACCTCGATCAGGTGGCTGGTGGAAACATCTTTAAACAGCATCGTCTTGGCACTCATTTCGTCGTACTAACCCACAGTATAGGGCGTCAGACGGCCGCTTCGTGACGGATGCGAAAAATTGGATCAAGCGCCGGGGGCCGAATTGAAATCGACAGAAACGAAAAATTAAAAGAATATTGAGCGCGTGATGTTCGAAAAAATGGAAGTGGCCGCACTATTTTACTTCAGAGTTTTCGAAAGCATGTGCCTCGGCCAGCCCACTGCCGGTAGCTCCCCCTCTCCCTAACCCTCTCCCCAGGGAGAGGGGACTGGGTTCGCGCAACCCCCAGACCTCTCTACGTAGCTCCCCTCTCCCACCGGGAGAGGGGCCGGGGAGAGGGCCTCCGAAGGCTGCACCTCAACCGGTCGACTGCCGCGAAACCGAAAAATCACCCCTCGAGCGTCACCCGCGCGGAGATGTAGCCCTCGTCCGGCAGCGCGTCGAGATTGACGGTGCGAATCGACATTTTCTGTCGCATCAGGTTGTTCAGCCAGGGCTGCAGGTCCTGGTAGCGGGCCCGCTCGATCCATACGCGGATACGCCCGTCGCCCTCCGGCTCGAAGCGCTTGATGGTGATGCGGTGTTGTTCCGCGGCGGCGGTGACCCGCTGCAGCAGGGTCCCGGAGGACTGGCCGGAATTGCCGGCGGGCTGCAGCTGCTCCAGTACCGGGCGCTGGGACTCGATCCAGTCCACCAGTTGGCGGGACTCCTCGGCCTCCGTGCGGGCGCTGTCGAAAAAGTGCTTGGCCGGCATGAAGAGGCCGTAGACCAGAAACAGACCGCCGAGAAACAGTATCAGCCCGCCCAGGGCCCGCTGGTCGTTGCGCGGCATCGCCAGCCATTTCTGTTTCAGTTGTTCTATTTGTTCATTCATTGTTCATCACCGAGTGTTGGAGTTCGCACTCCAACCTCCATCACTCAACACCGCGTTACCGCAGGCGAATACGCCCCGCCACGCCCTCTTCCAGCTCGTTGGCCGCCAGCAGTTCCGCGCGGAAGCGGTTACTGGAAAGCTCCCCGACAATGCGATCCAGATCCGTCAGGTTGGCCGCCTGCAGCTGCAGCACCATCTCGCCCCGATTGCCGTCGAAACGCAGCGACTGCAGTTTCAGCCCGTCGCCCCTGTTCTTGCTCCAGACGCCGGCCAGCAACTGCACCTGGCTGCCGAAACTGCTGCTGGCGCCGCCGGCGCGGTTCAGGTAGCCCTCGATCTGCCGGCGGATGTCCGCGCGCGGCGTAACCTCCGGGAACAGCTCGCTGAACAGTGCCTGCACTTCGCTGTCGGCGGCACTGGCACGCCACTGGTAGTAGCCGCCGGCGCCGGCGAACAGGAGCAGTTGGACGACAAAACAGGCGACCGCCAGTTTCAGCGGGCGCCGCCACCAGTCGCGCTCGTCGCTGCTCTCTTCAATCTGGTACTCGCCGGTCAGCAGGTTGGCGAGGCGCGAGGTCTTGCAGCGCGCCAGCAGTTCCTCTTCCGCCGCCCCGGGCAGCTGTTCGAGGTTGTCGCCGAACAGGGACTCCAGCTCCGCCGCAGTCATGCCGTCGCTGTCGCCGGCCCCCAGCAGTTGCAGCCGCGGCAGGGGCGCCTCTTCCGCGTCGGAATCCTCCTCCTCGCCTTCCGGCCGGGCCAGGCTCGCCAGCAGTGGCTGCAGGTACCGGCGACGCACCGTCAGGCCGTAGCCCGTGCTGCGCCAGATATGCGCGCGATCGCCGTCGAGCCACAGGGCGATGTCCCGTTCCATCAGGTCGAGCAACTGGTATTCCGGAATCGCCGCCACCAGGGGCCAGTTCAGGCGCCGGACCTGGCCGTAAAGGGTGTCCATTTTCTCCCGCGCCACGGCGTAGACGGAACACAGGTCGCCGCTGCGCGGCTGGCAGACAAAGTGAAGATCCTCGACATCCTCGGCGAGGCGCTCCTCCACCATGTAACCCACGGCGTTGCCCTGGCGCCGCACCGCCTTGGGCACGGCTTCCAGGCCGCTCCAGGCCCAACTGCCCGGCAGCAGCAGCAGTGCCCGCGCCCCCTCGGGAAAGTCCAGTTCCAGTGCGTCCTGCGGGGGCCCTGCGATTTCGCACGCCGGGTCGAAGGCGCGGGCAAATTCGTCGTCCACGGCCACCGGGCGCCAGCCGCGGTCGCTCCAGCACTGGATGCGAACCGGCGCGCCGCTTTCCCCTTCGACCAGTCGCAGCAGGATCAGCTGCGACCGGGCCTCCGCGGGCGTTGATTCTGTAGTTGGGCTTTTCTTCATAACTGCTTGTTTTATTTAACTTTCTTCGCCGGAGACACTGTATTCCAGCAGCTCCTGCATAAACTCGCCGGAGAAGGCCCGGCGCTGCCGCTGTACAATCTTTACACTACCGTCGGTTTCATCCAACTGCAGCATTGTCTCCCAGTACTGCCGGTGCTGGCCGTCGCTGCCCAGCTGCACCGCGATCCGCGCCAGGAAGTACTGGCTGTGGAAGACCAGCCGGCCACCACCACCGATGCCGTAGCTGCCGAGCTGGCTGTTGTCATCGAAGACGCCTTCGGACTCGCGAAAACGCAGTATCTCGTTGACGTTGGCCTGCGGATCGATGGCCAGCAGCAGTTCCTGCGGCGCGAAATTCACATTGATCGTCGTACCCGTCTCCGGCAGTGCGCAGAGGAAGGGCTCCAGTTTTTCCCAGTCCTCGGCCTCCATGCCCTGCACCACACGCAGTTCGGAGATATCGGTGATCGGGGTATCCGGCGTGCGGTGAGCCATCTCCCGGCCCAGGTAGCCGTCGTCCTCGGTCCCCGGCGCCAGCGGGGTGTCGCCCGCATCCAGCCAGTCCCGAATGGATTTGGCCAGTTCCGCGCGGCCGGTGACATTGCGCACCAGGCGCTCGAAGATCTGCTGATCTTCGCTGTTGTCGCCGGCGTCCGACAGATTATTGACATTAAAACAAGAGTTTAAGTCTTTGATATTAATACGGATTTTTCCGTTGTCCGGATTGAAGGCGAGCGCCTTCCGGGCCCAGGAATCGAGCGCCGAGTCCGACGAGGGCGTCTGTTCGCGATCGCTCTCGAAATCCTTCTCCAGTGCCACCCGCGCCCAGACTTCGGCGCCGCCGACAAACTCCGCCAGTTGCGTATTCGCCAGCAGCGCACCGGTGCGCGACACGGCGATGCGATTGCGCAGGATCGAGTGGGTTGCCGCGGCGATGGCGATCACCATCACCAGCATCACGGTGATAAGGGCGACACCGCGCTGGCGGCGCAATGGCCCCGGGAAACCGGTCATCGCCTGCCTCCCCGTGTGCGCTCACCGCCGTTGCCGTTCCCGCCGCTACCGCTGTTTCCCCCACTGCCGCTACTCCCACCGCTACCGCTACTCCCGCCGGCATGGCTGGTCACCCGCGACAGCGGGAAAACCCGGCGCAGCTCACCGCCGTTGCGGGTGATCAACACCATCTCGATCGCCCGTGGCAGGCTGGTATCCGCCTGGGAAAGGGAGGCGCGGGCCGTCACCGGCGGCCATTGGGACAGCCAGGTTTCGGTGTCCCCGTCGTAGTAGCGCAGGTTCAGCGCCTCGACGCCCATCAGCAGCGGCTCCACCACCGGCTCGGAATCCGGCGCCCGGTCGAGCACCCGCCAGCGGCTTCGCAGTAGCAGTGCACCGGCCTCCTCTCCGTCCAGCGCCCTGCTCACTGCGTCGTCCTGCTCTTCGGGAAAGCCGAGGCTGTAACCGAGACGCTGCAGTTCTCCGCGGGGCTCGTCGACCAGGTTGGCCGCGCCCAGGCGGGTGAACTCCAGCTCGTCGGCATCGCCGCGCAGCGCCGGTTCGTAGCCGTTGTAAGCATTTTTCACCGGGCGCACGGTCAACTGGCGCAGGTCATCGTCGATCCGGTACATGGCCATGGAGAAACGACGCAGCTCCTCGGCGCGCTGCTCCAGTGCCGCATCGGTGTTGTTGAAGGTCTGGAGCAGGGCGAAGGAACCGAGGCTGATGATGGAGACCAGGACCAGAACCACCAGCGTTTCGACCAGGGTGAAGCCGGACTGGCGGAACCCGGTCTCGAACCGTGCCGGACACTCTCCACTCATCGCTCTTCCTCCCGGGCGGTCCAGGCATCCAGCGTATAGGCCAGATTCTCGCTCTCGGGCCGGGCGACTTCGACGGTGATATGGCGCATGCGCTCTTCGCTGGTGTCCTCCACGCGGGCGGTCACCTGCCACTCGCGGGCACCGAGGGAGATGCGCTCGGTCTTCTCGCCCACCGGAGGCCAGGCGCTGCGCATCCGGATCTCGGCCAGCGCCTGCTGCGCCACCAGGTTGGCGCTGAGGCGCTCCTCCATGACCGCCTGCTGGCGCACACTACCCTGCATGGTGTTGAGCAGGCTGACGGCAATGACGCCGAAGATGGCCAGGGCCACCAGGACTTCGATCAGGGTGAAGCCGCGCTGTTCATTGGCAAAATCAGTCATCATCCGCCTGCCATTCGAGCTGCAGACCGTACAGGCTGGTGTAGGAAATACTCGCGGTGCGGCCGACCTCACCGTCACTCATATAGAGGATCGCCAGTTCCACCGGCAGTATCTCGCCGCTGGAAAGCGCCACGAACTGCGGCTTGGGCCCGTCCTCGTCCTCGCTTTCCTCCGCCGCAAACTCGGTCTCCTCGGCCATGGGCAGTTCGGCCTGGCTGAGTACCTCCAGGCGCGTGTGCGGGGGCAGCTCGTGGGAGGTGAAGCGCTCGACGCCGGTACCGGCCGCGACGTCGCCGGGCGCCTGCCATTTCATGGTCGAGGGGTCGTAGCGCACCACGCTGTAGTTGTCGGGTTCCAGCACCACGCCGTAGTGGGCCTTGTCGATCAGCGCCCGGTCGGCCACCAGTTGCAGCAGGTTGGACAGCCGCTGCACTTCGCCGCTCCAGGCGCGGGCGCCGGAATTGCCCAGGGACAACACCGCCATGCCGGCCATTACGGCGATGATGACGATGACCACCAGCAGTTCGATCAGGGTGAAGCCTTTCTGTGGGGACCGGGGAACCCGGCGCCGCAATAAAGTGGAACCGGTAGGGCCAGAGCCTGCTCGCAGGCGACTCCCAGCCCCCTGTCCCCGGTCCCCGGTCCCCGGGGCCTCTTCATGCACCCGAACTGCCAGCAGCCCCACGGCCTCAACCCCACTCAGATTTCGTTGACGAAGATATCCGCCGCCTCGCCCTCACCGCCCGGCTTGCCGTCGGCACCCAGGCTGAACAGGTCGTAGGGGCCGTTGGCGCCGGGGCTGATGTACTGGTAGTCGTTCCCCCAGGGGTCGCGGGGCGCTTTCTTCAGGTAGGGCTGGCTCCAGTTCTTGGCCTCGGGGAAACCGCTGGGCTTGGAGATCAGCGCTTCCAGGCCCTGGTCGGAGCTGGGATAGACGAAATTGTCCATGCGGTACATGTCCAGCGCCGTCTCGATGGCCCGCAGGTCCACCGCCGCCGCCTTCATGCGCGCCTCGCCGGTGCGCCCGAGGACGTTCGGCACCACCAGCGCCGCCAGCACACCGAGAATCACGATCACCACCATGATTTCGATCAGCGTAAAGCCGCCGCTTTTGCGTAAGTTTGTCATTTCATCACCTTCAACGATTCACAGCCCTGCCGGGCGATCTGCAGTCAGCGGGCCGGGCGGATTCGAAAGCACTGCAAAAACTCCGCCCAACTCATTGATAACAATAAACTTTCTACTCGATCAATGGCTTTCGCCAAGCCCTATACTACCAGCTGGTTCATGCTCATGATGGGCATCATGATGGCCACCACGATAAACAGGACTATGCCGGCCATCAGCAGCAGCATGATCGGCTCGAACAGGCTCACGAACGCGGTCACTGCCCCCTGCAGATCCCGCTCCTGGGACTCCGCAGCCCGGTGCAACATCGTGTCCAGGGTACCGGAGGACTCGCCGCTGGCGATCATATAGATCATCATCGGCGGAAAGTATTCCACCTCCTCCAGCGCCCGGCGCAGGCTGCCACCTTCCCGCACAGACTTCTGCGCCCGCACCAGGCGCTCCTTGAGAAACTCGTTGCTCATCACGCCGCTGGCGATGCCCATCGCCTGCACCAGCGGCACGCTGCTGCCGGTGAGGATCGCCAGGGTACCGATATAGCGGGAGCTCTGGGTGCCGCGCACCAGCCAGCCCACCAGGGGCATTTCCAGCAACCGGTGGTGCCAGCGATAGCGCAGCGCCGGCCGGCGCAACAACAGCATCACCGCCGCCGCCAGGGCGATACAGGCGGGCGGCACCAGCCAGCCCCAGGCGGAGATGAAGTTACTGAGGGCCACCAGGATACGGGTCGCCAGCGGCAGCACCTGGCCGGTGCCGGTGAACACCTCGATCACATCCGGCACCACGTACACCATCAGGCCGGTGACCACGAGAATACAGATGACCACCAGTACCGCCGGGTAGATCAGCGCCAGCTGTACCTTCTGGCGGAACTGCTGTTGACCCTCGGTATAGTCGCCGAGGCGCTCCAGCACCGCGTCCAGGTGACCGGAGTGCTCGCCGGCCTCCACAGTGGCACGGTATAGCTTGGGAAAGGCGCGCGTAAAGCCGCCCAGGGCCTGGGCAAAGCTGTGCCCTTCCAGCACCTTGCCGCGCACCGCCAGCACGATGCGGCGGATCTTGTGGTTCCGCGTCTGGTTGGCGATGGCGCCCAGCGCTTCCTCCAGCGGGATACCGGCTCGCAGCAGCGTCGACAGCTGGCGGGTCAGCAGGGCCAGGTTCTTGACACTGAGGCCGGGGCTGCCGGACAGCAGGGAGTCACCGCTGCCGGAAGAGGATTCGGTGGCCGGCGCCACCTCGAGCGGGATCAGCCCCTTGGCGCGCAGTTGCTGGCGCGCCGCGCGGGCACTGTCGGCCTCCAGGGTGCCGCGGTTCTTGCGGCCGGAGTCGGCGAGGGCGGTGTATTCAAAGGCAGCCACGGCAAGCCTCCAAATGCGGAATATTCGGTGCCGAAGCCAAGCAATGGTGCTTACCCGCTGGATGGGCGCCGATCAATACACCGATGATGGGCAGGGCGCTGTACTCATGTATCCGTCCCGCATTCCGCATTTCTCTACGACTCCTGCGTAACACGCAACACCTCCTCCAACGAAGTCACTCCCGCCAGAATCTTGGCCAGCCCGTCCTCGCGAATACTCGTCGACACTTCGCGCGCCTCGGCCACCAGCTTGCTCTCGGAGGCGCGGTCGTGGATCAGTTGGCGCATGGTCTCGTTGACCGGTACCAGTTCGTAGATGCCCACGCGGCCGACGTAGCCGCTGTTATTGCAGTGTTCACAGCCCGAGGGGCCGTAGATGGTGGCACTGTCGACACCCAGCACCTTGCATTCGGTGGCATCCGCCTCGTGGGGCTGCTTGCATTGCGGGCAGAGGACGCGCACCAGGCGCTGGGCCAGCACGCCGATCAGGCTCGACGATAACAGGAACGGCTCGATGCCCATATCCACCAGGCGGGTCACGGCGCCCAGGGCGGTGTTGGTATGCAGGGTGGAGAGCACCAGGTGCCCGGTGAGACTGGCCTGGATGGCGATCTGCATCGTCTCCAGGTCGCGGATCTCGCCCACCATCACCACATCCGGGTCCTGGCGCAGAATGGCGCGCAGGCCACGGGCGAAGGTCATGTCCGCCTTGGTATTCACCTGGGTCTGGCCGACCCCTTCCAGGTTGTACTCCACCGGGTCCTCGACGGTGAGGATGTTCTTCTCGCGGTTGTTGATGGAGGCGAGGCCGGCGTAGAGAGTGGTGGTCTTGCCGGAGCCGGTGGGGCCGGTCACCAGCAGGATGCCGTGGGGGCGCGACAGCAGGTCGGTGATGACCTTGAGGTCTTTGTCGGCCATGCCCAGCTTGCCCATGTCCATCTGGCCCGCCTGCTTGTCCAGCAGGCGCATCACCACCCGCTCGCCGGCCGAGGACGGCATGGTGGACACGCGCACGTCCACTTCGCGCCCGGCCATCAGCAGGGAAATGCGGCCGTCCTGGGGCACGCGTTTCTCGGCGATATCCAGCTTGGCCATCACCTTGATCCGGGAGACCAGCAGCGGCGCCAGGGCGCGGCGGGGCTCCAGCACCTCGCGCAGCACACCGTCGACGCGGAAGCGCACTACCAGGCGTTTTTCGAAAGTCTCGATATGGATATCCGAGGCGCCCTGCTTCAGGGACTCGGCAAAAATGGCGTTGATCAGCTTGACGATGGGGGCATCGTCTTCCTGCTCCAGCAGGTCTTCGGTCTCCGGCAGCGAGTCCACCACCGCGGCCAGGTCCAGTTCATCGCCGAGCCCCTCGACATCGGACAGGTTGCCGCCCTCGCGGTTTTCGTAGAGTTCCTGCAGAGCTGTCTGGAAGGCCCCCTCCTCTACCGCCTCGATGTCCAGGGCGCAGCCGCTGAGGCGCTGCACCTCCGCCAGTACCGACGGGTTGAGCGGCGCCACGTAGCGGCAGCAGGGGTGGCCGTCACTGTCCACCAGCAGCACCCGGTGGCGTTTGGCGAAGGTGTACGGCAGGCGCCGTACCGCCGCACTTGTGTCTACCGTACCGCCACTCATTTCTCGGCCTCGATCACCTCGGAATCCAGCACTTTCATGGGGGCGTCGTCGTCCTGCGGCTCGTCGCCTTCGTCGTAGGTACCGGAGGGCGGCATCAGGTCCGGCAGGGTATCGCCGCGGTGCCAGTCCCAGATCACGCTGGTTTTGTCGCGCAGGCGCATCTGCTTTTCCTGCATATCCAGGTAGCGTTTGCGGGTCTCTTCGTAGCCGGCCGTGCGGGTGTTCAGGATCCGCGGCCGTATGAACACCATCAGGTTGGTCTTGCTGACTTCCTTGCTGCTGGAGCGGAACAGGCGGCCGATGCCCGGGATATCCCCCAGCAGCGGCACCTTGGATTTGCTCTCGTTCACCTGGTCCGCGATCAGGCCGCCCAGCACCAGGATGGCGCCGTCGTCGACCAGCACCTTGGTGCGGATCTCGCGCTTGCTGGTAATCAGGTCCGCGGCCTCGGAGGTCTCACTGCTGGTCGGCTGCACATTCTCAACCTTCTGCTCGATGTCCAGCGTGACTGAATTGTTGTTGTTGACCCTCGGCGTCACCTTGAGCTCTGTGCCCACATCCTCCCGCTGGATGGTGGTGAAGGGGTCGTTATTGCTGCCGGACAACAGCTGCTCTCCGGTCACGAAGGGCACATTCTGGCCCACGAGGATTTCCGCCTCCTCGTTGTCCAGCGCGATCACCGTCGGTGTGGAGAGGATGTTGGAATTCCGCGACGTGGCCATGGCGTTGATCGCCACGCGGATATCCGTGCCACTCAGATAGCCCAGGTTCAGTCCGCTGCCCACCAGGTTGCCCGGGTTCAGGGAGAAGGGATTGATATCGGAGATGACATCGCCCTCCTCGTCCACCACTTCGCCCTCGGCAGTGTCGTTATTGAAGCCCGCCACCACATCGTCATCGGCGCCGGCGATCCACTTGATACCCAGATCGCTGTCATCACCCTCGCTCACTTCGACGATGATCGCCTCGATCAGTACCTGGGCGCGGCGCACATCCAGCTTGGCGATCACGCCTTTCATGGTTTCCAACAGCGACGGCGGCGCCGTCAGTACCAGCGAGTTCAGGGATTCGTTGACCTGGATGCTGACCTCCACGTCGGCGGCCTGCTGGTCCTTCTCGGTCTCCTGGATGCTGCCGCTCATGCCCTCGAGGATCGGCTTCAGGTCCGCGGCATTGGCGTACTGCACATAGACCACTGCAGTGTTGCCGTCGCCGTCCAGCGGCTGGTCGAGGCGGCGGATGACATCTTTCAGCTGCTGGCGGGTAACCGGGTCGCCGGTCAGCAGGACACTGTTGGAACGCTCGTCCACGGCGATGCGCAGAGGCTGCACATCGTTGCCCTTGTTGCCGCCGGACTGCAGCAGTTCACTGAGGACCTGCTTGACGTCCTTGGCGGAGGCAAACTGCAGCGGCACCAGCTCGATATCGATGGCGCCGGCCCGGTCCAGTTGGCGCACCAGGCTCACTATCTGATCGATATTGGCGGCACGGTCGGCGATGATCAGGGTATTGGTATCGGCGTAGGCGGCCAGGTGGCCGGTCTGGGGGATCAACGGGCGCAGCATGGCGATCAGCTGCGCTGCGGAGATATTCTCCACCCGCACGGTGCGCACCACCAGGGATTCCGGTGCAGCCGCCCCTCCCTTGCTTTCCATATCCACCACGGGAATTGCCTGCTGCTTGGCCAGCGCATCCGGCACCACCTTCCAGGCGTTGCCCCGCTCCACCAGGCTGAAGCCGTTCACCTGCAGCACCGACATGAACACATTGAAGGCTTCGTCGTGGGTCATGGGGTCGCCGGCGACCACCGTGACCTTGCCCTTCACATTGGGGTGCACGACGATATTCTTGCCGGTGAAATCCGCCGCCCAGTTGATCAGGTCGCGAATGTCCGCGTTGTCCAGCGACAGGGTGACCCGCTCCGGGGGTTGAGCCAGTACTGAAGTCCCTATCAACAAACCCAGGCCGACTGCGAGCAGCCGTCGATAAAACATCCTCATCATTATTTATCTGGCTCTTTTATTTTTTGATACTGAAAAATGGTCTTGGAAAAATAAATTCGGTTTACTGGCGACGCTCCGCCCGGCGCTCGCGGGCCAGGTCCCGTAACTGTTCCAGCCGGTCGCGGATGGACTGCTGTTTTTCCGAGCGGCTGGCAGAACTCCGCCCGCTCGCCCCCGTCGCCTGGCGGGCGCGGTTGCTGTAGCGGCGCATGGCCACACCCGGCCGCCCATCCTGATCCGGATAGGTCAGCTTTTCCATCTCGCCGTTGCGGCGCAGCACGATGTGGTCCACTGCCACGGAATAGAGCTCGGCGCCGCCGGGCAGCATATCGCCGACATAGACCCGCTCGGCCGGCTTGCCCTTCTCCGCCACCAGGGCGCTGGCCTTATCCTTGCTGCTGTTGTTGAGAACGCCGGACAACACCAGGTTGAGCTGGGTAATGGGGATATTGGCGAGGTCCACTTCCGGCTCGCTGTCTTCGGCCTCGACCGCGGCGCGACCGAAAAAGGGCGTATTGGGCAGGGATTCGACGGCTGCCGGGCGCGCAGTGCCGCTGTTGCGTTCGGCCAGCAGGTCCTGCTCCTGCGATTCGCCGGGAACCAACAGGGCCCCGTAGGCAAGCAGGTTGATAGACAGCCATCCACCGACCACGCCGATGGATGCTTTGGCGCCGAGCGACATTCCCCTGCGCGCCGAGCGCCGGGAAAACGCCGCCCCCAAGGAGCTGATAACTCGCTGCACTGCAGACATGGGTAACCCTGTACTAGCCAATTCGACGATTGACCAAATTTATCAATTATTGACGCCTATTCTCTTTCGTCACTCCCGGAAAGGCAATGTTCCAGTTGATGGCGCTCAAATCCGCACACTTTCTGTACAAATTTCTGCGGGGCACACAAAAACACACTTTTGCGACAAAAGAAAGGGCGGCCATGGCCGCCCTTTCTTTTCTGTATAGTCTATTAATCAGAGTTTACAATTTTGTTTCAAGCTCCGGTACCGCATCAAAAAGATCCGCCACCAGGCCGTAATCGGCTACGGAGAAGATTGGCGCTTCTTCATCTTTGTTGATAGCCACGATCACCTTGGAGTCTTTCATGCCCGCCAGGTGCTGGATGGCACCGGAGATACCCACGGCAATGTAGAGGTCCGGGGCGACAATCTTGCCGGTCTGCCCCACCTGCATATCATTGGGTACGAAGCCGGCGTCTACTGCCGCGCGGGAGGCGCCCACTGCGGCCCCCAGTTTGTCGGCCACTTTGTACAGAATTTCGAAGTTGTCGCCATTCTGCATACCGCGGCCGCCGGAGATCACTACCTTGGCGGACGTCAGCTCCGGGCGATCGGATTCAGCCAGCTCTTCACCGACGAACGAGGATACACCGGCATCGTCGGCAATGTCGACGGATTCCACCGGGGCGCTGCCGCCCTCGGCGGACACGGCGTCGAACGCCGTGGTGCGCACGGAGATCACCTTGATGGCGTCCGAGCTCTGCACCGTGGCAACCACATTGCCGGCATAGATCGGGCGCTTGAAGGTATCGGGACCCTCCACCGCGATAATATCGGAAACCGGCTGCACATCCAGCAGCGCCGCCGCACGCGGCAGCATGTTCTTGCCGGTGGTGGTGGCCGGGGCCAGGATGTGGCTGTAGTCCTTGCCCAGATCGGCCACCAGCTTGGCCACATTCTCGGCCAGTTGGTGGCCATAGGCGGCGTTGTCGGCCACCAGTACCTTGTTGACGCCTTCAATCTTGGCGGCGGCTTCGCCGGCGGCGCCACAGTTTTCGCCCGCTACCAGGACGTCGATATCGCCACCGATGGCCTTCGCCGCGGCGATGGTGTTGAGCGTAGCGCCCTTCAGTTCGGCGTTGTCGTGTTCCGCAATAACCAGAATGCTCATTGGAGTACCTTCGCCTCGTTCTTCAGTTTCTCTACCAGTTCTGCCACATCGGCAACCTTGACACCCGCCTGGCGCTCGGCCGGCGGTTCCACGCTCAGGGTCTTGGTGCGCGGGGTGATGTCCACACCCAGGTCGCCCGGGTTGGTGGTATCGAGGGGCTTCTTCTTCGCCTTCATGATGTTCGGCAGGGAAGCGTAGCGCGGCTCGTTCAGGCGCAGGTCGGTAGTGACGATGGCCGGCAGCTTCAGCTCTACGGTCTGCAGGCCGCCGTCGATCTCGCGGGTCACTTTGACGGACTCGCCCTCGACGTCCACCTCAGAAGCGAAGGTACCCTGAGCCATGCCGGTCAGCGCCCCGAGCATCTGGCCGGTCTGGTTGTTGTCGCCATCGATGGACTGCTTGCCCATGATCACCAGCTGCGGCTCCTCTTTGTCGACGATCGCCTTCAGGCATTTGGCCACGGCCAGCGGCTGCAGCTCGTCGTCCGACTCGACCAGAATGCCGCGGTCGGCACCCAGTGCCAGCGCGGTGCGGATCTGCTCCTGGCACTGCTTCGGCCCCATGGAAACGGCGACTATCTCGCTGACGACGCCTTTCTCCTTCAAGCGTACCGCCTCTTCCACCGCAATTTCGCAGAAGGGGTTGATAGACATTTTTACGTTGGCAGTATCGACGTCAGAGCCATCCGCCTTGGGGCGAACCTTGACGTTGAAGTCCACAACGCGTTTCACAGCTACAAGAACTTTCATGGAAATCCCGTCTTAAATAAGCTTTGTGGGAGCCGCGACTGACTGACAGTTCATATCGCGAACGAATAGGGTCTTCTGGTCAAACACCTGTTTGAACGGCGTGTATGTTGGCCCTTCTATACACCAAAATCAATAGTCCAATACCCGGGCCAGGGATCATTCAGCAGATCAATTTCAGGGCATAAAGAAAGTCTATTCCAGACTGGCGGGGAGCGCGATGATCGCACCGAAATCGAGCGGCCACCTCGCTCCCGGCGCGGGATCGGCGCTGGCCGCCCCGCCGCATGACAGCGCATTTGCCACACGATTTGAATAGTCCTGCAATTGGTAGGGTTGAATGATGGTCTATATAATCCGCGGCCAGAGGAAGATCGGGCGCCGGATGGAGGCCCCGAACAGAATAAACACAAGTCAAACCTGAAGGTCCCGACTCGCCCGAAAGCCAGCCTTCGGGGTCCGGGAACACAAAGAGGAGAGCGCCGTGGAACGCGAATCAATGGAATACGATGTAGTGATCGTGGGTGCGGGCCCGGCGGGCCTGGCGGCGGCCTGCCGTATTCGCCAGTTCAATGAGGACATCGAAGTCTGCGTTGTCGAGAAAGGCTCCGAAGTCGGCGCCCATATCCTGTCCGGCGCCGTATTCGAGCCCACCGCCCTGAACGAACTCTTCCCCGACTGGAAAGACCGCGGCGCGCCGCTGAACACCCCGGTCAAGGGCGACGACATCTATGTGATGGGCAGCGCCGAGAAGGCCTCCAGAGTGCCCGGCTTCTTTGTGCCCAGCACCATGCACAACGAAGGCAACTACATCATCAGCCTCGGCAACCTGACCCGCTGGCTGGCCGAACAGGCCGAGAACCTCGGGGTCGAGATCTTCCCGGGCTTCGCCGCAGCGGAAGTGCTGTACAACGACGACGGCTCGGTCAAGGGCATCGCCACCGGCGATATGGGTGTGGCCGCCGACGGCTCCGAGAAAGATGCCTATATGCCCGGCATGGAGCTGCACGCCAAGTACACCCTGTTTGCCGAAGGCTGCCGCGGCCACCTGGGCAAACAGCTGATCTCCAACTTCAAGCTCGACGAGGGCGTGGACCCGCAGCACTACGGCATCGGCATCAAGGAAATCTGGAAGGTCGACGACGACAAGCACCAAGAGGGCCTGGTGGTCCACACCGCCGGCTGGCCGCTGGACGAGAGTGGCTCCCACGGCGGCGGCTTCCTCTACCACATCGAGGACAACCAGGTGGTCGTGGGCCTGATCACCGACCTGGCCTACAGCAACCCGCATGTGAGCCCCTTCGACGAATTCCAGCGCTACAAACACCACCCGGTCATCAAACAGTACCTGGCCGGCGGCCAGCGCACCGCCTACGGCGCCCGCGCGATTACCAAGGGCGGCCTGCAGTCGCAGCCGAAGATGACCTTCCCCGGCGGCCTGCTGATCGGCGACAACGCCGGCACCCTGAACTTCGCCAAGATCAAGGGCAACCACACGGCGATGAAATCCGGCATGATCGCCGCTGAGAGCGTCGTTGAAGCCCTGGGCGCCGAGCGCGCCGGCGACGAGCTGACCGAATACAGCACCAAATACCGCGACAGCTGGGCCTGGAAGGAACTGCACAAGCAGCGCAACTTCGGCCCGGCGCAGCACAAGTGGGGCAATATCCTCGGCTCCGCCTACGCGTTTATCGATATCAACATCTTCCAGGGCAAGCTTCCCTGGACCCTGCGCGATACCAAGGCCGACCACGCCCAACTCAAACCGGCGGCGGACTGCAAGAAGATCGACTACCCCAAACCCGACGGCGTTCTCAGCTTCGACAAGCTGTCCTCGGTGTTCATTTCCAACACCAACCACGAGGAAGACCAGCCCTGTCACCTGACGCTGAAGGACAGCGAGATCCCGATCAATCACAACCTGCCCATCTACGACGAACCGGCCCAGCGCTACTGCCCCGCCGGCGTCTACGAAGTGGTAGAGGATGCGGAAGGCAAGCGCTTCCAGATCAACGCGCAGAACTGCGTGCACTGCAAGACCTGCGACATCAAGGACCCGACCCAGAATATCGTCTGGATCGCGCCGGAAGGTGGCGGCGGGCCCAATTACCCGAACATGTAACGATTTGAAGTTGTAACGGCTTTATCTTTTCAGGGCGCCCCGGCGCCCTTTTTTGTGGACCCACCACAACTCGTGCCCCTGTTCAGCGTACCGGACTTTACACGGGACCCACGCTGGCGCACAGACAAAAAAACCGGACACTGTTGCCAGTGTCCGGTTCAAGCATCCCTGTTTTATCAGTTCGAGCTTCCGGATTCAGAATTGATATTGTGCGCTCAGTGCAAAAGTCGACCCGGGCTTCTCTTCGAATACAGCCACCCCACTGCGCTCGATTTCAATCGCCTCGTCCAGCAGGTTCTGCATCTTGGCCTTGAGCGTTACTTCATCGGTCGGGTACCAGGAGTAAGTCAGGTCCAGGGAATGGAACGGCTGCTCGAATGCATCCGGGGCACCGTTGCGGCCGGCCAGGTAGAGGCGCTCGCCGAACACGTTGTAGCCCAGGGTGGCCGAGTGGTTGCCATCCGGCGAATCGAAGCCCACCAGCATATTGACCACATAATCCGAGGCGCCGGTCATTTCGCGCTCCGGGTTGGTCGGGGCGTCGGCCCTGCTGCCAGCCAGCAGTTCCGAGTCCTGCATCGTCACGTTGCCCTGCAGGAAGAAGCTGTCCATGGTCTCGCCAAGGAAGCCCATGGTCTTCATGCCCTCGATCTCCATACCGGTGATTTCGCCGGATTCGGCGTTGATGATCTCCCGCGCCACGTTGGTATCACTGGAGGCCAGCTCGAAAAACTCGATCGGGTCCGCAATGTCCTTGTAGTAAGCGGAGACTGTCAGGTTGTCGCCATTGTCGAAGAACCACTCGGCGCGCACGTCGAAGTTGGTGATTTCCGATGGCCGCGCGTCCGGGTTGCCCTTGATCTGCTCGTCGGTGATCGGGTCGATGTAGATGGCATCGGTGATCTCGCGCAGGTCCGGGCGCACTGCGGTCTTGCTGGCGCCGAAGCGCAGCTGGAAGGTTTCCGCCCACAGCGAGCCCATATAGGTGAGCGACAGCGAGGGATATACCTTATCTTCGGCGAAGGTGGCGTCGGCGAGTTCGTCGGGGTCCATGGGAATCTGCGGATCATCAACGGAGTAGCCGTAGGGGTTCCAGTCCAGTGCGACCTGGCTGTAGTCCTCCCAGCGGGCACCGGCGGCCACGCGCCAAGTCTCATTGAAGGTCCAGTCCACCTTACCGAAAGCGGCCTCGGTCAGGGTCGCGGCGATATAACTCTGGTTGTCGGCGCCGGCGCGGTCGAATACAAAATCGTTGTCCGGATTGGTGATCGGTTCATCGCCGAACACTTCGTCCAGATCGCCGACCAGGGAATCCGGATCGGCCACATCGAGGGCGCCGAGGCGGAACTGGGTTTCTCTGTAAGTACGCCCTTTTTCCGTGCGGGCAAAACCGCCGCTCAATTCCAGCGTGGAGGTCGAAAAGTGCAGCGGCAGGGTCGCGCTCCAGCCGTAGTTGATCACTTCGTCGTCCAGGTCGGTGAAGCGGAAACCGGCGCTGTTGACACCGATGCTGACAGACGAGCTTTCCACCAGGCCATTGGTATCCGTCATGGTATCGGCATTGATGCTGATTTCGTTCGGGATACTGGTGGCTGCAGTGGAATCGGAGTATTGCCAGTCCACTACCAGCTCTTCCGGCACCCAGTCCAACAGGCCGTCAAACAGCGCCTTGGTGGCAGGCCCTATTGAGTGGCTCCCCTTGACCTGGTGCACCCGCAGGTCGCGCTCTTCATAGCGGATGGTGTATTCGCGGAAACCCCGGCCGTCTGAAATCTGGCGGTTCTCATTGAAGTAATCGCGAACCGAAGTCTCATCGTCGGTATTGCGCAGATAGAGACTGGTGGTGGAAATCTCGTGTTCGCCGGCGTAGCGCAGGCCCAGGTTCAGGTTGCCGCTGATGTCGACGGAATAAGTCGACCTGTCCCGGTTGTCGGTACGTTCCTCAGGAAAACCGTAACTGCGTTTGAAGGTTTCCTCTTCCCGCCACTTGGTCTGGTAGGAGCTGCCGGCCAGGAAGCCCAGCTCCCAGTCGTCGCCGATATAGAAGCGATTGCCGACACTGCCCTTGAAATTGTAATCGGGGTCGGAGGATTCCTCTTTGATCGAGATATCGCGATTCAGGTTCAGTGCCAGCTCGCGGTTCAGCGCCTCCGCCGCGGCAATTTCTTCCTGCGGGGAGCCGTACTCGTTGCCTTCGGCCAGCAGTGTCTCGCGAATATCATTGACGCCCAGGCCGCCCTGGAAGCGCTGCAGGGCCGCCTGCAGCTCCGAGGGCATCGCGCGGGTGCCGTCGTCGGTACCGAATGCGTCGTCGCCGCCACCTTTATAGGAGAGCACATCGCCGCTGGTTTCGCTGTTGAAGCCACTGCCCATCTCTATCGAATAGGTCAGTTGGTCCGGAATGCCCTTGGTGCGGATATCCACATTGCCGCCACCAAAGGTCGCGGCCTGGTCGGCGGAATAGGATTTCTGCACCGCCAGGGAGTCGACCACGGAGGTCGGGAAAATATCCAGCGGGATGACATTGCGGGTCAGGTCCGGAGACGGCACTGTGGCGCCGTTCAGGGTGGTGCTGGAATAGCGCTCACCCAGGCCGCGCACATAGACGAACTTGTCGTTGACCAGCGACAGGCCGGAAACCCGCCGCAGCGCCGCCGCAACGGTGGAATCGCCCACACGGCCGATCATCTCGGAACCGAGGACATCCGTAACCACTTCCTCGTCCAGGCGCTCGTCGATCAGCATCTCGGCCGAATCGCGCAGGCGCCCCTGCACCATGACTTCTTCAATCTGCTGGCTCGACGGACCGGAGACATCCTCCATTTCCACCTGCGCCCAGACTTGCGGAGCCATTGACGAGGCCGCGGCAACAGCCACCACCAACGGCGCTCTTTGAAATTTATCGATCTTAATCATTACCCAGGCCTCTTAATCGTTCCTGTTCAACACTGTGCTAGAACCAATCAGGGCGCCGACTCCCCTGCAGAAAGTGGCGCCCCGAAAGGGATCGGGAAGCCTGTTCCCGATCGTTTCTACTGCTTATTGCTCGAACCACAGTGCTTCTGCGCGGTTGCCGTCGTGCAGGCCGTAGGTCCAGCCCAGGGTCCAGTCCAGGTCACCCTGACTCAGAGCACCGAAATAGGCGCGGGCCGCCGCATCGTCGGACTCATCGGTGGCGCCGACTACCGGGCTGATGGCGATCGATTCACCATCCACCATCATGCTGGCTGTGTCGATGGAGTAGAAGGACGGAGTACCTTCCAGAAGCTGGAGCTGGGTGCTGGCGATGGCAGTCGGGTTGACCTCGCCGCTGATATCGGCAAAGACGTTGCCGCTGTCTACAGCCCAGGTCTCCACGTCCATCAGCGGGAAATCGTCGCTCGTGTCTTCCGGGGTACCGTTGTCGTCCATATCGGTCCTGGTGCGATCCTCGCAGGCGAAGATGACGGATTCCATACGGATGGCTGAGTCGGCGGCTTCGGCCTCGGTACGGCTCTCCTCGCTCTCCAGGCGCAGGCAGTAGTTGCTGCCGTCTTCACCGTTCTCGTCGGCACTGAAGGAAGCCACCACCATGGAGTTGGTAATCTGCGGGAAGATGCCCTCGCGGAAGCGCCAGCCGGCACCGGCACCGTGAGTACCAGTTTCTTGGGCGGAAATGATGCAGGTCAGGCCGTCGATCTTCGGACGGCTGTTGATCCCCTCACCGATGACGTCGCTGTAGTCAGTATCGCCGTCATAACTGCCGATACCATCCGACTCGATACAGTGGTTGCCATCCGCCTCGGCCTGGATAACCAGCGCGTTGGTGATGGAACCGCGGTAGCCCTCGTCGATATCGATGGAGTCGTCGCGCACATAGAGGCCAACGAAGTTCTCGACATTCGCGGCACCGCCGAAGAACTCGATACCGTCGTCGTAGGTGGAGTAGGCCTGCAGGTTCCTGATGATGGTTTCGCTGCCCACACCGCTGAAGGTGATGCCGTTCAGCTCGTCGCCATTGGCCACTTCCGCACCCGTGTGCTTGACCATGAAGTACTCCAGCTGGCCGGAGCTGTCCTCGTTGTTGTCGCCGCCGTAGTTGGACTGGTCTTTACCGGCGGCACCTTCAGCCAGTACGTGACACTCACTTTCCAGTGCCAGGGAACCGTCATCCAGGTTGCCGGTATAGGCGCACTTGTTGGTCACACCAAAACCGTTGATCACCAGCCCGCCCCACTGCTGGACGTCATCGTAGGCAACGGCGTTGTCGACGGCATCGGAAGTGGAGGTGAAGGTAATCGGTGCATTTTCGGTGCCCACGGCAAATATCTGCGAGCCGCGATTGATCACTGCAAACTTGGTGTTGTCCGGGAAGGCGATGGTGGAGCCCGCTTCGACGGTGAGCTTGGTGCCATCTCCACCTTCGGCGATACCCGCTGCAGCCATGGTGGCGTCGTCGTCGAAGTTTCTACCGACAAACAGGCTGCCTTCAAAAATATGCACACCGTCATTGTCCAGCGCGGGAATGAACAGGTCTGTGGTCAGAGGGTTGCCTGAGTCGACAAAACTGGCGGAATAGGTGCAGTCCCCGCTGTCGGCGTCAAAACTGCCCCGCACATTCTCACCACCCTCCTCGTAGGAGGCGCAGGGGTTGTCCCCGCTATTATTGCCATCGTTATCATTACCGCCTTCATCGACGGAATTATCGTTGGTCTCCGGCTCGATATTGATGCCACCACTGTCGCAACCGGCCAGCAATGCAGTGATGGTAGCCGCCAGCAGCAGTTTCTTATTGACTCGCTTCATATTTCCCCCTACGGAAGTTTGCAGATTGGGGCCAGTGAAAACCCGTTTCTTATGATTCAGCTGTGCGTCCTGAATGTTTTAAAAACCGATCTCCAGCGTCCCTGAAACCGTGTTATTTACTCGCCTGAGCAATTCGGACGCGAAGGAGTGTAGGAAGGGAATATTGCGAAATTGTTACTCCAGGAAGGATTTCCCGAAAAAGTTGCAATACTTATGCGCAGGAAACCAAAAGTTACGATAGGGTTGCAGAAATGTTTCAGTAAATGATCAGGCAACAGTCAAGGTGGTGTTTTATACACCACCTCATTGCGCGCCTCAGAAGGGATTGTGTTTCGGGGCCTGCTCAGTATTCCCCGAGCAGAAAAGACTTGCCGCCACTGCGAATCCAGAGCCGACCATCGCGATCTTCCGCCCAGTCGACCAATTGGTAAAAGACCTCGCGGGATACACGGGCGTAGAGGCCGTCCCGCACTGCCAGGTAGGGAACCTTCTGCGGGGGTTCGCCAAAGGATCTCAACTGCCAGTCCCGTTCGCTGTCCAGCGGCACTACATCGCCGGTATCGGTGGTGAACAGCAGCAGTTCCCCGCCGCCCTTCCCGCCGCGGGCAACCTGGGTGGCGATAAAGGGCACATCCTCCACCCGGATACGCCACTTTTCCACCGGGGTGAGCAGAAAGTACTCGCTCCCCTCACGGCGGAGAATACTGGCAAACAGGTCCACCAGGGGCCGGCGGCGGATTTCCGTGCCCTCGTGGATCCAGCGGCCATCCCGCCGGATCACCAGGTCCATGTCGCCACAAAAATCCGGGTTCCACTTCTGTACCGGCGGGTGGCCACGGAACTCGCGCTGCAATGCCTGCAGTTGCTCAAACAGCGGTTCAGCCAAAGGAGGGCCCCGCACTCTCGCTGCCGGATTTACTCTCTTCCTGGGATCTGCGGCCGGAAACATCGCCGATATGGACTCCGACATCCATGATGAACTCCATCAGCCCCTCGCGATCCTCGATCACATCGGCGAACGAGCGCGAGTGGTAGAGTTCCACGGCGCCCTGCACCAGGGCCCAGTAGGTGGAGTAATAGAAATAGGCCGGCACCTTCTTCAGGACGCCCTGCTCCATGCGCCGCTCGAACACGCGGTTCAGGGCAGAGGCGTTGGAATTGCGGATCGCGTGGAGCTCCGCGATCATCTCCGGCGCCAGGTTCAGGGCAATGATCTTCTCCTCCAGCCGCTGAAAGAGGCGGTCCTTGGATGGATCCGCCATGCGCGACTCGAAGTAGGCCCGCGCCGGTGCGGTGATATCGCCCTGTTCGGCGGCGGCCACGGCGGTCTTCAGGCGCTCGGTCAGCGACTTCTCATAGTCCATCAACAAACGCATGTAAATCTCTGTTTTTGAGATAAAATGCTTGTAGATGGTGCCCTTGCCGATATCCACGCGCTCGGCAACCTGCTCCACGGTGACCTTTTCCTCGCCGTGTTCCAGCAGCAGCTCCAGGGCGGCATCCAGGATGCGCTGCTCGCGCGCGCGGAAGCGCTGTACCTTCTCTTTTGCCTTGTCCATACTTCCGACCTTCTCTGCCCTTGTCTCTCCCCTCGGTTCAGGGGACTGAAATTGACTATTCATTCATGAATGATAGGCAATTCGCCCAACATGGGAAAGTGGATGAGGAGTCCGATGCGCTTTTTGCGGCCATTGAGGGCCTTCCGGCGCCCGATTCCCGCTGTTGGCGGGTCTCTCGCACCCGCTGGCGGATTGCATCACCCGACAATGGCCACCCGACAATGCCCCGGGGACGTGCTACTGGTATCATCCGCGCTCGCATGCGGCAGCTTCCCGTGCGATCGAACATACTCATTTTGTAGTGACAGCAGTTACCTTATATATGGAAAAGTTGAGCAAACTCCTGGATGTCGAGGAACTCGACAGCAATCTGTTCCGCAGCCGTCAGCATGTGGAGAACTACCGCAAGATCCTGTTTGGCGGCCAGGTACTGGGCCAGGCGCTGATGGCCGCCACCCGTACCGTGGACGACCGCCTGCCCCACTCCCTGCACGCCTACTTCCTCCGCCCCGGCAGCAGTGAAATGCCGGTGATCTACGATGTGGACCCGATCCGCGACGGCGGCAGCTTCACTACCCGCCGCGTGGTGGCCAAGCAGCGCGGGCGGGCCATCTTCAATATGTCCGCCTCTTTCCAGATCCGGGAACCGGGCTTCGATCACCAGTGCGATATGCCTACCGGCGACATCCCCACCCCGGAAAGCCTCAAGAGCACCCAGCAACTGGCGGAAGAGGCAGGCCTGAACACCCCGCAGCACGACCAGCGCCGCTACATGGTGGATTTTCGTCCGATCAATCCGGAAATTCACTACGACAACAAGGAGCACCCGCCGCACGGCATGATGTGGCTGCGCGTCGAGGGAGAACTGGGTGACGACCCGGTGGAACACCGCTGCGCCCTCTCCTACGCCTCGGATATGGGGCTTCTGGGCACCAGCCTGCAACCGCACCCCACCTCGCTGTTCGATCCGCATATGATGCCGGCCAGCCTGGACCACGCCATGTGGTTCCACCGGGACTTCCGCGCCGACGAGTGGCTGCTCTACGTGACCGACAGCCCCTCGGCCAGCGGCGCCCGCGGCTACTGCCGCGGCCAGATCTTCACCCGCGACGGCGTTCTGGTGGCATCCACCACACAGGAAGGGCTGATTCGAAAAATAAAGTAAATCAGTAGTTTACAGCGGGGAATTGGCTGTTATAATGCGCCCCGCTTTCGCAGAGAAGCAAACAAGTCGGTGAGTAGCGCAGCCTGGTAGCGCACTTCCTTCGGGAGGAAGGGGTCGGAGGTTCGAATCCTCTCTCACCGACCATTTTCTTACACTCTCCCATCTGCACTTCCACTTTCTCCGTCGACCCAGTCCCAAGGCGGGCAAGTCCGTACCTTTATCGCTTGAATCCACACTCGCGGCACCCTTAGGCTTTCGCGCTGTCCAACGGATTCAACAAATCGGATACGGCGTTTCTATGTTGCGATTGTTTTTTACTGCCCTTCTCGCTGCCACGTTGCCCCTGAGCGCAGCCGCAGAGACCTACGATCTCCTCTACCGGGTTACTATCGATCCGGATACCGGCAAAGCCCGGGTCGAAATCCGGCTCGACGGCGACACCCTGCCCAGCGAGCTCGACCTCAACCTGTCATCGGGGCGCTACTCCGAGTTGGAGAGCGACCAACCGCTGGAGTTGAATGGCGACAGAGCCATCTGGGAACCCACTGCTCCCGACTCCAGCCTCAGTTACCGGTTCGAGATCGACGAACAGAAAGACAGCGGCAGCTACGATTCCCGCATCACCGGCGACTGGGCCATACTGCGCGGCGACAAACTGATCCCGCCGATGTCCGTAACCGCGGAGCGAGACCTGTACTCGAAAGCGGAACTGCACCTGAGCCTGCCGGAAGGCTGGTCCTCGGCAATGCCCTATGAGGAGCTGGAAGAAGACGACGATTACCGGATCATCGATCCGGGCCGCCGCTTCGACCGCCCCAAGGGCTGGATGATCGTCGGACGCATCGGCAGCCGCCAGGACATCATCGCCGGCATCAACACCCGGGTCGCCGCCCCGCTCGGCAATGATATCCACCGCCAGGACACCCTCGCCTTCCTGGGCTGGAACCTGCCGGAGCTCAAGCAAGTCTTTCCCGATTTCCCGGAGCGGCTGCTGGTAGTCAGCGCCGGCGACCCCATGTGGCGCGGCGGCCTTTCCGGTACCCGCTCCCTGTTCATGCACGCCGATCGCCCACTGATCAGCGGCAACCGCACCAGCAGCCTGATCCACGAACTGGTCCACGTCGCCACCGGCATCCGCGGTGACAAGGAAAGCGACTGGATTGTTGAGGGTATCGCCGAATTCTACTCCCTGGATATCCTGCGCCGCACCGGAGGAATCAGCGAGCGGCGCTACGACGAAGCCATGGAGGATCTGGTCCAGTGGGGTCGCGAGGCACCCACGCTGTTCAAGCGCCGATCCTCCGGCCCGATCACCGCCCGCGCCGTCGGCGTGATGCGGGCACTCGACCGCGAGATCCGCAGCGCCAGCGACGGCGAGAAAAGCATCGACGATGTGGCCCGCGGTCTGGCAGAGGACCGCGGCGAGGTAACCCTGGCCAGGTTCCGCCAACTGGCCGAACAGGCCGCCGATGGCCCCGTCAAAACCCTGGACAAAGACAGTCTTGGCGAGAAACCGGACTGAAGAAGCGCGGGACAAAACAGGCAGACAAAAAAAAGCCCTGACGACGGGGGGGGGAGAGCGTCAGGGCCAAGACCATTTGGAGTGAAACTTGGAGGATTTCATCCTTGCTACACAGCGGGCAACTAACTAGCGGAGTGCCCTACCGGCATTACTGAACACGCTTGGGGGAGATGTGTTAGCCAGTTACAAAGAAGTATCGAACAAGGCCGACAGATTGCCAGTCGACCCGCAACCGAAATTTAGAATAATTGGAAATAGCCCGGCCAAAATCAAATCGAAAAGTTATTAAACCGCCGAGACCGCACAAAAAATCGACAATCCGGAGCCGCCGGCTGCCAATTTCCGTCAATCCGGAGCAGTGCGCATACGCACTTCCTTGCAATCGACGCGAGCGGGCTTACAACGCTTGACTAATCCGGACCAGCCCCTAGAATAGCGCCTTCTTACACGCCCAGCGGCGCGTAAGTATAAGAAAACGCTGGGATTTTTAGCCCCGATCGGCTAAACTCCGCGGCCGAAAAGAACGCCGGTGACATCGAACCGGCGGAATGGAAGCACAAAATTCGACGTTATATGGCTAGGTGGCAGAGTGGTTATGCAGCGGACTGCAACTCCAGCGCCCGCGGCCGATAGAGAGTGCCGGTGAGTCGAACCGGCGGAATGGAAGCACAAAATTCGACATTATATGGCTGGGTGGCAGAGTGGTTATGCAGCGGACTGCAACTCCAGCGCCCGCGGCCGATAGAGAGTGCCGGTGAGTCGAACCGGCGGAATGGAAGCACAAACTTCGACTTTATATGGCTAGGTGGCAGAGTGGTTATGCAGCGGACTGCAACTCCAGCGCCCGCGGCCGATAGAGAGTGCCGGTGAGTCGAACCGGCGGAATGGAAGCACAAACTTCGACTTTATATGGCTAGGTGGCAGAGTGGTTATGCAGCGGACTGCAACTCCAGCGCCCGCGGCCGATAGAGAGTGCCGGTGAGTCGAACCGGCGGAATGGAAGCACAAAATTCGACATTATATGGCTGGGTGGCAGAGTGGTTATGCAGCGGACTGCAACTCCAGCGCCCGCGGCCGATAGAGAGTGCCGGTGAGTCGAACCGGCGGAATGG
>NZ_JAPIVK010000007.1:102465-153149 GCF_026183675.1 Microbulbifer halophilus
TTATATGGCTGGGTGGCAGAGTGGTTATGCAGCGGACTGCAACTCCAGCGCCCGCGGCCGATAGAGAGTGCCGGTGAGTCGAACCGGCGGAATGGAAGCACAAAGTTCGACATTATATGGCTAGGTGGCAGAGTGGTTATGCAGCGGACTGCAACTCCAGCGCCCGCGGCCGATAGAGAGTGCCGGTGAGTCGAACCGGCGGAATGGAAGCACAAAGTTCGACATTATATGGCTAGGTGGCAGAGTGGTTATGCAGCGGACTGCAACTCCGTGTACGCCGGTTCGATTCCGACCCTAGCCTCCATTTTCCCATCGCCGGCTTCCCCCTGTGAAGCCGGCAATCAGCGAGGGCTGCGCCCGGCATCGGGCCCACCCGGAAGCACCTCGCTCACCTCCCCGCCCGGGTGGTGGAATCGGTAGACACAGGAGACTTAAAATCTCCCGAAGGTAGACTTCGTGCCGGTTCAAGTCCGGCCCCGGGCACCACCTCCCCAGAAGAATCAATCCCCCGGAGTCCTGCGCCCATTTACCCAGCCGTGAAGCTACCTGTTTCCGCAGGGCGCACACCTATACCGCCTGAACTCGCCGGGTGTCGACATCTGCTCCTACACTCAGCATATCGGTACCCGAATTTCGTCGAGGCGCAGCGTGGCGAGGGGATCACTATGGCGAGCATCATCTGGACCTGTCCGCAATGTGGACGCGAGAGCCACAACCCGATTGACGTCGGGGATTACGAGTCGGCGAGAGCCATCGTCCGGCAGTTGCGAGAGGATTTCGATCGGGGACACTGCCCGTTTTTATGCGCCGTGGAAGGATGCGAGACGCAGCTCTATCCGCTGCGGGTAGAGGGCTTCACCTGATACCACCTCCCGGGGCCATGAAAAACCCGGGCCCTTCCCTCCCACGGGAAAAGTCGCCGGCTTCCATCAGTCATCAGTTGTATTTGGCTAGGGCGATTCGGAGGAATCGTCACCCATCAGTGTCGGCCAGGCCGCCCGCAGATACAGGATCATGGTCCACAGCGTCAGCCCCGCGGCGATATATAAAAGTATATAGCCGATCGATTCCATCGCCGGGTAATCCCGCACATCGAATGCCAGCAACACGATGATCGCCGCCATCTGGGCGGTGGTCTTGATTTTGCCGATATAGCTCACTGCCACGCTGCTGCGCTTGCCCAGCTCCGCCATCCATTCCCGCAAAGCGGAAACCGCGATTTCTCGGCCGATGATGACCGCCGCGGCAACGGTGAACCAGGGGCTCTGGTGCAGGCCCACCAGCAGCACCAGCGCGGTGGCCACCATCAGCTTGTCGGCGACGGGATCGAGGAAGGCGCCGAACGGCGTGCTCTGGTTGAGCCTGCGCGCAAGATAGCCATCGAGCCAGTCTGTCGCTGCAGCCGCCGCAAAAATAATGGCCGAGGCGATATAGCTCCATTTGTAGGGAAGATAGAAAACCAGCACGAATACCGGGATCAGGGCGACGCGGAGAAGAGTCAGTTGATTGGCTAGTGTCATGCGAACTGCTGGTCCTATTTTCGCCTGCCGACAGGCTCCTGCAAATTGGGCGTAACTTAGCAAGGCATGGAGTAAAAGGAAACCGGCGTGCCGGGGTTTCGGCTTGCGCCATTTCCACTCACTGCCGCCTGCACACTCCTCTCCCCCCGGGGAGACAGGAGTATAGGTGCCTACTCGCTATGTAGTGTCGAGTATATATCCTGTGCCAGCTTGCGGCTGATTCCTTCGACGCCGGCCAGATCATCCACCGAGGCGCGGCGGATTTCCTGCAAGCCGCCGAAGTGGCGCAACAGTGCGCGACGGCGGGCCGCGCCGACACCGGCAATACCTTCCAGCGGCGATTCACGGCGCTTTTTGTCGCGGCGCTGGCGGTGGCCGGTGATGGCGAAACGGTGCGCCTCGTCGCGGACCTGCTGGATCAGGTGCAGCGCTGGGGAATCCGCGGCCAGCACCAGCTCCCTGTTGGTGGACACCACATGCAACACTTCGAAACCCGCCTTGCGCGTCGTTCCCTTGGCCACGCCGATAATCTGCACGCCCACGACGCCCAGTTCGTTCAGGGTTTCCACCGCCTGGCGCACCTGGCCCTTGCCGCCGTCGATCAACAGGATATTGGGGAATTTGCCCTCCCCGCTCGACAGCCGTGTATAGCGACGCTTCAGCGCCTGGCCCATGGCCGCGTAATCGTCGCCGGCCTGGATATTCTCGATATTGAAGCGGCGGTAGTCGGACTTGACCGGGCCACCGGTATCGAAGACGACACAGGAGGCCACCGTCGCCTCGCCACTGGAGTGACTGATATCGAAGCATTCCAGCCGCTCCGGCAACTGCTCCAGCTCCAGCGCCTCCTGCAATGCCTCGAAACGGTTCTGCAGTTTCTGCTGGGCGGCGGTGCGGCTGTTCAGGTTCTGTTCCGCCGCCTGCTGCGCCATGGTTACCCAAGTGGCCCGGTTGCCGCGCAGGCGGTGAACCACGGATATCTCGCGGCCGCTCTGCTCCTTCAGCGCCTGTTGCAATACCTCGACATCGTCGACCGGCTCGGAGGTGAGAATCTCCCTCGGCACCTCCCGCTGGTTGCCGAGATAAAACTGCGGGATAAACGCAGACAGCAGCTCCACGGTTGACAGGCCCAGCCGCTCGTCGGGAAAGTAACTGCGGCTGCCGAGAATGCGTCCCTGGCGGACAAACAGGATGTGCACACAGCTGGAACCACCGACGCTGGCAATACCGAGCACATCCACATTGCCACTGGAACCTTCCGCCACCTGGTCCGCCTGCAACCGCCGCAACGCGGAAATCTGGTCGCGCAGGTGCGCCGCCCTTTCGAACTCCAGCGCTTTCGATGCCCTGTCCATCTCATCCGCCAGTTCGCGCGCGATGGCGTCGCTCTTGCCGGTCAGGAACATTTCGGCGTGTCGAACATCCTGGCGGTAATCCTCCTCGCTGATAAAGTCGACGCAGGGGGCCGTGCAGCGCTGAATCTGGTACTGCAGGCAGGGGCGCGAGCGGTTGCGGAAGACGCTGTTTTCACAGGAGCGGATGCGGAAAGTCTTCTGCAGGAAGTTGAGGCTGTCTCGCACCGACGACGCATTGGGAAAAGGCCCGAAATACTGGCCCTTTTTCCGCTTGGCCCCCCGGTGCAGGGCAATGCGCGGATAGGTGTCACGGCCGGACAGGAAAATATACGGGTAGCCCTTGTCGTCCTTGAGCATGACATTGTAGGGCGGCCGCTGGGATTTGATCAGGCTCTGTTCCAGCACCAGCGCTTCGGTCTCGCTGCGGGTGACCGTCACCTCGATATTGTGAATGCGCTGCACCAGCGCCATGGTCTTGGCGGTCAGGCCCGACGCCCGGAAATAGCTGGAGAGGCGATTGCGAAGATTCTTGGCCTTACCCACGTAGAGAATTTTGCCGTCGGCGTCGAACATCTGGTAGACGCCGGGCTTGCGGGTAACGGTAGGCAGGAAACGTTTACTGTCGAACATCTCTGGCAGTGGTCGGTGTGGAAGCCGTCACTTTACCACCAACCACTGGCCGCTAACCACTCAATCAAAGGGCGGCCTCGGGGTCCAGGAGCTGGTACTTTACCGCCAGCAGCGTCAGTTCGACATCGCTGTGGATATCCAGCTTTTCGAAGATCCGGTAGCGATAGCTGTTGACCGTCTTGGGGCTCACGGACAGGGTGTCGGCGATTTCCGCCACCTTGCTGCCGTTGACGATCATCACCGCCGTCTGCAGCTCGCGCTCGGAAAGGCAATCGAACGGCGAATCGGAACTACCCGGCCCCAGGCCCGGAATCAACTGGGGGGCGATGGAAGGGCTGATGTATCGATTACCGGACATCACTGTCTGGATGGCCCTCACCATTTCCTCCATATCGGTACCCTTGGTGAGATAACCGCTGGCTCCGGCTTCCAGCAGCCGCCGGGCGAACTGCGGATCGTCGAGGCCACTGACAGCAATGACCCTGGATTTGGGAGAGCGCGCGACCAGCTTGCGGGTTGCTTCCAGGCCGCCGATGCCAGGCATCTTGACGTCCATCAGAATTACATCGATTTCCGACTGACGCGCGAAGGCCAGGGCCTCTTCGCCACTGTCGGCCTCGCCCATGACTTGTATACCAGAGACGTCACCGAGCATGCGCGAAATACCCATGCGCACCAGATCGTGATCGTCCACCACTAAGACTTTAATCAAATTAGCCCCAACTACGGATAATGCAGCGGCTGCGTCGCGGCTTCCCCAGCCGCCCGCATCTCAGCGCTATTGCGTTGCACTGTTAGCTGCAAATTCTTGTTATTGCCTTAGTCCGGATATCGCAACACAGGGGCCCGGCTCGATCGCCGAAGTCCCTGTGCGCTGTCCAGACTAGCGAGGCGAATACCTCGCAAGATCCATCCACAGAGCCTTTCAGCAACATACCAGACAAACCCGAATGTGCAAAGCAGCCCGACAAGACATAAGTTGTGCACTTTCAGGGGTAGATATAACGAAAAGTTAGGCTGATCCGGTGGTCCAACTGGCGGGCACTTTTGGCAACCTGGTGCAGCCAGTGATGCTGTACCGCGCCGGAGGTCAACAGCAGCGAACCGTCCGGCAGACTGACCGACAGGCGCCCTTCCCCATCGCGGCGCTTGAACGCCAGTCTGCGTTCCTGGCCCAGGCTGATTGTTGCCACCACCGGGTTGTCACCGAGCTCCCGCTCCCTGTCCGAGTGCCAGCCCATGCTGTCGGTGCCACTGCGATAGTGATTGACCAGCGCGGAATTGAATGCAAAGCCGGCCGCATCCAGCCGCCCGCGCACCGCGTCGAGGGACGCCGTCCAGGGGTGTGCTTCCTGCCGCAGACCGGACCAGCGATAGGTCACTTGCGGATCGCCGACAAAGGCGTGACGGCGCGGAATCGGGTGCTCCTTGCCGAACAGGCGGATTCTGGGGCTCTCCCAGGGGAGGCGGTCAAGACAATCGTGCAGCAGTGCCCCGGAGTCTCCGCGGCCCAGCCAGTAGCGGATCAGGAGTGCCCGACCGGGGGACAGGTCCAACCATTCGGTATCGGCGAAGTGTTCGGCCAGGGCTGCGGCGTGATTGGTAAAGGTGGTTTCGTTCATGGCCCTCTCCCCCGGCCCCTCTCCCGATGGGAGAGGGGAGCTATGTCGGAGGCATTACAAGTTCGAATCTAGCCACCGGGCTCCGTTGAGGCTCATGCCAGTCCCCTCTCCCACCGGGAGAGGGTTAGGGAGAGGGGGAAAGGCCGAGGCCCCTTCTTCCCCTACACGCCCCTCAGGGGTAATAACGCGGCTCCGGCTCCAGCTCCACGCCGAATTTGTTGCGGATATCCTCGGTAATCTCCCGCGCCAGGCCTGTCACCCGGTCCCCGGCACAGCGACCGGGGTTGACCAGCACCAGGGCCTGGCGGTCGTGTACGCCCACGCCATCGCGGCGGCGGCCCCGCCAGCCGGCGCGATCGATCAGCCAGCCGGCGGCCAGTTTCCAGCGCTCACCTACAGCGAAGGCAACAAGGTCGGGATGCGCGCGCTTCAGTCGCTCGTAAATCTCCGCGTCCACCACTGGATTCTTGAAGAAGCTGCCGGCGTTGGGAATCTCCTGCGGATTCGGCAGCTTGCTGTTGCGCACGGCAATCACCGCGCGGGCGATCTCCACCGGCGTCAGTTCCCCGGCTCCCTCGTGGTGCTCGTCCAGGTACTGTTTCAGCGCCGGGTACTCCAGCCGCGCCCGCCAGTCGTCCGGCAACCGCAGGCGCACGCGGGTGATGATGTACTGGTCCCGCGCAGGCCCCTTGAAGACGCTGTCGCGGTAACCGAAGCGGCAGTCATCCGCGGAAAACTCGTGTAATTCGCCGGTGGGGATATGCACAGCCTGAAGGTCGCAAAAGGTATCCCGCAACTCCACACCGTAGGCGCCGATGTTCTGGATTGGTGCGGCGCCGATGCGGCCGGGGATCAGGGCCAGGTTTTCCAGGCCGCCGAGATCCCGTTCCACGGTGTGCATCACCAGCCGGTGCCAGTTCTCGCCGCCGGCGGCGGTCACCTGCGTGGCGCCGTCGATTTTCTGAAGCTCCAGGCCGCGCATATCCAGGTGAATCACCAGGCCGGGATAGTCGCCGGTGAACACGATATTGCTGCCACCGCCCAGGGGCAGGATCGGCAGTTTTCTGTCCCGCGCAAACTGCAGTGCCTCGCGCAGTTGTTCGAGATTTTCCACCCGCGCAAAGTGCGCCGCCCGCGCCGCTACGGCGAGGGTATTGAGCGGCTGCAGGTCGGCGTTACTTTCAATCATCAAACAACCCGTCAATCATCAAACAACTCGCGCATTCGCTGCAGATCCGCCTCTGTATCCACACCGCCGGGCACCTCTTCGGCCGCGTCCGCCACGTGAATATTTTCGTTGTGGTAGAGGAAACGCAGCTGCTCCAGCGATTCAAACTGTTCCAGCGGCGCCACCGGCCAGGACACGAACCGGCCGAGCAGCGCTACCCGGTAAGCATAGATGCCGATATGGCGGCGGGGTTCCAGACCCGGCGGCAGCGCACCGGTATCCGCGGCGAAGGCATCCCGCGGCCAGGGGATGGGCGCGCGGGAGAAATAGCGGGCCAGGCCGGATTCCGCCGCTACCACCTTGACGATATTCGGGTTGCGGAAGTCCTCCAGCGTGCGGATGGGTTCCGCCAGGGTAGCTACGCCGGCAGCCGGGTTCGCGGCCAGGTTGCCGGCCACCTGGTCGATCACCGCCGGCGGAATCAGCGGTTCGTCGCCCTGCACATTCACCACGATGCGCTCGTCTTCGAGCCCCAGGTTGGCCGCGACTTCCTGCAGCCGGTCTGTGCCCGAGGCATGCTCTGCGGAGGTCATGCACACCTCGCCGCCAAAACCGCGCACCACTTCCGCCACGCGCATATCGTCGGTGGCGACGATCACCCGTTCGGCACCACTCTCTTTCGCCCGCTGGTAGACGCGCTGCACCATCGGGAGACCACCGATATCCGCCAGCGGCTTGCCCGGCAGGCGGCTGGAGGCGTAGCGGGCCGGAATGATGATATCGAAGGCAGTGGCGTTATTCATGTTCTGATGGCTTCTGTAAGTGCTGGTGAACGCGCTGGTAGAACAGATCCGGCAACCTGGCCCGCACTTCCAGCGCCCACCAGTGACTCTGCCAGAAATCGCGGCACTTGACCGCATCCTTCATGGTCATGATCACCGGGGTTTCGCCGTCAAACTGCAGCTCCTGCTGGCAGTACTGGTGGTGGTCGGCGTAGGCCTGCGGCATCACCCCGAATCCCAGCTGTTCGAGTTCGCGGAAAAACCGCTGCGGATTGCCGATGGCCGCCACGCCGTGACAGGGGCCCGGCTCCGGCCCGGACCTCAGTTTCACAGTGGAGGTCTGGTCCAGGTTGAACTGGTGCCAGCTGTCCGGCTCCAGCGTCATGATGAATTCGAGTCTATGGCCGCACTGTGCCCGCAGTCGCTGTTGCGGCTCGCCGTTGACCACGATCAGGTCGACGCTATCGAGGCGATCAGTCGATTCCCGCAGCGGCCCCCGCGGCAGTATCCTGCCGTTGCCCAGGCCCCGCTGGCCGTCGATCACGCAGATCTCCAGGCTGCGCCACAGCGAATAGTGTTGCAGGCCGTCGTCGGACAGGATGACATCGCAGTTGTGATAGTCGATCAGGGCCCTCGCCGCCTCGTTGCGATCGGGCGAGACCATCACCGGCAGGCCGGTAATCAGGTGCAGCATCAGCGGCTCGTCACCGGATTCCAGCGGATGGGACTGGGCGGTGACCTGGTAGGGATATTCCTTGGCGCGACCGCCGTAACCGCGGCTGACGATGCCCGGATTCATGCCGCGCTCATGCAGCCAGCGCGCCAGCTCCGCCACCAGCGGCGTCTTGCCGGCGCCGCCGACGGTGATATTGCCGATCACGATTACCGGTACCGACAGCGGCTGCGGCGGATTCTGTCGATTCTTCTCGCGGCGCCTGTCACTGGCCCACCGGTACAGGGACGACAGAGGGGCCAGCAGCGGCAGGGAGGATTGCCTGCCCTCCCCCGGATACCAGCGTTGATTGAACCAGTCTTCCAGTGACATTCCGGGGCTCTATCCTGCTGTTTGCTGTTGTAACAAAGTCGCGTAGCGGCCGCCCTGGTCGAGCAGCTCGGCGTGATTGCCGCTCTCGATGATCCGGCCCTGCTCCATCACCAGAATGCGGTCGGCACTTTCGATGGTGCTCAGGCGGTGGGCGATCACGAAGGTGGTGCGGTCCTTCATCGCCTCGGTGAGGGCCAGTTGGATGGCGCGTTCGGATTCGTTGTCCAGCGCCGAGGTGGCTTCATCCAGGATCAGGATCGGTGCATCCTTCAACAGCGCCCGCGCAATGGCCAGGCGCTGGCGCTGGCCGCCGGAGAGCATCTGCGCATTGTCCCCGAGCGCGGTATCCAGGCCGTTGGGCAGCTCATCGACAAAATCCGTGGCGTGGGCCAGCTCGATGGCCCGCCACACCTGCTCGGGTGTGGCATCTTCCAGTTCGCCGTACGCAATGTTGCGGTAGACGGTATCGTTAAACAGTACGATATTCTGCGACACCATGCTGATCTGGCGGCGCAGGGATTCCAGCGGCACCTGGCTGATATCCACGCCGTCTAGCAGGATGCGGCCACTGGTCGGTTCGTAGAAGCGGGCCAGCAGACTCACGAGGGTGCTCTTGCCGGAACCGGAGGCCCCCACCAGGGCCACCGTCTGCCCCGGCTCCACGGCAAAACTGATATCGGTCAGCACCGCCGGTGCCGATTCGTCGTAGCGGAAGCCGAGCCGATCGAAGGTGACAGCGCCGTACACCGGTTTCGGCAAGGCGGCGGTTCCGCCCTTCGGCTCCCCGGGCGCATCGAACACCTCGAAAATACTCTCCGCCGCAGCGATACCTTTCTGGATATCCGCAAACACTTCCGACAGGCTGCGCACCGGCTTGGCCAGGGAGGCAGCCGCACCGATATAGGCAGCGAAAACACCGGCGGTCATGGACTCCACCATGCCCGGCGCCAGTGCCAGCCAGACAATGGTGGCGGTCGACAACCCCACCAGAATCTGGATGACGGAAACGCTGCCGTTGTTCGCCACCACCAGCTTCATGAACTGCTGGCGATTTTTGTCACTGGCGGTGTGAAAGCGGGCGTTCTCGTACTTCTGCCCCCCGTACATACGCACCACCTGATAGCCATTGATGGCTTCCTGGGTGACATGGGTGACATCGCCCATAGTGTTCTGGATGCGGTGGCTGAGCTTGCGGAATCGCTTGCCTACGGTGCGCACGATGAAGGCGATGATGGGCGCGAACACAAAAAACGTCAGTGTGAGTTTCCAGTTCACCAGCAGCAGATAGACCAGCAACCCGATGGTGGTGAAGGATTCGCGAATCAGGGTTTTTACCGCCTTGGTGATGGAATTGGTGACCTGCTCAATATTGTAGGACACCTTGGAAATCAGGTAGGCGCCGGTGTAGCGATCGAAATAGGCACTGGGCAATTGGCCGATTTTGGCAAACAGCTCGGTGCGCAGGCTGTGAATCACCGCGCGTGCCACATAGGCGAGGCCATAGCTGCCGATAAAATTGCCGCAGGCGCGCAGCACAATAATCGACAGCATTGCCAGCGGAATCAGCCAGCGCGCGGTCTCCTTGGGCATGACGCCACCGGGAAACCAGGCGGCGACATATTTGGCGAGAAAGCCGCGGGTTTCCTCGATGCCGGAACCGACGGTGTCGAGCAGCAGCTCGGTCACCGCAATCAGGCTGACCCCCATGACCGAAAACAACAGGAAGCCGAACACCGCGAGGGCGAAGATCGGCCAGTGTGGCAGGGCATAGGAAAGCAGGCGGCGGTAAGTTTTCGCCCCGTGCTGTGGTTTGCTCGGGGGCGTGTCGGCTCTATCCATACAAATTCATATCTGGAGCCCACCCCGAAATTACCCGGTAGGATGGGCAAGGCGCAGCCTGTCCCTTAGATTGGCGGGAAAACCGCGCGGGCGTCGCGAACTAATTTTCTTCCGGCTGCCGCGTGGTAATGCTGAGGTTGACGAATCCCAGCTGCCCGGCGGCATCCATGGCGCGCACCACGGCCTGGTGTTCGGCGGTGGCGTCGGCGGTAATGACCAGGGGGCGATTGTACTCGTCCGCGGAAACTTCCGACAGCGCCGATTTCAGGGTAGTCAGCTTTTTGTTGATCAGGGCGCGGCCGTCCACGGAATAGGAACCGTCCGCGTTGATCAACACCTCCACCGAGCGCGGAGCCTCCCGCGCCTCCGGCCCCGCCGCCTCCGGCAGGTTCAGTTCCAGGTGGCTCTCCTTGGTGAAGGTGGTGGACACCATAAAGAAGATCAGTAGCAGGAATACCACGTCGATCAGCGGTGTCAGGTTGACCCCGTCCTGCTCTTTGGCCTGGCGGCGAAATTGCATCTTACGCTCTCCGCTCAGGCCGTTTCGATACGGCGGTCACTGTGCAGCGCGTCCACCAGTTTCACCGCCTCCTGCTCCATGGCGACGACAATGCTGTCCAGCCGGCGCTGAAAATAGCGGTGCGCCAATAGCGCCGGAATCGCCACCGTCAGACCCGCGGCCGTGGTAATCAGCGCCTGACTGATACCGCCCGCCAACACGCCGGCATTGCCGGTGCCCTCGAGCATGATGGCGGTAAACACCTGGATCATGCCTACTACGGTGCCCAACAGACCGATCAGCGGTGCCACCGCGGCAATGGTGCCCAGCGCGCCGAGAAAACGCTCCAACTCGTGTATCACCTGGCTCGCGGCCTCCTCGATACTGTCTTTCATGACATCGCGACCGTGGCGGGAGTTGGACAGACCCGCGGCGAAAATTCGGCCGAGGTGGGAGGAATCGCGCAGCTCCTTGATCTTTTCGCCGTCGACCTGATTGTTTTTCAACCAGCCCCAGACCTCACCCAGCAGTGTGCGCGGCGCGATGCGGCGCGGGTTCAGGGTCCAGAGGCGCTCGATACAGATGGCGATAACGGCGACGGAACAAAGCAGGATCGGCAGCATCAGCCAGCCGCCGGATTTTATGATTTCTAACACTGTTCTCGGTCCCAGACTGCGGAAGGGAATTAATGGACAGGAACTCTACCACAGCTCGCCCCGGCGGCTAAGTCTCCGGTCGTCGCCATTTTCATCCTTGTGATCCGCATACCAGAATCGCGGTGCCTCCCGGGCAAGCGCGATTTCGGGCTTCGCACCACTGCCCCGCCAGACCAGTTCAACCGCACCGTTCGCCGCCGTATTGAACAACTGCGCACCGCTGCGGCGATAGCGCGCCACGACATCCCCGTGCGGATGGCCGAAGTGATGGCGAAAGCCCGCACTGAACACCACCCGCCGCGGCTTCGCCCAGTCGATCAATGCCGGCGACGAGGACGAACGGGAACCATGGTGTGGCGCCACCAATAGATCCACCGGCTCCATACCGGCAAAGCGGCTGGCGAGCTCGCGCTCTACCGAGCGGGAGATATCCCCCGCCAGCAGGATGCGCACATGGCGCCACTGCAGCAGTACGACACAGCTGTGGTCGTTCTCCTCCCCGGAAACCCGAAGCGATTGCGGCCACAACCACTGAATCCTCAGGTCACCCACGCGCCGCGGCGGGCCGGCTCGACACCGCTCACCACCCAGGCGGCCCGCCAGCTGCCCCGGCGCATGCAGCTGCCCAATCTCCAGCGACTCGCTCAAGCCGCGCAGACCACCGGCGTGATCGCTGTCGCCGTGACTCAGCACCAACCGGTCCAACCGGCGTTCGCCCTCCCCCAGCAGGTAGGGCGTCACTATCTGGCTGCCGGCACTCCAGCCGGACGCCGACAGCGGGCCGGCATCGTAGACCAGCCGCTGCTCCGGTGAACGCACCGTCACGGCCAGGCCCTGGCCCACATCCAGCACCGCCACCCGCAGGGATTCCACCTCGGGCGCCGTAGCCGCACCCGGCCAGAACGGCAGCGACAGCGGCAGCGCGAACAGCCAGCCGAGCTGCCTGCCCGGCAGGCCCGCCGGCAGCAACAATAACAGCAGACAAGCACCCGCCAGCAGCAGTCCCGTCACACCCGGCGGCGCGCCCAGGGGCTGCCAGGCCGCCAACATCCCCTGCCCTTGCTCCAGCAGCTGCATCAACAGTTGCAGTTGCCTGCCGGCGAGCCACAGGCACCAGTCCCCCGGGGCGGTGCCGGCCAGCATCGCCCCCACCATCAGCGCAGGCAGTATCCCCAGCCCCATCCAGGGGATGGCCAACAGGTTCAGCAGCATCCCGCTGACACTGAAGCCGGAGAAAAAGAACAGCGACGGCAACAGCAGCGCCAGGCAGATGACCCACTGGCTGCGCGCCAGCCCACAGAACCAGCGCCACAACCGGCGGCCCGCGGGCTCCGAATGATCAACCTCCCCGGTTTCCCGGGTATTCAGCCGCAGGCGGTGGCTGAAACCGAGCAACAGGGCCCCGACAGCCACAAAAGACAACCAGAAACCGGCGCCGTAAAACGCCAGCGGCTGCAGTGTCAGCACCGCGGCCAGCGCCAGCGCGAAAGCGAGACCCGCGGAGATCCGGCGCCGCCAGCGCCAGGCCAGCAACAGCACCCAGGTCATCACCAATGCCCGCTGGGCCGACAGGGGCGCACCCGCCAGCAGGGTGTAAACCGCCGTTCCCGCCAGTGCCGCCGCGGTGCCAATCGACAGCGGCGCCCTACCCGACAGCGCCCCCGCGGCCCGTGCCAACAGGCCGCCGAGGAGCAGGCAGAAGCCGCCCACCATCCCCACATGCAGCCCGGAGATCGCCAGCAGATGGGCCGTGCCGGTATCCCGCAACAGCTCCTTGTCGCTGCGCGAAAGCCCCGAGCGATCACCGAGCAACAGCGCACTCAACAGGTCCGGCCGCGGCGGCGATGCCGCCAGCAACCGGTCCCGCAGCCAGTGGCGCAGTGCCGGCAGGCCTGCATTCCGCCCCAGTAATCTCGCCTCCCCGTCCTGCGGCCGCACATAGCCGGTGGCGTAGACACCGCGCCGCAGTAGCCATCCCTCGTAGTCGAAGCTGTGGGGATTGACGCTGCCGCGCGGGCGCTTGAGGCGTAATGGCACAAGCCAGCGGCTGCCCGCGCGCAACTGCCGCACTGCGCTGTCCGGCGCGCGGTACCAGGTGAGATACAGAAGCTGGTCAGCCATTGCCGGCGGCGCGCGAAAATCCCCCGCCCGGGTGAGAACCCGGGCGGCAAAGCGGACGTCGGTCCCCGCCTCCCCGTTGCCATAGCGGGAATTGCCGGGGCGTGTATCGGGCAGGGAGACAATTCGCAGCGGCAGCACCATATCGGCGCCGTGCTGCGCCAGCGGCAGCCGCTCCGCCAGGGCCCGATGGTTGTGGTACAGGCTCCAGAGGCTGCCGGCGACAATGGCGATCGCCAGCGGGGCGAGACGGGCGCGGGCAGGCAACACCAGGCAAACGATCGACAGGAAACCGCCGAGCGCAGCGGCGGACCACAGCGATGGCAACCGCGGCAGGCTGCCGGCGGCGATGATGGCGAGCGCATAACACCACAGCAACGGCAACAGCGGCGTCGCCGTACGCCACCGGCACGGCACTCCTTCCCGGGTTTTGCCGACTCGCTCCATCAATGCATCACTTCCCTGTCCTCGAGCCCCGGTTGTGCCAGAGGCGATGGCAGCCTGTAAAGGCACACCTTTAAGTCTCTCGACACCTCGACATCTTCACAACCTGTCCAACCTGTTTTTCAGGTACTGCATGGTCATAAAAAATTAAAAAAAGTGCCATCTTTAACTTGTTTGTAATATTTGGATCGCAGAATTCGCACCAACTCGAGAGGCGGTCAGGATTCGGACCCATAACCACCGGCTCTCGGCGACAACCATAAACTGTGCGAGGCGACCGATGAAGAAGACCGCTGTTTCCCTGGCCATAGCCGCAGCGCTGCCCGCGCTGGCCAGCGCCGACACCTTCACCTTTTACGGCAAGGCGAATGTGGATTTCCAATCCGCGGACGAGGGCGACGGTGCCACTACCGATATCGAGAGCAATGCCTCCCGTCTGGGCGCCAAGGGCGAACTGCCCTTCGACAGCGGCGTCAAGGGCATCTACAAGCTGGAATATGGTGTCGATATCGACGGCGATTCGGAGGAGACGCTCAAGCGGCGCAATCTTTATGCGGGGCTGGAGGGCGGTTTCGGCCAGGTGATCGCCGGTCGTTTCGATACCCCCATGCGGCTCGCCCAGAAAAAAGTGGATCTGTTCAACGACCTGGAAGGCGATATCGGTAGCGTCATCACCCGGAGCGAGAATCGCGAATCCGGCCATGTGCAATACACGACGCCTGCATTTTCAGGCTTTACCCTGGCCGCCTCGCATATCAGCCACGGCGACGAAGTGATCGGACAGGACCAACTCGGCCGGGATATCACCCGCGATAACGGTACCTCCATGTCCCTGGCCTACGATAAAAACGGGATCTACCTCGCCTATGGTATAGACCGGAATGTCGAAGCCAACGACTGGAATGTGCAACGCCTGGCGGGCCAGTACAACATCGGCCCGGTTCAGGTGGGGGCCCTCTTTGAGGAGCAGGAAAAGGCGGATGGCAGCACCCAGGACGGCTGGATGGCCTCCGCCGCCTACAGCATCAACCGGTGGACCGCGAAAGCCCAGTACGGCCAGTCCGATGTGGTGGTGGCCGATGCGGAAACCTACAGCCTGGGCCTGGACTACAAGCTGTCCAGCGCGGCCAAGGTGTTCGGCTTCTATACCGACGAGACCGCTGCTGACGATTACGATCGCAGTTACTTCGGTATCGGTACCGAGTTCAAATTCTGAAGCCGGGTTTGATGTTCCCTCCCCCGGGGAGAGAGTTAAGGATAGGGGCAAGCTGCGGGCAGGTTGGTCAGCTATAGTGCATGCCCGACGGCGCCCTTGCGCTGCCCGCGGGCTCGGGCAACAGTCCCCATGACCGCAGTTGTGCAATCGCATTGGCGACGCCGTCCTCCGCTCGCAAACACTCGCCCAGAGCCGCCGCCCGCCGACCCATGGAGCCGGAGAGACCGGAGCGGATGGCATCGGCGAGCGCCGCAGCGGTCAGCTCTTTGCGCCTGACCGCCGGCGGCGCGACGCCCACCTCAGCCAGGCGCCAGGCCCAGAAGGGCTGGTCGCCGAAGAAAGGGACAACCACTGAGGGAATACCGGCGCGCAGGGCCGCGGCAGTGGTGCCGGCGCCGCCGTGGTGCACCGCCAGGGCAACGCGGGGAAACAGCCAGTCGTGGGGCGCGGCGTCAATGGCGAAGAAGTTCCCGTCCCCCGCCCTCTCCACCACTTCCCTCGACAGCCCGCCCCAGCCGGTGGCGATCAGGGCCCGGCGACCACTGCGGCGCAGCCCCTCCAGGACCCTGGCGGTAAAGTCCCCGGAATCGCCACTGCGCATACTGCCAAACCCCACGTACACCGGCTTCGGGCCGGCGGCGAGAAAATCCGCCAGCGCCGGCGGCGGCCGCCAGTCCCGCTCCCCGTCCAGGAACCAGTTGCCCGCTACCCGCACCGATGCCGGCCAGTGACGCGAGGGCGGCACCAGCAGGGGGCTGAAACCGTAGAGCAACTTCTGGCTCTCGCGCCCGACGCTGTAGGTGGGCCCCCGCCGGGGAAAGGCCGGCAGGCCCAGCTCCCGGCGCACCCCGGCGTAGGCCGGGCTCAGCATCTGCCAGGTGAGCAGGCGACAGAAATGAAACAGCAGCCGGTTGACCGCGCCCGGGCGGGGCCGCTCCGGCGGCGGCAGCATCATCGGCGGGATATCCGGGCAGGGGGTGATCGGCTGCAGGTGGGTCTCCACCACCGGCCGCCCCAGCAGCTCCCCGAAAGAGGATGCCAGCGGCGCCACCATACCGTTGCCCAGCAGCAGGTCTGCATCCTCCGCGGCCGCCCGCCCCTGCTCCGGCCACCCAGACGCCATGGCACCGAGTTCACGCCGCGCCGTGGCGAGCAGTGCCAGCGGGTTGAGCCCCCGTTGCAACGCCCCCGGATCCCTAGCCATGATGTCGAGGAAGTCCGCATTCAACGGCGCGAACTCCAGCCCGTGCCCGGTAATCAGCGGCTCGCAGGTATTGCCACTGGCGATGCGCACCCGACAACCCGCCCGCTGCAGGCCGCGGCCGAGGGCGACGAAGGGGCGCACGTCTCCCTGGGTGCCGATGGAGAAAATGGTTATCCGCACAGCGCGCGCTCCCCCAGGACGTCGGCGAGCAGCGGGCCGATACGCGCCAGCGGCTCCGTCTCCAGCACCTGCTGGTGATGGCAGGCCACCGGCTGCAGCCGCAACCGGCCGTCGATATGGCGGCGCCAGTGCTCCGGATCGTGGTGCAGCAGCTCGGAGTGTGCCGTGCGGGTCGCCTGCACGAACAGCAGGTCGCCGCGCACCCGGCCGGGCACGAAGCGCTGCACCAGCTCCAGGTTGTTCTCGATCACCCGGCGCACGCCGGCGACGAAATCCGGATTCGACCGCTGCAGCTCCCGCACCGCGGGCATATCGAACACCCGGTATTCGCGCCACAGGAAGTCGGCCAGCGCATCCATACTGCAGTCGGACGCGTCCAGGACCCCGCGCTCGAAGCCCAGGAAAGCCAGCGCCGCCCGCACCATCTGCGCCTCGTCCCGCTGCCGGTCCCCCAGTTGTACAAAGGGATAGGCGTCGAGCATGCCCAGGAAGGCCACCTCCTCCCCGCCGGCCTGCAGTTGCCGCGCCATTTCGTGGGCGGCGAGGCCGCCCAGGGACCAGCCGAGCAGATGGTAGGGGCCCTCCGGTTGCACCCGGCGGATGCGGCGCAGATAGTCGGCGGCCATGTCTTCGATACTCCCCGGCAGTTCGCCGCTGCCGTCCAGGCCGGCGGCCTGCAGCCCGTAGAGCGGGCGCTCCCCGAGGTAGCGGGACAGGGCGGCGTAACCCCAACTGAGCCCCGCCGCCGGGTGGATGCAGAAAAGCGGTGCCGGGTCGCCGCCGCCGTGCAGTGGCAGCAGCACCGACAGCGGGTCCCGCGCCTGCGATTGCTCCAGCTTCTGCGCCAGTTCGGCGATGGTGGCGGACTCGAAAACCGCCCCCAGGGAAATCTCGCGGCCGGTGATTTCCCGCAGCCGGGACAACATGCGCGCGGCGCTGAGGGAGTCGCCGCCGAGATCGAAGAAGCTATCGTGGATGCCCACCGTTTCCACGTCGAGAATGCCGCTCCAGAGATCCGCCAGTTTTACCTCCAGTTCGCTGCGCGGTGCTGTGTAGGCGCCGCGCGGCTGCCACCCGGGCGCCGGCAGGGCCCCGCGGTCCAGTTTGCCGTTGGCGTTCAGCGGCCACCGGTCCAGGATCGCGAACTGCGCGGGCACCATGTAGTCGGGCAGCGTCCGCCGCAGCCGGCTGCGCAGCAACTCCGTGTCGATCGCGCGGGCTTCGCCATCGACCCGCTCCGGCAGCACATAGCCCATCAGGCATTTGCCGCCCGGCGCGTCCTCCCGCAGTACCACCACCGCCCGATCCACCCCGGGGCAGCGAACCAGCTGCTCCTCGATCTCGCCCGCCTCGATGCGGAACCCGCGCAGCTTGATCTGGAAATCGTTGCGGCCCAGGTATTCGAGCGCGCCGTCCGGCCGCTGGCGCACCAGGTCGCCGGTGCGGTACAGGTAGCCGTCGCCAAAGGGATTGGGCGGAAAGCGCTCCTCGGTCAGGTCCGGCCGGTTCAGGTAGCCCAGGGCGACGCCGGCACCGCCGATATACAGTTCCCCGGCCTCCCCCGGCGGCAGCGGCTGCATGGCGGCATCCAGCACGTACAGCCGGGTATTGGCGATGGGCCGGCCGATGGGCGGCGCGTCCAGGTCGTCGCCGTCCAGCACCATCAGGGTGGAGAGCACTGTGGTCTCCGTGGGGCCGTAGAGATTGACCACAGGATAGCCCAGGCGACGCAACTGGCGCGCCAGTTTCCCCGACAGCGCCTCGCCACCGGTGAGTGGCCGCAGGCCCTTCAGCTCGTCGCCGCACTCGGCCACCAGCGCCTGCCACAGGGACGGTGTCGCCTGCAGCATCGTGGCGCCGCTGCGCCGGATCAGCGCCGCCAGCGCCCGGGGATCGCGGGCTTGGTCGCGGCCGGCCATCACCACCCGGGCCCCCGCCAGCAGCGGCAGGAAGAGCTCCAGCGCGGCGACATCGAAAGAGAGCGTGGTCTGCGCCAGCAGCCGGTCGGCGGCGGTGAGCTTCAGTTCGTCCGCCATCGCCAGCAGCAGGTTGGCCAGGCCCCCGTGGCCGATCACCACGCCCTTGGGCCGGCCAGTGGAGCCGGAGGTGTAGATCACATAGGCCGGAGTCTGCGCCCGCAGCGGCGCGCGGCGGTCTCCGGCGCCGGGGTTGTCGGCGGCAAAGTCTTGCAGCGGCAGGCGCTCCAGGTGCAGGGATTCCCAGTCGCCCCCGGGCAGCCGGTCGGCCACGGCCGCCGCAGTGAGCAGCAGCCGGGGGCGGGCTTCCCGCAGGATCGTCTGCAGACGCTCCGGCGGGTTGTAGGGATCCAGCGGCAGGTAGGCGGCGCCGCTTTTCAGTATCGCCAGCAGTGCCGCCGGTACCCACTCGTCCCGCGGCAGGGCCACCGCGACAATATCCCCGGCCCCCACACCGCGGGCCAGCAGTGCGCGACACAGGCGGTTGGCCCGGGCGTTCAGTTCGCCGTAACTGAGTTCCCGCTCCCCCGCCTGCACGGCGATCGACGCCGGGCTGGCGGCCGCCCGCTGTTCGAACAGCACCGGCCAGGGTTGCTCCGGCAGCGGCCGGTCGGTGGCGTTCCAGCGCTCCAGCAGCGTCCACTCCGACGGCGCCAGCAGATCCACGGTGCCGATGGACTGCCGGGGGTCCGCCAGCAGCGAGCGGATCAGCCGCAGCAGGCGGTCGCGGTGGGCATCCAGTTCGCTCTGCTCGTAGAGCGCGGGGTTGGCATCCAGGTCGATATGCAGCCCGCGGTCGTCGCCGCGATCGTAGACGAACAGCGCCAGATCCTCGACGGTGCCGTTGGACAGGTTGTGGGTGACCGAAGGATTGCCGCCGAAACGCAGGTCGTAGTCGAAGGGTTCGATATTCACGCCCAGCCGGGCGATTTCCCGGCCCCGTTCCAGCAGCCCCAGATCGCGGCGCAGATCTTCGTGGCGATACTGCTGGTGGCGCAGGGCCCCGCGCACCGCCCTGCCCGCCCGACGCACCAGTTCCGACAGGATCATCTGCGGCGACATCGCCAGGCGGACGGGCACGGCGTTGGCCATCATGCCGGGGATGCGGCGCAGGGCGCGGTCGGTACGGGCCGTCACCGGCAGGTTGAACACCAGGTCGGTGGCGCCGCTGGCGCGGTGGATATAGGCCGCCAGCAGGGAGACCAGTATCTGGGGCAGGCTGCCGCCGGCAGCCTCGCCAAGCTGGTGCAGTTTCTCGGCGTCCGCCGCCGACAGGCGCGCGCTGCTCCGTCGCAGTCCGCCCACCGACTCGACGCCGCGGCGCGCCAGGGAAACGGGCTCGGGGAGATTTGCCATCTGTTCGAGCCAGTAGTCCCGGTCTCGCCGGAAACGCGCCGACTCCCGGTACGCCCTTTCCCGCTGTAGCTGGACAGACAGGGAGAAAAACGGCGAGGGTTCCGGCTCGCGGTCCTCTGCCAGGACGCTGTAGATTTCCGCCACCCGCCGGGAAATCAGCCCGCCGCCGAAACCGTCCAGTACCACGTGGTGGCAGCGCTGGTACCAGTAATGGCATTCGTTGTCGACGCGCAACAGGGCGCTGGACCAGAGCGGGTCCCTCGCCAGGTCCACGGGCCGGGACAGGTCGTCCATCATCCAGCCCCCGGCGGCAGAGCGGGAATCGGCCTCACCGCTGAAGTCGATGAAGGGCAGTTCGCCCCGGTAATCGGGATAGACCACCTGGCGGGGACCGGCATCGTCCTCGATTATCTGTGCGCGGCAGACTTCCGCCTCTACAACAACCCGGCGCAGCGCGGCGATAAACAGCTCCGCGTTCAACGGTCCGGAAATTTCCGTGTACTCGGCGAGATTGTAGATAGCGTCGTCGGCACCGATTTTCTCTCCCACCCACATGCCCCGTTGGGAAAATGCCAGCGGCAGGAGTTTCGGTGAAGCGGAATTCTCGGGAGAGTCGGGTGCAGAGAGGCCGGCCCGGGGATGGATTGGGCCGGAACTCTCGATCGCGATACGATCACTCTCCCCGCCAGGCCGGGATTGCCCGGCTTGTTCCTTGCGAACAGTATTTCCTTCCATGGCATCAGCTCCTTGATTTTCCCGGCCAAATCGTTTCCGTCACAACTCTCACCGGCACCCAACTCGGGGCCAGCGATGCGATTCAGCTTAAAAGTCCCTACTTACACTTCCGTGACATCATGCGGCATAAACCGGGGATACGGCGCCATATTTTCGGCGCGGCAATCTGATCCGGTCACAAACAGGCAATGGAATAAAAAAAACCGATCCTTTTTGTTTTTTGAGAAAGTTTAATGTAATAAAATCCTCTTTTACTGTGCATCATTCTGTAGCCCGGGTTCCCTAGCCGGCGATTTCCGCCAGCAAACCGTCAAGGCGATCCCGATAGTTTTTCAATACCGGATTCAGGTAATTTCGCCGGCGCACTGCCGGTGTTGCCGTCGCGCCGGTTAGGGGAAAATTGAAAAAAACCTGCAGGCGAAGCATCGTCGCTTCCGGATTCGCTACCAGTTCGTCATAGTCCAGCTCGATGGCACGACCGGGCGGCAGCTTTTGCAGGTCGGCACGGTAGGCCGCCACCTGTCGGGCGAGCGCCCGCGCCACTCGCCCGCGAAACAGCAGCGCCATCCCCCGCCGCCCTACCAGGGCGCGCAGGCCGCGCAGCAGCCACCAGAGGGCATAACCGGCTCGGTAACCACGCCGGCTGCCGTCCGTACTCAGCAGCATTTCCAGGTAGGGCTGGGGTCCATCCAGGTAGGATTGCAGCGCATTCAGCATACTGTTCAGCACGGCTATCGGGTCCCGGTGGATGTAAACAAAACGCGCCTCGGGAAAACGCTCCAGAATCCAGGCGGCATTGCCGGTGTCCCACGGGTTCTTGAGCAGTACAGCCCGGCTGCCGGGCTGTACCGCGAGCAACTTGCGGCACAGCTCCCCGAACAGCGCCGCATTGCCGGGCCCCAGCCTGAAACTGCCGCTGTGCCGGCGCAGCAGGAAACCGTACTCCTCCACCTCGTCGGCATTCACGGCCACCCGGTCGATTTTGCGATTCGCGATCCCCCGGGCGCGAAAGCATTTATCCAGGCGCTCCCGGTCGCGCCGGGCGCTGCCGTCGCGGTGGGAAACCAGCAACCGATGGTAATAAAAAAGGTGGTAGAGGCTGAGTTGTGCCAGGGGAAAAGACCTGGCGATGCAGTCGTACAGAAAGGTGGTGCCCGATCGATGCAGGCCCATGATAAAGATCGGGCGAACGGGAATTTCCCCAAGCCCTTCGAGCAGTTCAGAGTCTTCGTTAATCCCGGGAAAACCGGGACCGGAATAGAGTGGCATAGGCAGGCACCCGAAAGGCATTCCATTGCACATTGACACAAAAAACCTATCCCAAAAAATGCCGTGCGTCTACAGCCCTTCCGGATTACTGTGATAAACTTTTATTGCAAAAATAAAGGATAATTTTTCAAATAAGGAGAAAGTCAAGTCACAAACAGGTCCAGAAATTCGTGTACCGATGTCCCCTCCAGTTTCTCCCGGTCTTCACACAGCGCACGAATTTTTTCGCAGCGTCCGGCCGGGAAGCGCGCTGCCAGGTTATCGCGGAACTTTTTCTCGAGTAGCGGAATCCCCTCTTGCCGACGCCGGCGATGGCCGAGCGGATATTCAACCTCGACCCTGTCTGACGAAGTCCCATCCCTGAAGAACACCTGCACTGCATTGGCAATGGAGCGCTTGTCTGGATCCAGGTAGTTCCGCGAGTAACGTTTCTCCTCGACCACCTCCATTTTCCCGCGCAAATCGTCGATCTGCGGGTGCGACTCGTGGAAGCCGTCCTCGTAGTGCTCCGCCGCCAGTTCGCCAAACAGCAGGGGGACTGCCGTCATATACTGCAGGCAGTGATCCCGGTCGGCGGCATTGGCCAGCGGGCCCTGCTTGGAGATGATGCGAATGGCGGATTCGTGGGTGGTGATCACCACTTTGTCGATCTCGTCGATCCGGTCCTTTACCTGCGGGTGTAGAATCACTGCCGCCTCGCACGCCGTCTGCGCGTGAAATTCGGCCGGGAAAGAGATCTTGAACAGGATGTTCTCCATCACGTAACTGCCATAGTCACGCTGGAACTTAAACGCCCGGTCAGCTTCTGGCTTGATTTGCTGGTCGGCGTTAGTCTTACTGAAACACACTTCATAGAAACCCCACGGCTTCGCCGTGAGCGCGCCGGGAATCCCCATCTCGCCGCGGAGGGCGATATCCGCCAGCCGCACGCCGCGGGATGTGGCATCGCCGGCCGCCCAGGACTTACGCGAGCCGGCGTTGGGCGCGTGGCGATAGGTGCGCAGCGCGCTTCCGTCCACCCAGGCGTGGGAGATGGCCGCCATCATCTGGTCCCGATTGGCGCCCATCAGTTTTGCCGCCACCGCGGTGGAGGCCACACGCACCAGCAACACATGATCCAGCCCCACGCGGTTGAAGCTGTTCTCCAGCGCCAGCACGCCCTGGATCTCGTGGGCGCGGATCATCGCATCCAGCACATCGCGCATCACAGGGGGCTTTTTTCCCCTGGAGAGATTCTTTTGCGACAGGTAATCCGCCACCGCCAGAATCGCGCCCAGGTTGTCGGAAGGGTGCCCCCACTCCGCCGCCAGCCAGGTGTCGTTGTAATCCAGCCAGCGGACGATACAACCGATATCCCAGGCGGCCTTGACCGGGTCCAGGCGGAACTGCGTGCCCGGCACCCGCGCGCCATTGGGCACCACGGTGCCCTCGACAATCGGGCCCAGGTGTTTGGTGCACTCGGGAAAGCGCAGCGCCAGCAGGCCGCAGCCGAGGGTGTCCATCAGGCAATTGCGCGCTGTATCCCAGGCTTCCTCCGAATCGATCCGGTAGTCCAGGACATAATTGGCGATATCCCGGATGACCCGGTCGTAGTCCGGACGGACATTCCGGTCGACATTGGCACTCATATCCGACTCCTTCTCGGGGTAAACGGGAATCCGCAGCAGCGGCCCGCCGGGCGCTGTCGATATCACTCGGGTTCGAGATCAGTCAGGGCCTTCATGCTCTCCGGGTCGAAGGGTGCCGAGTAGTGTTCGTGCGCTATACGCCACTGCCCTTTCAGGCGTCGAAGACAGACAGTGCCGCGCATCCAGCCGGTCTGCTCATTGCCCTTCTCATCGGTACAACCGCAGGAAACCAGGAAGTGGCAGTAGGCGATATCGCCACCCACACTGATGTTCATCTCGGGGATGGTAAACAGCATGTCGCCCGGCGCGAATCCCATGCAGTACTCCCAGTGTTTTCGGTAGGCGTCCACGCCCCGGAATTGCAGAGCCACGATGGCATCAAAGGCCACTACATCCGGGGCATAGCAGGCCATAACACGATCCAGATCGCCGCTGCAGGCTGCTTCTGCCCAGCGATTGATCAGGGTGCGGATCTGGTTTTCATCGTCGGTTGTCGTCATGACTATTTCCTCTGAACTGTGTTTGGTCGGTGTCACTCCCTGGTCGAACCTCCCGCCGCGAAATCGACCGGCCGACCTGTCCCCGATGGCGACGATCCTCTGGCGGCCCCTGTGCAGACAGGCTTTCCTGCATGCGGGAGAAGAATAGTTCACTGGGCGGATATAGCCGGAAGGCGCCGCAAAAGGGCAGGCTTTGGTCAAAACAACTTTGAGACAACTAATAACGTCCTGACACTCACATCAACTTTTCTATGCGGGAGCAAAACTTTACGTAAATCAGAACTTATCGCCGAAAATACTTGGGTAAGCATGATCCAAAAATGAAACTCGAGACAAAATCCTTCTTCTTGAATATCTCATATCGACAATTCCGAAATCCCCGCTTATCGTGAAAAATCTCCGTGCCACACGCAGGAGTCGAATCATACCGGGGAGGGATTTCCATGCCAATCAATGTTCTTATTGTCCTCGATGGCGACTACCGGTTTTCCGTACACGAATCAGAGCCGTACACGGGGACACAGGATTTCACTTACAGCACGCTGGTAACGACACTCGAAAGTGCCGGTATGAGCGTTACCAAGGGCCATCGCGATACGGACGTAACTGCAGATATCAATGATTTCGACTTCTCTGAACAGGATCTGCTGGCATACGACGTAATCTGGCTTTTCGGGCATCATGGACGCAACCAGTTTCCGGGATCAGAAGTTTCCAGCGGCAATCACCTGCTCACTCCCGAAGAACATGCGGCTATCGATGCATTCATGGAAGCGGGCGGCGGCATCTTTGCCACCGGCGATCACGACAGTATCGGTGCAGACACCGGCGGCCATATAAAACGCGTGCGCGCGATGCGCACCTGGTTTGGTGCCGGGGATTCCCAGGGAGATACTCTTCCAGCGGGCTTTCCGCGCAACCACGACGTGGTCGGCCTGGAGCAGGCAGATACAGTACAGGGGAACCCCCAGGGCGATTACAGCGGCGAAGACCAGCCTTTCAGGTTCTTCGAGAACCAGTCCGACTCAGTACCGCAGCCGATAACGCCGAGCGGCTCACCGGCGCACCCGGTACTGCGGCGGGACGGAAACGACATCACAGTCTTTCCCGACCATATGCACGAGGGCAATACGCTCGGCGAAGACGAACTGGCGCCCTTCATCGACGGCGGCACACTGACTGACTTCCCCTCCCTCGATGGCCACCTGGAACTGCCCCGGGTAGTCGCCACGGGGCAATCGTTTGCACAGCATTCAAAATTTGCCACTGGCGGCGACTTTCTCACGCCGGTGCTGCCCAGCCCCAAGACCGTTAATACCCTGAGCACTTACGACGGCCGCACGGTGGGTATGGGTCGCATCGTCACCGGGGCTACCTTCCACCACTATATCGACATCAACCTGACCGGCGACTCGGATATCGATACGGAGGATGAGTTTGACCTCACCGGGCCAGACGCAGCCAAGGGGCAGGGATTTGGTTACCCCGGCGCCGAGGAGACCTTTTCCGATATCAAGGCCGCCTATATCAATATCACCAGGTGGCTCGCACGACCGCGACCGCGGATCGAACTCATTCTCGAACGCAGCACCTTCAGCCAGGACGAGTCGATCGCCGATGGCCAGTTCAACGGCGCTTTCCTCGTCACCGTCGACGGCCTGAAGCCCGACCAGTTCCCGGGCGGCGGCATCACCACCCTGAGCCCTTCCCAGACGCAGCTCAACAACTGGGCGCCGGAGCTTACGCCCGAAGACAGTACCGGCATCTCGATTGTCCCCACGGATATCGACAGCGACGACCCGGCACTGCCCGCACGACTGCAGCGCTTCACCTTCACCTATCGGGTGATGGTTGATGCAGACGCGGCCTTCGAATTCGGCGGTGAAATCCGCACCCTGCGACTGGATGCGGAACTGGACGCATCCGGCGTCAGTGCGCCGCTTGCGGACAGCGCCTGGTTTCAGCTGGTAAAGGCCGCCAACCCCTTTATGCTCGATCTCGCCAACGACAACGAAAAGCACTGGCTCAGCTCGGATATCCGGGTGTTCACAGTGGTTGCCGGCGAATCGAAACTCGGTCACATGCTGCCCGATGCCGCCACACCCGATCAGGCGCGCAGCTACCTGCAGAGCGTCCTCGCCGATCTGTCGCCGGCACAGTTCGAGAACCTCCCCGCTGCCCAGGCGGAATCGCAGCTCAGCCCTTTCGCCACCACCACAGTGAGCAACAAGAATGTCTACAACTTTGCCATCGCCCGTGTTCGCCTGAACGGCGAAACCGTGACAGCCGACGACGTCCGGGTTTTCTTCCGCATCTTCACCACACAGACCACCGCGGCACTGACATTCCGGCGCACCGGCGGCGACACACCGATCGATGGCACACCCACGGCGGGATACAAGCAGACCGCCGGTGCCAACCCGATCGCGCTGCCGGGCGAGACCGCCGGCGGCGACGAATGGCTCTCCTTCCCGATGTTCGCAACAGAGCGCGCCGCATCGCCCGACGGCCAGAGCGACGGCGACAACGTCAAGTCGATCGCACCTGTAGAGGACAGCGAGGTCACCACCTTTTTCGGCGCCCTGGTCGATAACAATCTCGATTCACCGCCCTACCTGCCGCCCAGTCCGGGAGGCGGAATGGCAGTGAGCCCGGCATCCCTGCTGATGGACGCGCACCAGTGCCTGGTTGCACAGATCGAATTCAGCGGCACGCCGATCCCGGATTCCGCCAGGCCCTCCACCTCGGACAAGCTTTCCCAACGCAATATCGCGATGAGCGCCATTGCCAACCCGGGCATAGACGCCTCGCGCATGGCCCTGCATACCTTCGAGATCGATGCGACACCGAGCCCGATCACCGACGATTACTGGCCCGACGAACTGCTGCTCGAATGGCATGGCTCCGTACCGGACGGCACCTTCACTGCCGTCTATATCCCCACCTGGCAGGCCGCGCAGGTGATCGAACTCGCCGACCGCTTTTACCCCCGCCACGAGTTGTACGAACTGGACGAGCACACCGTGGCCGTGCCGGGCGGCGGCATCCGCTACCTGCCGGTGCCGCGACACCTGAAGCGACAGACCGGTGTGCTGCACGTGCACTTCCCCCTCGGTGTGCACAAGGGAGAACGCTATGATGTGTCCGTCCGCCAGGTCACCTATCGCGACCGGGCGGTAGAACGCCCGAAATTCGAGGGTCGCCAAATTTCCCGAGCGGAAGCCCTAAAGCTGCTCGCCTCGGTTCAGGACAGTGGCGAATTCCGCGAGCAACTGCCCCGCGGTGCCTTCCATATCGGCAATGACCAGGTGGTGGTCACGGATACCAAAGTATTTGATATGGATGGGGATAGCCCGGTGCTGATCAAGGTTCCCGGCAAGAAGGCACTCGAGCGCTTTGCGCGGCAGTCCGGACGCTGGCGCGAAACCCTGGGCGCTTTCCAACTGGGGATTCCCGTTTCAGACAAACAGACCCTGGCCCCGGAACTGCTGCGCCTGCTGGCCCTGCTGCGCTGGCGCGCCGACTTCCTTAAGCCCTCGAGCCGCTGGTATACCACCTTCCAGCGTTATATCGCGCTATTGACCGACAAGGTGCGGGCGCTGGGCGCCGATCCCTTTTCCGTCCCACCGTCTGCCAATCCCCGGCCCCCCGGCCACGGCAAACCCGGCGATGACGGCGGCGGCCCGACAGACGGCGGCGAGAGTGATGGCCCCTTCCTGGAACCGGGAGACGACGCCTGGCTGGACGACACCAAGGGTCTCTCGTCGCCCGACGATGCCGGTGCGAAGGCCTTCTCCGGCAAAGTCTCGGGCCTGCTCTACGATCACTTCGGGGATTTCGAGGGCTTTACCCTCGAAAACTACGCCGGCAACCACAGCCGCTTCTTCAGCCGCGAACCGGCCATCATGGATCTCGCGATGATGGCGTGGCGCGAGCGGCATATAGTCACCGTCATCACCGTAGCGGCGGAAAGCCGCCGCGTGCGGCGGTTGTTACTGCGGGGATATCCCGGCGGCAACGGAGGAAGCTGACCACGACCGTTTCCCCCCTGGGCGCGCCGAGCTCCAGCTCGGCATGCGGGCCGAAGGCCCGCCCCCGTAGGGTGCGCCGTGCGCACCGCCGGAAGCCTGGCAACGGTTTCTGGTTTCCCGGTGCGCACGGCGCACCCTACGGTCTCGCATTAGACGATCCCGCCAACACTGAAAAACTCAGACACCCACAATCCGCGCCCGAAACTTACGCCCCTTCAACTTCCCATTCGCAAGTTTCCCCAGCGCTTTTTTAGCCACCACCCGCTCCACCGCGACAAAGGTGGAAAAGTCGAACAACTGAATCTTGCCAATCTGAGCCCCATCGATACCGCCTTCACCGGTCAGCGCACCGACCACATCGCCGGCACGCACCTTCTGCTTCTTCCCGCCGTCGATCTGCAGCGTAGCCATCACCGGCCGGGAAGGCGCAAAGCCCCCGGGCAGCGGCGGAACTTCCTGCAATGTGATCGGCTGCTGCATCAACTCTTCCAGCCGCTCCAGCTTGTGGATCTCCTTCTTGCCAACCAGAGACAGCGCCATCCCCTTCTGCCCTGCCCGCCCGGTGCGGCCGACCCGGTGCACATGCACCTCCGGGTCCCGCGAGAGGTGGTAATTCACCACCACCGGCAGCTCTTCAATATCCAGGCCACGCGCGGCAACGTCCGTCGCCACCAGAATGGAAGCACTGCCGTTGGCAAACAGCGCCAGCGTGCGATCCCGGCTTTTCTGCTCCATGTCCCCGTGCAGTGCGAGCGCGGCAAAACCGGCGCGCTTCAGCGTCTGGGCCGCCTCTTCGGTTTCCCGCCTGGTATTGCAGAACACCAGCGCGGAGGAAACGTCGAAACCGGCCAGCAGCTGGTACAGCGCCGCGGGCCGCTCCTCGTTGTTTTCCACCCGGTAGTAATTCTGCTCGATCGTGCTCTGGCTATGCGCCGCAGCCACTTCCACCTTCAGCGGATCTCGCAGCACCCTGGTTGCCAGTGCGTCGATGGTCCTGGGGTAGGTAGCGGAAAACAGCAATGTCTGCCGCCGCTGCGGCAGCGCCGCCAGAATCCGATCCAGCACCGCCTGGAAGCCCATATCCAGCATCCGGTCTGCCTCGTCCAGCACCAGCGTCTGCACCTCGCCCAGGTCCAGGTTGCCCTTGCGCAGATGATCCTCAATACGGCCGGGTGTACCCACCACGATATGGGCCCCGTGCCTGAGCGAACCGATCTGCGGCCCGAACGGCATACCGCCGCACAGGGTCAGGATCTTGATGTTGTGAATGGCCCGCGCCAGCTTGCGCAGCTCCCGCGCCACCTGGTCCGCCAGCTCCCGGGTGGGACACAACACCAGCGCCTGCACCCGGAACTGCTCTACCTGCAGTTTGTGCAGCAGGCCCAGACCAAAGGCCACAGTCTTGCCCGAGCCGGTCTTGGCCTGGCCGATCACATCCCTGCCCTCGACAATCGACGGCAACGCGGCGGCCTGGATTTCCGTCAGGCGGGTATAGCCGAGGTCCTCCAGGTTCTTGAGGAGGGGCTGCTGTAGTGGCAGGGACTGGAAATCGCGGGGGTGGTCGGAATCAGGCATTGTCAAAACAGGGACTCGGTTGGGGAATGGCGGCGTATTGTAGGCTCTACAGCACCCCCTGCCCATCTCAAGCCCCCTGTATCAGGATAGTGGCCGCTACAGTTTTATCTCAACATCGGCAATCACCGCATTGGCGGTATCGCGCGCAGTCTCGATATCATCGGCCCGCGCCAGGGCAACACCCAATCGGCGCTTGCCGGCGACTTCCGGTTTGCCAAACAGGCGCAGCTGGGTATCGGGGCGGGAGAGTGCGGCCTCCAGGTTGCCGAACTGTATCTGGGTGGAATTGCCCTCTACCAATAGAACCGACGAGGCCGAGGCGCGGTGCAGCTGGATATTGGGAATGGGCAGGCCGAGAATGGCGCGGGCGTGCAGAGCGAACTGGGAGAGGTCCTGCGAGATCAGGGTCACCAGGCCGGTATCGTGTGGCCGCGGCGAGACTTCACTGAAGATTACATCGTCGCCTTTGACAAACAGCTCCACACCAAACAGGCCGCGGCCGCCGAGGTTATCGGTCACCGCTTTGGCAATCTCCCGGGCGCGATCCAGCGCCGCTGCCGACATGGTCTGCGGCTGCCAAGACTCCTGATAATCGCCATCGGCCTGACGGTGACCGATAGGCGCACAGAAACTGGTGACGATATTGCCACTGCCGTCATTGTGACGAACAGTAAGCAGGGTGATTTCGTAATCGAAGTCGACAAAGCCCTCGATAATCACTTTGCCCTTACCGGCACGGCCGCCCTCCTGTGCGTCGGCCCAGGCTTTCTCAATCTGTGAGGCATCGCGCACCAGGCTCTGGCCCTTGCCCGAGGAACTCATAATCGGTTTGACCAGGCAGGGAATGCCGATCTCGTCGACAGCGGCCTTGAATTCCGCCTCGCCGGCAGCAAAACGGTAGCGGGAGCTGGGCAGCCCCAGGGTTTCCGCCGCCAGGCGACGGATGCCTTCGCGGTTCATGGTCAGTTGGGTCGCCCTCGCGGTGGGGACAATATTTACCCCCTCCCCTTCCAGCTCGGCCAGGGTGTCGGTGGCGATGGCTTCGATCTCCGGCACCACCAGGTGGGGCTGCTCCTGTTCGATCACCCCGCGCAGGGCATCACCATCGAGCATGTTGACCACATGGCTGCGGTCGGCCACCTGCATCGCCGGGGCCTTGGCATAGCGGTCCACCGCAATAACTTCGCAACCGAGACGCTGCAGCTCGATGACAACTTCCTTGCCCAACTCGCCGGCGCCGCAAAGCAGGACGCGGGTGGCGGTTGAAGAAAACGGGGTGCCCAGAGTAGCCATGGAATTTCTGCCTTATTGTGAATACTGCGCGGGATGTCGTGGAGCGAGGCGATTGTTGATCGTCGGTGGAAGTGATCCGCTGGCGGGACCGCACAGCTGATCTCTCGCCGGCTGCCAGAATCGAGCTCGACCATTTTGTTGACGCCAACAAAATGGTCGCCGACCTCATGCCCGGAGACTTCGCAAGCCGTTTTTGCCTTGACCCTCGAAGCTTTCTGTCATGGCGTAGATCACATCATTGTTCATTTTCTAGCCTCCCCTCCTGGCATGACATTGAATTCTTTACGGGACAATTCCACACAGCGCTCCCGCTTTAATATCGGTACAGTCGGAAGCAGAGTAGAGTCCGCGAAGCTAATGGCTACACTCAAAATTAACACAGTAGTGGCTTATATACGTCCGGCTATACCAATCGGGCTATGGGTGAAGTTTTTATTACCTACTCGTCCCAAGCCGGCGCCTTGCGCTCGGCCTCCTCTTCGCGAACGTCATCGATGACGGCCATCAGGTCCTCGACATCGGCGCTGGTGGTGTCATGCTCGAAATGCCCGGTAAGGGCACTGTCCGGGTGCAGTCTACCCGCCTCGTAAAGCGCCCAGATTTCCTTGCCGTACTCGGTAGTCAACAGCTCCGGGGCGAAGCGGCCGAAATAGGCGCGCATATTGTCGACATCGCGCTCCAGCATCATGGCGGCGTTGTTGTTGCCGGCAGCATCCACCGCCTGTGGCAAATCGATGATCACCGGGCCTTGGCGGTCCAGCAGCACGTTGAACTCGGAAAGGTCGCCATGCACCAGGCCGGCACACAGCATGCGTACGACGTCGGCCATTACCTGGCCGTGGTAATCGCGGGCCTGCTCCGCGCTCAGCGTGACGTCATCCAACCGCGGGGCCGCGTAGCCCTCGTCGTCGGCCACCAGTTCCATCAGCAGTACGCCATCGACGAAGCCATATGGCTGGGGAACGCGCACGCCGGCCGACGCCAGCCGATACAGGGCATCGACCTCGGCATTCAGCCAGGCCTGCTCCTGCTCTTTCTGGCCGTAGCGGGTCTTCTTTCGACATCGCCCGCGCGCGGCGGCTGTTGCGCCCCTTGCGGCCTTCCTGGTACTGCACCGCCTGCTTGAAGCTGCGCTGCCTGGCCTCCTTGAAAACCTTGGCACAGCGCAGGTCGTCGCCGCTGCGCACCACATACACCTGCGCTTCCTTGCCGCTCATCAACTGGACAACGACTTCGTCGATCATGCCGTCGTCGACCAGCGGTTGTAATCTCTTGGGTACTTTCATGGTTGCTGGCAATCAGCCCTCTCTGGTTCAGGTTCGAATGGCACTATGTGGAGAGCCGGTGGAGGAATTTTCGTAGGATGGGCAAAGCGAAGCGTGCCCATCAAGGCCGCGGAAGATGGGCACGTCGCTGCGCTCCTTTGCCCATCCTACAAGGAAAGCCGGCTTATCTCAGTGCCATGCATCCTGTCGGCGCAGCCGCCGATTCTTGCCCCTCCTACCGGTGCGCCAGCGCGTAATCGATCGCCGCACACACCGCGGCAACCTGCGCGGTATTGCATTGCTCGGGCGTCGCGCGGGGGCTGTCGGGGTAGACCTCGGTGGTGGTCTTGTAGGGGGCGTTGGTGATGCTGGCGCACAGGCCCAGCTGCTTGAGCGGGTACTGGATGACGCCCGGCGCGACCACCGGCGAGCCGATGATCTCGCCGTTGCCATCGGCCGGAGCGATATGGGTGACCTGCTCCACCGCCGCGATCACGGCCTGCTGGAATTCGGGCTGCGGGTTCTCGCTGTCGTCGACCAGATAGAAGCCATCGGGAATCCCGCCCGGCTCGAACGGCTTGCCATCGCGGGCGGCCAGCGCGGGGCGGAACTCAGTTTCGTCAGTATCGGTAGTCTCGTGCAGGTCGATATGCAACAGCGCACGATCGCGAATGGGCGCCACCAGTCGCATCAGCGCCGCTGACTCCCCAGCCGGGCTGTCATCGTGGAAGGAGCGGTTCGGGTCGACCGCCTGCGGATTCCAGCGATGGATGCGCTCGTAGGCCCAGGGGCTGACGCAGGGCGCGACCAGCAGGTTGACGCGGCCTGCGTAATCCGCGGCATGCTGATCGACGAACTGCAGTGCACCGTGTACACCGCTGGTTTCGTAGCCGTGCACGCCGCCCGTCACCAGCACCACCGGCAGGCCATCGCGCCAGTCGCGGGTGCGGATCGCCAGCAGCGGAAAGCTCTCGGAGCCGTATTCCAGACGGCCGTACTCTTCCACGTCGAAACGATCACGCAGGCGCTCGATCTTGCCTACCACCTCGGACTCATAGCTGCGCTGGCGGGTCTGTCGCGACAACCACTGGTTGCGCTCCGCCTCGCCCCAGGGCGTGCCGGGAGTGCCGATTGGATAGGATGCTGGGGCCGTATTCATTGCGCTTGTTCTCCGGTGATAAGCGAGGCAGGCATTCTAACATTCGATCTGAAACATCGTGGGCAGGACACAAAACCAGCGTTTGCTCCGGGAACTGGCCCAACGGTGCGACGGCCTCGCCATCAATCCAACGGATAGCGAATTTGACATGGAGGATATGTAAAGGCGCTGCGGTTTGAGTTTCTGACATACAAAAAGTCATATATCAAAAATGACCCGATTTCTGACATAACACTTGCTTCCGGGCAAGAACCTGACATAAGATTCCCAATACGTCAAAAAACGCAGAGTTTCTGACATATGAACATCGTGGATTTTCAGGCCGGTCGCTATGAACAGCGCTACCAGTACCAGGCTTTCCTGCCGGAACCCATCTGCCATGAGTGGCTGATTGCCGACCCGGAACTGACGGACTTGCTGGGCCGGGCCGACCGTGCCCTGGGTGAGCTGAATGCCTTTAGTCAGTTGATTCCCGATGTCGACTTCTTTATCCGCACCTATGTGGCCAAGGAGGCAACTCAATCCAGCCGTATCGAGGGGACGCAGACCAATATCGAAGATGCCTTCAAGGCCGCTGACGACCTGAACCCCGAAGCGCGTGATGATTGGTCGGAGGTACAAAACTATATCCGCGCGGTGAACTATGCCATTGCCACGCTCGAGTCACTGCCACTGTCCATTCGCCTGCTACGGCAAACCCATGCCCAGTTGATGCTGGGCGTACGCGGTGAGCAAAAGTTGCCCGGTGAGTTTCGCAGCAGCCAGAACTGGATTGGCGTGAGCCTGAAAAACGCCGTATTCGTGCCGCCGCACCATGAGCATGTCCCAGACCTGATGGGGGATTTGGAGAAATTCCTGCACGCCGACCAGTTTTTTGTGCATCCACTGGTGCGTATCGCCATTGCACACTACCAGTTTGAAACCATTCACCCCTTTCTGGATGGCAATGGCCGCCTGGGACGCCTGATGATCTCCCTGTACCTGGCGGCAGAAGGCTTGATGCATAAACCGGCGCTGTATCTGTCGGATTATTTTGAACGCAACAAAACCGCCTATGTGGATCACCTGATGGCGGTGCGCCAGGGAAACAAGCTGCGCGAATGGCTGGTGTTCTTCCTGTTTGGCATTGAAGAAACTGCCCGCGCTTCTGCCAGCGTATTCCGCGCCATCATTGAATTGAAGCAGCGCATTGAACGCGACGTGCTACCGCGCTTCAGTACCCGGCGCCAGGACAAGGCGCACGAGCTGATACGCCAACTCTACGCCCAGCCGGTAGTGGATGTGAAATGGGCTACAGAGACGTTGGGCACTGCCACCAACACCGCCGCCGCCTTGATCACCGACCTGGTTCAGGCAGGCGTATTGCTGGAAATTACCGGGCAAAACCGCAACCGGCTGTTTGTTTTTGACGAGTATTTGAGATTATTCAGGACAACGTGAGGGCGGCAATATGGCTACTGCCGGTACTCAGGCGCTTGTACCAGACCACGAAGCCGTTGCGTTCCCAGTACAGCAGTTTGATCTTGTCCCGGCCGCGGTTGCAGAACACGAAGAGGACCTCCTGGGCCGGTGACAGTTCCATCTCCTGCTCGACCAGCGCCGCCAGGCCGTCGATGGACTTGCGCATATCCACCGGCGCCATGTACAAGTAGACCTGTGCCGACTGCCTTGGCCGCAGCATCAGGCCTGCTCCCGGATGAGGCGCCACAATAACGGAAGGGTCTGTTCCAGGGCCGATGCCGGCAGCTGCATATGAATACCACCGGGCAGGGCCAGCTCCACCGGGGCATCCCGGACTGGCATCGACACAGGCACCAGTTTGCGCCGGCCCTTGTTCTGCTTGTTGCGCCAATAGGTGAAGGTGCTGAGCTTCAGGTCATGCTGCTGGCAGTAGGCTGCCTGGGACAGGCCGCTCTCCTTCCAGCTGCTGATGTGCTGCTGCCAGAAATCGGATTTGCTCTGTGTGGTGGTCATGTGGATCTCCTAATTGTTGAAAATCAGGAGCGTACCCGGAAGAGGCGCTGGGCTTTAGGTGGGGTTTATCGATCGCTTACTGACATTGTCGGCTATGGTGAGTCCGATAAACCTGATGCAACCTATGACAAAAAATACTTCGCCGCTTGGCTAAAGCAGTTTTTCGTGAAGCTAAAAATTTCCAAGGCACATATCTTAGGGCTATCTCAAGGTGGAGCAATTGCCCTTCAGTTTTCGATCGACTATCCAGAGATGGTTGACAAGCTCATTCTTATTGACTCTGGAGCACTGGGTGCAAAATCGCCTCCATTGGCAACAATCGGGATGGTTCTGCAGAACATCTTCCCTTCCACCCTAACGAGCCGATTCTTTTCTCGTTATATTTTGTTTGATCCTAATAATAGAGACCCAAATCACGAGCGTTATTCCATAGAGGTGCTAAAAAGTAAAGGTAGAAAAAATGCATTTACGCAAGGCCGGGGTTCAGCTGTTTCAACCATTCATAAGAGCTCGCTAAGCAATATACACAATAAAACATTAGTGATTTGGGGTGAGAATGACCAGCTATTCCCAGCTGAATACGGCGCTAAAGCAGTAGCAGTTATGCCTAACGCTACATTATTGAAAATAAAGCAAGCAGGCCATCTCCCGCTCATGGATCAACCGAAAATATTTAATAAAGTGGTTATGGACTTTCTGAATAATCCAGAGACTGCACACTGAGACTTGAAGACAAAACTGTCTTGGTAACAAGCTCTACTAGAGGAACAGGCCCAGCTGGCCATCCACCAGACTGTCAAAATCCAGTTCTATGGAGGGCAAATTGAACACCCATCAAACGGCCCCTTACCTCCTTGGGATATCCGGGTATTCACGACGCTCTGGAATAGGTGTTCATGCTCGCCGGAATACGCAAGAGGTTTTCAATAACGCATTCAGGGAGAATGTTAATGCCTTGATTTCCAGCCCCTGCCAATCGTCCAGTATCGCTAGCTCTCCCCCTGAGAAACGCCGGGATGCCTTGATGCGCGTAGCGGTTTGACGTTGTTCGACAAGCCGCGCAATGGCCCATTCACTAATTGGCCGATCTGTTAACGGACACTGATCAAACCAATCCGATATCACGTCGGCAATGGAAAGCGACTCGGCGGTGATGAAATCGCACAGCTCCATGGATAGCAGTCTGGCGTTTTCGGCAACTCCGTGCATAGCTGTTAACAGCTCATCTATTTCGCCCATATCCCACCTCTCAGCAGGCCGACTACTCCGTCAGCAAATAGCTACTGCCGAAGCCTCGCCCAGGCCCCACCTCTAACCGACTGCGCAGAAGAGCCCTACTGTACGGCCACCAATTTATCAAAATAAACCATATTGATCAATCAAAGTATACTATATTGATAAAACGATGATGGCTACCCTGCTTTGAGGATATTCACAATACGGAGGTGTTCACATGATCGGCTGGTAGTTTGACGATGCAGGCGCTGACAACTCGCGAAACGACGCTTTTGATAGAGGGTGGAGCCAAGGCTTCCAACCTGAAGCTGGTCCGTGTGAGGCACGAAGGTAAACGCTATTACCAGATTGAATTTGTGCTGAACGCTCGCGGTACTGAAAAAGCTTCCCAGCTAATTACTACCCGAAATGAGCCGCACCGCTGGGCGGACCTGAATCGAGCGGTAGCATTTGTCGAGCAACTGTTCCCGGATAACAATGAAATTCGGTTGATCGTTAAAAATCGTTAACGATTTAACCAGCAGCACTTCCACGATCCGCGCCACGCGGAACTGCTGGCTCTTTCTCGCCACCCTGGGCACGCTCAGCTAGCTGTGCAACTCTCCGCTATTTCTGCCTGCAGATCCAATTGCGCTGCCTGAAGTACTGATGGCGAGCGGGACTTCAATAGCGGACCTTTTGCGCGGGATGTGATCCCGATGCTCAATCGGTCACTCCGAACAGGCCCAACTGGCCATCCACCAGACTGTCGAAATCCAGTTCTATGAAGGGCAATATGGCATCGGCCACCGGCTTGAGCTGCCTGTCGATATAGTGCTGGTAATCCATCGGCGACTGGCGGTGATCCACTGGCTCCGGGCCATTGAGGGTAATCACGTAACGAATCCAGCCCTTGTTCTGGTAGCGGGGTGCCAGCCCCTGCTGGCGACGCATATCGTCAGCCAGTCGCGCTGCGCGTACATGGGGTGGCACGTTTTTTACGTATTGCTCCAGCTTGCGCCTGAGTCGCTTGCGATATACCAGCTGCTCGTCCATGTCCCCGGCCCGGGTTTTCTCCACCGTCTCGCGGATAGTGTCGGACGGATCTTCCCCCTGAAACACCATCGCGTAGAGTTGGGTCTGGAACTGCTTGGCCAGGGCGGTCCAGTCGCTGCGCACTGTTTCCAGGCCCTTGAATACCAACTTTTCCTCGCCCCCTTTCACCACCAGACCCGCATAGCGTTTCTTGGAACCGGCCTCCGAGCCGCGAATGGTGGGCATCAGAAAGCGCCGGTAGTGGGTTTCGAATTCCAGCTCCAACTCGCACTCCAACGCCAGCTCCCCTTTGAGCTTGTGCCGCCAGCGCCCGTTGATCTCGCTGGCCAGGCCCTTGCCGATCGCATCTGCCTCATCAACGCTGGGTCGGCCGCTCAGCCAGACAAAGATGGAATCGGTATCGCCGTAGATTACCCGATGGCCCTGTTCCTCTATCCAGCGGGCAGTCTGCTGCATGATCTCGTGACCGCGCAGCGTGATGGAGCTGGCCAGGCGCGTGTCGTAGAAACGACAGCCCCCTGAACCCAGCACGCCGTAGAAGGAGTTCATGATGATCTTGATGGCCTGGGAGCGGGCGGCATCCCGCTCCCGCTTGGCGATGTCCCGCTGGGCCCAGAGGTTGGTAATGATGTCCGGCAGGAAGTGCCTGTCGCGGGAAAAGCGCGCACCGCGAAAACCGGGGATGGTATCGCCCTCCTCCAGCTCCTCAGCCAATCCTTCAACCAAGCCCATAGGATCGATCTTGAAGGTGCGGATAATACTGGGATAAAGGCTCTTGAAATCCAGTACCAGCACGTTGTCGTAAAGGCCCGGCCGGGAAGCCATCACATAGCCGCCCGGACTGGCCAGGCCGCCGTCGGCCGGCAGGTTGGGGGCCACATAGCGGCTGCGGTGCAGTTTGGGCAGGTAGAGGTTGGTGAAGGCCGCCACGGAGCCGCCACTGCGATCCAGCTCGAGGCCGGTGAGCTGGGCCCGCAGGCGCAGGTAATCCAGCAGCCGGGTGTGCTGGAAAATGTCCCAAACCAGGCGGCAGTCCTCCAGGTTGTAGGCGGCCAGCTTGAGTTTATTGTGGCGAAAGTCGTGTTCAATCGCGGCCAGGCGGTTGTCCACGTCTTCGGTGTCCTTGCCCCTGCCCAGCAGGGTTTGTGCCACGAATTCCAGGCTGAAGCTTTCAAAGTTGTAGGTAGCGCTCTTCAGTCCGCCGATGCCGTCCAGTACCACGCGGCCCGGCAGCGTCACGAAGCCCTGGCTGCCTTCCCGGCCATCCCGCCAGCGGGCATCAGCGCCACCACGCCCCAGCTTCAGGCGCAGGCCGTGGCGCCCGGCCCTTTTCAGCAGCAGCCGAAAATCAAAGTCCACCACCGACCAGCCGATGATGATGTCCGGGTCCAGTTGTTTGAACCTGGCCTCCAGCGCTTTAAGCAGGGCCCGCTCGTCATCCACCCAGTGGATGGCGGTACCGGCGCTCTGCGGCTGGCCCTCCGCTAACCCCACCATTAGCACCTCCTCCACGCCATCGCCGTAGAGACCGATGGAATACAGCTCGCCCTGGCCGGAGCACTCCACGTCCAGGGAAACCACCTTGAAATCCGGCTGCACCTCGGCGCCCTTGAGGCGCACCTGGCGATATTCCGTATAGCCGTCTCTGGCCCGGGCCACACCTTCAAAGTAGAGGCCACCCCGGGCAAAGCGCTCCATCAGGTAACGGTCGTGGAGACGAAAATCCCCTTCCAGCACGTCGATGCCGCGATTTTGCAACAGGGTCTGGGCCCGGCGGTGGGCGTCGATCGTGGGAAAATACAGCATGGCCGCTTCCTCGCGGCCAAAGGTCTGGAAGCCCAGCTGCTGCCAATCGTAGGGCACGCCGGCCAGAGCTTCGGTCACCTGGGTCCGGTCCGCCACCTTCACCATAAAGACAGGGCGCTCGCCATCAATGACCAGCTTGACCGGGCCCTCGGCCGTGGCCAGCCAGTAGTGGATGCAGGTGCTGCCGCGCTGATCAAAGCTGTGGCGGCTGAGGAGGAATCCTTGAGGCAAAAGGCTGTACTGGGTTGAGGCTTGTGTTGGTGATCGGCGCTATTCTACTGGATAAATGCACAGATATCAGCAACCGCCAGAGCTGAACGGGAGGGCTCTGGTGGCCTGCCGTCGTCACCACGAAAGACGGGCGGCTACGCGCGCCTCATCAGCGTGCAGCGAAAACGACCAGCCATTGCGCTCACACAGCCGTTGAACGATACCCAGGCCCAGACCATACCCGTTAGGCGACGACACCTCGGTCGGTGTGCTCCGCTCATCAGCTTCTCTACTCACCTGATTGGTGACGAATAGCACCTGCTCTTTGATGTGAATCGTGATCGGTCCCTGCCCGTCAAGCGTGTGCTCGAATGCATTTCGCACCAGATTATTGACCGCGATAGAAAAAGCCTGTGAATGCCCGCAGGCAATGGGTTTTGCTAGGTCATCGATTTCCACATCGATCAAGTCGATTTCAACATCGACGAACTTGCCGTTCAACAGGTGGCGCTGCTGATCTATCGCCTGGCTTACCAGCGGCATCACTAAAAACTGCTCTTCATACAACCCATCGTCGGTTTCGCGAGCGAGGCACAGGAACATTTCAATCATGGCTTTCATTTCGAACGTCGCACGCCTCACTCGTTCTACCACCTTCGCATCGGCCGTTGACAGATTGCTTTGTTCCAGCAGCTCAAGCGCGCCTATTATCACTGTGATCGGCGTCCGCAACTCATGACTGGCTGAACTGGTAAAATATCGCTCCCTCTCTACAAATGCACTGATACGCTCAAGCGTCTTCTCAATGGTCCTGGCGAGCACGCCAACCTCATCATCGCCGAACCGGCTGGATTCTATGCGTTTGTGATCTTCGGCCGATAGTTTTTCCGGATCGATGTCCGCGACCACTTTGGCGAGTTGCGCGACAGGGGCCACCGCTCTACGCATCACAAGAACCCCCAGCCCGAAACCAAGAGCACCCAGCGTACCCACGACACCGGTGATAACGAGCAGTAACCACCAATCCTCTGACGACGCAGCCTCAATCCCGGCAACGTCGAAAACCACAAATGCGTTCTGCTGTTCATTGTCGGTAGGTATTACCGCGACATGCAACTCTTCCGCTTCGAATTCGTACAACCCTTCATCGGGGTTGGTCTGCGCCCATTCCCTGAGTGATTCCGGCAAGCTACCAACCTCATCGTATCCGCGAAGGTTCGTCGCCAGAGAGGGATAGCTTTCGGCGGCACGCTGTAGCTGTTGCGCCAGTACCCGGTCTTCGCTCAACCTGATCGCACCGAAGAAAGCGAATCCCCAGGCCACGCTGAGCACAGCAACACACATCGCGAATGCAATTGCGACACGCTTGCGTAAACTGTACCGGTACATTATTGAGCACCCTCTGCAATTCGGTACCCTATGCGATGCACCGTATGAATTAGCGGGCTATCAAACGGCTTATCGATAGCCTGCCGCAGCTTGTACATGTGCGAGCGAAGCGCATCACCATCGGGGCGCTCGTCAGCCCACAACAAAGTTTCGAGATCATCGCGGGCCACAACAGACGGCGCTTCCTCCATCAATCGTTGAAGTAGTCTCATGCCAGCAGGGGTGAGATCGATGCGCCGCCCCGCGCGATGCACTTGTAATGTGGACCTGTTCATCGTTAGATCACCAACAGTCAACAGATTGTCGGCTTTTCCGTGCCTACGTTTGTACAGCGCCTGCAGTCGCGCATGGAGCTCTTGCAATGCGAATGGCTTGACCAGATAGTCATCGGCTCCCGCCTTGAACCCCTTGAGTTTATCGTCAAGAGTGTCTCTCGCCGTCAGCATAAGCACGGGCGTCTCTATTCCGGCATCAGTTCGCAGCTTTTGGCAGAAACTTAGGCCATCCATCCTTGGAAGCATCAGGTCCAGAACAATAACGTCGAACCGATTCGTCAACACCAGGTGCATCGCGCTTATACCGTCATAGGCAAAATCCATAACGTAGCTATGCTTTTCAAGATACGCGGCAATGTTCTCGCAAATGTCGCGGTTGTCTTCGACAATCAACACTCTAATCGGCACGGCACCAAGCGCGTGTACCATCTGCTGCTCCCCCTTACCAGGCACGACTTACCAGGCATAGTCCAGCCGCAGGCCAATAAGCGGCTCGGCTTCGCTCTCATCTTCCACTTCAATGCCTCGGCGATAGTCAAACTCGTTGTCGTCGCTCGACGACGCTGCCGTTACGTTGATGACATCGAGAAAGGCTGTTGTATCTATAGGGCCAAATGCGCGCCGGTAGTCAACGCGAACATTCAACGAGCCGGAACCGCTATTGCGACCGACATTGCGCTCAGTGATCTCTTTCGAGAAGCGTAGAGGTTGTCCGGCTCCCAATACGTCTGAGTGAACAATAAACACATCGTCTGGCCTGCCGGAAAGATATTTGTAGCGTCCGGCGACCTTCCAGCGGTCGTTGATTTCCCAGGTCAGGCCGAGGGTAGCGACATGCTCGCGGCTGAATTCGGCGGCTAGGTCACCGCGACCGTCTTTTCGGTCGACTTTGGCATCGTTATAAGAATAGGTCGCGGTAGCGTAAATACCCTCACGAATCGTACCGTTGGCCACGATATCGACGCCGTACGATGTACCTTCGCCAATGTTTGCAAAGGTTCCGCTTGCTCGATCAAGGTCTACCACCAGGTTGTCGAGGTTTTGATAATAGGCTTCAGTCAACACCGACCAGCTATCATTCGGGAAATACTCAAAACCCAAACTACCGTGCGTGATTTCTTCGTTCTCAAGGTCGTTCGACTCGTTAGCGGCAAGATCTAAAAACCGTGGCGACTGATGAAAGAGTCCTGCAGTCGCAAAATATCTAACCGTTTTACTCGGCCACCAATTGACGCTGAACCTGGGCGACGCGAAGCTTTGGTCTGCAAAACCGTCCCGCTCGAACCGCACGCCTGTGCGAAAATCCCAATCGCCCCGCTCAAAAAGTTGTTCTACATAACTTGCATAGCTCGTTTCTTTCTGAATTAGTGAAGAGTTGATATTCGCGGGCGTTAGCACAATATAATGCTGATCGGGGTCCGGTCTAAAATCATCGTCGTCGTAGACAAATTGGATCCAATCGCCATCCAGGACGGTGTTGTAGTCCAGTTCCATTTGCGTTACCCGCGCACCGGCAGTGAACACGCCCCATTGATTCACTGTCTCGAAGTCGCTTCTCCAGCCGATCTCTGTCTCATCTTCACCGATGGTAATAATGTCTTCCCGCACCGGGAAGCTAGACGCCGGCGATCCCGCAGGTACGAGATCAGGAAATGATTCCCCCTCTGAGCTGATCTTGTCGCTTGTGCGGTAATAAACCTTGTTGGTCCAGACAGCTTCTTCACCAATCAATGATCGCAATGTCAGACCGTACAAATCACTATCTTGTTCAGAATCTTGAAGTGCAGTATCTTCGAAATTGGGTGACGCAAAAACGTGAGTCACGCCGCGGGTATAGTCTTCGTGTGTATCCATCAGTAGAATTTCGAAGGTGTGGTTCTGGTTGACTGGTATGACCGACTTTACGATGACGTCTCTTAAGACAGGCTCCCCAATATCGAGTTCTTCGATCGTTTCAAATAAAGCACCGAAATCCAGTCGTCGAGCAGAAACGAGCAAAGTAGAGTCTTCAGTGATACCGGTAGGGCCGTCGTAACCAACTTCATAGCCCGCAAGGTCGAGGCGCAGACTTGCTGAAGGGCTTGGATTGCCATCAGCGACTTCCAGTTTTAGTAGCGATGCCGCCCGGCCACCATAAGCCGCACTCCACCCACCCGGTGAAAATTCTGCACCACTGATCACGTTCGGTGCGAAAATCGAGAAACGGCCGCCACCACCGACATCTTCTTCTTCACCCAGAGTCGCATCAAAGTGTATCGCTTTGTCAAAGGGAAAATCATCGACGAATAGCAAATTATCTCTTGGGCCACGGCCGCGTACGCTAAAGCTCGCGAATTCACTGGAGGATGCCAGGCCAGGCAAACCGTCCAGCGAGAGGAGCGGATCTGCGCCACCGCCAACAGCACCTCGCAATGCTTCTCTATCGAGGTAGGTGCTGTTAGCTGATAATGCCTCAGCCTGCTGTCCGAGAACCGACACTTCCTCAATTGCCTGCCCTCCAAGCTCGAATTCAAGCTTGATATTTTTGCGCGTAACCACGCGTACGCTTGGCTCATACAATGCATTGAACCCGCCTTTGGCTATCCTCACCGAGTAGAGGCCCGGGTCGAGCTCTTCAACGACGATGCGACCTTGTGCGTCGGTTTCTACAGATCGTGTGGAATTGGTATCCCGCTCCTCAATCGTGACCTGCACGGCTGGGAGTGGCCGGTCAGTATTCTGATCTTTGACTACGAAAGTCAACGCACCGGGCGCCTCTGCTGCGTGGGTAAAAAGTGGACACCCAATCAGGAGCGCCGATAGAGTCAACCGCGATACCTGCCTCAATTGCCTGCTCATATTGCTATCCCTCCAACCATCTGCCGTATTTATTTGATGAAACGCTGGGAGGTTAGCAACGCCAATGTGACTAAAAAGTCGCTGGAATGTGAAATCTATATCGGCCCACAAAAGCAGCCTAAAAATCAACCAGCCGCCATAACTGAGATCGCTTTCCGAAGAAACATGCAGAGCAGCATCTTTATAATTCTGGATATGGCTGCTTTCGATAGTATTTGAGTCCCCCTTTAAGTCAACGGCTTAACTTCCCTGCAATGAATTTGACCTCAGATGCCGCTCTACTAGATGGTTACAAGTTGTATTTCGGTTAAATATTGAACAGGCAGGGGCAGGCATTAACGGTCATGGAGACGAAAATCCCCTTCCAGCACCTGGATGCCGCGATTTTGCAATAGAGTCTGGGCCCGGCGGTGGGCGTCGATCGTCGAAAAATACAGCATGGCCGCTCCGCACGGCCAAAGCTCTGGAAGCTCAGCTGCTGCCAATCGTAGGGCACGCCGGCCAGAGCCTCGGTCACCTGGGCGCGGTCCTCGACCTTCCCCATAAAGACAGGGCGCTCACCTTCAATGACCAGCTTGGCCGGGCCCTCGGGCGTGGCCAGTAGTGGAGCAGGTGCTGCCGCGATGATCAAAGCTGTGGCGGCTGAGGAGAAATCCTTGAGGCAAGAGACTGTTCTGGGTTGAGGCTTGGATTGGAACTTTGCGCTATTCTACTGGATAAATGCACAGATATCAGCAATCGCCAGAGCTGGGCGAGAGGGCTCTGGCGGCTTGCCTGACCTATATCGACCTCAATCCGGTTCGCGCAAGAATGGCAGAGGCACCGGGGGAATGTAGATCTCCCCAACATTATTCTCACATGTGGTTAGCTTAGGTCCTGCAGTGACAAGGCTAAAGCCAGAACACTTTAGCTATTCTGTTGCGAATTCTGTTTAAGGTTCTGTACCACTTCCGCCAAAATACAAAGTGCAGTCGATACACATCTCAGGTGTCTTCAGGTGAGCCTTTCTCACCCTTTGAAGCTAGTCCTACTGCGGCTGTGTCTTCAAGACGCGAACGCGGCCAAGGCAGCATCAGCTATTGCACAATGCCGAGCAAGCGCTGGCTCCATCTGAACTAGACTACGCAGCGTGAGGAGAAAGTCTTTAGCTGCATCCTTGTCTGCAGTCTCGAAGGCGATTTCAGTCATCCATTCACCGGCAAATCGCGCCCAGTCGTCAAGGTTTTCGTGCGAGGCTGCACTGATCATGGCGATGCGTATCTCGTCACTGGGATTAGCCATGAGCCGTTTGCGACGCCGCATCACGCGTGTAAGGACGCGAAGCGCGTTGGCTAGGTCGGTGCCTCTCGTTACTGCGGCTACAACTGCGAGGCCTCCAATGAGCCCGAATGACTTGTCTTCATCCCCCACATTCTCAATTGAGAATTTGACTCTGCGCAGGGCGTCTGCAGCAAGGCTCGACTGGCCTTCTGGTAAATTGAAGAGCAGAGCGGTATTTACTAAGCCTGCGAAGGAGTTTGCTTCGAGGTGGTCGGCTTCAAGCATCACCCTGACATCTTTCAAAATATCGTCAGGGATCGCATGTCTGGGCGTTACCCCGCCCTCCAGTGGGCCCGGAAAGTTTGAGAACGGCCAGCGGGCGGCATTTGCAAGCTTTGAAGTCGACTCGAGAAGAAGTGTCCGCAAAGACTCGGTTTGGATCTTTGTTTTATTCCGGGTCGCTGCATTCGAGATGCGTCCAACAAACTCGGCTCGGAGTTGATCAGCACTCGCGAAGTCCGGGAGCCAGCGCGGTTCACAGCGAAGGTCAATCAGCCCTTGGAGAAGGAAGGTATGGCCGAGACCTGAGTTTCGAGCCCACTGTACGACGCTTGCAGGGTCGATGCGTGAACAATTTATCGAACGAACTATGAGCGAAGCCTGTGCTATTGCAGCCTGCTTCCGATAGAACGGAGGTGGACTTCCTAGTGTGCACCTCCTAGCCAATTCTGAGCTTACCATAACGATCATCGCCGACAGCAGTGCAAAGCCACTGCTGTCATTCTCCGGGTCGTCTGCAATAAGCCCTTCGACCATCTGTTCAATGAACGGCGCGAGTTCTGGATGGGTATCAAGATGTGATAGAGCAACCTCCACCGCGCCGACCTGAGAAATTGGATCACCGTGTTCAGTCAACCATTGATAAGCTTTGGTCAGCTCATCACAGCTGAGGTTCTCGATCTGAATGTAGTCTGCGATCTGCTCCATTGAACAGGTTAGCAGCGCATAGAGCAATCCATGAAAACTGTCCCAGCGCTGAAGGCCTGAAATCTGCGGCTTTGCTTGGGCGTCTATGAACTCCTCGACCGAAGTGGCAGAGCCGAGCTGACCTACGAGTCGTTCATAGTAGCGAAGCTCGCATGGTACCAATGTTGTTACATCGAAATCTGCCTGTTCCATGCTGGAGTGAAGAGTGTGGTAGACGCTTACGGGTGTCCACTCGATGTCAGTCATCAACTCCGCAAACTCGTCATCGCTGAGCGGTGCGCCGGGGATCCGGGCCAACCAGCTTTGGTAGGCTGCGCCCTCGAAATTGATTTCCTTGGCGGTCCTCTCAAACCAAGCAGTTCTAACGGCTGCATCTTCTGCGATCGCAGAGTGGTCCGTGATGGAATAGTGTTTGTCACCGCTGTTAATTGAAAACAATAGCGATTTGTCTTGCGGCTGCACAAGCACAGTCCAGTTGGAGTCGCCTTGAGCCTCAACGTGAACCGAGATCTCAGGTTTCCGAATAGCCTTACGAATAGCATCGTAGAATCGGTCACGCCGGAACGACGGTCCGCCCTTTCCCAGCGTTACCTGGGTTACAGTCGAAATACCCCACCGCTCAATGAAGAGCCTGTCATCGAGAAGGGCATGCCTGATGCGTGGTGGTAGCAACTTAAGAGCCGCATCTACAAGTATCGGCTCACTAGTCATCGGAATACTCCAGATCTTTGACTAAAGATTCTATTCCTTGTGAGACCTGCAACTTTGCATGTCCAATCAGGAATGAATAGGTCTCGGGGTCTTCTTCCTCTATCGGACCAAGTACGCGCGAGTCGAGCCAGCGCCAATATGCCGCTTTGACAGGCTCTGGCTCGGCTACGGGCGCCATCATTAAAAGCGCAACCCAGTTCCGATACCGCTTCATAAGATGATGTGCATCCTCATTCAGGCGGTGCGTCCAGCCTCTCACATCACTCAGCGTGAGAAGCCAATCTGATCGAGCAACGGTCACAGATTCATCCAGGCCATCCTTCCATTGATTTCTCAGTGTTAGAAGACACGCGCCGAGTATGTTATTTAACCATGAGAGCTCCTTTGGCGACTGGAGAACCTCACTCATTTGGAGTCTCAGGATGCTTTCCCGTACCGCCCGCAATTCTGCGGTTTCGGTGAGGACCCCATTCGCGATGGAGGCGTAGGATATCAACCTTGACAGCTCTGCAGAGTCGAGCGGTATCATGGCAAAGTTTGCTCGTCGCAATGTGGTTCGCGCTTCCTGTTTGCGTTCAGTCGAGAGTACGTTTCTACGCTGCAGCACGTCTAAGATATCCAGTGTTGTCAATAGCGGTCTACTGGCAGCTTCTGACGAAATTGAGGCGTGCTGGTTGACAAAACGGTCATCAACAACACTTGCATCAGCCTGATCCACAAGCTTCAGCATGGCGACCGTAGGGTGCGCCATCATATTTTGTGGCCCATCCTCAATGCCGCCCCGGATCACCCTGCCAAGTTTGACCTTGCCGTTTTCCAATCCCTTCTTTACATGCATGCGCATTCGTTCAACGATGTTAACAACATCGGCACCTTTCGCGTCGTATGTGATTAAAGCATCAGTTTGTTCAATTGTTCTGTGTGAGACAACCGCTGTGATGTCGGCGCGATGCAGTTTGGGCAAGAGACCAAGAGGCTCGAGGTGTGAAATGGTGACATCATCTAGATAGAGAATAGCTCCATCGGTGATCTCGTGATTGGATGGCCAAGATCTTTCACGTATCTGCAGTGCAGCGCGAGCAAGCTCGGCCTCTGACGTTGTGAGTATCCCCTTCTGCACAAGCTTGTCCACTACTTCCAAGCTACTGCAGAAATAGGATTCATAAGCGCCAAGATCGGCTTCCTCCTTCATGAACGTACTGACCTTATGCACGGGTCGTCCTCGGACAACTAGCCGTTGTCTTGAATCCAGATGATCTTTGGATGAAGCTTCAGCAACCAGAGCGGCAAGTTCTTCACCAACCTCAAGGATAAGGCTCTCTGGGGGGATCGTGCTGCCCTCGAAGACTTGTAGGTGGCGTTCGTCGATCATACGCCTGAGATCCTGAGCAGCTGCTACTCGGCTGGGCTGATGAAAAAGAATCCTTGCTTTCTCTTCAAAGAGCCACGCGAGTGTATTGTGAGGAATGATGATTCTATCGAATATCTCGATGTAGACATCGAGGAGACCTAGGAATTCAGCTGTCATGAGCGATGTTGGATCCATGGCGATAACCCTTGGATCGACTGTGTGCTTACCGCGTCCACCGCTGAAACCATAAACTAGTGGCCGCTTGCGAACATCCATCTCACTCAGATTGCTGAGCGCTGGCAACAGAAAGAGGCTGATGAGGGACTGGTTGAGAAGCTGGCCTGCGGTGAAGATTGGAATCTCACCCTTGACAAGTAGGTTCCAAGTATCGGTTTCATGCTTTTCCCAATCTGGTTTGAGATTAACTAGCTCCTCAAGGCACAACTTCTGAACGGGGCCGTCACTGCCCTGTTCTGAGAGCGTGGCCGCTCGTTCGAACCATTGATGAACTTCGGGGTTATGCTCCCAACTGGCTGTAGATGCTGCCTGATAGCAGCTTAGCAAGATGGCCGGATCATCAGAGGCTTGCCATGCTGCCTCACGAACAAGATCTTTTCCTCGCGCAGTGCCAATATGCTGGGCGATCTCGCCAGCCCTGACTAGCTCAACAGCTGTCCGCTCGTTGCGGGCACTCCACTCGCTTTCGATAAATCCTTGCAGCGACTCCCAGTCTCCGGAAGCAATGGTGAGATTGATTAGTAATTGGCGTGCATCAGCCGAGTCGCTTTTCTGGCGCAGTGAGTCCAGCACTGAACGCGCTTCTTCAATGTTACCTTGCTCAAACAATGTCTGTGCGTGAAGTAGATGAATTCCATCGTCGTAGTCTGTGAGAGCTGGATACTCCGCAAATACTGCGAGTACGTCACTAAGATGTTCTTGGTTGTATAGCGCAATCGCATAGCGACGCGCATCGGTGATATCACCTGTCTGATCCAGTAGCAGCTTTCTGTACGCAACGATCTTCTCCCAGTTTTTTGCCTCCTCATATGCGTCAATTAGGAGACGCAAGTCGGTGATGGATCTACTTTTCCCGTAAGTCGCGAGCCGTTCAGCGATTGGGTCGCTCCCTGTGGCTTCCGCCAGCTGGCGCCGAAGCCGCCTTGCCTCAGCGTCGGTAAGGCCCCGATCTATGGACTCCTGCAAGCGTACCTGCGCCTGTGCGGTTTGATCGGATTTGACGAGCATCTCGATCTCAAAAAAGTAGACACTCTTCCAACCAATGTGCTCTAGGAGCTGCTCGCGATGCCGTTCGACATAGTCAGCAGCATCTGCGTGGCTCTTCTGCATGACCGCCAAAGCGAAGCGGGCGATCGCCGCATCGCGGGAGGCTCCTCCGCTAAGAGCTGTCAGGCGATCGACCTCCTTTTCTACCTGCACTAGATCAACAGTGATACCAAATTGGAGCGCGAAGTTGAGGCGTCGAAGAAGTGTCGTCCGATCCTTTAGGCTTTCGACCAACTCGCTCTGTGCTTCCGTCGCCGTCTCTGGGTTCGTGAGTCGCAACCAGAGACTCCGATCGGCCGCGTGTCCGGCTATAGCGTGCAACCCAAGATTTTCCGCGACCGAGTGCATACGCTTGTAGAGATTGGCAGCTGCCTGCCGGTGAGCAAGGCTCTCAGGTTCACTCCGTAAGGGGAAGTTTGCAACATCAAAGGGGACGTGCTGTATCAGCAGCATACGCAGTTCATCGGGAACCGCCTGCATGAGGTATGCGTCGGCGGCTGCGAGGATTAGCGCGGGAGAGCGCTCAAAGTCGGCATCGCTCAGGGCTGTCGCTGCTTCAAATGCACGAGTCCATTCGCCGTTTTCCAGCGCTTCTTTGAGGTAGAAGAACTTTGCATCACTATCGAGATTGGCAGGGGCCAGCTCCGCTTCCTGGAGCCATTGGTAGGCCTTATCGAAGCCCTTCACCTTAAGTACACTGATATACGCAGCGCCACGCCCTATTGGCGTACCGACATTGGTCAGCTCCCCTAGTGCCTCGTTTAGATGGCCGCGTCCGGCCGTGATTAGCCCGCGCGCGATAGCTGTCAGCTCATTGACTGGGCTCGCTATAGCTTCAAGTACTGACTGGGCTTCATCAGGCACTGGCATTGAAAGAAACCTTGCGCACCAGGCGAGGGCCTCAGCCTTGGCGCTCCTGCTTGCCAGAGCGAGGCCGCCACTTTGTAAGCTCTCAACGAGCTTTCGTGTTTCGAGTATTGTGTCAAAGACACCAAATAATCGACCTTTGCGCAAGCGTTCCAACTGCCGTGCTACCTCGCAATCGATAACTGCTGTGTCCACGACTGTCATTGCGGAATCTGCTTCGAGCTTTTGTGTCAACTCCCCAATAGCTTTGGTTTGCGCTTTGCTGTCTTCTGTCAGTTTTTCGAGTTGGTTCGTATTTTCTTCTATGGCTTCTACGGTCTGAGTTGCCTGTGAACGGCCGCCAAAAGGTCGACTATTAACCCGGCATTCAAATAGGCATCATGCGGCATATCGAAT
>NZ_JAPIVK010000070.1 GCF_026183675.1 Microbulbifer halophilus
CCGCACGTACGGTTCTTAGAGGGCTGGGGCCGGTAACGGCTCCCGGCTACTCGGCGCCAAGTCATTATTTTAGCGATTCAATATCCTGAACTGATCAACTTAGTTATCAACAATGAATGTGTCTAAACCTACATATCAACAAATCTCGGTCGCTTCGATTGAGCAATCCTCAGAGATTCAAAATTGGCTATCGCAATTTAGTGATGGGCAGCAGGCTACTGCTAAAACCCTTTTGAGTAGATTGAAGTTTGTATCACGTGACGAATATTCGCGCTGGCTTCATAGGTCTATAGAACAGTTGCCCTCCAGTAAGACATACGCGCTATATTCAGTCAGAAAGCTGGATTCAAATGAAGAAGATTATTGGGAGGATTCTGGTGCACCTAAGGTGAGACCCGCAACTTCGCAAGGAAGCGAGGATATGGTTTATTCAATTATTTCTAACTTGGTTCGTTCTCAGAGTGAAAACCTTCTGGATCACCCAAGTATTCCTGATCTCAAGTCAAACAGGATAAGAGATTTCGTTCTTATCGATGATTCCATTGGCAGTGGTGACCGTATATCGGGCTTTTTAAATGCGATGCTAGAAAACCCAACAATTTTAAGTTGGTGGAGCCTTGGTTGGATTAGAATAAAAATTATTTCCTTTGCAAGGCCAAAAGCCTCAGAAAGGCGAATCATAGGAAAAATTCGAGGCTCAGATCATGGGAAACGAAAGTTCCGAAAGTCTTCAAAAGTAGACTTTATTAGCGAATTAGTTTATGACGAAAAATGGTTGAAACAGCGCTGGGGCAGTAATTATCAGCAGATTGTGGAGCTTTGTCGAAATAAAACAAAAGTAGCTAAGTGGGCTCGCTTAGGCTACGGTGGGATTTTATCCAATGTAGTATTTTATCACAGCGTTCCTAATAACATTCCAGGCATCCTTTGGTTTAGTAATAGTAAATGGAACGGTCTGTTGAATGGTCGTGTATTGCCAAGTTGGCTGATTGATCTTTTGAATAATAATAAGGTAGAGAAAACCAGCCCGTCTTCGGCCACGCCCATATCAAACGACTTGTTTAGCCTACTGTCTATGGTAAAGCGAGGAGTGAGAAGAACTTCTAGCATAGCAATCAGGCTAAATGTCGATCACCACTACGCTCGAAAGCTAACTGAGCACGCAGAAAGGTTGGGCTTGTTAACACCTAAATTTCGATTAACAAAGGCTGGCTTAGATAGGCTCAAACAACATTATGAATTTATGGATGTTCCAAATTGGGACTATAGCTTGTATATTCCTAGTTCATGGTGTGCTGGCCAAGCCAACATTCAGCCGTCGATTGGTCAGGTGTCCTCACCTGTATCATCGACAGATTCTGTGGGAGCTTCGACTCCTGCGGATGGGGGTGTCGGAGAGGCATCTCTGGAAAGATCTGACGCTAAGGCGGCTGCGCCGCCCTTCAGTGTCATGTCACAATCACCTTCGTCGTCTCGGGAGAGCCATGACACTGATGGCCCCCCGGGCTCAAAGGAGAGGTGAATGGAGACTTGGTCAGTACACCAGCTTTCTAATGAAGCTCAGTCCTTTCTCGATCAGCAATCTATTGTTGATTTAAGAGCTTACGTACAGACCCTTAAGCGATCAGGGCTCCCGGTGATTTTTACCCTACGACATCTCTCAAAAATTGTGGGGGTGGATTATTCCTTGCTAAGGACCACAGTGGAGCGTCGAAGGGAAAGTTCTAACTATCGAATGTTCGCAATAAAAAAGCGTTCTGGGGGAAGGCGACACATACATACTGTCACTGGTAATTTGTTGCGAGCACAACAATTCATTAATGAGGAGATTCTACAAAAAATAAATCCTCACCCTGCATCATTTGCTTTTCACTCTGAAGGAGGAATTCGAGCCTGTGCTTCAATGCACTGTGGTGCTAAGTGGATGTTTCAGTATGACTTGGCAAATTTCTTTTATTCAGTTAACGAAGCTGATGTTTATAGAATATTCTTAAACTTGGGATACAGGCCTCTGCTGGCTTTTGAGCTGGCTAGAGTTTGTACAACTCTCCGGCTACCAAAGCACTTAATGCATTTGATAAAGATACCCAAGAGTTCAGCCTTTGATCACACATACAGATTATATCAGAGGGATAGCCATGATAGTGGCTTTGGCTTCCCATGCCAATTGCCTCTGGGTGTACTGCCGCAAGGGGCATCAGCGAGCCCAATGTTAAGCAATCTTGCTGCACGTAGTCTTGATCAAGAACTAACAAACTATGCGGACCAGCATGGACTCGTCTACACGCGATATGCAGATGACTTGACACTTTCTTCTAGTGAGAGTTTTGATAAAAGGTTATCGATTGGTAGCATTCATCGCTCTGTGATAAGAATCATTCGAAAAAACAGGTTTCTCGAGAATAGGAAAAAAACCAGAGTTGCCGGGCCAGGATCAAAAAAAATAGTTCTTGGGTTGTTAGTAGATAGTGATAAACCAAGACTATCTAAAGAGATGTACAAGCGTATAGATAGGCATATTTATGCCATAAAAAAGTATGGGCTTATTGAGGTTTCTCGTTATGAAAACTTTGATTCTCCTATCGGATTTTATAATCATCTGGCTGGATTGATCTCTTTCGTGAAGGATGTAGATGCCGTAAGGTGGGATAAATTTCGTAACCGTTTTCGAGAAATTGATTCGCCAGTAGAGATTGATGGGTGAATTGGTTGCTAGTTTTTCAAGCATAATCGGGTAAGGACGGGTATTTAGCCCGCCCTCCCCACAACACC
>NZ_JAPIVK010000071.1 GCF_026183675.1 Microbulbifer halophilus
ACAATCTTCCCACCGTGCGCCGTGCTGTCTCCCATGCGCGCCGCGGGTTTGCCCTGCAACAATACTGTCGTACTGCCCATGGCAATGGTATCCGGCGGTCCCACACAGGTGCAGGTGCTGCCTACGGTGGCTGAAGGTATGCCGCCGATCATCACTGTCGGCCCGCCGGGGCTGACTATCGGGCCGCCTACATGCGGCACTGTGCCGGTCACCATCGGGCAGACATGCATGTCGGTAAGGCGGGATGCGGGTTTGCCCATAATTTATGCCTCGATTTTTCCGTTGCCGCCCCGGGCCAGGTCCAGGCCCTGCTGCAGGTAGCGGATAAACTGTTTGTCCGGATTGACCGGGTCCGAGTAGGCTGCCGCCAGGTTGACCGCGCCGGCAACGGCGTGGGCGTACAGGTGTTCCGGTGGTTCGATGGGCGGTTCGCCCTCCTTTGCCAGGCTGCCGTGGCACCAGCTCGCGGCCGTTGCCGCCCAGCTCGCGGGTGTCTTGTGCTTGGTCTTCTCACCGAGCAGCTTGCAGCGCAGCCGCACCTCCTCGCTGGGCTTTTTGACCCAGCTTTCCGCAGCGATCAGCGCGTTGACATTGTCTTCGTCGGTCTGCGGGTTTTGCACATCGCGCGCCGAGAGGCACGACCACCAGACGGCCTCGCGCTTGGGCAGGCCGTGGGCCAGCAGTTTGATGGCATCGGCATAGAGGCCCGCCTCCGCCAGTTTGTCGATACTCACTTCCGGCGCTGTGTCCGGCACCAGGTGGTCTTCGGCCTCTTCGCTGACTTCAAAGTGTTCGAGTAGTTCGGAAGCGGTTATTGCCTGAACCTTTATCAGATCTGTCATCGATCACTCCCTCAGTTGATCATGGTGACGCCGCCTTTGAGCGTCAGCATTCCGCCGGCCTTGACGTCGGCTTTGGCATCGCCCTTGATGGACAGCATGGGGCCCTTGATGGTGATACCGGAGGGGGTCAGCTTGATACTGCTGCCGCCCACTTTCAGCTCGATGGAGGTTTTGGAGGTGACCTGGACCGCCCCCATGGCATCGGTGGTCTGTTTGCCCTGGCTGATCTTGAGGGTGTGATCGCCGGCGCCGAGGGTGGTTTTCTGGTTGCCCTTGTCGACTTTTACGATCTGGTCCCCCTTGGCAATGGTGATATTCTCGCTGCCGTCGGTCACCGTGATGCTGCGGTCCTGCTTGATTTCCAGGGTCTGTTCGTTCTCGATCTTGCCGGTCTGGTCGTGGTGGATGACGAAGTTGTGGTCGCGGCCGGCCTCCATGTAGATTTCTTCCTTGCCGCCCTTGTCGTCAAAGCGCAGTTCGTTGAACTGGCTGCCCTCGTACTCCGTTTTCCAGCCGCTCTGGGTTGCCGTGTAGTTGGGGCCGGCGTTGTCGCCGTTGTAGACGGCTCCGGTGATCAGCGGGCGGTCCGGATCGCCATTGATATAGGTGACGACCACTTCCTGGCCCACCCGGGGCACGAAGTTCGCCCCCCAGTTCTTGCCGGCAAAGGACTGCATGACGCGCACCCAGCAGCTGTTCTGGGCCGAATTCCAGGGGAACTTGACCTTCAGTTGCGTGTACGGGTCCTGGGAACTGTCGGAGGCGGTCGCCTTGACCTCCAGGACCTGCGCCACCTGCGGCGCGTGGATCTTGTTGGGGCGGGACAGCGGGTCCGGCCGCGGGATCACCGACGCGGGTACGCAGGTGAAGGCGTTGTTGAAATGTGTCAGTCCGCTGTTGCTGTCAGTGGCGAACATCTTTACCGAAGTCAGCAGGTACTTGCCTTTCTCGGTGCTCAGTGTGTGATCAAAGTCGAAGCGGCCGCCGGCACTGAAGGCCGGGCAGTCGCTACTGCCGTGGGCGACGTCGAACTGGGCCTCCTGGGACTCCATTGCCCTTTCCGCCAGCGCCTTGTGGTAGCTGTCCTTGAACTTGTGCTTGTGGTCACCGTCCGGCTCGAAGTGGTTCAGCCCGTAGAGGCTGTGCATATAGCTGGACACATCGCTGAGCTTGCTGGTGGTCTTGACCTGCTGCTTGTTGTCCTTGGTCGCGGTGAACTCGCTGTAGTCCTTGAACTCGAAACCGCCGCTGTGATAGTTGAAAACGCGGTCCCAGCTGCTGATGGTGTGCTTGGTCGGGTGGCTTCCGCCGCCATCGTACTCCACCTTTCCCGATCCGCAGTCGTAGAAGTCCTGCGGATCGTCGCAGAGGACCAGCTCGTGCTGGCCGTCGCTGTGCTTGAAGTAGTAGGCAATGCCTTCTTCCGCCATCAACCGGCTGATAAAGTCGAAGTCGCTCTCATCGAACTGCACACAGTACTCGCGGGTTATGTACTCCGCATTGAGCTTTGTGGAGAGCTTGATGACCTTGCTGTACTCGCCCAGCACCTCTTCCAGGATCTGCTTGGCGGACTTCTTCTCAAACACCCGGTTCTTGCCGCCGAGGCTGGTGAACCAGAGTCCCGGCCGCAGTATCGCGGTATAGCTGCGCATGCCTTCTGCATTGACGTCGTGCATGGAGAAGTGCGCGACATAGCCGCTGATATAGCGGGGCTCTTCCGCGTGATGGATGGAGGCCGTCATCACCTTGCCGACGATATCGCTCTGGGTGATGGCGTGATTGTCGGAGAGTAGCTTGAGCTTGTAGCGGAACAGCCCTGAAATATGCTCCTCGCCGTCTATCGTTGTGACAACCATCGCGTCCTTGCCGAG
>NZ_JAPIVK010000072.1 GCF_026183675.1 Microbulbifer halophilus
CGCGGCGCGCATGGGAGACAGCACGGCGCACGGTGGGAAGATTGTGGTCGGGTGCCCGACCGTACTGATCGGGGGCTGACCACAATGACGCTGTACCGTCGAAATTTGAATATAGGGAAATCCTTCTATTTCCTTGCTTTTATAATCGCATTGATTCCTGTATCAGGTAATACCATGAGTTCTCTAAATCCTTTTAAAGCATGCACCTTCTCTGAAATGAAGCTCCGACTTACGCTAGACGGAAAACCCGCCGACGGTGCCAAAGTAACCCGCACCGTCAACTGGAAAGAGGAAGTTGTCGATACCTTCAAAGCAGACGAGAATGGCACTGTTCAACTTCCGGCCATGTACGAGAGCTCTGTGACCCAGGTTCTTCCTGTAGAGTTTGTTTCATCACAGGTAATCAGCGTCCAGTATCAAGAAAAAGACTACAAAATATGGGTATATGCCAAACGGGATCCCGCCGAGAACTTTGAAATGAGTGGAAGCCCACTAGAGCTGGACTGCGAGCTTTCAGATGACCCAAAGACTGAGAGGGCTTTTGACTCAATAGTTAAAACCTCCTGCCAGTGGAATTAAACTAATCAAGCAAGAAGGAAGTGCTTCACATGCTATCTCCAAAGTACAGCGCTCAACTCGCCAAAGATATCTACCTCATCAAGGACCCAAATACTCAGGAGTTATTTACAGACATATACAGCCAAGACTTGGAAGTCAGTGGATCCGGAAGCCAAAAACTTGATGGTGAAACAGGAGCGCTCGTTTTCTTAAAAAATGAGCACACCATGGGAATAGCCGCCCACGGCTTGGGCCGATATAAAGGCCAGGCGATTGTCGCACTAAAGGGTACAGCAAGCGGTTACGACGCCCTTACCGACTTGAATGCAGGGGTCAGAAGGTCGCATACCGGCGGGGCCGTCCATCAAGGATTCTATTATAGCTTTGCATCCTTTCTGCCACAGCTGGAAAGGTTTTCCCAAAGCTTGCCTTCCGACGTGCATACCATCCACTGTGTTGGTCACAGCCTGGGCGGTGCACTGGCAACAATGACAGCCGACTGGCTGGCCTGTAACACCTCCAAAACGGTAAAACTCTATACATTCGGCAGCCCTCGTGTCGGCCTGGATTTCTTTGCCAACGAGTGCAAGAAGCGGCTGGGAGAGGCGAACATCCACCGTGTCTACCACTCGCAGGATGCAGTTCCCATGGTTCCGACCTGGCCTTTCCATCATGTGCCAGACGGGGGACTCGGTGACTTCCTACTTCCCTCGCCATCCAGCCTCAACCCGATCACACATCATTCCAGCTCTACATATGTAAGGTCGGTAGCGCCCAATGATAGTGACTCGCTGGATTGGGAGGATGTCAGAAAGCTGCGACCGCAAGGTGCATTCGAAAGAGATATCGAAGCTTGGCTTGAGTCCGACTCAATGATATCGCTTACCCTGAACACGGCTAGAATCGCAGGCGATGCATTGCTTTGGGTATTGAAGAAGGTGGCGGAACTGGCCGGAATCACCCTGGTAGTAGGGGCAGGCACCGCATTCACCCTTCTGGACCGTTTGGCGATGCTCATGCACAAGGCCTACCAGATCAGCAAGGATGCCTCTTTCTGGGTAGTTCGCCTGATTAAGCGACTAGCACAACTGATCGGGGTCAGGATATCGTCGGATGTAAGTATTACTGTGGCGTTTATCCGCATGATATTTATCCGGGTACACCGCGCGGTATCCGACTTGGTACTCCGTGCAGGGCGCCACGTCGACTAGAGACCGTCCCATCTGCTCTAGCCCACTTTGACACCGAGTTGCTCAGTCTCTCTGAGCGACTTCGGTTCGTCAGCCCCGACTTTTATGGCTATAGATATCATTCTGCAACTCTCCCTGATCGCCATAAGGCTCTGATCAGCTAAAGCCAATCAGCAGAAAAGGCCGAATACCCGTAGCCAAAAGTTATGGAGCTCCTAGAAAGGCATCCATCTTCGATCATTCGGTGGCTACGACGTAAAACTTGACCTCTACAGTATGCCCGAAATTGTCTCAATACTTCCAGCTTTAGCAATAGCAGCCTTGCTATGTCTAGGCGTTGACTGTTATGCCACCATACGGCTGACACAAAGTTCCGAAAACTCCACTACTTCTAAAGGCCGACTCAGCGATCTTATCTTCTTTACCCCGTTTATTGCGCTGTATTATCACGATGAGTTCTGGATCAATCTTCCCTTCACACTGCCTCTGATACTGATCACAGTTGCAACCCAGGGATTCGCCTACAAGAAAGGTTGGCTAAAAGCCTCTCCTGAGGAATGGACTATGATACCGGGCCCTTACCTCCTTGCGATAGTCGGCTATTTCATGTTCTTCCGGGAGGGAATTCTAACGACTCCTTCGCCTTCCTCCACTGCTCCAGAAATTTCCGTGGAAATGGAAACCTCCGGCTGGGTGAGCTTCTGGCCCTATATAACTGGCCTTTCCATCTTCCTGTTCACTATTACCAGAAAAAGTACCGATGGAATCACTTTATCGTTATTACTATTCACCCTGATTATCACTATCCTTCCATTTTTCACAGACCACTACTGGTGGGCAATGGGTGCCGGGCTTGTATTGTTTCTGATTGCTGTACAAAGGATGTTCAGGATACGTAAGCGATCAATAAACCCCACCTAAAACCCAGCGCCTCTTCCG
>NZ_JAPIVK010000073.1 GCF_026183675.1 Microbulbifer halophilus
CCCGGCCCCGCTCGCGAATACCGTGCCCCTGGCCTCGGCATCGAATGCCCGCACTTGTCCGTCGGGGGATGTCATCCCGCCATTTTCATACATGTACCCCAGACCATAAGGTATTTCCGTTTTCGCGCCACCCGCAATCGCCACCTGGCATTCGTAATCGAGCAGCGACTTGCAGGCCATGTGGATGGCAACCAGCGAGGTCGCACATGCCGCCTCCACGTAGACGCTCGGCCCCTTCAGGTTGAGCTTGTGCGAGATCCGCGTACAGGCATAACATTTTTCGTTGCCCAACCCGATCTGCATATCTCTTGAGAACCTGTCCGCAGCCAAATTGAAAGCATCCGGAAGCAGCGAATAGAGGTTCTCGAACAGATAGTTGTTCACCCCAATGCCGCCAAATACACCGATCCGAAGCTGGGCGGAGCTGGGTACGACGCCCGCGCTCTCAAGCGCCTCGTGTGCACATTCGAGCATCAGTCGGTGCTGTGGATCCATGCACTCCGCCTCTCCCGGCGTCATGCCGAAGAATGCGGCATCGAACATATCGATGTTCTCCGGTCCGCTGAAGACCGGCACGTAATTGGGGTGCTTGCGGGTCGTTTCGGCCACGCCGCGTTCCTCCAGTGCCTCTTCGCTCAACCGGCGGATCGACTCAACGCCGTCGCACAGGTTGCGCCAGAAGCTCTCGGATGTGTCCGCGCCGGGAAAGCGGCACGCCATGCCGGTTATTGCGATAAGGCTCTGATCGTTGGAGTCCTGCTGTTCAGTCATGTATCTGCCTACCTAGATGAGGCTGTTAAATGTTATTGTGTGAAAACGGCCCGGCGCTTTTTCTTGTTTAGGGCTTCCTTGCGTCGATTGCCGAGATCGGCCGCGCCTGTGGCCTCACCTGAGTCAGCTGTCCCATCGAGACGCTTGGAAAGTGAATATATCGTCGGGTGCTGAAAAAGCTCGGTGATCGATATGTTCGACGAAAGCTCGCGGTGTATACGGCGCAGTACTTCCGACATCAGCAGCGATGTGCCGCCGAGCTCGAAGAAGTTGTCATGAACGCCGACGCTGTGCAGGGCGAGCACATCTCGCCAGATACCGACAAGTTGTTCCTCGAGTTTGCACCGACTTGGCTGGAAGACTGTATCCAGCTCGGGCCTTTCATGCCGCGCAAGCGGCTCCGGTGTCGTCAGCGCCGCCTGCGATGCCAGCGCCTGCTCGAAGGGCAAGGTGCTGACCAGCACCTGCGGTGAGCGGGTGCGCGCGAGGATGAACTCGAGCGCGGCGATTCCGTCCTCATTGCCGATGCCACCGGCCGCCGACGCATCGGCGAATACACCCGCGCGGTGTGCCATACCTGTCTGACGCCAGCCATCCCAAGCTATCGACACGATCCGCATTCCATTCCTCGCCCAGGCTTGCGCGATCGTGTTCAGCGCTGTATTGGCCGCCGCATAGGCACCCTGGCCAACAACGCCCGTTGATCCCAACAACGACGCGTGCAGAATCACGATATCCATCCGCTCTTGTGCAAGCGCTTCAAGCAACACTTGCGCACCGCAAACCTTCGGCGCAAGTATGCTTTCCGTCTCATCGCGGGAATACTGTTGGATCAAGTTTCCACCGGAAACGCCTGCTGCATGCATGGCACCGTTGATAGCACCGAAACGCGACTTTGTCTGCGCGACCACCTCGGCCATTGCGGTAGCATCGGTCGCATCCGCGGCCAAAACCAGGACCTGCGCCCCAATTGCCTCCAGTGCAAGCAGGCGGCGCAGTTTGTCCGCAATAGGGCATCCGGATTTCGCATCGGCGCCCCAGGCTTCCCAGTCACCCCTCTCCGGTAGTGTCTGGCGGGAAGTAAGGACTAGCCGAGCCCGATAATGGCGCGCCAGATATTCCGCGAACAGCAGGCCGAGGTCGCCCAAGCCTCCAGTGATGAGATAGACCCCCTCCCTGCGCCAGGGTAGCGGGCCGGAAACATTTGCATCCAGGGTAGTGTGGCTGAGCTTCCAGCAGCGGCTGCCGCGAACGGCGAAGCGAGCGGATTCCGATCCGTCGAGCAGGATATCGCACACAGATACCACATCGCTGCCGTCATCGATATCGATGGACCGGCAACGCATTCCGTACTCCTGTTCGATTACCGGCAGCAGTCCCAGTACACCGCCTTTGAGTGGATCGGACGCTTCGGTTCCCTGTACATCGCCAAGTCCGCTGGTGATCGCCGTCAGGGTCTGTATACGCAGCCGCGGTCGCCGTCCAATAGCGGCGCAGAACGCCGCCAGCGCATGAACGCCAATGTCTTGCGCGCGCCTATAGTCACTGCCCACGCGATCGGTGCAACATGTGTAGACGACGTGGGACCAGTCTCCTCGCTCCTCAAGCGTGCGACAGAGCAGATCGAAATCACCCGCCTCGCCCAGGCGGAGGCTGACCACATCTCCGTTCTCGGCGAAGCCCTGCCCTTCGACAACTTCCAGAACGCGCTGTCCCTCTTCCCGCAATCTGTTTGCGATGCGCGCCGCGACACCGGCACGGTCTCGGAACAGAATCCAACCGCTCCCCGGTACCGAATATGGCTTCGGGCTGTTTGGCAACTGCGTCCAGACCGGCACGTGAAACCAGTCGGCG
>NZ_JAPIVK010000074.1 GCF_026183675.1 Microbulbifer halophilus
CTGCGCCGGGCGCACCCGGTCCGTCGGCAGTTCCAGCAACGCCGGCAGCCCCGACAGTTCCTCGATCCAGTAGGAGGCCTGAGCCTCCAGCGCCTCGTCGCGCAACCAACTGCGCTGCCACTGTGCGTAGTCGGCATACTGGATCGGCAGCTCCGACAGTGGCGAGGACTCCGCCCCCTCGGCGAAGGCGCTGTACACTTGCCCGAACTCCCGCATCAGCACACCCATCGACCAGCCGTCCGAGACGATGTGGTGCATACACAGCAAGAGTCCATGCCGCTCCGCGCCTTCGCGCACGACGGTCGCCCGCAGCAGTGGCGCCCGTTCCAGGTCAAAGGCCGCTTGCGCATTCCAGCGTGTCAACTCTCGAACCTGTGCCTCGCGCTGCCTCTGCGGCAGGGCCGATACATCCACCACCGGAATCGACAGGGCCAGGGCCGGTTCGACCCGCTGTACCGGCTCGCCGTCCACTTCCACAAATCGCGTGCGCAGCACCTCGTGCCGCTGTACCACCTCCCGTAGGCTGCGCGTCAGTAGCGGCAGTGACAGCGGGCCCTGCAACCGCAGCCCCAAGGGGATGTTGTAGGCCGCGCTCGGCCCGTCCAGGCGCCACAGGAACCACAGCCGCTGCTGCGCGAACGACAGCGGTAGAGCGTCGTCGTTGTCCCGACGGCGGAGCGGCGGCGGCTGCCACCCGTCCCCGTCTTCCCGCACCGCCAATCCCGCTGCCAGCCCCGCCGCCGTCGGTGTCTCGAACACCTGTCGGATCGACACTTCCCAGCCGTGCCGGCTGCGCAACTGCGAAATCATCCGCACTGCCAGCAGCGAATGGCCCCCCAGGGAGAAGAAGTTGTCGTGTACGCCCACTCGCTCCACGCCCAGCAACTCGCTCCATACCTGCGTCAGCGATTCCTCCGTCTCCGTCCGTGGCGCCGTGTATTCGCCCTCCGGCCCTCGCTCCGGCACCGGCAGCGCCTTGCGGTCGATCTTTCCGTTCGCTGTCAGCGGAAACTCCGCCAGCGTCACTATCGCCGACGGCACCATGTGTCCGGGCAGTTGCCGCGACAGCGCCGACTGTAGCCACTCGCCATCCAGCGAGGCGCCGTCCTCGGGCAGCACGTATGCCACCAGTCGCCGGTCGCCCGGCTGGTCTTCGCGCACCAGAGCCAGCGCCTGCCCTACCCCGCCCTGCTCGCGCAACCGCGACTCGACCTCCCCCAATTCGATCCGGTAGCCGCGCAGCTTCACTTGCTGGTCTAAACGCCTCAGATAGTCCAGTTCGCCGTCGGCCAGCCAACGCACATGGTCTCCTGTCCGATACATCCGCTCCCCGGGGCGGCTCGAAAAGGGGTTCGGCACAAAACGCTCCGCGGTCAGATCCGGCCGCAACCAGTAACCGCGGGCCACCCCTTCGCCGGCGAGATAGAGTTCGCCGGCCGTATTGGGTGGTACTGGCTGCAGGAAGGCGTCGAGTACATAGGCCCGACTGTTCGCGATCGCGCGGCCTATCCGGGGTTTGAGAGCCGACGACACCACCTGGAATGCCGTCGAATAGGTCGTGTCTTCCGACGGCCCATACAGGTTGTACAAGCGCGGCGCCCGCGGCAATTGCAGGATCTGCTCGGCCAGTTCGCGCGACAGCGCTTCGCCCGCCAGGTTGATCGCACGCACCGACGAGGGCACGCCGTCCAGATCCAGCAACGCCGACAGTGCGGATGGCACTGTGTTGATCAAGGTCACCGCCTGGGATGCCGGAATATCTGGCAGCTGTGTCGCGGTGTCGGCGAGAATCACCATGCCGCCCAGGCTCAACGGCAGGAAGAGTTCATAGATGGACAGGTCGAAGCACACTGAGGTCCCCGCCAGGACGCCTCGGATATCGGCCTGTGAATAGACCGTCTGCGCCCACGCCAACAGGGCGACCGCGTTGCGATGGGTGATCGCTACCCCCTTGGGCTTGCCCGTGGAGCCCGAGGTGTAAATCAGGTACGCCAGCTGTCCGCCGGCGATTGCAACCTCGACTGCCACATCGCACGGCTGCAGCTCGGTGGTCACTGTCTCGAGCGTCCACTGCTGCACGCCCGGCGGTAGCAGATCCGACAGCGATCTTGTCGTGATCGCCGCTTCCACCTGGGCGTCTTCGAGGAGGTAGGCGATGCGCTCGGTCGGGTAGGCCGGGTCTATCGGCACATAGGCCGCCCCGGACTTGAGGATGCCCAGCAGCACGGCGAGTAACTCGGGGGTGCGCGGCAGACAGACACCGACCCGGTGGCGCGTGTCGATGCCGCGCCCGCGCAGCCAGTGCGACCAGGCATTGGCCCGGCGCAGCAGCGCCCGGTAACTGATCGTCTGGCTCCCCTCGATCAAGGCGATTGCATCGGGGGTGGCTTCGGCTTGCCGCCAGATGGCGGCCACCAGGCTTTCGTCGGGGATCGGCAAGGGTGCCTCGCCGCTGTCGCGCAGTAGCGCCGCGCGCTCTTCCTCGGTCAGGAAAACCAATGTCCCCACCGGCGCCTGCGGCTCTGCCACGGCCGCCTCCAGCAA
>NZ_JAPIVK010000075.1 GCF_026183675.1 Microbulbifer halophilus
CCACTACCGGTAGCGTCAGCCTTGCCTCGGCCTCTACCCACTGCCACGGCTCGCCGTCCTCCTCCACGATCCGTGTTCGGAACACCGCATGTCGCTCCACCAACGAGCGCAGGCTCCGGCCCAGCAATCCTACTTCCAGCGAACCTTCCAGCTTCACCCCCGACGGAATGTTGTAAGCACTGCCAGGACCATCCAGTTGGTACAGGAACCACAACCGCTGTTGCGCGTACGACAATGGCCAGGGTCCCTCGCCTTCCAGCGCCAGCAGTGGCGGCGCCGTCGGCGTCTCCCTGTCCAGACGCTGCGCCAACCCCGCCAACGTCGGCGACTCGAACACTTGCCGGATCGACACCTCCCAACCGTACCGGCTGCGCAATTGCGAGATCATCCGTACCACTAGCAGCGAATGGCCACCCAAAGTGAAGAAGTTGTCGTGCCTGCCCACAGGCGACACGCCCAGAAGTTCCTCCCAGATATCCGCCAGCAATCGCTCCTCTGCCGTCTCCGGATCCTCCTCGCTCGTCGGGCCCAACATTGACCGCTCCGGCGCAGGCAGTGAACGCCGGTCTATCTTCCCGTTCGCCGTCAGTGGCAACGACTCCAACCTCACATATGCTGTCGGTACCATGTAACTCGGAACACGCTTACGCAGATGCGCTTCGACCTCCGCCAACTCGACATCTGCGCCGAGGGCCAGATAGGCGACCAGCTGTCGCCCTCCCTGCCCAATGTCACGAGTCACGACAACCACTTCCCTAATCGCGGGGTGTTCGATCAACTGCTGCTCGATCTCGCCCAGCTCGATGCGATAACCACGGATCTTGACTTGTCCGTCAATGCGCCCGACGAATTCGAGGTCGCCCTCCCTGTTACGACGCACCCAGTCACCCGTGCGATAGAGACGTCGGCCGGGTAGCGTGGAAAAAGGGTCGGGAACGAAGCACTCGGCCGTGAGGCCCGGCCGGCCGACGTAACCGAGTGCCACACCCTCGCCGCCCACCCATAGTTCGCCCTTCGCTCCCTGTGGCGCTAGGTTTCCCCAGGCATCGACCACGTACGCGGAAGCCCGCGCGATAGCTCGCCCGATGGGAACAGCCACGCCCGCGGGAAGTGCACGCACTTCATGCACCGTGCTTATAGTGGTGTTTTCGGTCGGGCCGTAGGCATTCAGAAGTCGTTGCGCCTTTCCTTCACGGATTACTCGTCTCACGACTTCCGGATTCGCGACATCCCCGCCGAAGAACACGTTGCGCACGCCATCAAAAGCGGTCGGATCCGCGTCCGCCAATTGATTGAACAGTCCAGCCGTGAGCAGCATGACGCTCACATGATTGCGGCGTAGAAACTCCGGAAACCTAGTTGGGCTGAGCAGCTCATCACGGTCGACATGCAGTAAGCGGATTCCATTGAGGAGAGCGCCCCAGGTTTCGAATGTTGTCGCATCGAAGACACGGTTCGATATCTGCGCGAACACGTCGTCGCACTTGAATTCGATATAGTTGCTTTCACGCACCAAATGTATGACGTTGCGGTGTGTGACCTCCACGCCCTTGGGCTTTCCGCTCGACCCTGAGGTATACATCACATAGGCTGGCCATGGATCTTCACAAGGTCTCCGTATCCGCGGCGGGGCCGAGTCGCATACCGCAAGCTGCGCGACGTCGATCGGCATGGTCGCCACCGCAACACTGGGGCTCCACGGCAAGGAAGCGACGCTGGTCAGCACCAGCCGCGCGCCGGAGTCCCCGATGATGTGATCGAGGGCGGTCGCCGGATGGGCCGGATCGAGCGGCACGTACGCCGCCCCGACCTCGACAACCGCTAGCATTCCGACAACGAATTCCATGGTGCCTTCGACGCACAGGCCCACGCGGTCGCCAGGAGCGATTCCGCACTGCCGTAACCGCGATGCGACATGGCCCGCCAATTTGGCAAGCAGTCCATAACTCAATTGCGAACCGTTCTGATCGATCGCAATCGCGTGCGATACCCGTTCCGCCTCGGTAGCGAACAACCCGTGCAAAGACGCCTGAGGAACGGGAGTCCCATCGGCACATGCCATCGCAAGCAGATGCTGACGATCACTTCTCGTCAGCATCTCCACATCACCCAAGGCCCGCCGCGGCTCAGCCACTACCGCTTCCAGCAACCGCACGTAGTGGCGCCCCAAACCAGCCACCGT
>NZ_JAPIVK010000076.1 GCF_026183675.1 Microbulbifer halophilus
CCACTACCGGTAGCGTCAGCCTTGCCTCGGCCTCTACCCACTGCCGCGGCTCGCCGTCCTCTTCCACGATCCGCGTCCGGAACACCGCATGTCGCTCCACCAGCGAGCGCAGGCTCCGGCCCAGCAATCCTACCTCCAACGAACCTTCCAGCCTCACCCCCGACGGAATGTTGTAAGCGCTGCCAGGACCATCCAGTTGGTACAGGAACCACAACCGCTGTTGCGCGTACGACAATGGCCAGGGTCCCTCGCCTTCCAGCGCCAGCAGTGGCGGCGCCGTCGGCGTCTCCCTGTCCAGACGCTGCGCCAGCCCCGCCAACGTCGGCGACTCGAACACCTGCCGGATCGACACCTCCCAACCGTACCGGCTGCGCAACTGCGAGATCATCCGTACCGCCAGCAGCGAATGGCCACCTAGATCGAAGAATCCGTCGTGGCGACCGATCTGTGCCACATTCAAGAGTTCACTCCAGATCTGCACCAACGCCTGTTCGTACTTACCCTTGGGCGCTTCGTAACCGGTGCGCGCACCGACATCGTCCTCGGGCACCGGTAGCGCCTTGCGGTCGAGCTTTCCGTTTGGTGTCGTTGGCCATTGCTCCATGCGGACATAGGCGGACGGCACCATGTAATTGGGAAATTCCTGCCGCGCGGCCTCGCGCAGCGATGCCGATTCCACTTCGCCGGTGTAGTAGGCGACCAGCCGCTTCTCTCCATCAGATAGGGGCCGCGCCAAGGCTACTACCTCGTGGACGCCTTCAACCTGCGCCAACTTCGTCTCAACTTCACCCAGCTCGATCCGGAAACCGCGGATCTTCACCTGGAAATCGTTGCGACCGAGATACTCGAGGGTGCCATCGGCGCGCCAGCGAGCCAGATCGCCGGTCCGATAGAGCCTCGCGCCAGGCAGGAATGGATCGGGCACGAAGCGTTCGGCGGTAAGGTCCGGGCGATCCCGGTAGCCACGTGCCAGTTGGACACCGCCCGCGTACAGTTCGCCCGATATGCCCACGGGCACAGGCTGCAAGCCATTGTCCAGGACATACAACCGGATATTCGCGATCGGTCGCCCGAGCAGACGCCAGGCGCCCTCTTCGGCCTCGACTTCGTGGACAGTGACACTGATGGTCGTCTCGGTCGGGCCGTAGGTATTGAACAAGACTGGCCGGTGCCCCGGCGCCGAGAACCATGCTTGCAGCGCGGCTTCACTGATCGCCTCGCCACCGCTGATGACACTGCGCACGCATTCTGGAACCGGTCTGCGCTCAATGGCCAGTTGACTGAAGAACTGGGCAGGCAGATCGACGATACTGATCCGGTTTGTGTCGCACAGCGACCAAAAGATGTCGGCATCGGCAAGCCATTCGTCCGTCCTGAGCACCAGCGCGGCGCCGCAGGCGAGCGGGGCAAAGATCTCCTCGACCGATGTATCGAACGAGAAATTGGCGAACTGCAGCACCCGGTCGGCTGCGGTCAAGCCCAGATAATCGCTGAAAGCAGTAATCTGGTTGCACACGCCGGCGTGGGTGATCATCACCCCCTTCGGCTGGCCGGTGGAGCCAGAGGTGTAGATCAGATAGGCGAGTTGCCCGGGGGTGCGGACGACGTCCGGCGGTGCTTGTGCATAGTCCCCCAATGTCGCCTCATCCAGCAGCAGGCGTTCGGCCGGCAGGTCCGGAGCGGCCCGGGCGCTTTCCAGCACGAGTGATGCGCCGCTGTCGGCCACCAGCTCCCGCAGGCGTTTGGCAGGCTGATTGAGATCCAAAGGTAGATAGGCCGCGCCCGCTTTCCAGGCGCCGAGCACCGCAACCAGCATCTCCGGTGACCTCGGCACGGCGATCGCGACCACCGATTCCGCACCCGCCCCACGCTCGACCAGTGCCTGCGCCAGCTGATTGCTGCGGCGGTCCAGTTCTTCGTATGTCAGAGACCTTCCTGCCTGGAGCACAGCGAGTGCATCGGGCCGGCATCGCACCTGGTACTCGAATCTGGTGATAAGGTCTTCGTCCGCCAGCGGCTCAGGCGTGTGGTTCCAATGCTCGAGCAGATGTCTAGTTTCGTCCTCGGCCAGGAACACCAGTGTCCCCACCGGCGCCTGCGGCTCTGCCACGGCCGCCTCCAGCAA
>NZ_JAPIVK010000077.1 GCF_026183675.1 Microbulbifer halophilus
CTGTTTGGCAACTGCGTCCAGACCGGCACGTGAAACCAGTCGGCGAGCGGTAGCACCGCCCTCTCCCCTCCGGCACTCCGGCGTGCCCCGCCACCAGCCGGCGGATCGATCCAGTAGCGCCTGCGCTCGTAGGGATAGGTCGGCAGGGATACCCGGCGGCGATCCTCCCCCGCGTGCAGGAGCGACCAGTCCACCTGCACGTCCGACTGCCACAACCGGCCCAGCGCCGTCAGCATGCTGGCCTGTTCGTCACCTCCCGCTCGCGGGTGCGGCAAGGAGGCGATCACCGGGCGCTTCCTCTCCGCCGGCAACTGCCGCGCCAGCGTCGACAAGGTCTGCCCCGGGCCCACTTCCAGCAACACCGCCTCACTCTCGTCAAGCAACCGCTCAAGCCCGGCATGGAAGCGCACCGTCCCGCGCAGATGGCGCACCCAGTAGTCAACCGAGGTCGCTTCTGCAGCCGCGATCCAGTTGCCGCTCACGTTCGACAAAAACCGGCGCTTGGGCGCGCTCCGCTGTGTCTTCGCAACTGCCTCCCCGTACGCCTCCAGAATCGGATCCATCATCGCGGAGTGGAACGCGTGCGAAGTCTGCAATACCCGCGCTTCCAAGCCCCGGCTCAGCAGCTGTTCCCGCACCGCCTCGATGACCGGCACGGGACCGGACAGCACACACGAGCGCGGACCGTTCACCGCCGCCAGATCCCAACCCATCACGTCGAGGTCCGACAACTCCTCTTCCGCCAGGGGAACCGCCAGCATCGCGCCGGGCGGCAACCCCTGCATCAGGCGCCCGCGCCGGGCCACCAGACGCAGTGCATCCTCCAGTGTGAATACCCCCGCAAGACAGGCCGCAACATATTCGCCGATACTGTGGCCCAGCATCGCCGTCGGCTCTATCCCCCAGGCCTGCCATTGCCGCGCCAGCGCATACTCCACCGCGAACAGCGCCGGCTGCGTCAGCCACGTCTCGTTCAACTGCGCCTGCCCCGATTCTCCCTCGGACGAGTACAGCAGGGCGCACAGGTCCAATCCGAGTTCCGGCTCCAACAGGCGCGCGCAGGTCTCCAGCGACTCCCGGAACTTCGCCTCTCGGCGATAGAGTGCCGCCGCCATTTCCAGGTGCTGCGCGCCCTGGCCCGGAAATAGAAATGCAACCTCCGCCTCGGACTGGCTACCCGAGACCGCCGCCGGCAGTGACGCCGGCTCCGACAGGGCCGACAGGGCCCCCTCGCGGCTGTCGCAAACCAGTATCCGCCGGCGACTGAACCGCTCGCGCCCGCACTGCAGCGTAAAAGCCACATCCGCCAGGTCCTGCTCCCTGTGCGTCTGCAGCTGCTCAGCCAGCCGCGACGTCATCATCTCCAGTGCTCCCTCGGTCTTCGCCGACCAAACCAGTAACTGGTAAGCGCGCGACGGCCGAGCTGTCTCCGGCTCCAGGTATTCCTCCAGAATCACATGCGCATTGGTCCCGCCCACGCCGAAGGAGCTCAGCCCCGCTCGCCTCGGTCCTCCATCGCTCGTCCACGGCCGCAGTTCGGTGTTGACGAAGAAGGGACTGTCGGCAAAGTCGATCTCCGGATTGGGGCGGGTGTAATTCAGGCTCGGCGGCAACATGCGGTGCTGCAACGCCATCACCGCCTTGATCAGCCCTGCCACTCCGGCTGCCGTCTCCATGTGCCCCACATTCGGTTTCACAGAGCCGATCGCACAATAGCCGCGCCGCTGGGTATGCATCCGATAGGCTTCCGTCAGCGCCGCAATCTCGATCGGGTCGCCCAGCGGTGTGCCTGTCCCGTGTGTCTCCACATAGCTGATGCTGTCCGCGTCGACATCCGCAAAGGCGAGAGATTCGAGAATCACGTTGCGCTGGCCACCCAGGCTCGGCGCGGTGAAGCCTACTTTATCGGAACCGTCGTTATTGACCGCCGAGCCCCGGATGACTGCCAGGATGTTGTCGCCGTCGCGGCGCGCATCGTCCAATCGCTTGAGCACCACGGCCCCGGCCCCGCTCGCGAATACCGTGCCCCTGGCCTCGGCATCGAA
>NZ_JAPIVK010000078.1 GCF_026183675.1 Microbulbifer halophilus
TTTTTTCCCTGTTCGGCTCTGTTTAAATGCGCCCAGTTGCCGTTACGGCACAGCCTGAGCTACTGCGATCCGCGGTGGTAAAGGAGCACCACCCACGCCAAAGTCCATATCAAAATGAGGGATTACCTATGGCTATTTACATGAACTTCAACAGCAACTCTCCGAAGGGCAACGTAACCGCGAAGGGTTACGAAGACTGGATTGAAGTGGACAGCTTCAATTTTGGTGTCGGCCGCGGCATCAGCATGGAAGCCGGCGCCATGGCCAACCGCGAAGCCACTCGCCCGAGCATCAGCGAAATCACCGTGACCAAGCGCATCGACGCGGCCTCCGGCGGCCTGTTCAAGGCTTCCGTTTCCGGTGATGAAGGCGTTGTTGCCGAGTTCCACGTTGTCCAGACCGGCGCCAATGCCGTGGAGAAGTACGCGGTCTACAAGCTGGAAGATGCAATCATCTCCTCCTACAGCATCAGCGCCTCTTCCGGCGGTGCACCGATGGAGTCCATCTCCCTGAGCTTTGCCAAGATCGAGGCGGACCTGAACCACGCCGACAAGACCAACAAGAACCCGAAAAACATGCGCGTCGGATACGACCTGTCCACCGCTACCGTCCTGTAAGCGACGTTTCGGTTCTTGCCGCGGGAGCCGGGCCCACAGTCCCAGGCTGTGGCGTCGCGGCCCCCCGGCTTTCCCTTTGCTTCAGGGAAGAGTTAATAGGGAAGGAAAGGATACCCTCTTTCCGAGACCGCATGAGATAGAGCAGTTTTGCCCCGTGCAGTATCTGCGCTTCCAGCACCCATGGCATTAAGGCGCCGCTTTCCGGAGCATGATCGCTACGGATAGAGGGGCGCGGCCATTGAGAATGCGGGCAACGCAGCCCCCAAAGTGTTAGCCACTGGGGAGGTATTCATAGCGCGTCTCGGGAGGGGTGTATCCCTTCCTTCCGCTTCAGTAGCAGGCGGCGGGCTTCGAGGGATCAGCCATGTATTTGGACGTTGAAAACAGACAGGGCGTTCGCTATCGCGTCAGGGAAGGATGGCATTACCGCCCGCTTCTCCCACAGCGCTATGCGGAAGGCTCTGTCGACCTCCCGTTACTGTTGAGTTTCGACGACGATACCGTCGAGCGGATTTTCGGGCACTTCCTCCTCTTCGGCCAGCAATTGCCCGATCCCGGTAGCGTCCGCGGTTGTGGCCAGCACAGAAATTGTGTGGACAACCCCTATGCGGGTGTACCGCCCCACCTCTCCGATGAGCGCAAGAGCGTCTACCTCGCCCTGGCCGAACAGCGCCTGATCATCGAGGAGAATCTCTCGGGAGACAACGAACTGGCGGAGCAGCAGTTGTCCCTGTCTGCCCAGATCCGCCGGGGCCTGCAACAGATCATTGCCGAGGAGCGCGCCGAGGCGGCGCGCATCCAGAGGGAGCACGAGCAGCGCAACTTCCTGGAAAAGCAGTTTGCCCATGCCGCACGGCGCGCCAAGGGGTTCGGCCAGGCGGCCTGGGGCCTGGTGGTATGGGTCAAGGACGCAGCCGAGGTGTCGGCCGCGATCAGCCCCGCCCGCCAGGCCTTTGCCGCGATCAACGCCACTGTCGACTATGTCTACCACGACAAACCCCTGGAGGAGTCCGCCAGCGAACACCTGGCCAACATAAAAGGGGAAGTGGTGGATGTACTGGGCTTCGATCCCACCTCGATTACGCGGGAGCAACTGCGCCAGGCATTCGAAATTGCGGAGCTGATCTACGACGACCCCGCCCTGCGCACTGCCATCACCCAGTTCGTCCGGGACTATGTCGAGGCCCAGCACAGCCTGGAGATGTCCGAATTCATCGGCGCCGGCATCTTTGAAGTCGTTCTCACCATCGTGCTCGCGGCCTTCACTGGCGGTGTCGGTGCCGCGGCGGCGCTGGGCAAAAACGCCCGCCTCCTGGGCCGCTTCCGGCGCATCGGGGAGCTGATGGTGCGTTTCGCCCGGCTCAAGAAGCAGCGTCTTCGGCTGTCGAGGAACAGGGGGGC
>NZ_JAPIVK010000079.1 GCF_026183675.1 Microbulbifer halophilus
TTGTCGATATCGTTGTTCACACCGTCGCCGTCGCGGTCGTCGTCGCAGGCGTCGCCGATGCCGTCGCCATCCTGGTCTTGCTGGCCGGGGTTGGCCACCTGCGGGCAGTTGTCAGCGGGATCGGGGATGCCGTCATTGTCGCTGTCGGCGTCGTCGTCACAGGCGTCGCCGATACCGTCGCCGTCACTGTCCTCCTGGCCCGGGTTGGGAGTGGTGGGGCAGTTGTCCTGGCCATCGGTGACGCCGTCGCCGTCGTCGTCGTTGTCACAGGCGTCGCCCTGGCCGTCGCCGTCGGTGTCGGTCTGGTCGGCATTGGCAACCATCGGGCAATTGTCGTTGCCGTCGTCGATGCCGTCGCCGTCGTCATCGGAGTCGCAGGCATTGCCCGTACCGTCACCGTCCTGGTCACCCTGGTCCGGGTTGGGATCGTCGGGGCAGTTGTCCTGGCCATCCGGGACGCCGTCGCCGTCGCGGTCGTCGACAGTGCCGGGTGTGGAGTCGCAGGCATCGCCGACGCCGTCGCCGTCGGTGTCTTCCTGATTCGGGTTGGCGACATCGGGGCAGTTGTCTGCATCGTCTGCAACGCCGTCGCCGTCACTGTCGCCAACTCCCGGCTCGTCTTCGCAGGCGTCACCGGTGCCGTCGCCGTCGGTGTCGGCCTGGTCGGCGTTGGCAGTGTCGGGGCAGTTATCGAAGAAATCGGCCACTCCGTCGCCGTCTGTGTCGATGATCGTGACACTGCGTCGACTGGAGTCGCCGTCGGAGTCGCAGCCGGCGAGTGCCGCCATCGCCAGCGCGAAGAAAAGTATGGGTATTCGGGTCATGAGTTCCCTCTCCTAGGTGCAAGTGGTTTAACCTGCGTATCAGTTACCGGAGTTGGCCCAGAGAGGTGGGGTGTGGTCGTGCAAGCGGACGCACCGGATTTTCCATTGCCAAAAAATGGCCGTGGAAAATCAAGTCGCCGAAAATGACATGTGTGCTTTGACCGTGGCCCGACTTCCCTGTCCAGTCCCGTTGAGTTCCCGCTGTAGAGCGGGCGCAAAACCGGGATATACCCCGGTCCGGATTTCCTTTCCGTATCAATAGTTCTAGGCCATTTTGCTAGGCGCGTCTAAAAACTGGCAGGAAATACCATTGTTGGCCGCCATACAGGGCTTCGGGAGGAAGCAGGGGCCGGAAAGACGGGACAATGAGAGGCCAAGCCCGGATATTTTACCGCATGAGCCACTAGGGCCGCGATGGTCGCGCCGAAAGGTGTGCGCTCAGTGCATTTTGAATGAAGAAGATCCCGGAGTTGGTGAGCGGCCCTGGCAGGCCGAAGCAAAACGTATCCCTGTCCCGCTTGCGCAGACAGCCGCTCCGGGTTTCCCCTCCCAGCTTTTAAAAGGTATTTCTCAGGCAGCCACAAAAAAGCCCCGGCAATGGCCGGGGCTCAGGTGATGGCCCGTTCAGCTTTCGGGCCGGAGTGTTACCGCTGACCGATCAGGGTGCCGGCGGTGCCACGCAGGCGGAGAAGACATCCAGGTCGTTCACCAGGCTGGCGAGGGCACCCAGGTCAATCTGCACCTGGTTGAAGTCCAGGGTGGAGTCGAAGGACACCAGCGCCTGGTCACCGCCACCGAGGACGCTGAGCGCCACCAGGCTGGAGCCGGTAAAGCTCTCCTGCTCGGTGCCGTTCAGCAGTGTGGTGATGGTGATGGTCTCCAGCAGCGTCAGGTCGATGACCGTGTCGGGGTTCTGCACCACAAAGCCTACGCGGTGTGCGCCGGTGTAGGTCTGGCTGGTGTCGGTCACCTGGATAAAGGCGCTGCCTGTCAGGGCGGCGGGGACGGAGATCCGCGCGGCGTTGTCCAGGTTGTTGTCGATCACAAAGCCTTCATCGGTGACCGAGCAGCCCACGCAGGTGAGGCCGGTGTCGCCGCTGGTCACGGTGGCGTTCGGGTC
>NZ_JAPIVK010000008.1 GCF_026183675.1 Microbulbifer halophilus
TAACGGCAACTGGGCGCATTTAAACAGAGCCGAACAGGGAAAAAAACCGGAATCCGAAATTTTTAAATCGACTCTGGCACCAAATTTCCGAGCGTGCCTGCAAGGGTGTTGGATCTTATGGATTTCAGGGGATCTTTCACTCTGACCCTATTTTTGCAGGGCGCGTCGATGCAGGGGTTGTGACAGATTTTCCTGTCGCCTTTCAGGGGGCCGAATAAATCCCACTCTGGAACCATTTATTGCTTAAAGATTTTTAATTAACGGGGTGGAGGCGGTTCTTTCATCATTAAAGGCTGAGCAGAGAGCGGATTGCCCGCAAATGGAAAATTTTCAATTAACGTGTAATCGCGTGAAATCAAATTTTGGCGATTTGCGCGGGTTACTCAATTGTTGCGTGATGGGGCGTCGGGTATACTGCGCGCCTGCATCATTATGGCCAGTGCGATCTGCACACGTTTTTTCAGTGACGCAATCGACAGAATCCGATCAGCCGGCGCGGTAATGGGAAGTACTGTGCTCATGTTCCAGGGAGGTGGGTGTGAACGATGAAACACGCATAGTCAAGCGGCGGGGCGAGCCCCTGCCGGAATGCGATGACGGCGACACGACAGTTTATGTCGAGCACGAGAATACCGGGGCCAACGATCATCCGCCGGCCAGTGCAAATCCCGGCCTGATCCCCTCTGCGGCCGCCGGCTTCACCGCCGATGCCACCGTCGTCAAACCCGCGGCCCATGTGAAGAGCACGCCCAAGCCACAAGATGCGGTGGAGTTCGAACCTTCGGCCGCCGGCTCCGGCGCCGTCACAAAGACGGTCATCAAGGGGCGCTTCGAGCTCGACAAGCTGCTCGGCGTCGGCGGCATGGGGGCTGTCTACAAGGCGCTCGACCGCCGCAAGCTGGAAGCCAGCGACAGCGAACCCTATGTGGCCATCAAGCTGCTCAACGACGATTTCCAGCAGCATCCGGACGCCTTCATCTCCCTGCAGCGCGAGGCGCGCAAGTCGCAGACCCTGGCGCACCCGAATATCGTAACCGTCTACGACTTCGACCGGGAAGACGATCGTGTCTTCATGACCATGGAGTTCCTCGAGGGCTCCCCGCTCGACAAGCTGCTGCGCGAACACGCCGATGTGGGGCTGGAATTCGACCAGGCCTGCTCGGTGCTGCACGATATCTCCCAGGCCCTGATATACGCCCACTCCCACCAGATCGTACACTCGGACTTCAAGCCCGGGAATATCTTCGTTACCCGCAAGAAAGGCGCCAAGGTTTTCGATTTCGGTATTGCCCGCGCGGTATCCGAGGGCAGTGTCGCCAGTTCAGCGGGCGAGAAAACCCTGTTCGATGCCGGCACCCTGGGGGCGCTGACGCCGGCCTACGCCAGCTACGAGATGCTCAAGGGCGGCGAGCCAGCGCCCAGCGACGATGTCTACGCACTCGCCTGTGTGGCCTACGAGCTGTTCAGTGGCCGGCACCCCTTCGGCAAGCAGCCCGCCGACAGAGCGGCGGAGCGCAAGCTGAAACCCGCACGAATCCGCTCCCTGAGCCGCCGCCAATGGCGCGCCCTGGAGTCCGCCCTCGCGATCCACCGCGAGGACCGGACGCCCACCGTCGACAAGTTCGTGCAGAAATTTTTCGGCAACAATACCTGGAAATGGGTTTTCGGCAGTGTGATAGCCGCGTTGGTGGTCGCTGCCGGCGCCGGCTACACCTATCTGGAAAAAGAAAACGTCCAGGAGCAGAAGCGGGTTAAAGTCGAGCTGGAACAGAAGCTGGAGCAAGAGCTTCTGCAGAGCCGTATCGCCGACAAGCGCGAGGCCATCGACCGGCTGGTGGCCCTCAGTGCCCTCACCCCCGCCTGGGAGGAGGATCTGGAGATCGAGCTTCAGGAGTATTCCGAACTCAACCCCTCGGACGAAAGCTACCTCGATACCACCCAGCAGCAGGTCTACGAACTGTTTGTAGCCGCCGCCACCGGTCAGCTCAATCTCGGCAACCTCGACCAGGCGGAAGACATGCTTACCCGCGGTGCCGGCTGGCACAGCGAAACCGGCGAGGCCGAAGCGATCAAATCGCAGCTGGCAGACGAGCGCCAAGCGCTGCGCCAGCGTCTGGAAGCCGAGCGACTCGCGGCCGAGCGGGAAGCAGCGCTCAAGCGCCAGCGGGAACTGGCCGAACAGCGCCGCCAGGCGGCCCTGGAGGAGCAGCGCAAGATCGATGCGGTACTGGACGATATGGAGCAGGCCCTGCGCTGCAGTTTCAATATGAATATTGCCGGCGGTGTCGGCGGGCAGCTGGAGCGCCTGGCGGCGCTGGATTCGGCCAAGGCGCAGAAAATCCGCCCGGTGCTCGGCGAGGAAATGGCTGGCTGCTTCAGCCGGCTGGCCGACCGAAACCCCGTACGCACTGAGCCCCTCCTGAACGAGGCCAGAGCCCTGCTGCCGGCACAGGCAGTACTGACGGACTTTAAGCTTGATTTCTGCGGGCACCTCCAGCCCGGTAGCGGCGGCCGCGGCGATCGCTACAGCTGTGCCGACCACCTGGCCGGAGGCGGGGAAGCGCCCGTTATGGTTGTTGTCAAAGGGGACAGTAACAAGCCGCTGGTTGTTGGAAAGTACGAGATCAGCAACGGCGACTACCGACACTTCTGCGAGTCGACCGGTCAGTGTGACGATCTATCCTCCCTTGGCCCCGATAACATGCCGCTCAACAACATCTCGCTGGCGCAGGCACAGGCCTATATCGATTGGCTCAGCGAGCAGACGGGGCACCAGTATCGACTGCCCACAGAACGCGAGTGGTTTGCTGCGGCCAGCGCCGGAGGGCAGGGGGAAGTCGCAGACCGCAACTGTTACCTGAAATACGGCGGTATCGAAAAGGGGGCCGAGCTAGTGGCGGTAAGCTCGGGCGGTGGCAACAGCTTTGGCCTAGTCAACCCGGTGGGGAATGTGCAGGAGTGGGCCTACGGTGCGGATGGAAGCCTGTTGGCCGTTGGAGGCAGCCGCGAAGACGCGATGAGCCGCTGCCTCGCTACTACCAAGCGCTTTCACGACGGTCAGGCCGACCTCGTGACCGGTTTCCGGGTCGCGCGAGATCTGAGGCGCTGATCCACATAGGTGGCCATGTCCTTGTGGCTTCCGGCTCCCGTCAATGGTCCCGGTTCGGATTTTTCCGGCCGGATGATTAAAACAACAAGTCTCGGCCGCTTCCGACGAAGCCTGGCTTCGGCCGGTCGAATGATGACTTACAAGGATTGTTAAGGGGTGGATATGTTTTCGCGTTATCGAAGCCGATTAGCTGTTGTCGGAGCCAGTCTGCTGTTGTTGCCGCCTGCAGCGCAGTCGCAGGATGAGGGTTCTAGCTTCCGAAGCAAGGTTCGGGCGGCCTTCGACCAGGATGTGCCCACAGTCAGCGAGCAGGACGCAAGCCGGGAATTTCTGCAGCGGCGACGGGAAGCACGTGACCCTAATCTCGACACTGATATCCCCGAGGCCTCCCAGCGAACCGAGGGACCGCGGATCAGCGTAAAGGAATTTCGCTTTCACCGGCTCAAGGAATTTCCGGAGTATGGAGTTACCCGCGAAAAGGTGCAGCGGCTCGCCGAGGAGTTGCGGGTAAAATTCATGAAAGAGGACCAGCTCGTTGCCAGTGGCTATACCGTAGAGGAGTTGGAGGAGCTGGCTCTTCAGCTTGACGGCATCGGTGCCCGCTATAACGCGGAGGATCTGGGCCCCGCCGAACTGCGCCGGCTGGTCAATATGGTAGAGAAGCAAAACGCCGAGCGCGGCCTCACTTTCGGCGACCTGGAGGAAATTGCCGCGGAAATGACCCGCTTTTACCGTAAACAGGGTCTGTTTCTGGCTCAGGTCCTGATCCCGGCACAGGAGGTAAGCGACGGTGTAGTCACATTGACGGTCCAAGAGGGACTCTTGGGGCAGATCGTTGCCGATGACAACAAGAAATACAGCCTGGAACAGCTGTCCGAACCCTTTGAAGGCCAGCGTGGCCAATTGGTCAGTCACGACAGCGTGGAGGAAGGCCTCTATCTGCTGAACGACCTTCCGAGCCTGAATATCACCGGCTATTTCAGTGCTGGAGAAAATCCGGGAGAAACAAAGCTGAACCTGAGGGTGCGCGACGAAAGCAGCTGGCGAATGGTTAGCCGTTTTGATAACCATGGTTCCACGTTTACTGGCGACCAACGCATGTTCAACTCTGTGGACTGGCTCAACCCTCTCGGTATTGGTGACGCGTTGACGTTAGGCTACCTGAAATCCAGTGATGCCAGTAACCTGGACGAAGACTTTGGCTCGGACCTGGGCCAGTTTCGTTACAGTCTGCCGATGTTTGGTGCTCGCACGCGTCTGCAGCTTTCCGCCGACTACAACCAATTTAAGCTGCACGATGTAGAAAACCCGAACAACGTGGTCAATCTGCTGGAAATCGAAGGGGTTAATGAAAGCTACGCGGTAAGCATAGACCACAAATTCCGTCGTTCGCGGGATTTCAACCTGACGGGATCTTTCAGCCTCACCGAAAAGAAATCCGAGCTGGAAGCCATCGTCCCCCTGCCGGAACCGGGGGACCATGTGTATGGCGGCGAGCTGGGGTTGTATGTCGATACCCTGTCCAGTGGTGCGGTTTCGATGCTCAACATTCTAAATGCCAAAGTCCAGTACGGCGAGCACCAGAACCCGGTCGAGGAGGAGCGCGGGGTCGACTTCACCAAGTTCGCGGCCGACAGCAATTCGCTGATACTTGTCCCCATGCCCTTTAGCGATAAAAAATCGCGCCTGATTCTCAAGAGCCGCTGGCAGTACAGCGACAGCAGTCTTCCAGCATTTGAGCAGTTTCCCCTGGGCGGTGCTAACGGCGTCCGCAGTTTCAACGTACGTGATTTTTCCGCCGATACTGCCGGCCTGCTCTCCGCGGAGTGGTACCTGGATTTTCCGGATACAATCAATCCCCGAATCCTGGGGCGCGAGTTGAACGATATTCTGCAGGTCGCGCTGATAGCCGATGGCGGCTACGGCGTTGTGCGAAACTACGAAGAGGGGGAGCACGATGACTGGGCCAGATTCTCAGGTGCGGGCCTGCTGTTCAAAATGAGCTGGAATGAATCTTTCAGCAGCCAGGTCTCCGTCGCCTGGCCCACCATGTCCAAATCCTCTGTGGATGGAACGGGGGACGATGCGGACGATCCGGCCATCTACGCAGACCTGACGTTCTTCTTCAACTGATCGAACCAAATTTTCGTCGGACAATGCACGCGAGCGGGATGCTCGCTACAGGATACCAGCATGAAAGCAAACAAAGTAGCATTCCAACTCAAGAAACTGGCTTCCGCGATCAGATTATCCCCATTTGCCTGCGCCGGCGTAATTGCCAGCCAGGTGGGGGCTCCACATGCCTACGCCGGACCATCGGGTGAGACCATCGTCAATGGTACGGGTGACGTTACCTACAACATAGAAGAACTCATCACTACCATCGAGCAGGATAGCGATTTCCTGGCCATAGAGTGGGATTCATTCGATATCAGCCCCGATGAGCTTGTCGAGTTCCTTCACTCCGACGAAAGCAACTCTTCCTTCGTGGTCCTAAATCGCATCATCGGTGGAGATGCCAGCGAAATCCAGGGAAGCATCGAGTCTTCGGGCCACGTCATTCTCGTAAACCCGCGCGGTATCCTGTTTACCGAATCTGCGACCATCGATGTGGGGGCCATTACCGCCTCCGGCCTGGATGTCGACGCTGACAAGATCCGTGAAGCCGGCTTCAGCCTGGCGGAAGACTTGTCCCTCGCTGCCGACGGTGCCGGCGGTGGGTATGTGATCAATGAGGGTGTCATCGATGCCGCCAGCGGTTCGGCGGCGCTGGTGGGGCGCCAGGTGCACAATGCCGCCGGCGCACAGCTGATCGGGGCCAGGCTGGCGAGCCTGACCGCGGCAGATGAAGCCGTTCTCACATTTGACGCAGACGGACTGATTGGTGTCAGCGTCGAACAGGCGGTACTGGAAGATGTGCTCGGTATCGACAGTGCCCTGCTGAACCAGGGGGAAGTGGCCGGCGCCCAGGTGCTGATGGAGGCGAGCGTTTCCGGGGGGTTGTTTACCAATGCGGTAAATAACGAGGGTGTCGTCCGCGCGAACGGTATCGACGCCAGTGATGGCAGTATACGCCTGACCGGCAGTGGTGCCGGCATAAGCAACAGCCAGGAACTGACAGCCAATTCCGAACTTATTGCCAGCACCCAAGGTTCGTTCGTCAATACGGGGCTCATCGAGGCCGAAGGTGTAACCATTGATGTGGGTACCGGCGGCGCGGATACCCAGAATACCCTGGGTGATATCAATGTCTCCGGCTCGATTACCGTAACCGGCGGTGCCGGAGAAGACAGCTTTGGCCTGTCGCAGACAGAAGACGACCTGGAAATTACCGGTAGCAAATCCCTGTCGGTTGGTGACAGCACTACATTCAGCCAGGTCGAGATCATCGACGTTTCCGCGGGTACCGGGACAATTGACGGCGCGACAGATGAAGACTGGGTGCTGACGAATGACGGAAATACCCAGAACAGCGATATCACATTTGTCAATGCGCAAGAGCTGCGGGCCAACGGCGGGAAGCTGGTGGGCAGCGGCAATGCCGACGAATTTGTAATCGCGGACCAGAATGCGGTCAGTGTCGGCGATATGACTTTTCGCAATATTTCACAGGTGGAGGGGACCACTGCCGATAATGATCTGGATGCCGGAAACGACAGGATCGATCTCGCCGGCGAGAATCGCAAGCTGACAGCTTCGGGCGTCACCTTCACGGGCATCGCCAGTGCCACGACGGGCTCCCTCCACGGTGATGCCGGAGCCGGGGGCTTTACCCTTAATGCCGGGGGAGGCGTCACAGCTTGGCAAACCACATTCAGTGACCTTTCCAATGTGGTTTCCGATGGCGCCGTCAATCTTCTCGATGCCACCGCTGTAACCGATCTGGCCCTGACCGGAGAATTGAAGCAGGTTAGAGCCGCGAGCATCGACTTCGATGGTCTCGACAGTGTCACAGCCAGCGAACTGGACGCGACTGCGGTCAGCGACCTGGCACTGACCGGAGGTGCGAATGAAGTAAGTTCCTCGGAAATCACCTTCACAGGACTCTCGCACGTCGATGCAACGAACCTGAACGCCACTAGCGCGAATGACCTGGCGTTGACCGGCGAATCGAAGCAGGTTAGAGCCGCGAGCATCGACTTCGATGGTCTCGACAGTGTCACCGCCGGCGACCTGGATGCGACTGCGGTCAACGACCTGGCACTGACCGGAGGCGCGAATGAAGTAAGCTCCTCGGAAATCACTTTCACGGGACTCTCCCACGTCGACGCAACGATCCTGGACGCGACCAGCGTGAATGACCTGGCGCTGACCGGCGAATCGAAGCAGGTTAGAGCCGCGAGCATCGACTTCGATGGTCTCGACAGTGTCACCGCCGGCGAACTGGATGCGACTGCGGTCAACGACCTGGCACTGACCGGAGGCGCGAATGAAGTAAGCTCCTCGGAAATCACTTTCACGGGACTCTCAAACGTCGACGCAACGAGCCTGGACGCTACCAGCGTGAATGACCTGGCGCTGACCGGCGAATCGAAGCAGGTTCGAGCAGGAGGTATCGACTTCGATGGTCTCGGCAACGTCACGGCCGGCGAACTGGATGCGACTGCGGTAAGCGATCTGGCACTGACCGGAGGTGCGAATGAGGTAAACTCCTCGGAAATCACTTTCACGGGACTTTCAAACGTCGACGCAACGAGCCTGGATGGCACCAGCGTGAATGACCTGACGCTGACCGGAGAATTGAAGCAGGTTAGAGCCGCGAGCATCGACTTCGATGGTCTCGGCACCGTCACCGCCGGCGAACTGGATGCGACTGCGGTCAGCGACGTGGCACTGACCGGAGGCGCGAATGACGTAATCTCCTCGGAAATCACTTTCACGGGACTTTCAATCGTCGACGCAACGAGCCTGGACGCTACCAACGTGAATGACCTGGCGCTGACCGGCGAATCGAAGAAAGTTAGAGCAGGGGGCATCGACTTCGATGGTCTCGGCAACGTCACCGCCGGCGAACTGGATGCGACTGCGGTCAGCGACTTGGCACTGACCGGAGGCGCGAATGAAGTAAGCTCCTCGGAAATCATCTTCACGGGACTCTCGCACGTCGATACAACGAGCCTGGATGCCACCAGCGCGACCGACCTGGCGTTGACTGGCGAATTAAAGCAGGTTAAAGCCGCGAACATCGACTTCGATGGTCTCGACAGTGTCACTGCCAGCGACCTGGATGCGACTGCGGTCAGCGAGCTGGCACTGACCGGAGGCGCGAATGAAGTAAGCTCCTCGGAAATCATCTTCACGGGACTCTCGCACGTCGATACAACGAGCCTGGATGCCACCAGCGCGACCGACCTGGCGTTGACTGGCGAATAAAAGCAGGTTAAAGCCGCGAACATCGACTTCGATGGTCTCGACAGTGTCACTGCCAGCGAACTGGATGCGACTGCGGTCAGCGATCTGGCACTGACCGGAGGCGCGAATGAAGTAAATTCCTCGGAAATCACGTTCGCGGGACTCTCGAACGTCGATGCAACGAGCCTGGACGCCACCAGAGCGACCGACCTGGCGTTGACTGGCGAATCGAAGCAGGTTAGAGCCGCGAACATCGATTTCGATGGTCTCGACAGTGTCACTGCCAGCGAACTGGATGCGACTGCGGTCAGCGATCTGGCACTGACCGGAGGCGCGAATGAAGTAAATTCCTCGGAAATCACCTTCGCGGGACTCTCGAACGTCGATGCAACGAGCCTGGACGCCACCAGTGCGACCGACCTGGCGTTGACTGGCGAATCGAAGCAGGTTAGAGCCGCGAACATCGATTTCGATGGTCTCGACAGTGTCACTGCCAGCGCCCTGGATGCAACTGCGGTCAGCGACCTAACACTGACTGGAGGCGCGAATGAAGTAAGCTCCTCGGAAATCACTTTCGCGGGGCTCTCAACCGTTGACGCAACGAGCCTGGATGCCACCAGAGTGGATGACCTGGTGTTGACCGGCGAGTCCCGTGAGGTTGAATCATCCGGTATTACTTTCGCGGGCCTGTCCAATGTGAACGCGGAAAGTCTGACAGGTAGTGGCGATGGCAGTAGCCTTCTGCTTCGGGCCGATGGAGATCTTCGTTCCAGTGACATCATCTTTGCAAACCTGGAAACGGTAGAGGCGGTTGGCGCCGAAGATTCACTGGATGCCAGTGAATATACACAAGGTCTGTCAGTGGAAGATGGAGACAATCATCTGAGTTCCGCTGATATCAACTTTACCGGTATCGATTCCGCTGTTGTCGCCACTCTGGAAAGTGATCGTTCTACGGGGATTTATGAAATAACAGGTGAAAACAGTCTCGAATTCGCGGAAATCAGTTTTAGTGGCCTGGAAAAACTGAACGGGAACGGCGGGGAAGTGGCGTTGGTAACACTGGCAGGCGATATAGCCCTGGATTGGGATTACGACAACGGATATTTCTATTCCGCCAATGGAATTACCGTGACTGGCATTGATGCCCTGGAAGTCGACTCCAGTATTGCGGATGCGGTTCTTCTCGGACGGTCTGGCAACGATGACACCTTCGAGACGAGCAGTAATTCCAAAGAGGTGGACATTGGTGATATTTCCTTCGGGAATATTGCCGAAGTGGATGGCAATGGTGGCGAGAATCACTTGAGTGCGAATGGGGATATTACCCTGACAGGAACTGACAGGGAAGCTGAAAGCAGCGAGATTCTGTTCAAGAATATAAAGAGTGCCGACGGTGATGGGATAACCGCTTCCGATAAAGACGACACTTTTATCGTGACGAACTGGAAGCGTCTGGAAGCCAATGGTATAGAGTTCGATAGTGAAGTGAGCCATGTCGATGGCCTTGATAATGAGGATGACGGAGATAGCGTTAAAGGTCGTGAGGGCCGGGACTGGTATCTGTCTGAGGAGGGGGGCAGTGCGTGGAATTCGGGCATTACATTCGAAAACGTAGAGAATTTTGCCAGCAGCGGCGAAGATATTGAGCTTGTAGGAACGGGATCTCGGGAAGAGTTTCAGCTTGCAAGCGACGGTCGGATATCGATTCAGGGCATGAGCTTTGAGGGGCTCAGTAGGGTGAGGGGGGAAGGCGAATCGGATATGCTGGATGCCCTCGATTACGATGGACAGATATCCCTGACATTCTATGACAATGAGCTATTCGGCAGCGGTATCACTTTCGAAGGTATTGATAGCGCAAAGCTTGTGGAGTTGACAGGGAGAAGTTACGACACTGACTTCGACTTTGTCGATATGGATGGCAGTATTGTACTCAGGTCAAATAATATAGATTTTCTGGATGTCAGCTCTGTTACAGGCGATAGCAATAATGATTTTGTCAGTGTCCTGGGGGATGTTGAGCTTACTGGTAACGAGGGTGGGTTCACCGCGCATGGTGTTACCTTCTCTCGGATAGATAGGGTTGATATCGATGGACTCCTGGTTGGCTCTTCGTCCAATGATGAGTTTATATTGGATGGCCATGATAACAACTACACCCTTAAGGCAAATGGTATTGATTTTGGAATGTATAGCGGGGAAGTGGATTCGGGTGGCGAGAGTGGCGATAGCTTGGATGCAACTGACTATACTGATGGCTTGGAGCTGACAGGCGGATTGCGTGAGGTCAAGGCGAGAAATTCCGAGCTATGGTTCTCCAATATTGAAAATTCTTCTGTTTCTCATTTGTTTGGTACCGTAGGGAACGATGAATTTAAATTCACAGCTGATGGCTGGCTAATTGCAAATGAAATCAGCTTCGACAGTCTAAGTCAGATTGATGGGGGAGACGGCCGAGATTTGGTAGATAATTCATCGGCGGGAGAAGGTATAACTTTCAAAAATATTGAAGTGTTTGCCAATGGGTATGCAGATCTGAGTGATTTTACTGAAGGGAAGCTAAGCTTTGAAACAGCTTCAGACCTTATTTTCGAATATATCGATGAGGATGGCATATCTCGGGATATCACTTACGAAGATGTTGATTTAATCGATGTCGGTGACTCCGAAATGATATCGGTCACCGGATTCTCCGGTGCTGACTGGATTATAAAAGACTATAAAGTAGCGGAAAATAACGGCGTAACTTTTGAAAATGTTATTACCTTGATTGCTAATAATGCGGGTATACGGGGAACGGCTGGTGTAGATACGTTTACGCTGCTGGCCAGTGGCGCACTCTCTATCAACGATATGAATATCACCGGAATGGCCTCCGTAAGCGGTGGTGGTGAAGATGGCAGCGATATTTTGTATGCCACCGATAGGACGGCAATCCTGGATTTCGTCGGGGAGTCCACAGAGCTGACAGTTGAAGACCTGGTGTTCGATGGATTTACCGATATTCATGTCCTGGACTTGGAGAGCAATCTTTCCGGCCAGACCTACACCCTCTCTGGAGAAGATAGCCTGGAGGTGTCAGGTCTCAACTTCAATGACCTGCAAACATTCTCCGCCGACGGCGGGACCCTGGCATTCGATGGTGTCTCCGCAGATATCCTGCTGAATGAGTCATCCGATCAGTCAATAGCGGGCTTCAGTGTAAACAGTATTGGCCAGGTCTCGGGCATCGAGATCATTGATGCGAGCAGCATAGAAGACGCCCAGCTTACCGGCAGTTCCGACAGCAACCGTTTTGATGTGGCACTGGTTACTGATGGATCCGGCGATATTACCGGCAGTACCGTAAGCATCGATAATTTCGAGTTTGCGGGCATATCCGATCTTGATGCCAGCGATGGCGGTATCTCGGTGGTCGATGATGCGACCATCGGGCTGTCCGGCGGTTCGGGTAATGCTCACTATGCCGATGCTAAAATCCGGTTTACCAATCTCGGTTCCGTGTCGGGCGGACTGGTCGAGGGCTCCGCTGATGACGACACCTTTATCGTCAGCGGTGCCGGGGCGGTGTTGGCCAATGATATCCAGTTCTCAGGTCTGGACTCCGTTGATACCGGTGGCGGTGGCGACAAGGTGACCGGTTATTCCGGCAAGAATTGGCTGTTGAACGGCAATGAGGGTGAGGCCGAAAACCATGGCATCACCTTTACCAATATCAGTGAACTGGTAGCCGTTGATGCCGGACTGATTGCCACGAACGCCGAAAGGGATTTCGAGCTTAATGACAACGGCTCGGTGAACATTGATTCCGCCAAACTGGTTGCCAGCGGGCTTGCCAGCCTGGACGCCGGCGGTGGCAGCAATACCCTTACTGTTATCGATACCGCCACCATACTCGACACCCGCTCGGTAGAGGCCGGCGGCATTCGCTTCAGTAATATCGATACGGTTCTGGATACCGGTACCCTGGTCGGCACTACGGGGGCCGACGACTTCACGGTCGATGATGAAGATGGTGAAAGGCAGCTGGAGAGCTACGGGATGGCTTTCCGGGATGTCACATCCGTCGATGCACGCGGAAGTGGTAATCACCTGGAAGGCCTGCTGGATGAGGAATGGGTTCTCAGCGGCGCTGACAGGGCACTGGGTTATGGCAATATACAATTCACCGGCCTGGATTCCGCCGCCGGTGGCTCCGGAGTGATCAGGGGCTCTGATGCCGGCGACCAGTACGCCATCGGTAGCGCAAACAACCTGACTGCCAACAGTATCGACTTTGCCGCTATTGATGAGGTGCGGGCCGGAGATGGTATCGACACCGTGGATGCCTCCAGCGGCACCCAGTGGGTGCTGGGAGACGATAGCGGCAAGGCCCGCGCCGGCGAGATCGACTTCGATGGCATAGAGCGGGTCTCCGCAGAAGAAGTGGTGCTAGATGCGGCCGTCAACGGCATTGCCGACGAGTTTTTCCTGGGTACCAGCGGTAAACAGCTGCGTGTCCGCGATATCACTTTCGCATCCGTCAACCGCGTGGATGCCGGCTCCGCCATGGATGCTACTGTCACCGGTGAGGCCAGCAACTGGCGCATCGATGGCGCCGAGGGGCAGCTTCGGGTCAATGGTGTCGACTTTGCCGGTATCGGTGCGGTCAATACGAGCGACGCCACCCTCAGGGCTACCGGTGATGACGAAGTCTTCACTCTTGTCGGCGGCGATCGCGCCCTGAACGCAGCGGGGATAGACTTCGATGGTGTCGCCTCCATCCGGGCCGATGGTGAAAACAGTCAGCTGCGTTCCGGCTCAGACACAACCTATACGCTGGATGCCGCGGGGGATATCAGCACTGCCGCAATGGCGTTCAGCGGCATTGAGCGGGTATCGTCTGCCGGCAAGGATACGATCAATGCGGATGGTGCCGGTTGGTCCTCCGTCGTGAGTAATGGCGCGCTTAGGGAGGGCGTTGCCCGGGCCTCGGTGAACGGTATTACTGTCCTGTTCGAAAACCTGGCGCAGGTCAACGGCACAGACACCTATATCGGTGCAAACCTCGACAGTACCTACGCCTTTGATGACCTGGATACGATGCGTATCGGTGGCGTTACTTACGCCGGTGTGACAGACCTGCAGGCCGGCAGCGGAACGGACCTGCTGGTGGGGGCGGATATCACTGCCGACTGGCGTGTGGATGCTGGCGGTAGCCGCATCAGCAGTAATGGCGGAAGCCTCAGCTTCAGCAGCGTCGAGTCCATCCAGGCCGGGGGGGGAGTGGATACATTTACCCTGTCCGGTGGCAGTCTCACCAGTATCCATACCGGCGGTGGCAGCGATGTGGTGCGATTGGCGGGTACCAATCTTTCCAGCCTGGACCTGGGCAGTGGAGACAACCGGGTTCGGGTGGACAGCGAAAGTGGCGGCAACCTGTCGATTTCGGCCGGCGATGGTGACAACAGCCTGCAGTACAATGTGGCCGGCAATACCTGGGATATCTCCGCCGATGGCACCCGAGTGGGCAACCTGTCGATAAACGGGTTTCGGCAGCTGGAAAATGGCGCCGGTGACCTGAGCCTGCAGACCGATCTCGGTTTTGACTTTGTGGCCAGTGGCAGCCGCAACGGTATCCAGTTTACCGGCCGGGATCTCTACCTGGCCTATGATGGCAATGAAAACATTACCCTCACCAGTGCCACTACCCGAACCATTGGCGGTGAGCTTCGGGCGGATCACGCGGATCTCTCCCTGTCCGGCGACCTGGATATCAGCGCCGATGCCGACACCCTTAACGTGGCGACCACTGGCGACGATATCGATGTGGCGGTGCTGGCGCTGGGGGATCTGACCATAGAGCAGATAGATGCCGGCCGCGGCGATATCACCCTCACGAGCGACAGCTTTGGTTCGCTCGCCGCCCAGACCTACGGTGTGACACACCTGGTCGGCCACAATGTGACTGTGGGCTCCGAAGTTGGCCAGTGGAGCATGATCGGCAGCGCCATCAACCCCCTCCGGATCGACGCCTCGGGTTCGGTGGAATTTGTGTCCCTCAGTTACTTCGAACCGGAGTTTATTGGCGGGATTCCGCAGTTCGCAGCTACCGGTGACCGGTTGCAGTCTGTAGCCAGCGCCCAGGCGGCCCAGGGGCTCAAGTCCGCGGTCCAGAATGCGGTGGAGGATTTCTCCCAGGTGGACGAGGGTATCTTTGTGGAGGTGGCGCCCTATAGCAGTGGCGTGGACGCGGTCAACCTGCCGGAAGCGTCCCTGACTGGACCCGATTCGAATGAGGACGAGGAGGAAGAGGATCGCCTTCAAGAACAGCCCGAGCTTTCTGCAGCTCCATAGGGCTTACTCAGGGCTCTTCAACGGCATACATATTTTATGTCAACAAAAAAGCCGGCTCAAAAGAGCCGGCTTTTTTTTCGCAATTTATATCAGTATAGATATACGGCGCCACTAAATTCAGATTCGTTGCTGTCTTGAGTGCCATTTATTCCGTTGGCATTGCTGGCTTCATTTTGAGCAGAAACCGCGAGAGTATTACCTTCGGATGACAGCGCAATATGTGCACCAAATAGATCGAAATAATCTTGATTTGATTCGGTGTTGGATGCCTTCAGGTATGCAGTTTGCCTCCATGTACTGCTGGAGTAAGTGAAAAGATATGCCGAACCGGCGGAACGGTTAAATGGATCACTCCCCCCCTGGAAGCTGGATGAATTATCGTTCTCATCACCATTTATTCCCGTAGCATTACTGTCTTCGCCATAGGCTCCTACGGCCAGGATGGAAGCATCGTAAGATAGGGCTAGGTCGGTTCCAAAGGTATCTCCCGCTTCTGAATTAGAAGGTTTTAGATAGCTAACCTGCTCCCAGCTTGATCCATCAAGTGAAAATAGATAAACGGCACCACTATCTTCAGCCTCATTGTTGTTTTCTTCGCCATTGATACCTGTGGACTTACTGTCCTCGCCTAGCGCAGAAACGGCCAGAAATCTTCCGTTTCCTGATAGCGCAATTTTGCTTCCAAAAAAATCATGACCTTCCGCATTCGATGCTTTAATAAAGTATTTCTCTTCCCAGCTGTCTTCATTTTGGGTAAATATGTAGGCTGCGCCACTTCTCAGGGCGCCAGAGTCATTTCCTTCGTTATCACTATCTTCATACTGCGCACTGACAGCTAGGGTTTTACCATCGTTGGATAGGGAGACATCAAAGCCGAACTGGTCATGTGATTCGCCGTTACTTGCCTTAAAGTAGGATTGCTGCTCCCAGTAATTCCCGCTTCGAACAAATATATAGGCAGCACCACTGTTTGAACCACCATTATTGGTCTCGTCTCCATCTATTTCTGTTGCGTCGCTGTCTTCTTCGCTTGCGCCGACTGCCAGAATGTCTCCATTGCCAGATAGTGACAGGCTGATACCAAATTCATCCTCAGGGTCCTGATTGGCCGCGGTTAGCCGGGTTTCCTCTATCCAGGAGCCGTTTTCTTCTCCGAATATATAGATAGAATTGGTGAAGTCTTCATTTAACGACCTTACTGCAAGAGTCTTGCCGTCCGCAGAGAGTGATAAATTATCACCAAAAAAGGCACGCTCTGAGGGGATGGTGGCCTTGAGGTAGGTTTGTTGCTTCCAATGTTGCCCTTGCTTATTGAAGATATAGACCGCGCCACTAGATTCAAGATCATCACTTCCCTCATCCTCTATGTTGTCGCTGTCTTCCCCATCAGCACCAACCGCGAGCACTGAGCCGTCGGCTGAAATAGCCAGGCTAGTGCCAAATAGGTCTCGTGCTCCCGTATTGGACGCTTTGAAATAACCAATAGCTTCCACAAGATTGCTGGTCACATTCGACACAGCCACCGGGTCGGACTCCGTACAGCCATAGTCGTTACAGGCCTCCAGGATATAGCTCGCGTTGATCCGGTGCGGGAGGAAGACCTCCAGGTCGTGCCCGGTGGTGTCGCCGTCGAAGCTGTCTATTTCGGGAAAGCCCGATTCGCCATCCGCGTTCTCCAGTAGTCGGTACTCGTCCGCCCCGCTCACTGGCTCCCAGCCGAACTGGAATATCTTGGTAGCCCGTGGCTCCATGGTGAGGGTCGGCTGGTCAGGCGTAGTACCCGTGCCTCCGCTGCTGCTTCCACTGCTTGAGCTGCTGGAGGAACTGGAACTGCTTGAAGAGCTTCCCCCAGAGCTGCTGCCGGAACTGCCGCCCCCATTGTCGCCACCACCCCCTCCGCCGCCTCCACAGGCCGCCAGAAATGCGCTCAGTAGTAAAACCGGCAATTTGCCGCCCAGGTCTGCAAGCCGGTGGCCGGCCGCTTTGGTGTTTATGATCATTGCTGCTCCTTATGAACTGACCGTGTAGGGTTCCCTTCGATGGTGTTGTTGCGCCGTTGCCGATCCTGATCGGCAAATTTCAACTGGCATACTGTTCGATTTTTATTGGGTAGGGGCCTATCTGCGCTGATATTGCCCTGATGGCAGACCGAGAGGCTCGGGACGGGATTCCGCACAAGTGCTTAATATAATTACCTGTGCCAAATGGCAGGATACTGGAGGAAAGTCTGGAGAATACTTCGCTTTGTCTGCGCCCACAATCCCTTGAATTTTCCCTGTCACGCTGTCGGTCCTACCTGCCCGATTCTAGCGAAACTGGTGGTGTTGTATCCACTCCAGGAGGCTGAATCGGAGAACTGAATCGCATTTTTATTTACTGTAGGGAAAGGGGATGGGAGGTGCCGCGCGCACCCCAGGGTGGAAGGTGTCTCCAATAACCGGTGCATTCGTTGCCGGTCGAAAACCTGCTGATTCGATCACTGGGTTATTTTATGTGGCACGGTTCTATTCAAAGCGAATTCCTGGTTTTATTCATGGGAGTTGAAATTTTGTGTTGACGTACAGGATCAATTGCTATTCCCGCATCCTATGTAAATTAAGAATAAGAAATTTACTGGCCTGAAAAGAAGTGATTTGTATCGAAAAATGTTGCAGATGGAAGTAAATTTCCAGGAAAGTCAGCGATCAGGGGTCTTTCTTCATTTTGAAAATATGCGAACATAGCCGGTTCGTCCTGCTACGGAGAATGAAATTGGTGAACCAGGATCAGAACGCCCCTTTACGGGAAGATGTCCGCCTACTCGGCGAGGAGCTCGGCGCGGTACTGCGCGAGCAGGCCGGCGAGCCATTATTCGATACAGTTGAAACCATTCGCCAGGCAGCGGTGGAAAGCCGCAGCCAGGGGGAAATGGAAGTGGGCCGCCTGCGCGAGCTCCTCGATCCGTTGGATGATGAAACTTTGCTGGAAGTCGCGCGCGCGTTCAGCCAGTTTCTCAATCTGGCCAATATTGCGGAGCAGCGTCACCGTGAACGCCTGCATCGGCACCACCAGCGTTTCCCCGGCGATCCGGATACCGACCAGGGGTTGCGCCAGGTTCTGGCGGAACTGAAGAAGGCCGGCATCGGTCGGGACAGGGTCATGGCGGTTCTGCAGGACCTGTCCGTGGAGCTGGTGCTCACCGCCCATCCCACCGAGGTTACCCGCCGCACACTGATTCGCAAATACGACCAGATGGCCGACCTGCTGAGCGATCTGGACAGGCCCGACCTGACGGAAGAGGAGCAGGAAACGTTGCGCCGCCACCTGCGCGAGCAGATCCTCTCCGCCTGGAGCACCGACGAAATCCGACGCGAGCGGCCCACGCCGGTGGACGAGGCCAAGTGGGGCTTCGCCACCATCGAGCAGTCCCTCTGGCAGGCGGTGCCCCAGGGCATGCGCGAGATCGAAGCGGAACTGGACCGCGCCGGCCTGGACCCGCTGCCCGCGGACTGGGTGCCGATCCGATTTGCCTCCTGGATGGGCGGCGACCGCGACGGCAACCCCAATGTCACTGCCGCCGTCACCCGCCAGGTACTATTGCTGGCCCGCTGGATGGCCGCCGACCTCTACCTGCGCGATGTGGAAAACCTGCTCGCCGATCTCTCCATGCACCGCGCCAGCGACGAACTGCTGGAACACACCGGCCCCAGCCATGAACCCTACCGACTGGTGTTGCGCCGCGTCCGCGATCGCCTGCGCACCACCCGCGCGCGCATGGAAGCCCGCGTGACCGGCCGCCCGGAACCGCAAGGGGAGGGCTACACCAGCGGCAGCCAGCTGTTCGACGAGCTGAGCCTGATCGACCGCTCCCTGCGCGCAGTGGGGCTGGCGGCCATCGCCAACGGCCAGCTCAAGGACACACTGCGCCGCCTCAACTGTTTCGGCATCACCCTGTTGTGCCTGGATATCCGCCAGGAATCCACCCGGCATAGCGACGCGCTGGACGCCATCACCCGCTACTTGGAGTTGGGTAGCTACGCGGAGTGGGATGAGGCGCAGAAGCAGCAGTTCCTGCTGGCTGAACTGGAGAGCCGCAGGCCGCTGGTGGACGAGGCCTTTTACGGCAGCGACCTGTGCAGCGACGAAGTGCGCGAGATTCTGGACACCTGCAAAGTGATCGCCGAGCAGGGGCCGGAAGGGCTGGGTGCCTATGTGATTTCCATGGCCCGGACCTCCTCCGACGTGCTCGCCGTGATGCTGCTGCAGAAGATCGCCGGCGTGCGACAGCCGATGCGCGTGGTACCGCTGTTCGAAACCCTGGACGACCTCAACAACGCCGGCGATACCATGAGTGCGCTGCTGGATATCCCGCTGTACAAACAGCGTGTGGCTGCCGGCCAGGAAGTGATGATCGGCTACTCCGATTCCGCCAAGGACGCCGGCTTCCTGGGCGCCGCCTGGGCCCAGTTCCGCACCCAGGAAAAACTCACCGCGATCTTCCGCGAACACGGCATTCCGCTGACCCTGTTCCACGGCCGCGGCGGCTCCATCTCCCGCGGTGGTTCGCCCACCCGCATGGCGCTCCTGTCCCAGCCGCCTGGCTCCGTGGCCGGCCGCATCCGCGTCACCGAACAGGGCGAGATGATCCGCTTCAAGTACGGCCGCCCCTCGGTGGCGGCCTACAACCTGGAGCAGTATGTGGCCGCCACCCTGGAAGCCACGCTGATGCCGCCGGCGGAACCGCGCCCCGAGTGGCGCGAGGAAATGGACCGATTGACCGAAGTGTCGGTGGACGGTTACCGCCAGGTAGTGCGCGACGACCCCGCGCTGGTGTCCTACCTGCGCACGGTGACGCCGGAAACCGAGCTCAGCCGCCTGGCGCTGGGCAGCCGCCCGGCGCGTCGCAAGCCCGGCGGCGGCGTGGAAACCCTGCGCGCGATTCCCTGGGTGTTCGCCTGGACCCAGATCCGCCTGATGCTGCCCGCCTGGCTGGGCTCCGGCGCAGCGTTGGAGAGGGCCCTGGCGAGTCGCGAAGAAACCGAAACCCTGCGCGCCATGAATGAACAGTGGCCCTTCTTCCAGGGCGCCGTGGATATGCTGGAGATGGTACTCGCCAAGGCCGATCCCCGCGTCGCCGCCTGGTACGAAGAGCGCCTCACCGACGACGCCGAGCAGATCCGCCTCGGCCGCACCCTGCGCGAGCGCCTGGCCAGCACCGTCTCGGCACTGCACCGCCTCACCGGCCACGAGAGCCTACTCGACAACAACCCGGTGATGCGCTGGTCCATCCGCGTGCGCGACCCCTATACAGATCCGTTGCACCTGCTGCAGGCGGAACTGATGGCGCGCCTGCGCAACCGCGATAAGGACCCGGAGCTGGAGAGCGCATTGATGGTAACCATCGCCGGTATCGCCGCGGGGATGCGCAATACCGGATGATGCTGCCTCCAGTGCCCGAATTCGGATGACAAGTTCTCGAAATAAATAAGGCCGACTCTCGCGAGAGTCGGCCTTTTTAAAGTGGTGCCGACGACGTAGGGTGCGCCGTGCGCACCGATCAGCTGCTTGCTTCGGAATAGAGGGTCTCGCCGTAGTCGATGATGGTTATCCCGTCTTTGTCGACATGGGCGGGCCATTTCAGCGGTGCGCAGTCGGACGAAACAGAGAGGTCCGGGCAGGTTTTTCTGATCTCATCGACGATGTTTTGGGTTTCCGGAGACAGGGTGAGTCGAATACTACCGACGATGTTGTCGATTAATTCCTGCATGGGTTTGGGACTTATTTTTTCGTCCTTTTCAGCTTGGTGGCCAGAGCAGCTCTGAAGATAGGCGAAACTGAAGTAGATGATTTTCTCCGGAGATATGGGAAGAAAAACGTACTTGTTTCTATAGGTTGGAATCTTAGTGGATTCCATGCCGAAATATACTGCAGGTACAGGTAGCTTGGTAAGTGGCTCCCAGTCAAGGGGCGCTCTGTAATAGGGTTCCCCCTCATCATACAGAATATGGCCCCAGCAAGCAGTTATAAAACCCAGTACAGCGGATTCAAATGCCTGGGGATTTAGGAAGTTAGCCCGTTGGTTGCGTTCTGCTGTATGTATTCCGCCAATATAGCAAGACAGTGTGCCTTTAAGACCAGTGAACCACGGGCCATAGTAAGCCCACTTGCGGCGAAAAATACTGGTCGCTTTCCAGCTTTCGCTGGGCATCAAGTCCTCATCAAAAGTGATTCCGTCTAGGTCATAGTCTGATCGTGAGGCCTTTCTTTCCGGTATGCTCTCTGTTGATGCTGGTGCGTGCTTGGGAGCGTGAAATTCGAGAGTGCTCCCAAGAAGATTCACTTTAACTTTTTTGGCGCTCGAGAAAGAGGGGCCGCGCGGAATGCAGAGCCCTTCGTGCTTGCGGAACTTTAGTGATGAGTATTTTATAAAGTTGCGCATCAGAATTTGCTCTTTATTTTGTCGTGGTGTTTGGGGAGCCAAGCTCTGACCATCGAATTGCCTATCTTTCCTATTCCTACCGCGGATCCGGCAATAGTGGTGGCTTTGCCCAAAGCGGTCAGGAAGGCCGCTGCCGCCGCCGGAGCCGGTGCGCTAATGACCAGGCCCGCCGCTGCCGCGAGCGTGCCGGCAAAAGCACCGCCGCCATGCAGGCTTTTGCCGTGTTCTACTACATCTGCTGTTGCTTTGGCTAAACTGTAGCTGCCATGCCTGTCCTTTTCATGCTTGAGGCGATTATAGATAAGTTCCAGCTGATCCCGGTTACCGATAATATCCAGCTTATCGGTTTTGGAGAACTTGCGGTCCAGTTTCAGGCCGGCCGCATGGGCTGCCTTGACAGCTTCATTGGGAGAGGTGGTGGGTCTTACGAGAAATGCAGTGTGCTTTTCCAGTTTTACATCTTGGTCGGCGAGAATCCTGAGTGCCTGGGTTAGAATTGCCGACCCTCCGAACTCGGATACCCAGCCGATTCCTTTGAGATCCCTAGCTTCGTACATGGTTCTGGCCAGCAGTAGTGCCGATCCGTGCAGCTCCTGATTCTGCAGTGGGCGGATGGCGCGTTTATAGCTCTTCAGGCCGCCAATACGCCTTTCCCCGGGCGTATAGTGCAGGTCGAAACCGTTGCTATTGAGTCGGAAATTGCCGCCAGAGAAAGGAGCCTCCGCGATTCTAGGTGCTGCGCTATTGGCGGCTGTGTCGGGTTGCCCATAACCGCTATCACATATCGCTACCAAGCGATCATTGTTAGTTGTGATTGTTCCCTTTTTGCGGCGATGGGTTCGCCATTCATCCTCCCAAGGGCTTGCCTTGTACAATCCCGGCCTCTCCTGCCTATCAACCAACTCCGAATAATTAAGATCCGCCTCAAAATGCAGAATCTTGTACCCATCATTGGCCAACTTCTCCGCCGTGACCTTGCACCCCGGCAAGATCACCACAAACTCCTCGGTGCCGCCGCGGTGCGCGGCACCGGGTTTGATAAAGATATTGTTCTGGTGCAGCCGCCCGGCGGCCAGTTGGTTGATGCCGTTGACGGTTATCTGGGCCCAGTAGTTGCCGCTCTGGGCCAGTTTGGCCAGCTCGCGGTAGATGGGTTCCGCCTGGGGCGTGATGGTGACGGGTTTGCCGGAGTGCTGGCCGGCGATCTGAGTTTCCGGTTGGGCGGGGGTATTGGAAAACATAGGCTCCACTTCCTGTGAGTAATTCCATGTCAAAAGATGACGGCAGGAATCCTAACGGATTCTCGATGTGTGATCCACCGGCGCAATGCGGCGGCGTGAGCCGTGGGTGTAGTTCCGGCGGGGCCCTCTTTGTGAGCCGATGTGAGATGAGACGGTGGTACAGGCATCGATTCCGCGATGTCGGGTCTTGTCGATGGGGAGGCAGTGTCTGCGGTACTGGTCGGAGATCATTGGCGGACACAAAAAAGGCCGACTCGTGAGAGTCGGCCTTTTCGTTTTGGGCCATCCGTGACCCTCACCCCTCCGGGGCAGCGAAGCTGGCCAAAATCGCTCCCGGCGATTTTGTGCAAAGATGGTGCCCGGGAGAAGACTTGAACTTCCACGGCCGTAAGGCCACTAGCACCTGAAGCTAGCGTGTCTACCAATTCCACCACCCGGGCAGGTCAACGGCGTTGCCGTTGAGGACGCGCACTATAGCGATTTTCGGGCGCCTGTCAATTGGGACGGTTCGGTGAGCTGGTCTCCGGGGATGAGGCAATCAAAAAAGGCCGGCTCTCGCGAGTCGGCCTTTCTGAAGATGGTGCCCGGGAGAAGACTTGAACTTCCACGACCGTAAGGTCACTAGCACCTGAAGCTAGCGCGTCTACCAATTCCGCCACCCGGGCAAACAACGGCGCACGCCGTTGAGGCCGCGAACTATAGAGATTTGCCCCGGGGGTGTCAACGCCAGTTCTGCGCTTTTTTCATCTTGCCTTGTGCGGGTCGGGGAATGGCCCCATATCGCTTATACTGGCTCTAGTGTACTGTTTCGCGCTTAATGGCTCTTTCAGCGGACCGTTAAGCGGCCAGATGCAAGCGCATTTGCGCAGGAGCAGTGGTTCGCTAGTAGACTACGGCCAGCTGGCCGGCTCCAGATCCCGCCGGCCCGATTCACCTGGCCGGAGACCCCGGCCTCCGCCGCAGGTGCGGCGGCCCTTTCGACAACGGATGCTGTTTTGACCCAAGACAAACCCCAAAATCCCCCCGCCAGCACCGATCCCCATGCGGATCGCGAGGCGGAAAAGTATGAAAAACCCGTTCCCAGCCGCGAGTTCCTGCTGGATTACCTGGAGAAGCTGCCGGAACCGGTGTCCTGGGAGTCGGTCGCCGACGCCCTGGAAATCGACGACGAGGACCGCCGCGAGGGCGTGCGTCGTCGCCTGATCGCCATGTCCCGCGACGGCCAGATCGCCAGCAACCGCGCCGGCGACTTCGGCGTGCTGGACAAGATGAGCCTGGTTCGCGGCCGCGTGATGGGCCACCGGGACGGCTTCGGCTTCGTTTCCCCCCGCGACGGCGGCGACGACCTCTACCTGTCCCACCGCCAGATGAAGAAGGTATTCGACGGCGACGAGGTGCTGGTGCGCGAGACCCCCGGCGGTTTCCGCGGCAAGCGCGAGGGCGCGGTGGTGCGGGTGCTCAGGCACAACACCCACGAACTGGCCGGGCGCCTCTTCCACGAGAACGGCATCAGCTTCGTACGCCCGGACAACCCGCGCATCAACCTGGATATCATGGTGGCGGAGGACAAGACCGCCGGCGCCGGGCACGGCCAGTATGTGGTCGTGGATATCACCACCCAGCCCGGTCGCAAAAGCGTGCCCCAGGGCGAGGTGAGCGAAGTGCTCGGTGACCACCTGGCGCCGGGCATGGAGATCGACGTCGCCATCCGCAATTACGGCATTCCCCACAGTTGGCCGGCGGGGTTGCAGGCCGAGGTCGACGCCATCGCCGACGAGGTGCTGGAAGAGGACAAGAAAGCCCGCGTCGACCTGCGCGACTTGCCGCTGGTGACCATCGACGGCGAAGACGCCCGCGATTTCGACGACGCCGTCTTCTGCGAAGCGCAAAAGGACGGCAGCTGGAAGCTGATGGTCGCCATCGCCGACGTCTCCCACTATGTGCGCCCCGGCACGGTGCTGGACGAGGAGGCCCACAACCGCGGCAACTCCGTCTACTTCCCGGACTTCGTGGTGCCCATGCTGCCGGAAAAACTGTCCAACGGCCTCTGCTCGCTCAATCCGGAAGTGGACCGGCTGTGCATGGTGTGCGAGATGCACATCGACCTGGACGGCCGCATCCTCGACTACCGCTTCTTCGAGGGCCTGCTGCGCAGCCACGCGCGCCTGACCTATACCCAGGTGGGCCAGATCATCGACGAGCGCGACAGCGACATGCGCAAACAGTTCGCCGCACTGACCCCGCACCTGGACAACCTGCACGACCTCTACAAGGCCCTGCGCGGCGCCCGCGACCGCCGCGGCGCGATTGATTTCGAGACCACCGAGACGCGCATCATCTTCGACCCCAAGCGCAAGATCGAGCGCATCGTGCCGGTACAGCGCAACGACGCCCACAAGCTGGTCGAGGAGTGCATGCTGGCCGCGAACGTCTGCGCGGCGGAACTGATGGAGCTGTCGGAACTGCCGGCGCTCTACCGGGTGCACGACACGCCCAAGGCCGCGAAGCTCGAAAACCTGCGCGAATACCTGGGCGAACTGGGCCTGCGCCTGCCCGGTGGCGAAGAGCCGCAGCCGATGGATTTCCAGCACCTGATGGACCAGGTGGGGGAACGCCCGGATGCGCACATAGTGCAGATGATGCTGCTGCGTTCCATGAACCAGGCGGTCTACCAGCCGGAGAACCGCGGCCATTTCGGCCTCGACTACCGCGCCTACGCCCACTTCACCTCCCCCATCCGCCGCTACCCGGACCTGCTGCTGCACCGCGCGCTGCGCTGGCTGATCCGCAACGGCAACGCCAACCCACCGGCGGTGGCGAAGAAGGTACACACGGAGCCCGGCGCCGAAGCGCTGCCCAGGGAGCGGATTATTCCCTACAACATGGAAGCGATGGTGCAGCTGGGCGAACACTGCTCCACCACCGAGCGCCGCGCCGACGACGCCACCCGCGACGTGACCAGCTGGCTCAAGTGCGAGTACCTGCAGGACCATGTGGGTGAGACCTACCCCGGTGTGGTCAGCGCCGTCACCGGCTTCGGCCTGTTTGTCGAGCTGGACAACCTCTACGTGGAGGGACTGGTGCATGTCACCGCGCTGCCCAAGGACTACTACCGCTTCGAACAGGCGCACCAGCGTTTAGTGGGAGAGCGCAGTGGCGCCCGCTACCATCTGGGGGATTCGGTCACCGTGCAGGTGGCGCGGGTCGACCTGGAGGAGCGCAAGGTGGACTTCACCCTCGGTGAGCTGGTATCGCAGTCGGGTAGCAAGGCGCAAAAAGGCCGCAGGCGCAAAGCACGAAAAAAAGTGCAGGGCGGGGCCGAAACAAAGGCGGACAAGACGCCGGCCGGACAGGGCCGGAGAAAAACCGGGAAAAAGCCCGCAAAACAGGGAGTACCCCCGGCAAAAAAGCCCGAAACGCCGGGAGTGCTCCCGGCAAAAAAGTCGGAAACGATGGGAGTGCCCCCCGTAAAAAAGCCCGGAAAGCCGGGGGCGCCCCCGGCAAAAAAGTCTGGTGGCGGCGCTGGTTGGACGCCTGGAGAAAATCCTGATCGGGCGCCAACAGCGGCTAAAAAGGCCGGGGAAAAGAAAGCCTCCCCCTGGGATCGCGGAGCGGAGTCTTCAGCCGGCGTTACGCCTTTCCGCAAACGCAAGGTGGGCTCCACTGAAGCGGTACCGGTAGAGGCGACCCCGCCGCAACCGCAAACCGGCGAGGGGGAAAAGCCGCGCAAAAAAAGCGGCCCCAAACGCACGCCGCCGCGCAAGGGCGGAAAGCGCCCCTCGGTCGCCGCCCGCAAGGCGGCCCAGAAGGCCGCCCGGGCCAACGGCAAGGCCAAGAAGAACAAGGCCGGTGCCAGGCGCCGGAAAAAATAGGCTCGGAATTCCGACAGAAAATCCGCTATCACCCCGTACAGTTCCCTCTCCCGCGGGGAGAGGGTTAGGGAGGGGGGGCCTTCGATGCCCTCTCCCCTGGCCCCTCTCCCGGTGGGAGAGGGGAGCTATTTTTTTGGGTTTCCGGGGCGGAATTCCGTCAGAGAATTCACTATCACCCCATACAGTTCCCTCCCCCTCGGGGAGAGGGTTAGGGAGAGGGGGCGCCGTTCGAGGCCCTCTCCCCCGGCCCCTCTCCCGGTGGGAGAGGGGAGCTATTTTTTGGGGTTTCAGGGCGGGATTCCGACAGAGAATTCACTATTACCCCATACAATTCCCTCTCCCACGGGGAGAGGGTTAGGGAGAGGGGGTGCCGTTCGATGCCCTCTCCCCGTGACTGGAACAAAACACCATGCCCGACCAGATCGTCTACGGCTTCCACGCCGTCCAGGCCCTGTTAAAGAGTTCCCCGCACCAGGTGCGGGAACTGCTGCTACTGCGCGGCCGCAAAGACCAGCGCCTGCAGAAAATCCTCAGCCAAGCGCAAAAAAACAATATCAAACTGCGCCAGGTGGATCGCCGCGCGCTGGACGAAAAAGTCGGCGACGACGGCAACCACCAGGGCGTGGTCGCCGTCTGTGCCGGGCAGGCGAAAGTCCACGACGAACGCTTCCTGAAAGAGTTACTGAAAAAACTGGAGGAAAAAGGCGAGACGCCTTTCCTGCTGATTCTCGATGGCGTCACCGACCCGCACAATCTCGGCGCCTGCCTGCGCTCCGCCGAGGCGGCCGGCGTACACGCGGTCATCGCCCCCAAGGACAAATCCGCCGGCCTCACGCCCACCGCGCGCAAGGTCGCCTGCGGTGCCGCGGAAATATTGCCCTTCGTCACCGTCACCAATCTGGCGCGCACCATGCAGCAATTGCAGCAGGCCGGCCTGTGGTTGTACGGCGCCGCCGGCGAGGCGGAACAGAATATTTACCAGGTTTCACTCACCGGCCCGCTGGTACTGGTAATGGGTGCTGAGGGTTCCGGCCTGCGCCGCCTGACCCGGGAAAACTGTGATCACCTGATCAAGATCCCCATGGCCGGCGAAGTCAGCAGCCTGAACGTCTCCGTCGCCACCGGTGTCTGCCTGTTCGAAGCGGTGCGCCAGCGTCGGGCCTGACGCCCGGTCCCTGCCCGCGAAAACTCCCTCCTTTCACGGCCGTCCGCTTTCCCCTTCCCATAAAAAAGGCCGGGTCTGGGACCCGGCCAACTCCAAGCAACAAGAAACAGCGGGAGATTTACAGGTGAATGATGGAATCCGGGTCGCCGTCCGGGTCACCGCTGACGGTACCGTCGGTATTCGGATTGCCGTTGGTCATCATCATCACCGCGCAGGCGTGGGGTGAGGCCATGGAGGTACCGGAATAGGTGGTGGTACCGCCGCCCATGGCCGTGGACAGGACATCCACGCCGGGTGCCGCATAGTCCACCGGCGGATTGCCCCAGTTGGACCAGGAGGGCATGGTATCGGCGTCGTCATGGGCGGAGATGGTGCGCACATAGGTGCCGTTGGCGCGCGCCGGCGAGTGGTTGTTGGCGTCGTCGCCGTCGTTGCCCGCGGCCAGCACGAAGTAGGCGCCGGAGTTCTCCGAAGCGGCCACGACCGCATCGTCCAGATCCTGGCTGACCCCGCCGCCGAGGCTCATATTGGCGCAGTCGCCGGGAGCGGCGTTGGCACCCACATAGTCGATGCCGGCGATCACGCCGGAGGTGGTGCCGGAACCGCGCTTGTCCAGCACCTTGACCGGGATCACGGTGGCGTTGGCGGCCACCCCGACCACGTCGATACCATTGTCGATCGCGCCCACGGTGCCGGCCACATGGGTGCCGTGGCCGTGGTCGTCATCGATCTTGTCCTTGCTCGGGCCGCGGGTGAAGGCGGTGAAGCCGCGGCTGCCGTCCACGTTCAGGTCGGCGTGGTCCAGGTCGATGCCGGTGTCGATGATCCAGGCATCGCGGCCGCTGCCGTCGACACTGCCGCCCACCCGCGCAATACCCCAGGGGGTGACCTGGCCGGCGGTGCCGATGTCGTCGGAATCCGGTTGCGCGCTGACGCGGACGACGCTGTCCGGGGTCATGCGCAGGATGGAGGAGTCGCCGCCGAATACCGCGCTGGCCGCAGTGCACGACAGGTTGAGAGTGGCCCCCTTGATGGTATGCCGGTACACGTATTGCGCCGCCGCGTTGGCGTGACCGGCCGCCCGGGCCCGGGCGGCCAGGCGCTTGGCGGTGCCCACCGCATCCGCGCCGGAGAAACTGTCGTGGAAGCGCACAATACACCGGTTGTGCACGTCGGCGACGGCGGGGCTGGTGGTGAAGCTCGGCTGGTTGGCCTGGGTTACTGCGCTCGCCGAAACGGCAATAGCCGCGATGAATAGTTTTTGTCTCATGTCAAAGTTTACCTTGTGATTTATTATTGGATGCCGGGGAAACTCCGGCGGGGATCGGATATCCGACCACTGAACCAGGTGATACTTCGACGCAACAACACAGAACTGCGCCTACCGGGCAAACAGATACCCGTGCACAACTTCTCTCGGGCGTGACAGATTGCCGCCGGCGCCAGTCTGCCGCCGGCCATGGCAATCGCCCGTCGAATGAAGCTAGCGAAGAGGGTGTGCAATTACAATTACGCACAATCCGGATTTTTGAGATTTAAATCGTTATTTTTCGCGCGTAATTAAAATTAAATTGCGCCTGGAACTTTTTGTATAGCATTTTCGTGTAAGTGCCTTATGCGCACGAAATCTGTTTTGGAAAAATTATTTTTTTGCGGAACCTTTTGGCGGTCTTCTGCGTGTTAATAGTTCGATCGGGGTTATCGGCAAAGGAGCAATGGGTTGAGTCTGATGCAGTTTTTCCGCGGCCGCGCAGCGCCGCAGGACCGCTTTACCGCCCTGGTGCGCCCGCATCTCCGGCTGATGTACCGCATGGCCTACCGCTGGACGCAGAATTCCGCCGAGGCCGAAGACCTGGTGCAGGATGTGCTGACGCGCCTTTTCCCCCGGCTGGAGGAGCTGGCGGCGGTGGACAAGCCCGGCCCCTGGCTGGTCAAGGTGCTCTACCGCCGGCATGTGGACCTCTATCGCCGCCGCGTCAGTTCGCCCATCGACGACAGCGTCCACTGGGACAGCGACGACGCCTTCTTCCGCGAGCGACTGATCGACGAGCGCGACGACTACCGGCGTCTGGAACTGCAGCGGACCCTCAACCGGGCCCTGGAGGGGCTGGACGAGGGCTGGCGCGATGTAGTGTTGCTGCACGATGTGGAGGGTCACACGGCGCTGGAAGTGGCGGAGATCCTGGAAATCAATGTGGGCACGGTGAAATCCCGACTGCACCGGGCGCGCAAAAAACTGAGAATTGCGCTGCAGCCGGGAACCATCGAGCGCAGTTACGCGTGTTAACCGGTGTCGAGGAGGTGAGTATGGATTGTAATCAGGCCAGGCGGGAACTGGAGCTGATGCGCGAGCAGAACAGCGCTGACTTGTTGGCTCATCTTCGTCGGTGCGCCGACTGTCGCGAAGGCGCCGAGGATCTCAGAATTGCGCGCCTGCTGCGCACCATGCCGGCGCCGGAACCGGCGGAGGATTTCGAACGGCGCGCGCTGGCCGCGGCAATGCCACAGAGCCGGGAGCGTTCCCGTGTGCGCGGTTGGCAGCTGGCGACCGCCGCCAGCCTGCTGCTGGCGGTGCTGATGGCAGTGCCCCGCTGGCAACAGCCGGCGGCACCTGCCCCCGAGGCGGTGGCGGCACTGCCGGTCAGCGTCTCCCTGGATACGCCCCGCAGCCTTTCGGGCGCCACCATTCAGGTCTCCCTGCCGCCCAATCTGGCGTTGGAGGGCTACGGCGATGCCCGGCAACTGCAGTGGCAGGCGGACCTGAGCGCCGGCGCCAACCGGCTGACCCTGCCGGTGCAGATGCGACAGACGGGCGGCGAGGCGGAAATAGTGATCCGCATCGAGCACGAGGGCGCGCGCAGAGAGTTCCGGGTGCCGGTTCAGGCTGGGTCCGCCGACAGATCCCGGCCGCAGCCGACGACAAAAATTTGACGACCCTTCCCCAAAACACAGAAGTGAGGCTCAGAAAATGGATAAATTCAGTAGAACAGTGTCCCTGGCACTGCTTGTCTCCGCGCCGTTGAGCGCGCCGGTCTTCGCCGACGGCGAGGATCTGGACGTGACGGTGAGCGTGGTGGAGGCCGACGATACGGTCGAGGATGCGGTGAATGTGATCGAGCTGCCGGAAGAGGCCAGCGACACGGCCAGAGAGGCCGCCGCCTTGGGTCTCTCCACTGCCAATGCGGCCCGCCAGCGCGGTGAAGAGGAAACCGGTGAAGAGCCGGAGGGCTCCGGAGAAATGCAGGCCGCTGCCGGCGGTGTCGCCGAGCAGGCCTCGGAGCGGGCCAGGGAGGCGGTGAAAAACGCCGAGGGCGCCGCCCGGGATGCGGCGAGCAACGCCAGTGAAGCCGCTGAGGAAGCGCTGAACAATGCCCTGTCCGGCGGCGCGGAAGAAAATGTGCCCGAGGATGTGCTGGACAACATTCCCGAAGACGTCCGCGATCACCTGCCGCTGGATCCGGATTCCGCGGTCGACGACGCGACCGACAATATCCCGGACGATCTTCCGGGCAATGTTCCGGGAAGCTGAGTTGGCAGCCGGAACGGGCGGGCGCGGGGCCCGGCGTTCGGTGTGGCAGCCGGCGCGGACCCCGAAGTCCGGAATATGAAGTTGCAGATGGCCGGGCGGCAACGTCCCGGCCGTCCTTGTTTGGGGACGACGAGACAATAACAATGTGGTTCAAGACATCAATAATGGCATCACTTCTGGGGCTGGTCAGCGCTGCCCCGATGGCACAGGCGCAGGACGATTTTGCCCGCGGCACGGCGGCGTTCAAGAGCGGCGAATACCGGCGCGCCCTGGCGCTGTTCGAAACGGAGCGCCGCCGGGGCGGGAGTAGCGCGAAGCTGACATACAACATCGGCGTCAGCCACTTCAAACTGGGCGACTACGCCGAGGCCGGCCGGTGGTTCGAGCGACTGCTGGAGTATCCGCAGTGGCGCGACCTGGCGCGCTTCCAACTGGGGCTGGTGGCGGAGAAAGGGGGCGACAGCGCCCGCGCCAGGGAACACTACCGAGCGGTGCAGGCGCGGGCCGAATCCGACAGGCTGCGCGCGCTGTCGGGCAAGCGCCTGGCCGCGCTGGCACCGAGTGAGCCGCGCACCGCTACCGCCTCGAGGCAATGGACGGCCCTCGCCAGCGCCTCCGCCGGCTTTACCGACAACGCCTTCGCCCTGCAGGACGAACTGCTGGTGGACTCCACCCTGGCCGAAGACCGCTACTCGGAAGTGTTCGCCTGGGGGCAGTACCGCCTGGCGGGTACCGCGGACAACGGCTGGCGACTGCAGGGCTTCGCCTACCGCCGCGGCTACGCCGAGTACGACTCGCTGGATATCGACAGCTACAACCTGGGGGTGTCCCGCGACCTGAGCTGGAACGGCTGGCGCCTGGAACTGGGCGCCGCCGCCGAAAGCACCTCGCTGGGCGGCGAGTCCCTCGCCCGGACCACCCGCTTCACCGGCCGGTTGCAGCGGGCGTTCGCCGGCAACCGTGTCAGTCTCGCCTACCTGCCCGGCCACTACAGCGGCGGCAGCGACTACAGGCACCTGGATGGCTGGCGCCACCGCGTCGAGGCAAAGCTCGCGCGACCGCTGGGGCGGGCGACCGTCAATGCCCTCTATCGGCTGGACATCGACGACCGGGCGGACCTGGAGCGCGACAACGGCGACTTCTACAGCTATTCCCCCACCCGGCACAGTGCCGCTGTCGAGCTGGAGTGGCCGCTGCGGGACAACTGGACGCTGTCCGCCGGCGTCGAGTACCGCACCAGTGACTACGACGGCCTCAACACCCTGACGGACACCGACGGCACCGCAAAGGAAAAGGCCCGGGAAGGCGAGCGGGTGAAATCCTGGCTGGAGTCGCAGCTCTACCTGTCACCGCGACTGCGGCTGGCCGGCAAAGTCTCCATTGCGGACAACGAGGAGAACTTCGCCCTGTATACCCACGACAGGACCGAGGCCAGTCTGGGGCTCCGCTACACCTTCTGAGCCGGGTTGCGGAGCCTGCCTGCCCCCCGGTAGCTCCGGGGCGCGGGCCCCCGCATTGATCAACTTGCAACCACTCCCCCGACCCCATAGAATACGCCGCCCGCAACAGGCCTGCGGTCCATCCCCGGGCCCGTTGCCCTCCTTGCCTCATCGGATAACCCGGGAGGCTGTTTTAACCCGTAAGGAGCAACAATGCGTCATTACGAAATCGTATTCCTGGTCCACCCGGACCAGAGCGAGCAGGTGCCCGGCATGGTCGACCGCTACAGCGCGACCATCAAGGACAGCGGTGGCCAGATCCACCGCCTGGAAGACTGGGGCCGCCGCCGCCTGGCCTACCCGATCAACAAGATCCACAAAGCGCACTATGTGCTGATGAACGTCGAGTGTACGGACGCGGCTCTGGAAGAGCTGACCACCAACTTCCGTTACAACGACGCCGTCATCCGCAACCTGGTAATCCGCGAAGACGAGGCGATCACCGACGAGAGCCCGATCATGAAGGCGGAAAAAGAGAGCCGTGAGCGCAAGGCCGCCCGCCAGGAACGCACCGAGCGTCGCGAGAAGCGGGACGAGAAGAAGGAAGACAAGAAAGAAGAGACGTCTTCCTCCGAGACAGCGGAAGAGAAGTCTTCCGACAACGCCGAAAGCGACAAGTAAGGGGATTATCAGATGGCACGTTTTTTCCGTCGTCGCAAGTTCTGCCGTTTCACCGCCGAAGGCGTCAAGCGTATCGACTACAAGGATCTCGATACCCTGAAGGCCTACGTCTCCGAAACCGGCAAGATTGTTCCGAGCCGTATCACCGGCACCAAAGCCAGATACCAGCGCCAGCTGTCCACCGCAGTCAAGCGCGCCCGCTACCTGGCCCTGCTGCCGTACACCGACAGCCACGAAGGCTGAGCCGGAAACCCAAGGTTTTCGTGCTTAGACACTGTAACAACAGAGACGCTATCTGATCGTGCGCGCCCTGGCCGAATTCATCATGCGCGGGCGTGTGCGCGCGGTGCTCACCACCATGGTGGGCATTCCGCTGATCAGCCCCGCAGCGTTGGGGCTGGTGAGCCTGCGCCGCGGTGGCAACGACGGCCTGATGGTGCTGGCCTGGGCCATGCTGCCGGTAGTCGCGGCGGGATTCAGCGGCCTCATGTCGCCGCTGATGATCGGACTGGCCAGCAGCCACTTCGCCGCGGTTTTCTGCGGCGCGCTGGTGCTGCGCAGCAGCCGCTCCTGGGCCGCGGCCCTGGTGGCGGTGGCGGCGACCGCCGCCGGCGGCATACTGCTCACCGCCTACTTCAGCGGCGGGCTGCTGAACAGCCTGCTGGAAGCCGCCGAGGCTTCCGGCGGTGATCAGGCCGGGCAACTGCGGGAGATATTCGGCAGCGAGCCGCTGGCCACCGGCTACCTGAGCTGGGTTTCGGCGATTACCGCCTCCCTGGCGCTGGTGCTGGGGCGCTACTGGCAGGCGCTGCTGTACAACCCCGGCGGTTTCCGCCAGGAGTTCCACCAGTTGCGCATGCCGGTGCCGCTGGCGGCGGTGGCCATGCTGGTGTGGGTCTACTGCCTGGTTTCCTCGGACTATGTGTTCTGGGGCGCCGTGGTGGCCTTCCCGGTAGTGGTGGCCGGCATTGCCCTGATCCACTGGCTGGTGGCCAGTCGCGGCTGGGGCAGGGCACCACTGGTGGCGCTGTACGTCACCCTGGTGATTGCGGCACTGCCGCTGGCCGGGTTCCTGTGCGGACTCGCACTGATAGATAGCTGGATCGATATTCGCGGGCGCACCGCCAGGTAACGGGGCGCGTTCCGCACCAAACTGAAATCGTGACGACTCTCCCCTCCCCCGCTTGCGGGGGAGGGGCCGGGGGAGAGGGCTTCGATCAGCGCCCCCTCTCCCTAACCCTCTCCCCAGGGAGAGGGAACTCCAGGGGAGAGTCATTACCTGAAATTGAGGAAACCGAGATGGAAGTTATTCTGCTCGATAAAGTAGGCAAGCTGGGCAATGTGGGCGACCGCGTTGACGTGAAGGCCGGCTTCGGCCGCAACTTCCTGCTGCCGACCGGCAAGGCGATCCCGGCCACCAAGGCCAACATCGCCGATTTCGAAGCCAAGCGCGCCGAGCTGGAAGCCGCCGCCGCCGCCAAGGTGAGCGAAGCCGAAGGCCGCGCCGCCAAGCTGGAAGGCCTGTCCGTGACTATCGCCGCCAACGCTGGCGAGGAAGGCAAGCTGTTCGGCTCCATCGGCACCCGCGACATCGCCGAGGCGATCACCGCCGCCGGCGTCGAAGTGGCCAAGGCCGAAGTGAAGCTGCCGGAGGGCGCGATGCGCGAAGTGGGCGAGTACGAAGTCGACGTACAGCTGCACGCCGACGTGATCTCCACCGTCAAGGTAGTGGTCGAGGCGGAGTAAGCGCCGCGCACCGATTCCACCCGGCCCACCTCGGGCAGCCTCTGGCTGCCCGGATTCGCGCCGGGCGAATTGGTCGCGCTACAATCGGGCGCTGGATTCCCCGTTGCAAACGGGGCGTGTCCAGCGCCCGTTTTTGTTTCCGGTAGCCAGTAAGCCCACTATGAACGACGAATACGCCGTCCCCGAAGAAGAGCAGGCCCAGGAGGTCTCGCCGCTGCCGCACTCGATAGAGGCGGAGCAGTCGGTGCTGGGGGGCCTGATGCTGGACTCCGGCCGCATCGATGCGGTCGCCGAGCAGCTGGGCGAAGTGGACTTCTTCTCCGCCGGCCACCGCAAGATCTTCGCGGTGATGCTGGAGCTGAGCGACGGCGAGCAACCGCTGGATATCGTCACCCTGGCCGAAGCCCTCGCCAGCCGCGACCTGCTGGCGGAGGTGGGCGGCCCCGCCTACCTGGCCGAACTGGCCGAGAACACCCCGTCCGCAGCCAATATCGTCGCCTACGCCAAGATCGTGCGCGAGCGCTCCATGCTGCGCCAGCTGATCGCCGCCGCCGGCGAGATCAGTCGCACCAGCTTCAATCCCGGCGGCCTGGCCTCAAATGACCTGCTGCAGATGGCCGAGCGCCGCGTGGCGGAGATCGCCGAGGGCCGCGCCAAGGACGGCGGCTTTGTCGGCGTCGACACCCTGCTCAAGCAGACCGTCGAACGCATCGACGAGCTGTTCAAGAGCGAGGGCGACATCACCGGTATGGGCACCGGCCTTACCGAACTGGACCAGCGCACCTCCGGCTGGCAGCCGGGCGAGCTGATCGTCCTCGCCGCGCGCCCGTCCATGGGCAAGACCGCACTGGCGCTGAATTTTATCGAACACGCCATGCTGACCCAGGACAATCCCACCCTGGTATTCAGTATGGAGATGCCGTCCGACAGCTTGGTGATGCGGATGATGTCCTCCATCGGCCGTATCGACCAGGGCCGCATCCGCAACGGCAAGCTGCAGGAAGACGACTGGCCCAAGCTCTCCAGCGCCGTGCAGAAGATGAAGGGCCGCTCGCTCTACATCGACGATACCCCGGCACTGACGCCGAGCGAAGTGCGTGCCCGCACCAAGCGCACTGTGCGCGACCACACCAACAAGCTGATGCGGGAAAATTCCCAGCTCACCCGCGAGGAGGCCGAGGCGAAGAGCATGCCGGCGCTGATCATGGTGGACTATCTGCAGCTGATGCAGGTGGCCGGCAGCAACGAGGGCCGCACCCAGGAGATCTCCGAAATCTCCCGCTCGCTCAAGACCCTGGCGAAGGAGTACGACTGCCCGGTAATCGCCCTGTCGCAGCTCAACCGCGGCGTGGAACAGAGGCCCAACAAGCGGCCGATGAACTCGGATTTGAGGGAATCCGGCGCCATCGAGCAGGACGCAGACGTGATCCTGTTTATCTACCGCGACGAGTACTACAACGAGGACAGCCCCGACCAGGGCATCGCCGAGCTGATTATCGGCAAGCAGCGCAACGGCGAGATAGGTACCTGCCGCGCCGCCTTCGTGGGCAAGTACACCCGCTTCGACAACCTGGCGCCGGAGTATTACCAGGGCGAATAAATCCTATCAATCGCCATTCCGGCACAGAGCTTGATCTGGTACCGGAATCCAAGGGGGGCTGGATTGTTATCTGAATCCGATATCCGCGCACTGGCCATCCAGCGCCAGCAACTCCACACGCCCTGGTCCGGTGACCTGCCGTCGCTGATCCGCCACCTGGGCGCCCTGCAACTGGACGCCATCCAGCGCATTGCCCGCGCCCACCACCACCAGCTCTACAACCGCCTGCCGGGCTATCGGGAAAAACAACTGAAACAGGCGGAGCGCAATCGCGAGATCTTCGAGTACTGGTCCCACGCCGCCGCCTACCTGCCGATGGCGCACTACCGCTATGCCCGCGTGCGCATGAACCGCATCCGCGACGGACAGAAGCACTGGTTCGAGAAGAACGCCAGGCTCTGCCGCTACGTACTCGACCGGGTGCGCGTGGAGGGTGCCCTCAAGGCCAGCGATTTCGTCAGGGCCAAGGGCGGCTGGTGGGACTGGTCCGACGAGAAGAAGGCCCTGGAGCAGCTTTTCCACGAGGGCGAGCTGATGGTCAGCCACCGGGAGGGGTTCCAGAAGGTCTTCGACCTGCCGGAGCGGCTGCTGCCATCCCGTATCCGGACTGACGCCGCCAGCGACCTGGACTACGGCCGTCACCTGGTGCGCAGCTTCCTGCGCTGCCAGGGCGCAGGCCGGATCGAAGAGATCGCCTACCTGCGCAAACACGACAGGCCGATGATCGGGAAGGCGGTCGAGGCGATGCTGAAAAGTGGCGAACTGCTGCCGCTCGGCAGGGAGCTGTTTCTGGCGGAGGATGAGGTCGCAGAGCCGGCAAAGCCGCCGCGGAGGGTGCGCCTGTTGTCCCCCTTCGACCCGCTGCTACTGCAGCGCAAACGCCTGAAGCGGCTGTTCGACTTCGACTACCAGCTCGAATGCTATCTGCCGGCCCACAGGCGCCGCTACGGCTATTTCGGCCTGCCGATTCTGTACGGGGAGCGGTTTGCCGGTGTGGTGGATCTGAAGGCGGACCGGGAGTCGGGGATACTGCGCATCGAGGCGCTGCACTGGAGCAGGCGACCGGGCCCGGGATTGCAGGCGAGCTTCGAGCGGGCGCTGCGGCAGTTTGCCCGTTTTCACGGCCTGGTCAGTGAGGCCGAGGTGGCGGCGGTCTGAACGGTGCCGGATAGACTGCCGAGCGCCTGCCGGGCAGCGAGGCTTGCGGTGCGCACCGCTCAGATGCGCACCACCACGTAGACCTCGCGCCCGTCGCGCTGGGTGGGCATGAAATAGTCGTCGCCGTAGCGGTAATACTGCACGCCGTTGATTATCTCCGCCGTGTAGCCGGTGGGCAGATCTTCCACCACCTGGCCGGGGTTGTAGCCGCTCGCCCGGGTCGGCGCGGCTTTCGTCGCCGCGACCGGGGTGCCGGCGGGCGGCGGCACCACCGCGTAGGAGCGGCTCGCCGGCCGCCAGCGGTAGTAGGCGCTGGCGTAGCGATAGTAGATGCCGCTGCCGGTTTCCACGCGCACGGCGCTGCCCGGCAGTGAGGTCACCGAGGCGCCCAGCGGTGCGGTGACCACCCGATAGCCGGTCGGGGCCGGGCGGTAGAAATGGCCGCTGTGGTAATAATAGGGACGGCCGCCCACGGCCAGGTTCACGACGCCGAACGGCAGCATCGGCGCGGTGAGGCCGATCGAGATACGCGGGCCCCGCCGGTAGCGGCGGTGGTGCCGGTGCCAGCGCTTGTGGTGGTGGCCGTGGTGCCAGCTGTGCCCGCCGCGCTCGTAGCCGAGGGTGCCGGCGTCGGCCGGCGGGGTGAAGGCGAAACTGGCTACGGCCAACAGGGCGATACCACCGATCAGAGGCTTCAGGATTTTCACGGCTTCTCCGGAGAAGCGATTACTTACTACAGGTTAAATTTTAACCCCACCGGTGCCCGATTCGCCATGCTTTCGGGTTAAGAAGTGTGAAAAAACCGGGGCATGGCCAACCACGATTGCGCAGCTCTAATCCCTGCGTGTGCGCTGCACAATGCCCATCAGCCGGTAGAGCAGCTGGGCGGCGGCAAAGTCGTAGGCGTGAAAGCCCTCGATGGGCGCGAATTCCAGCAGGTCGAAGCCGATGATCTGCCGCTGCCTGGCCACGCATTCGAACAGGTTGAGGGTCTGGTACCAGCCCAGGCCGCCGGGCACTGGCGTGCCGGTGGAGGGAAAGACCGATGGGTCCAGGCCGTCCACATCCAGCGTGAAGAACACCTTCTCCGGGAAGTCCTCGGGCAGTTCGAATTCCTGCACATTGTTGGGCACCAACTGGTGTGCGTCCAGGTAGTGGACGCCGTACTTGTCCCGAGCGTCCATCTCCTCTTCGCAGTAGGCGCGCACGCCCAGCTGGAACAGCGGGACGCCGGCCTCCACCACCAGCCGCATGACACTGGCGTGGCTGTGCTTCTGGCCCTCGTAGCGATCGCGCAGGTCCGCGTGGGCGTCTATCTGTACCACGCCGAAATCCTCGACCCCCGCATCCAGGTAGCCCTTGATCACGCCCCAGGTGACCGAGTGCTCTCCGCCGATCCCCACCGGCATCCCGCCCATCTCCAGCACCTCGCGGGTGGCGGCGGCGATATTGTCCATCACCCGCTCCGGCCGGCCGGAGACCGGCACCGGGCTGCGGGTGTAGATCCCCAGTTCGCAGGGGTAGGAGAAGTTGTCGTAGGTCTCCAGTTGCCAGGAGGCCTCCAGGATCGCCGCCGGCCCCCTGCCGGTACCGCCGCCGTAGGAGACGGTTTCCTCGTAGGGGATGGGGATGATGTGGAAGAGTGCCTGTTCCGGTTTGGGCTGCTCGATCTCCGAGCCCAGGAAAATCGGGTAGTCGTTTTCTGACAGCATGGTTGTCGCCTTGAATCTGTTGTACAGAGAGGGGTGCCGTTCGAGGCCCTCTCCCCCAGCCTCTCTCCCGATGGGAGAGGGTGCCGTTCGATACCCCTACACGCAGCCGCCGTTCCCGGCGGGCAAAGCCGGTTCGAGTATCTCCCAGTCCCGCCCGGAAAGGCGGGTTTTGAAATCCTCGTAGCCGAATTCCCGGATCAGTTTCAGCTCGTCGGTCTCCGAATTCCACAGCGCGATCGCCGGCAGCGGAATACCGTTAAAGGTATTGGTCTTGACCATGGTGTAGTAGGCCATCTCCTCGAACACCAGCCGATCGCCGATCTGCAGCGGTTCGCTGAAGCTGTATGCGCCGATGGTATCGCCGGCCAGGCAGCTCTGGCCGCCCAGGTGGTAATCGTGGGGCAGTTCGCCGGGGCGGGCGCCGCCGGTGATGTCCGGGCGGTAGGGCATCTCCAGTGTGTCGGGCATGTGGCAGGTGGCGGAGGCGTCCAGGATTGCCTGGTTCTCGCCGTTCCAGGCGATATCCACTACTTCGCTCACCAGTATACCGGCGAACAGCGAGATCGCCTCGCCGGGTTCCAGGTAGACCTGTACCCCGTACCGGTCTGCGAAGGCGCGCACCGTATCCACCAGTTCGTCCACTTGGTAGTCGCTGCGGGTGATATGGTGTCCGCCGCCGAAATTGATCCACTCCATCTGCGGCAGCCATTCGCCGAACTTTTCCTCCATTGCGGCGATGGTGCGCGCCAGCGGCTGGAAGTCCTGCTCGCACAGGGTGTGGAAGTGCAGGCCGCTGATGCCGTCCAGGTCTTCGCCCTCGAACAGCGAGCGCACGATCCCCAGCCGCGAGCAGGGTGCACAGGGATCGTAGAGATCCGTGTGGCCCTCGGAATGCTCCGGGTTGATACGCAGCCCGAAGCGCAGTTCGGGGCGCTGCCGCTGCGCTTCCAGGCACAGGCTTTTGTAGCGCTTCCACTGGGAAAACGAATTGAAAATCACATGGTGGGCGAACTGTAGTATCTCATTCAGCTCGCCCTCCTTGTAGCTGGCGCTGAATACATGCACTTCTTTGCCGGCACCCGAACCGCCGTACTCCTCGAATCCCAGCCTGGCCTCGTAGAGCCCGGACGCAGCGACACCCGACAGGTATTCGGCGACGATCGGCCCGGTGCTCCACATGGAGAAAGCCTTCAGCGCCGCCAGCACTTTTGCGCCGCTGCGTTTCTGCACGTCGGCCAGTACTTCGAGATTGTCGCGCAGTGCCCGCTCGTCGACGACAAAGCAGGGGGACGGCACGCGGTGGGGATCGAAGTTGCCGAAGTAATCGATTCGCGGAGTTAAATCCATCAGAGAACTCGCTAAGGTCGCTGTAAGAGCCGGTAGTTATTGAAAGGGCTTATCCAGCCAGGTTTCCTGCCACGGCAGCCCGTACCGGTTCATATCGTCCATAAACGGGTCCGGATCCAGTTGTTCCAGGTTCCAGACCCCGGGCTTCATCCACTTGCCCTCCAGCATCATTTTGGCGCCGATCATCGCCGGCACGCCGGTGGTGTAGGAGATGGCCTGGGACTGTACCTCCTTGTAGCACGCCTGGTGATCGCAGGTGTTGTAGACGTAATAGATCTTCTCTTCGCCATTTTTCGTGCCGCGCACGATATTGCCGATACAGGTCTTGCCTTTCGTCAGCGGGCCCAGGCTGGCCGGGTCCGGCAGAACGGCTTTCAGGAACTGGATCGGCGCGATCTTCTGCCCCCGGAATTCGATCGGCTCGATGCTGGTCATGCCCACGTTCTGCAGCACTTCCAGGTGCGTCAGGTAGCTGGCGCCGAAGGTCATCCAGAAGCGCGCGCGCTCGATTTCCGGGAAGTGCCTGGACAGGGATTCCAGCTCCTCGTGATACAGCAGGTAGAGGTCCTTCTCGCCGATGCCCTCGGGAAAGTCGAAGACCCGTTTTTCCTCCATCGGTTTGGTGGTGATCCACTGGCCGTTTTCCCAGTAGCGGCCGTTGGCGGTGATCTCGCGGATATTGATTTCCGGGTTGAAGTTGGTCGCAAACGGCAGGCCGTGGTCGCCGGCGTTGCAGTCGAGGATATCCAGTGTCCTGATGCGATCGAAGTGGTGTTTCTTCGCGTAGGCGGTAAAGACGCTGGTCACGCCCGGATCGAAGCCGGAGCCCAGCAGTGCCATCAGCCCGGCCCGCTCGAACTTGTCTTGATAGGCCCACTGCCACTTGTATTCGAACCTGGCCTCGTTCGGGGGCTCGTAGTTGGCGGTGTCCAGGTAGTGCACGCCGGTCTCCAGGCAGGCGTCCATGATATGCAGATCCTGGTAGGGCAGGGCGACGTGGATCACCATGTCCGGCTTGATCTTTTCGATCAGTTTTACCAGTTGCGGAACATCGTCCGCGTCTACTTCGGCGGTATCGATCCTGCGCGGCAGCATGTCGGCGATCCTGTCGCACTTGCTCCTGGTGCGGCTGGCCAGGGTGATGTTTTCAAATACCTCCCCGACCTGGGCACACTTGTGCGCGACCACCTGGCCGACGCCGCCGGCGCCGATAATCAGTACATTGGCCATGGGGGAAATCTCCTTATCTGTAAAGTCTGCGTCGCGATTGCGGAATTGTCTTATGCCTGAAGGTTGGACTGAGCGCAGCGAAGTCCAACATTTGGGGCGGGGATGTGGCGTTGGTGGCTCTTCCGTTCCCCTCTCCCCCGGCCTCTCTCCCGGAGGGAGAGGGGAGCTATTCTTTCAAATTGTGGAATTCGCTGAAGACTCTTTTTCGAGTTCCAAACCCTATTTCTCAAAATAGGTATAACCGCTCATGCTCGCGGTGTAGGTATGCAGAATCTGCTTGCGCTGCTGCGCCGTGATCCTGCCTTCCTTCACCGCCCGCTCCGCCAGCCTGCGGAAGCGCTCGAACAGTTCCTGCGGTCGGTATTCCACATAGCTGAGCACATCGGCGATGCTGTCGCCGTGAATCTCACGGCTGTAGTCGACACTGCCGTCGTCCTGGATGCGCACGCTGACCACGTTGGTGTCGCCGAACAGGTTGTGCAGGTCGCCCAGGGTTTCCTGGTAGGCGCCGACCAGGAAAGCGCCGAGAATATAGTCTTCGTCGTCTTTCAGGTCGTGCAGGTGCAGGGTATCTTCCTGCTCCTGTGTGCCGATAAAGCGGTCTATCTTGCCGTCGCAGTCGCAGGTAATGTCGGCGATGATGGCCGAGCGGGTCGGCGCCTCGTCCAGGCGGTGGATCGGCAGCAGCGGGAACACCTGGTCGATGGCCCAGATATCCGGCAGTGACTGGAAGACGCTCATGTTGGCGTAGTAGATATCCGACAGTACCGTCGGCAGTGCCCGCAGGTCCGCCGGCACTTCCTCCGCCTCGTCCAGCAGTTTGCGGATCTGCTGGGCCCCCTGCAGGAACAGGTTTTCCGCGTTGGCGCGCTCGCGCAGGCTCACCTGGCCGTGCAGGTACAGGGAGCGCATTTCGTCGCGGTAGTAGAGTGCATCGTTGTAGCTTTCCTGCAGGTTGTTACCGTTGACGGTGGCCACCGCGTCCCGCAGGTTGCGCAACATCTGGTGGTCGTCTTCGGTGATTTTCGTGTGCTCGAGTTCCACCGGTTCGAAGCGGGTGGTGTCGAGGATATCGAACAGCAGCACCGACGAGTAGGCGACGGTGGCGCGCCCGGACTCGGTAATGATCACCGGGTGGGCGACCCCCTCGCTATCGAGCGTGCCCATGATTGCCTCCACCACATCCACACAGTACTCGTCCAGGGAGTAGTTCCTGGAGTGGGTGTCGTTGGTGCTGGAGCCGTCGTAGTCCACCGCCAGGCCGCCGCCCAGATCCAGGTAGCCCATGGCCGCGCCTTCCTCCACCAGATCGGCGTAGTAGCGGCAGGCCTCCAGTACACCGGTGCGGATATCGCGGATATTCGGCACCTGCGAGCCCAGGTGGTAGTGCAGCAGTTTCAGGCAGTCGAGCATGTCGTGTCGGCGAAGCTGGTCGACCATCGCGATCAGATCGTTGCTGCCCAGGCCGAAGATACTGCGGTCGCCGCTGGTGGCGTTCCAGTAGCCACCCACCGTCGACGCCAGTTTTACCCGCGCGCCGATATTGGGGCGCACCTGTTCGCGCGTGGCACAGCGGATGATGGTCTCCACTTCCGACGGCGTCTCGACCACGAAAAACACCAGTACGCCGAGGCGCTGCGCCTGCAGGCCCAGGTTGATGAATTCCTCGTCCTTGTAGCCGTTGCAGACGATCAATGATTCGGTATTGTCGAGTATCGACAGCGCCGCGATCAGCTCCGCCTTGCTGCCGGCCTCGAGGCCGTGGTGGAACGGGCGGCCGGCACGGGCGATCTCCTCGATCACCTGGCACTGCTGGTTCACCTTGATCGGGAATACGCCGCGAAACACATTGCCGTAGCCGCAGGATTCGATCGCGCTGGCGAAGGTCTGGTTGATGCGCGCGATCTGGGCGTCGAGCAGGTTCTCTATCCTCAGTAGCAGCGGCATCCCCAGCCCGCGCTCGGTGGCGCCGCGGGCGATCTCCATCAGCGAGACGCTGCGGCTTTCACCGCCGGGGCCATCCACACGGACGGTGATTTCGCCGTCTGCACGGCAATCGAAATAACCGGCTCCCCAGTTGCGAATTCCGTAGAACTCTGCGGCGTCTTCGCAGGTCCAGTCCTGTACTTGCTGTTGCTTCATGGCGCCTGTTTGGTTGTCTGTAGCCGGGTGTCGAAGGCGGGCGCGAGTCATGGGCCCAGACGGGGTTGAAAGCAACAACTATAGATAAGAAAAGCCCGGATTTTTAGTGCCATAAAACCGAGTTTTTATTCGACTATTGGCGTTGATTCCCCTTCTACTGGCGTTTCGGGAGTCTCGGATCAAAAAATAGACAAAAGAGAGGCTGGACATCAAGGTGGCAAATTTTTGCCGCGCCCCTATTTGCCTGGATGCATCATTAAGTGGGTCTGTTCAGTAGCCTGTCAATTCAGGAAGGTGGACATGTCATCGCAAGCTGTGGCGAACGCCTGCACGAACCGCTCGACCTCTTCGCGGGTAATGACAAGTGGGGGCTGAATGCGAATGACGGTGGAACTGTTCGCCGTGACGAATGTGAGTATGCGGTGATCGTTGTTCAGCTTGGTGACGAACCGCATGCAGAACATCTCTGCCAGCGACTCCTCCATACGATCCATGGCGGTGGTTAGATGCTCTTTCACATCGTCCGGGAAGAAACGGTAAGTCAGATGCCAGTCGCCGGGCAGGCGCGTGCCGAACTCCCGCGCACACGCCTCCACGGCGCCGGTGAAGTCGTTGTCGAACTGAACGGCCAGCATCAGTCCGCGGCCGCGGATCTCACTGACAAATGGGTAGCTCGCTGCAACCCGCTCCAACTCGGACTTGAAATAGCCTCCCAGTTTTTCCGCATGTTCGGCCAGCCCCTGCTCGCGGATACCCTCGATGGTGGCAAACCCCGCCACACTCGCCAGGTTGCAGCCCCCGAAAGTGGAGGTGTGGGCGAGAAAGCGGTCGGCGGTGCCATAGGCCGCGTCCCAGATATCCGTCCGACTGAGTGTGGCGCCGATGGGAATCAGGCCGCCGGACAGGGACTTGGATAGCACCAGAATGTCCGGCTCGATGCCTTCCCATTCACAGGCGAACAGCCGGCCGGTTCGGGCCATACCCGTCTGGATTTCGTCGACGACGAGCAGGGTTCCGGTTTCGTGGCAAATGCGCTGAACGTCGGACAGGTAGCCGAGCGGCGGCACGTGTACCCCGCCTTCGCCCTGGATGGGTTCGACGATAAAGGCACATACGTCCCCCGATGCCAGTGCTTCGCGCAAGGCCCCCGAGTCCCCGAACGGCACACTCTCGCAATCCGGGATCAGCGGCCGGAAATGCTCCCGGTGTTTCTCTCGGCCCGTGACGGAAAGCGCGCCCAGCGTCTTGCCGTGGTAGCTGTTGTCGGCGTAGACGAACCGGGGCCGGGGATTGGCGGCCCGGGCCTGCTTCAGTGCCGCTTCGACGGCCTCGGTGCCGGAATTGCTGAAGAACACTCGCTCCATGGCGCCGGGCGCTATATCACAAAGAGTTTCCGCAAGCTTCGCTGTCTCCTGGGGCAGCGACACGTACTGCACGAAGTTCGGCCCCAAGCGGCCGATGTATTCCTGAACGGCTCCGGTAACGCACTGCGGGTTATGTCCCAGATTGAGGCAGCCGTAACCGGCGACCATGTCCAGATAGTCCCGGCCCTCCGTGTCCGTCAGTGTGCAGGCCTCCGCGCGTTCGAAAACCTGGTCGCAGTGCATGTAGTGAAGGAAGTCTGCCATCATCGGGTTGATGTGGCGACGGTAGCGCTCCAGAGTCCGGGTCCGGCGACCTTCACCGGTATCCACGCCGCGCTCCCGGTCCATGGGACCGCGCGCGGGTGCCGACTTGAAGGTCCGGTGATAACGGCGCAGGCCGGCGACCAGCTCCCCGTTGAGACGCTCGCCGTAGGTTGCCAGCGGGAACGCCTCGAATCCGTGCCGCTCGGCGATTTCACCGCTCTCCAGTACCTTTTGCGGCGGCAAGTCGCGACCGATGGAGTAGCACTCCGCACGCCCTTCCAGCGCCAGCACCATGGTTTCCGCCAGGCAGCCATTGATCTGCTGTTTGATGGCCATGCTCAGGGACTCGCCGCCGAGTTTGATGCGGGGCGTCCCCGTCATGTGACCGCCGTCGATGACTATCACATCGTTGCGCCTGGGCTCTGCGGGCCTGATGTCTCGGGGCAGGGCAATGTCCATGACGATGGAACCGGGCAAAAGCCGCGCTTCATCGATCACACTGCCCGAGGATGTTGCGGAAACGAGAATTCTGGTGCGCTCATAGACTGCTTCCATACTGTCGAACAGCTGCACCTGTCCGTCCCGGGCTTCCGGCAGGTACGCCATAAGGCGCCTGCTGTCCGCTCCCGGCCGGTGCACCAGATCCAATTGGCACCCCATCTCCAGCAGCAGCTTGGCCAGCGCCAGAGAGATGGAGCCCGGATAACCCACCACGGCAACGCGTGCCTGTGCCGGGTCCAGCCGCAGCCAGTCAAAGACCTGGTGCAGGCCCCGGTAGGCCGCGTAGGCGGTCAGCGAATTGCCGCTGGTTACGGGCAGACTGGCGCGCTCGGCGGTGTGAAGGCCGCGCCGGCCAATAATCGACGTGAATCCTCCGAGACCCACCAGCTCTGCACCCTGCTCGCGCATGGCGTCGATGCCGGTGAAGATCCGTTCCTGCACCTCCCGCGCTGACGTCAGCATTTCTTCCGCGGTCAGCGGCAGGTAGTGGACAACGCCTTCGGCCGTAGAGCCCGCGGGCGAGCGAATGGTGCCAAAATCCAGGAACGGCACCAGGTTCTCTCGGCGCCAGATCGCCGGGTCGTAACCAGTTTGCAGGTCCCGGGATCCGCGCTCGACGAGATCGAGCATTTTCACATATCGCTTCAGACTGACGGAGGTTGGGTGCGCGATAAATCCGAATTTCATCACAAGCCCTCATATTCGGGGTTGGAGGCGTTATGGTCGATTCCGTCGGGGGACGCGACGGGTGCCCGTTCATGTGTCGGGCTCTCTCGTTGCCAACCCTTGGCGGTGATGAGGCTCATACCGTCGCCTTCGTTGTTGTGTGCCATCACCACGGAGAAAAGATTGATCTGGCCGCGTGTGCGCACGGCTTTGTCGAGCAACTCCCGGTCGAAAGACTCCAGCGTTCGAGAGACAACATGCAGGTCGCCGATATCGCCTTCCCAGTCCGGCTCGAACAGGTTCACCAGCCGCATCTGCCGCGAGGTGCGGTTAAACAGGACGCGCTCCTGGTACGTGTTGATGCTCGAATGGCCGCCGTTGAGAAAATAGAAAATGGTAATATTCTTGTCGCGAATGCGGCCGGGGTAACTGATGGCATTTTCGATAAGGCTCGGGAGGATGTCCGGCACAATGGCCTTGGCCCCATCTCCGATAAAGGCCAACAGGTTGGTGGGACTCGTGAAGGCCAGGCTCGTTGTCGCCTGCAGGGCATCGCCCATGAGTGCCCGGCCATACCAGCCCGAGAAGCCGCGACGGGTGCGGGCCAGGTTGCGCACGGCCGATATGCCGCAACGACCTACGTCGTAAATGCCGGTGTAGTCGTAACCATCTTGAACCACCACCTGCTCGATCAGGCTGTTGAGTCGGGCGAAGAAGTAGTTGGGCGTCATGGGTATTCGGGGAATACGGCACACCACGTCGGATGGAGTTTCGCGAAGGCTGTCTATCAACGTGAAACGACGGTTGCGAAGCTCGTCAGACACGGCCAGATGCCGATCCACGTACTCCAGGAAAGTACGCAGCGCCAGCACTATGGGGACATCGGTGAACGGCGAAATATGTCCCGGGTTGTCCGTCAACTGAACAATATTGATTTTGCGCTGCAACCGGCCTTCGGGAAACGGGGTCGCCACTTCAGCGAGCTTGCTCTTGAGAAAGAAAAGACACTGGTCATCGGTGCCGTTGATCTTGTCGTTGGTGTGCAGGTAGTTGTAAACGCGAGCACTGTAACCGTAGACCGCCAGCGTTCCCAGATAGTTGCGGTTGACCACTCCCTCGTGATACTTGGCCACAGCACCGGGATGGGTCAGGGAGTCCACCAACGCGACACCGGAACGGCGCGCGATGGACAGCACCAGCCTGTGCTCCTCCTCGGTCATGGCACCGCACTGCCAAACCACACGATCCGGCCCTTCGTTAATGATCTCCATGACCTGATCGAGTGATGCCTGTGTTTTGTCATCCAGTGCCGGTTTTGCCCCCTCGACTACCTGCGGCAATTCAATATCTACCGGTGTGCTTGCGTGCAGCACCTGCTGGGTCGCCAGCACGACCACTGGCCCCTCTCCGGCGTCATAGAGCTCCGCGACGCGGCGCAGGTCGTCCGCCATCCGCGCCGGGTCCGCCATGTATACATGGGGAATGCGCCGTGCCTTGAGCACATCACGTGTATCCTCCTCCCGGGTTACCGTCCCCTGAAATGCGAACCATTGACCGGAGCGGTTTTCGGCGCAGACGATGATCCCCTTGGCTCTGGCTTCGCGCATATTGGCGATGGTGCCCTTGAACTCGTCGATCATACCGCTGGTGACAATAATAATGAATGGCTTTTTGTATAGCTGCCAGTTGGCCAGGGCGCCGCAGGCCAGGCCGTGTTCATTCGGAGCGCGCAACATAAGTGCACCGACCTGTTTTGCTTTGCGCTCCAAATGCACGATCAAATTCGACACCAGTGAGCCGGTGAAATAAAACCCCAGCCATTCACTGCCGGAACGGCTGGTAAAGAATTGCGCGAGAAAGGTCCCCATCGTATTGCCTGGAGGAGGTTTTATCTGCGGCTTTACCTGGCGGTTGGTGTAGCTCATCTCGAAGAAATCCATCCACAGGCACAAAAGCTCCGCCTGAAGGACTGTGCGTTCCGTCGGCAAGACACATTCGATATACTCCATGGGCTGATAGCGCATTTTATGGTCCAACCGCCGCCGGAAAACCGCCGTTGAAGATGGTGAACAGAAAACTGGAACTTTAAGCTCCTTGAGCTGCGAGTAAAAAAACGCCAGCCGGTGATCCACCTCCTCGGCAGTCACATTGTCGAGCGCCGGGTCGGCATAATCGATTAACACCATTCCAGCCTGGAAACCACCTGTCTCTCCCGAGCTCGTATGGGTTGTCACTTTTTTTGTGATTTTTTCGAGGTTGTCGCTCTGAATTATTTTTATTGGAGTCCTGTCTTTGCGTTGTTTCAGGAAAGTAACGGACTTCCGCTTGATATTCTCGTAAACGTGGCTATGCACGGGAATACGAGTGCCGTGTTTGATGTCTGCATCAATATCCACTGGTTGAAGGGGACCTCTACAAACGTCATTAATTACACCCGCTGCTGCTTCAAAAAAAGCCTGGCTCCGTGTCACTACTATCACACCAATGGCAACGTTCATGTCGAACCCTCCGCGCGATTTTGAAGTTAAGGGTGCCCGATTTTTGGGCAACTACCGATTAATTAAAATTTATCGATGAGTGTTGTGGGAATAATAAATTTCCCTGAAATTATTACATTGGTAAATGTTTCTGCGAGCTAATTTGTCGATGTTCTGGACTGCATGGAGCTAACAAAGATTTGCCAATTTCATGATTTTCTTAGATGTTGTCGGTTAAAAATTTCGGAAATAACATTTTTATGAATGATATTAATTTATCTTTAAAAAGGATGTGCCTTTATGAACATCGTCTATCCCGTACGGAGATGGAATTGTTGATGGGGTGGAGGCCCAGCTAGTTTTCGATGATTCTACTTACATCGGGACTGGGTTCGGGTCTAAAATGACGTCTAAATTTTTCATATTAGAAAAAAGACTAAAAATTGCTTTTATTTTGGATTTTTAGCATACCCAAAAAATTATTTTTTGCAGGATAATCCGAACCTGTTTGAATAGGTGTCGGGAGGCTGTTTCCTGCCTGGCGGGTTCAAACTGGAAGGAGGGAGAAGGTGGCTGATGGTGAGCGCGCAAAAAAGCGGCCCGCAGGCCGCTGAAAGTTGGGGGTGGTGAACGGGTTATCGGTCGATCAGTAGAAACCGGGATTGGCGACCACGCGATAGCCGCGGCGGTCCGAGTCCCACAGGTAGCAGGTGTCGTAGGCCACGTAGTAATTGCGGCCGCCGAACACCAGGCTGACAGCGGTACGGGGGAGGCTGTGAACTACGGCGCCAATGGGCGCGCGCGACACCACATAGCCCTGGTGATACGGGCGGTAGAAAATGCCGTCGCTGTAGAAAAAGCCCCGGCTGCCGAAGCTGATGCGCACAAAGCTGCCGGGCAGCCGGCGCCAGCGATAGCCGTAGCGAAAGCGATCCGGGCGCCAGTGATGCCGGTGGTGCCTGCGGTGGCGCTTGCCGTAATGGCCGCGGCCGTGATGTCTGTATTTGCGCTTGTAGCGGTGTTTGTATCTGTCGCCGTACGAGCGGCCCCGGCGGTCGTGCCCGCGCCCGTCGTGTTTGCGGTGGCGCTTTTTGTGGTCGCGACCCCGATCGCGGTCGCGATCTTTGTCCCAGTCCCGGCGGCCGTCGCGGCCCCGGCGATGGTCGCGGTCGCCCCGCGCGGGGCGGTGCCTGGAGATTCGCTTCTTGCGGTCGTCGCCGCGCCAGTCGGCCCGGCGCGCCTCGCGGTGCTTGCTGTAGGCCTTTTCCAGTGCCGAACCGGCCAGCTGGTTCTTGCCGTGTCCGGTGCGGTCGGCCAGTGCCGGCCCCGCCAGCAGCAGGCCGGCAGCGGCGATGGCGGTGATCAGTCTTTTCATGGCGGTTTCTCCCGTGCCGCCGGGCGGCATCTCGTCACTTGCCAGCCATTCTGCCCGCCGTCGACTGAATCCTCCCTGAACCGGTGCACAGTGTGCCGGGGCTGTGCGCGGCTGCGGAAAACCGAATAATGATTCTGGTTGGCCGCCGTTGGCGACACCTTTCCGCCAGAAGCCGTGCCTTTTGCCGGAGATACACGCTATTTTGCCCGGTCCTGCAATTGTCGCTCCCGGGCGCAGGGAGTATGATGCCGCGCTGATCCGTTTCAGTCGCAGTGAACGCCATGCAAGTATTCCATCATATCGCCAGCCTGCGCGAGGCGCTGGCCGAGGCCCGCGCAGCCGGCAGAAGTGTCGGTTTCGTCCCCACCATGGGTAACCTGCACGACGCCCATATCGAACTGGTAAAAACCGCCCGGCAGCACTGCGACCTGGTGGTGGTGTCCATCTTCGTCAACCGCCTGCAGTTCGGCCTCAACGAGGACTGGGACAAGTACCCGCGCACAATGGAGCGGGATATGGCGCGGCTGCGGGAAGTGGACTGCGATTTCCTCTTCCACCCGGACGAGAGCGAAATCTACCCCAACGGCATGGACCAGCAGACCCGCGTGGTCTGCCCGGCGATGACCGATGTGCTCTGCGGCGCCAGCCGCCCGGGCCACTTCGAAGGTGTGACCACGGTGGTCACCAAGCTGTTCAATATCGTGCAGCCGGACAAGGCGGTGTTCGGCATCAAGGATTTCCAGCAACTGGCGGTGGTGCGTCGCATGGTGGAGGACCTGTGTATCCCGGTGGAGATTGTCGGCGCGCCGGTGCACCGCGAGCCGGACGGGCTGGCGATGAGTTCCCGCAACAGCTATATCAGCGCCCGGGAGCGCCCGCGGGTGGCGGTGCTGAACCAGTGCCTGAACTGGGCCAGGGACGAGATCGCCGGCGGCCGCCGCGATTTCCCGGCGCTGGAAGACGAGGCGCGACAGCGCATCGAGCAGTCCGGCTTCCGCGTGGACTATTTCTCCATCTGCAACAGCCGCGACCTGCAGCCGGCCGCCGACGACGACCACCAGATCACCATACTCGGCGCCATGTATACCAGTGCCGCGCGGCTGATCGACAACGTATCACTGGAACTGTAAGCGGGAGGTGAACGCGATGCAGATAGAACTGCTGAAATGCAAACTGCATATGGCCGCGGTGACCCAGGCCGAACTCTGGTACGACGGCTCCTGTGCCATCGACGAGGACCTGGTGGAACTGGCCGGCCTGCGGGAATTCGAGAAGATCGATATCTACAACGTCAGCAACGGCGAGCGCTTCCACACCTATGTGATCCTGGCCGAGCGCGGTTCCGGTACCATCTCCATGAACGGCGCCGCCGCGCGCCGGGTGCAGGTGGGCGACCGCATCATCATCGGCTCCTACGCGCAGATGAGCGAGGAGGAAGCGGACAGCTTCCAGCCGAAACTTATCTACCTCGACGAGCACAACCGCGTCGAGCGCAGCAGCAATACCATTCCGGTGCAGCCGGCCGAGGCCTGATTTCCGGGAGCGCTTTTCTCCCGGGTGCACCGGGCCCCAGGCCTACCGCAATCGCACCAGAAGGGACGCTTTTACCTGTCCAGTGTTCCAACTGTTCCAAGGTCCAATGTAAAGGAGCCAAACCGTGTTCGGTATCGAGAATCTGTGGCTGTTTGCCGCCTCGGGAGTTCTGCTGATAGTCCTGCCCGGCCCGGACTCGCTTTATATTGTCGGCCGCAGTGCCGGCCAGGGATTCAGGGCGGGTTCCGTGGCTGCGCTGGGTATCGCCACCGGGACCATGGTGCATGTTACGGCCGCGGCCCTGGGGCTGTCGGTTGTCCTGACGACATCGGCCACCGCATTCACTGTCGTCAAAATCGTCGGTTGTCTCTACCTGCTGTATATGAGTGTTTCGCTGATCTTCAGCAAATCCGCCGGCGATGTTTCCGCCGGACCGGTCAAGACGGTTCCGCCGCCGCGGGCGAAAATCTTCTATCAGGGCTTTCTGACCAACCTGCTGAACCCGAAGATTGCACTGTTTTTTCTCGCTTTCGTGCCGCAGTTTATCGCGGCTGACAGCGACAGCAAGGCGATGGCATTTCTCCTTCTCGGCCTGATTTTCAACATTATGGGCTTGATCTGGTGTCACTGCCTGGCTTGGACGTCCGCATCGGTGAGCAGAAGGCTTTCGGCGAGTGAATCGGTGAAAAAATGGCTGAATCGCGTGGCCGGCACGCTGTTCGGGATCTTCGGTATCAAGCTTGCGCTGAGCACTCAGGGCTGACTGCGCTTTCGAACCCTGTTTCCACCCGCTATCCTGTCGGGGTTCAATCGAAAGGCTCCACCATGCTAACCAGCCCCAAAACCGGCGCGGTGCTGGCCTGGGGCGATCTGCTGAAATCCGGCAACTGGATCTTTATCGGTTCCAACGCCGCCGTCCCCAATGCGCTGATAGCCGACCTGATCGCCCACAGCCGCGGCCTGCACGATATCGAAGTGACCCATATCCAGACGCTGTCGGACAATGTCTGGGCCGAGCGCCGCTACAGCGAGCTGTTCAAGGTCAATGCGCTGTTTATCGGCGGCGCCAATGTGCGCGAGGCCATCGCTGAAGGCCGCGCCGACTACACGCCCTGCTTTCTGTCGGAAATTCCGCAACTGTTCCGCGAGCACCTGCTGCCACTGGACGCGGCGCTGGTGATGGTCAGCCCGCCGGACGAGTTCGGATACTGCTCCCTCGGCGTCAGCGTCGATGTGGTCTCCGCGGCGGTGCGCGCCGCGCGCGTGGTGGTGGCCCAGGTGAACCCGTGTATGCCGCGCACCTGCGGCCACAGTTTTATCCACGTGGACCAGATCGATGCCTGGGCGGAAAAAACCGAGGAACTGCCGGAGCGGCCGCTACCGGAACTGGATCCGGTCACCGAGCAGATAGGTCAGTATGTATCGCTGCTGATAGAAAACGGAGCTACGCTGCAGCTGGGCGTGGGCCGGGTGTCGGCGGCGGTATTGCGCTACCTGGGAAACCACCGCGACCTGGGAGTGCACAGCGAGGTGATTTCCGACGGCATCATCGAGCTGATGCACAGCGGCGTCATCAACAACCGCAAGAAAACCTTTCACCGCGGCAAGGTGGTCACCAGTTTCTGTATCGGCACCCGCGCCATGTACGACTTTGTCGACGGCAACCCGCATATCGAGTTCTACCCGGCCGAGCACGTCAATTCACCCACCCGCATCGCCCGCAACGACAAGATGGTGTCGATCAACGGCGCCATCGAGGTGGACCTGAGCGGGCAGGTGGTGTCCGATTCCATTGGCCGCAAGTTCTACAGCGGTATCGGTGGCCAAGTGGACTTTATCCGCGGCGCCGCACTGAGTCGCGGCGGCCGGCCGGTGATCGCACTGCCGTCCACCACCCGCGACGGCAGTCGCTCGCGTATCGTGCCCACGCTGGCCCCTGGCGGCGGCGTGGTGACCTCACGCGGCCATGTGCACTACGTGGTGACCGAATACGGCATCGCCTCGCTGCACGGAAAAAGCATTCGCGAGCGCGCGCTGGAACTGATCCGCATTGCGCACCCGAAATTTCGCCGCGAACTGCTGAACGAAGTGCGCCAGTTCTACTGGGTACCCGAATACCAGGAGCAGGCGCCCACGTCTGTGCCGGAGCTGGGACCGGTGGAGGAAAAGTATTTCACCTTCCGCGGCATCCGCTACACCCTGCGCCCGCTGCGGCCCGCGGACGAACGGCGGCTGCAGGAGTTTTTCTACACCCACAACAAGGAAACCCTGATGATGCGTTACAACCACCATGTAACGCAGATGTCGCGGGAGAAATCCTGCAGCCTGGTGAGTGTGGACCAGCGGCGCGACCTGGCCCTGTGCTTTACCGACCGCGACGGCGCCGCCGAGGTGATTCAGGGCGTGGGCCGCTACTACCTGAATGAAGCGGACAACAACTGCGAGGTGGCCTTCGTGATCAAGGAAAGCCGCCGCGGCCGCGGCATCGCCACCACGCTGTTGCGGGAGATGGAAGCGATTGCGCGCAGGCGCGGTATTGCCAGAATGTTCGCCTGTGTGCGCCGGGACAATCGCCCGATGCTGGCGGTGTTTGAGAACTGCGGTTTTCAGCCCGCGTCCGGTAGCGAGTTGGATGAGGTGTATCTGGTACTCGATCTGGAATCGGCTGACTCCTCCTGAGATCGGGCCACCGTACCGAGAGGGGCGGTTTGATCGAAGCCGCAATATTGATGCAAAGGCCCTGATGCCGGGAGCACCTTGTGGGACTGTCTGCGAGAGGGACCTCGCAGACAAGCCTCTAGGGATGGATTTATGGCGTGTCCCACAAGGTGCTCCCGGTAGCAGGGCCGCCCCCGGGTAAGCTAAGGCCCGTAGCCTAGATGCAGGTGCGCAGCGCTGGAATCCAGGGTTCCCGGATTTCGCTGCGCTCCATCCGGGCTATTGTCTGTGTTATCGAACGAGGAATAAAAATATGTCCATCGGATTTATAACCAGCCCCACCTGCGCCGGCCACGATATGGGCGACGAGCACCCGGAGTGCCCGGCGCGCCTCGACGCGATTTGCGATCAACTGCTCTCCAGCGGTATCGACTTTGTGCTGCGCCACTTCGACGCGCCCGCAGCCAGCCGCGAACAACTGGAACTGGTACACGATCCGGACTATGTCGCGTCGATCTTCGAGCGCGCGCCGCGAGCGGGCATCGAGCGGCTGGACCCGGACACCTGCATGAACCCCGGCTCGCTGAACGCCGCCCTGCACGCCGCCGGCGCCGCCGTATCAGCGGTGGACCGGGTGATGGCCGGCGAAGTGCCGTCCGCCTTCTGCGCCGTGCGCCCGCCGGGCCACCACGCCGAGCGGGACAAAGCCATGGGCTTCTGCCTGTTCAACAATATCGCCATCGCCGCCGCCCATGCCCGCGAACACTACGGACTGGAAAGGGTCGCGATTGTCGATTTCGACGTGCACCACGGCAACGGCACAGAGGACTTCGTCAAAGGGCGCGATGGCTACCTGCTCTGCTCCAGCTTCCAGTCCCCCTTCTATCCGTTCAGCGGCACTGGTGAACTGCCGGGCAATGTTGTCAACTCGCCGCTGGAGGCGGGTGCCGGCGGCGCCGAACTGCGCCGCGTCGTCGAGGAAACCTGGCTGCCGGCGCTGGAGGAATTCCGCCCACAGATGCTGTTCGTCTCCGCCGGTTTCGACGGCCACCGCGAGGACGATATGGCCCAGCTGCACTTCATCGAGGACGACTACCGCTGGGTGACCGACAGACTCAGGGAAGTTGCCGACCGGCACGCCGACGACCGCATCGTCTCCGCCCTGGAAGGCGGCTATGCACTGAGCGCACTGGGCCGCAGCGTCGTCGCCCACCTGCAGGGCCTGATCGGCGCCAAATAATCCCCGCGGGTGTGAAAGCCCGCGGGGACCGGGCTATCATGAAGGGAAACGCCTGTTGACAGCGTTGTCATTTATCTGGCGCCAATGTTATAACTGGCCCCAAGGTTTGACCGCGGCGCCAGCCCGGTCGCCAGATAATTCTAATAAGGGAGAAAACGATGTCAGAAGTCCACATTCACCCCGTACCCGCCGAATTTGCCTCCAGGGCGCATATCGACGCCGGGGACTACGAAAAACTCTACCGCGAGTCGATCGAGAATCCGGAAGCCTTCTGGTCCCGGCAGGCCCAGGATTTCCTGCAGTGGGAGAAACCCTTTACCAGGGTGGTCGAGGAAGATCTCAAGAAGGGCCATACCGCCTGGTTTGCCGACGGCGAGCTGAATGTTGCCGTCAACTGCATCGACCGCCACCTGCCGGCCCGCGCGGAGCAGACCGCGCTTATCTGGGAGGGTGACGACCCCGCCGACAGCAAGAACATTACCTACAGCGAACTGCACGAGCAGGTCTGCCGCCTGGCCAACCTGCTGAAAGAACGCGGCGTAAAAAAGGGCGATCGCGTCTGCATCTACATGCCCATGATTCCCGAAGCCGCCTACGCCATGCTCGCCTGCGCACGTATCGGCGCTGTGCACTCGGTGGTCTTCGGCGGCTTCTCCCCCGGTTCCCTCAGGGACCGTATCCTCGACTCCGACTGCCGCCTGGTGATCACCGCCGACGAGGGGGTGCGCGGCGGCAAGACGGTGCCGCTCAAGGCCAATGTGGACAAGGCGCTGGCGGATTGCCCGAACGTGCACACCGCCATCGTGGTCAAGCGCACCGGCGCCGATGTGGGCTGGAACGGCGAGCGCGATATCTGGTACGCGGAGTCCGTCGCCGAACAGAGCAGCGACTGTGCGCCGGAACCGATGAACGCCGAGGATCCACTGTTTATCCTCTACACTTCCGGCTCCACCGGCAAACCCAAGGGCGTGCTGCACACCACCGCCGGCTATCTGCTGATGTGCACCATGACCTTCAAATACGCCTTCGACTACAAGGAGGGCGATATCTTCTGGTGTACCGCCGACGTCGGCTGGATCACCGGCCACAGCTACATCGTCTACGGTCCCCTGTCCACCGGCGCCATCTCGCTGATATTCGAGGGTGTGCCCACCTATCCCGACGCCTCCCGCTGCTGGCAAGTGGTGGAGAAGCACAAGGTGAACAGCTTCTACACCGCCCCCACCGCCATCCGCGCGTTAATGGGCGCCGGCGACGAGTTTGTCACCAAAACCGATCGCAGCTCCCTGAAACTGCTGGGCACCGTGGGCGAGCCGATCAACCCCGAGGCCTGGGAGTGGTACTACAAAGTCGTCGGCGAAGAGCGCTGCCCGATCATCGACACCTGGTGGCAGACCGAGACCGGCGCCCACCTGATCACGCCGCTGCCCGGCGCCATCGACATGAAAGCCGGTTCCGCCACCAAGCCCTTCTTCGGCGTGCAACCCGCACTGATGGATGATCAGGGGCGGGAAATCGATGGCGAGGGCGCGGGCGCGCTGGTGATGAAAGCCAGTTGGCCGAGCATGATCCGCAGCGTCTACGGCGACCACCAGCGGATGATCGACACCTACTTCAGCGCCTATCCGGGCTACTACTTTACCGGCGACGGCGCCCGCCGCGATGCGGACGGTTACTACTGGATCACCGGCCGAATGGACGATGTGCTGAATGTCTCTGGCCACCGCCTCGGCACCGCCGAGATCGAGAGCGCCATAGTCCTGCACGACGACACCGCCGAGGCGGCCGTGGTCGGCTATCCGCACGATATCAAGGGCCAGGGTATCTACGCCTACGTGACCCTGAAAGCCGGCCACGAGCCCAACGAGGAACTGCGGCAGGAACTGATCGACCTGTGCGTGAAGGAAATCGGCTCCATCGCCAAGCCGGATATCATCCAGTGGGCCCCGGGCCTGCCGAAGACCCGCTCCGGCAAGATCATGCGCCGCATCCTGCGCAAGATCGCCGGCAACGAGCTGGACAGTCTCGGCGATACCTCCACGTTGGCGGATCCGTCGGTGGTCGAAGAACTGATCGAGCACCGCGCCAATTGCTGATAGCGCACCGCCGAAAGACCAACCGTAGGGGCGAACCTCGTGTTCGCCCTTTCTCTATCCCTCTGGTCGACCTGTAGGAGCCCACTTGCAGGCGAACCGCGGCGAAGCCGCGCCCGCTCCTCCCGATCTGTATATTTACCCTCGAGCCCTGTATAAAAGGCATTGCCACGAATTGCGATAAAGGAGGCCGCAATGCAAAAACTGACGGGGAAATGCCTCTGCGAGGCTATCGAATACGAGATCGCCGGCGAACTGGGGCCCATCTTCAACTGCCACTGCTCCAAGTGTCGCCGCTGGCACGGTGCCGCCTTCCGCACCCGCGCCACGATCAAAAGCAGCCAGTTCAAATGGCTGAAGGGCGAGGAGCACCTGTCCCGTTACCACTCCTCGGAAAACAACGTCAAAAGTTTCTGCTCCATCTGCGGCTCCAACCTGATCAGCACCTACGACGACAGACCGGATAAAGTCGGCATTCCCCTCGGCGGGCTGGACCAGAACCCGAACAACAAGGTGGAAGGGCACTTCTTCGTTGGCTCCAAATCCCCCTGGTACGAAATCGACGACGACCTGCCGCAGTACGAAGCGTTTCCCGGTTCCGAGGACAGTGTCATGGAGACGGCGGAGTGACCCGGGCCTATCTGGAATCCAGCGAGCATATCGACTGTCGGGAGGAGGCCGTGTGCTCGAAAGCGACGGAACTGTCTTCCGGTAGCAGCGACGACGAGGTGATCGCCCGCCGCTGCTTCGAATTCGTCCGCGACGAAATCCGCCACAGCTGGGATGCCCGGGAAAACCCGGTGACCTGCCGCGCCTCCGATGTCCTGCAACACGCGACCGGCTTCTGCTACGCCAAAAGCCATCTGCTCGCGGCGCTGCTGCGCGCCAACGGTATTCCCGCCGGCCTGTGTTACCAGCGGCTGCGGCTCGACAGCGGCGGCTTCTGCCTGCATGGACTGAACGCGATCTACCTCGAGCGGTACGGCTGGTACCGTGTGGATCCGCGCGGCAATCGGGGGGAAATAGCGGCCGAATTCCGGCCGCCGCAGGAAAAACTGGCGTTTTCCATCGCCGCCGACGGCGAAGCGGATCTGCCCGGAATCTGGCCGGAGCCGCTGCCCGTGGTGGTTGAGGCTCTTGATCGCGCCGGCAGCTTTCGGGCACTGGCCGCGAATCTGCCGGACTGCCAACCGCAACAACTCGGGGAAGTAATCTGTGACTACTGAAATCTGCAGCGGCGGTTGCCACTGCGGCGCTGTGCGCTTTGCAGCCAGCGGCGAGCCGAAGATTGTCGAGCGCTGCCACTGCGGCAGCTGCCGCCGCACCACCGGCGGTGCCTTTGCCACCTGGGTGGGGTTCGACGATGAGCAGGTCGAATGGCTTTCACCACCGGCCTTCTATCGCAGTTCGAAGGGCGTGCGGCGCGGTTTCTGCAGGGACTGCGGGACGCCGCTTTCGTACCAGGGAGGGCAATGGGCCGGCGAGACCTATTTCCTGATCGGCGTCTTCGAGGAACCGCGAGAGTTTGAACCCCGCGGCGATGTGTTCATCGAAGAGGCACTCGACTGGTGCCTGGAAGGATATCGACAACAATAATGTCGGGGCTCGGTTTACAATGAGTGCTGGTCAAAAAACCGCAGACTGGGCGTGCGACCCAGGTGCAGCAATGTAAATGATCTGGGAAAGTATGATTCTCCGTTCCGCCACCCCCGCCGACCTGGGCCTGCTGCGCCACTGGGATCGGCAGCCCCACGTAATCGCTGCCGACCCGAATGACGATTGGGGGTGGGAACAAGAGCTGAGTCGCCAACCGGATTGGCGTGAACAGCTGATCGCCGAGCTGGACGGTCGTCCGATCGGTTTTGTGCAGATTATCGATCCGGCGCGGGAAGACAGCCATTACTGGGGCTCTGTGCCGGACAACCTGCGTGCGATCGATATCTGGATCGGTGAGGCGGGCGACCTGGGGCGCGGCTACGGTACCCGCATGATGACACTGGCGCTGCAGAAATGTTTCGCTCCGCCGGAAGTCACCGCGGTACTGATCGACCCGCTGGCAAGCAATGTCCGCGCCCACAGATTCTATGAGCGCCTGGGATTCCGGTTTGTCGAGCGTCGCCAGTTCGGCGATGATGACTGCTTTGTCTATCGCCTGCACAGGTCCGACTGGTATCGGGGCGGTTGATGACCGACAGTGGGGAGAAAGGAATTTGCATCAGCGTTCGTACCTGTGGGAGCACTATCGCTTCAATGCGGAACAGCGCCTCAAGGGCTTCAACTTTTTTGTGGTGCTGTCGATGTTCGCGGAAGGCGGCATATTCACCGCGGTGGAGAAGGGCTTTCATCCGCTGAGCCTGGCGCTGCTGGGCGGTTTCGTGGTCATCCTCTGTGCGGTCTTCTGGCTGGTGGACGCCCGCAGCCGCCAATTGCTGAGCCTGGCCACACCGGGCCTGAAACAGCTCGAGCAGGAGCTGCCGGAAGAGAGCCGCCTGTTTACCCGCGACAGGGACTGCCGCGGTACCCTGGCCCGCTATACCTTCGCGATTCGCACCCTGCTGATCGCGCAGTTTCTTTTCGGTACCGGCGTCGCCGCCTACGGCCTCTACCAGTGGAGCATGCCGTCGTGAACCCGGACGAGCTGGGTGCGCGACTGCCGTCCCTGGAGGGCGAAGGTCTGCAATTGCGGTGGCTGATCGGGCGGGACCTGCCGGCGCTCGAGTCCATCTTCTCGGATCGCGACGTGGTGCGCTATATGGCCACCGAACCGCTGGATACGCGCGCCGCGTCGGAATGCTACCTGCAGTCGATCCGCGAGGGGTTTCTCGAGGGCAGCCTCTACCAATGGGGAATAGAGCGAGCCGGACAGATTGTCGGCACCTGCACCCTGGCCGCGATCGACCGCGACAACCGCTGTGCGGAGATTGGCTTTGCACTTGGCCGACAGCACTGGGGCCGGGGATTGGTACTGCGCGCCGTGCCGGCGGTGATCGATTTCGCGTTCGGCAGGCTGAAGCTCCACCGACTCGGCGCCGATGTGGACCCGCGCAACAGCGCATCGATCCGCGTGCTGGAGAAACTCGGTTTCCAGCGCGAGGGGTTGCGGCGCGAGTGCTATTTCCACCTCGGCGAAATTCAGGACGCGCTGCTGTTCGGCCTGCTACAGCGAGACTGGTGCCGCCCGTGACCCGTGTCCACAGCTTCGCCCCCATCGCCGCCGCCGACGCCACACGGCTGGTGCTCGGCTCCATGCCCGGTGTCGCCTCGCTGCGCGCCGGGCAGTACTACGCCCACCCGCGCAACGCCTTCTGGCGGATCCTTGCCGAACTGCTGGGATTCGACAGCGACCTCGGCTATGCGCAGCGCTGCGACCAACTGCGGGCAAACCGTATCGCGCTGTGGGATGTGCTGCAGGCCTGTACCCGTTCCGGCAGCCTCGATTCGGCGATTGTCGAATCGTCGATCGTGCCGAACGATTTTGGCGGTTTCCTCGCCCGCCACCCGCAGGTACAGAATATCTACTTCAACGGCGCCAGGGCGGAGCAGATGTACAGGCGCCACGTGCTGCCGGAGTTGCCGTCGTCGCTCGCTGCCATCCCGACGCTGCGGCTGCCGTCCACCAGTCCTGCCCACGCCGCGCTCACTGTCCCGCAGAAGCTGGCACAGTGGCGCGCCATTGTCGATTAGCGCCAGGGCCGGCCGCTACACTGAAGGGAGTCACTTTGTAGCGGGCTGTATCGGGGCACCCTGTGGCCGATCGACAGTCTCCTCGCCGCGGTGGCGCGCATACATTCTGGACCCGAACGCAACTGAACGGATATCGCAATGCTGGACCATATCGGAATTCATATTCACAGTTACGAGCGCAGCAAGGAGTTCTACCGCCTGGCGCTGGCGCCGCTCGACTACGAACTGATTCTGGAATACGACGACTGGGCCGGTTTCGGCTGGGCCGGCAAACCGAATTTCTGGATCAAGGGCGGCAAGAGCACGGCGCCGAACCTGCACCTCGCCTTTCGCGCCGACGACCGGAAAACCGTGGACGCGTTTCACAGGGCGGCGCTGGAAGCCGGTGGCACGGACAATGGCGCGCCCGCCGAGCGCCCGGAATACCACGAACACTATTACGCGGCTTTCGTGCGGGACCCGGATGGGCATAACATAGAGGTTGTCTGTCACACGCCCGGAGACCTGTAATACATCGTGAAAACTATCGGCCTGCTCGGCGGCATGAGCTGGGAATCCACCCAAGTCTACTACCGCCTCATCAACGAAACCGTACGCGAAAAACTCGGTGGCCTGCACTCGGCGCGCCTGCTGCTGAACAGTATCGACTTCGCCGATATCGAGCCGCTGCAGCGCAACGGCCAGTGGCGGCAGGCCGGCGAGTTGCTGGCGGCCGCGGCCGAGTCCCTGGCCGCCGGTGGGGCCGACTTTCTCGTGCTGTGTACCAACACCATGCACAAGGTGGCGCCGACGATTGAAGCGGCGGTGCCGCTACCGCTGCTGCATATCGCCGATGCCACTGCGGCGGTCATCGAGCAGGCGGGTATCCGGCGGGTCGGCCTGTTGGGGACCGCGTTTACCATGGAACAGGATTTCTACCGCGGGCGGCTGCTGGAGAAGCACGGTATTGCGGTGGATGTACCGGGAGAGATCGATCGCGCGCTGGTGCACCGGGTTATTTTCGAGGAGCTCTGCCGCGGTACTGTGACGGAGGCGTCCCGGCGTGAGTTCCGCGATATCGTCGCCCGGCTGCAGGACGCCGGCGCCGAAGCCGTGGTGCTCGGCTGCACGGAGATTGGCCTGCTGTTGCGGCCGGAGGATGTGCCAATACCGCTGTTCGATACCGCCGAGATTCATGCGCGCGCCGCGGTAGAGCTGGCGCTGAAGTGATAAGATGCCGGCTCAGAATAACAACTGGGCAACGGATTCATGCAGGAAGTCTTTATCACCGGGAGCGGCAGCTTTTTACCCGGTGCACCGGTGGGCAATCGCGAGATGGAATCGCGCATCGGCCTGCTCGGTGAGCACAGCCGCAAGCTCAAGGCGCTGACACTGCGCCAGAACGGCATCCGCACGCGCCACTACGCCATCGATGCCGACGGCAATTACCGCTTTACCAACGCGCAGATGGCCGCCCGTGCGGTAGAGGCGGCCTGCGACAGTGCCCGGCGCGATCCGGCGCAACTGCAATACCTCGCCTGCAGCACCACCCAGGCCGACCTGCTGGTACCGGGTATCGCCAGCAGTGTGCATGGAGAGTTGGGCGGCACTCCGCTGGGCGGCACCCCGCTGGAGATCAGTTCCCACCAGAGTGTCTGCGGCAGCAGCATGATGGCGATCAAGTCCGCCTGGCTGAATATCCGCGCCGGTGAGCACCGCGTCGCCGCCGCTAGCGGCAGCGAGTTTTCCAGCCGCTGGTTCCAGCCGGATTTCTACCGCGCGCTGGATTTCTCCAGCATGGACATGGATGAGGCGCTGCAGTACGAATTCCTGCGCTGGACCCTGTCGGACGGTGCCGGTGCACTGGTACTGGAGGACGAACCGGATCCGGATCGCCCCTGCCTGAAAATCGACTGGATCGAACAGAAATCCTTTGCCGACCGCTTCCCCACTTGCATGTACGCCGGCGCCTTCGGCAGCGGCCCGGAGGACTCCCGTCCCTGGTCCCACTACGGCTCGCCCGGCGCCGCCTACGAACGCGGTGCCATCATCCTGCGGCAGGATTTCGACCTGCTGGAGCAGATGTTCCCGGTGTGGATGGGGTATTTCCTCGAGGTGCTGGACAAGCACAATCTGTCGCCGCGGGATATCCGCTACTTCCTGCCGCACTACTCGGCCCGTTCCCTGGGCGAGCGGATGAAGACACTGCTGACCCGCTCCGCCGCAATGATTCCGGAGGAGCGCTGGCGCAACCACCAGCGGGAAGTCGGGAATGTGGGCTCCGCTTCGGTTTTTCTGCTGATCGACCGGCTGCTGCGGGAGGAAAAGTTGCAGCGGGGCGATCGCATACTGTGTTTCGTACCGGAGAGCGGTCGTTGCCTGGCCTCGTTTATGGGGCTGACGGTGGTGTAGCGGCGGCTTTACAGGCGGGGCAAGTGCACCCGTCTCTGTCGTTGCCGCGGGCTCCGCCCCTCGAAGTGAGAACAAAAAGGTAGAGATATGGAAGTTGTAGAAAACGAATCCACAGCGGTGATCCGCGAACTCGGCAAGACCTGGGCGGATTTCGAGGGTCGCCTGGTAAAGGTGCCGATCATTGCCCGGGGGCTGCGCGGCGCCCTGCGGCTGGAGGACTACCGGCTGTTGCTGCACGATCACTACCAGCAGGTGCTCGACGGCTCCCGCTGGATTGCCTGCGCGGTCTCGTCCATCGGTCGCGAGCACCTGGAGCTGCGATCGCGTTTTCTCGAGCACGCGCGCACCGAGCACCGCGACTACGAAATGCTAGAGCGGGACTATGAATCCGCGGGCGGCGATATCGCGGCGCTGCGCCGCGGCCGCCAGAATATCGGTTCCCGGGCGCTGTCCGCCTGGATGTTCCAGTGCGCCGGCCGGCCCGATCCGCTGGACCTGCTGGGAGCCATGTTTATCATCGAGGGCTTGGGCAAGCACTTCGCCGGAATTTTTGCCCGCGCCCTGCAACAACATCTGGGGCTCGAGCCCGGCCAGGTTTCATTTTATCGTTATCACGCCGAGCATGACGAAGACCACCTGGGAGAACTGCAGGAGGTGCTGGAGTCGGGCGTGTTGCAGGTCGACGGCCTGGCGGAGCGGATACTGGAGACGGCGCGGGTGACCGGGCGGCTCTATCTGTTGCAATTGGAAGAGTTGGGGAACTACTAACGCAGCGCGGGATTAGTTCCGGGAGCTGGAGCGGGGTGCGCCTTTCCGGGACACGCCGTTAATACGTCCCTGTAGGCTTGTCTGCGAGGTCCCTCTCGCAGACAGTCCCGGAAAGGCGCACCCCGCTCCAGCTAGTGCTACCGGCTGACCTCGTGGATTTCTAAACCTGAACCACTGAATTGAGAGACTGGCATGAGCTGGAACAGTGATTTCGAAAACGAACGCATCGACCGCCGCGACCCCAACCCCTGGCTGGCGCTCTACCTGGACCGCAGTCTGCCGATCCACGAGCCGGCCAAGAAGGCACTGCTGGCCGGCAACAACACCTGGTCGCGCCGCCTGCTGCTGCCGGTGGTGCGGCCGCTGGCGCGGCTCAGTATCGTGCTGGTGCAGCTGCTGCGCATCGTCATTCCCGAGCGCTGGAATTCGTCGCGGCTGCTGCACAGAACCATCTACTGGGGCCTCAAGTATTTCGTCCGCCGCGATGCCAACTACCTGATACTGCGCCATTTCCATATCGGCACCGAGATGCTGCAGTTTATCGCCGACAATGTCCGCGAGGTAAAAATAGACAGCACCCGGCCTCTGCGCCCGCGCAACCTCGAGGATCTGCTGCAGGACACCTTCCTGATCCACGACCTGAATATCTACAATTTTATCGCCGAGCTGAACGAACAGTTGCGCCGCGACGACCGCGATATCGACGCCGCCGACCGGCTGGATTTCTCCGCCATTACCGACGGCGAATTCGAGCTGGATGCGGGCGGGAACCACGTCACCAATGTGCTCGACCTGCAGACCGCGATCGAGATGTACACGCCGCTCTACGCGCTCTTCCTGTCCGACCACGACTTCTGGCGCGCCAGCAATTCCCTGCAGCTGGACGAAACCGTCTCCATCTATATCGGCAAGCTGTTGAACGACGGCATGGCCCTGTCGCTGGTCAGCAACCGCCACCCGATGGTGCCGCACACGACACTGCAGGCCGGTTTTCGCCTGATGTTGCACGGGCTGGATGCAGAGTTGCTGCACGGCTACCTGCGCCGCTTGAAGTCGGAGAGCCGCTATTCCGGTGAAATGCAACGCGAAATATCGGAGCCTGCCTGAGTCTGCCCTGTCCCGGCTGGTTCGCGGCCACACAGGAGCAGCGCTGCGAGTAGCGCTGCGGCGCCGACCGCCGCCGTGGCGGGCCCGAGCAGCGCGATCTGTGTGTGCGCAATCACCTGCCCCCCGAGTAGGGCACCACCGGCGATGCCCAGGTTACAGAGGGATATATTCAGTGAAGCGGCAAAGGCGTCCGCATCCGGTGCCGCCAGCATGACCCGCACCTGGCAGGTGACGAAAGCCGCGGTGTGTGCTGCACCCCAGACGGCGACCAGAAGGAATGTGGCGAGCGCGGATCCGGAGGCGAGGGGCAGGGCCGCAACCGTTACCGCCAGTATCGCCGCGATCAGTGCGGTCAATGTTGTCGGCAACTGTTCCACTCTCCGCGCCGCCAGCCAGTTGCCCAACACACCCGCGATGCCGAAAATCAGCAGCGCCGGTGCCAGCAACTGCTCGCGCAGGCCGCCGATGCGGACCACCAGCGCGGCGATATAACTGTAGCTGGTAAACATCGCGGTAAACAGCAACGCGGACAGCAGCAGGTGGCCGAGAAAGCGGGGGCGGCGCAATACGCCGACAGCGCCTGTACCCGCGCCACTGCCGTGTCGTTCCAGGGTCGGCAGGCTGGATCGCACCGCGATAGCGGCCAGCGCTGCCAGAACGCCCAGCGCGGTAAATACCGCCCGCCAACCGACGGTACCCGCCGCCGCCACTCCCGCCGGAACTATGGCGACTGTGGCGACCACTGTACCGAGGTTCACCCAACCGAGGGCGCGGCCGGCGTTGCCGCGACCGGCCACCTGTGCGGCCGCACTGCTGGCCACGCCGATAAATACCGTCAATGCCGTGCCCTGTGCCAGGCGCACACCGAGCAGTAGTGGAAAGGAAGGTGCGGCGGCCGCGGCCAGGTTGCCCAGGCAGAACAGCAGCAGGCAGGCCCCAAGCAGGTTCCGCGGTTGCCAGTGTTCGCTGAGCAGGGTGGCGGCGGGGCCAAACAGTGCCGCTGCCAGGGCAAATCCGGACACCAGCCAGCCCGCCGTGGACAGGGAAACGCCCAGGTCGGCGGCCAGTATCGGCAGTAGCCCGATGGCGACAAATTCCACTGTCGCAATCACCGCGGTGGCGATGGCAAGCGCGGGAACTGCCGCACCGCCGCGTCCCGTCACGCGTTACTGCCGCCGTCGATGGTGAACTCGGCGCCGGTGACCGAACGCCCGTCGGGGCCCGCCAGCCACGCGACCATGCCGGCGATATCCGAGGGTTCGTTGTAGCGTTGTATCGCCATGGTGCCGCGCTGCATATCGGACAGTTCGCCATCGGCCGGGTTCATGTCGGTATCGGTGGAACCGGGATGGATCACATTGACGTTGATCCGGCGCTCGCCCAGGTCCCGCGCCAGGCCGCGGGTAAATCCGACCAGGGCCGCCTTGCTCATCGCATAGAGACCGATACCGGGCCAGGGCACCTGCAGCGCCAGGTTGCTGCCGATGGTCAGAATGCGCCCGCCGTCGGGCATATGCCGCAGCGCGGCCTTGCTGGCCCCGAATACTGCGCGCACATTGATATCCATGGTGCGATCGAAATCTTCCAGCGTCAGCTGATCGATAGTGCCCGTGTGAAAGATACCAGCGTTGTTGATGAGAATATCGATAGCGCCGTAGCGCGCGGCCACTTCCTCCACCGCAGCTTCCAGCGCCTGCGCATCGCGGTTATCGGCCCGCAGTGCCAGCGCCTCGCCGCCGGCGGACTCGATTTCGCGGACCAGGGTGTCGGCGCCGTCACGCGACTGGCTGTAGGTGATCGCGACCCTGGCACCGTCTCCGGCCAACCGCTGAGCAATGGCCGCGCCTATGCCGCGGCCGCCGCCGGTTACCAGTGCCGTTTTTCCCGTTAGTGGTTGCATCGTTCAATCTCCTATTTTGTAGTGATCGATACATAATATGGGCGACTTGCCATCTCGGGTCAAGTGGGTTATTAAATGATCATTACAGAATTGATGGAGGAAGGTCATGGGTGAACGGGGACGACCGCGCAATTTCGATCGCCGGCAGGCGCTGCGCTGCGCGATGGAACTCTTCTGGCGAAAGGGCTTTGACAACACCTCAATGGCCGATTTGACGGAAGCCATGGGGCTCAGGCCGCCCAGTATCTACGCCGCATTTGGCAGCAAGGAAGCCTTGTTCAACGAGGCCCTGGAGCTCTATGTGGCCAGCGAGGGCCGGGAGATCTGGGACGGAATAGACACGGCGCCGAGCGCCCGCGCGGCGATGGAGCACCTGCTGAAATCCACCGCCAGGAGTTACACCGCGGGGCCGGGGTTACGGGGCTGCATGGTCGTGCTGGCGGCGCCGCAGATGGAGGGGGCCAACGCCGCGGTGAGCGAGCGCCTGAAAGCCGAGCGCGCCGGCAATGTGGCGGTACTGGAACGGCGCCTGAAACGCGCCGTATCCGAGGGCGAGATAGCGCCGCGAGTCAGCTGCCGGGCCATCGCCAATTACTTTGCCACTGTTCAGCACGGCATGTCGATACAGGCCCGCGACGGCGCTTCGCGACGCGCACTGCTGGCGGTGGCCGACTGTGCCATGGCCGGCTGGGATGCACTAGTAGGCCGCTCGCAAAGTTAGGTAACAGTTCGCTTCGCCAAATCGTCCGGTTCTGCGTTGAGAAAGCTTGAACCTGAATCCGTGACTTCAGGTCGGATGCAGAGCGTAAGATATTGGCGTCACAGTGGATTTTCCGAAGGAGTGGCGTATCGGTGACTACGGCCGACTGAGGAAAATTCGCTGTGGCGTCAAGAGCTTGCGCTCGGCGCCGTCATGAAGTCACGGATTCAGGTTGAAGTAACGCTGCTATTCCAGCGCTTTCTCGCCTTGATCTGAACGGTTTGGCTGTGTTCCTTTGTTACCGAACTGTACAAGCAGCCCACTGGCCGGTCGTTGAGAGATGCTGAAAGCGCCATTCGCGCCCGGACCCGTCGCGGGCAGACCTCCCTCCCCCATTGGTATAATTGTTCACTTTTTCGGCGACAGAGGAATTGCTCTCTACTATCAGGGCAATAATAACGTCTAATTTCCCCGTCATTGTGCGCCCCTATAGGCTTTACCTGCTCAATAGCGAAACCATTAAGGGACGCAATCCAATGCTCAAGAAAACACTACCGATAGCGGCGGCGCTGGCTGTGGCCATCTCCGCCAACGTCGATGCCGCGGACGCCCCCATGTCCAATCAGGACTGGTGGCCCGACAGGCTCGACCTGCAACCCCTGCGCCAGCATTCCGAGAAGTCCAATCCGCTGGAAGATGACTTCGATTACGAAGCGGCCTTCAACAGCCTGGACCTGGACGCGGTCAAGAAAGACATCGAGGAAGTGCTGACCACCTCCCAGGACTGGTGGCCCGCCGACTACGGTCACTACGGCCCCTTCTTCATCCGCATGGCCTGGCACAGTGCCGGTACCTACCGCGTCTACGACGGCCGCGGCGGCGCTGGTGGTGCCCAGCAGCGCTTCGAGCCGCTCAACAGCTGGCCCGACAACGTCAGCCTGGACAAGGCGCGCCGCCTGTTGTGGCCGGTGAAGCAGAAGTACGGCAACAAGATCTCCTGGGGCGACCTGATGGTGCTGGCCGGCAACGTGGCACTGGAATCCATGGGCTTCGAGACCTTCGGCTACGCCGGTGGCCGCGTGGACGAATGGGAAGCCGACACCGTCTACTGGGGCTCCGAGCGCGAGTGGCTGGGCCAGGACAAGCGCTACTCCGGCGACGACCAACTGGAGAAGCCGCTGGCCGCTTCCCAGCTGGGCCTGATCTACGTCAATCCGGAAGGTCCGGGTGGCAACCCGGACCCGAAGCTGGCCGCCGACCGCATTCGCCAGACCTTTGGCCGCATGGCGATGAGCGACGAGGAAACCGTGGCGCTGATCGCCGGCGGTCACACCTTCGGCAAGGCGCACGGCGCGCACAAGGCCAGTGACTGCATGGGCGACGCCCCTGCCGGTGCCGGTCTGGAGCAGCAGGGCCTGGGCTGGAAGAACAAGTGCGGCAAGGGCCATTCGGAAGACACTGTGACCAGTGGTCTGGAAGGGGCCTGGTCCTCCAATCCCACCAAGTGGACATCCGAGTTCCTGACCTGGCTGTTTACGTTTGACTGGGTGAAAACCGAGAGCCCGGCGGGCCACACCCAGTGGGAGCCGGAGAATGCCGAGGAGTCCAAATTCGTGCCGGACGCGCACGTCGAGGGCAAGCGCCACGCGCCGATGATGTTCACCACCGACCTGTCGCTGAAGTTCGATCCGGAATACCAGAAGATCGCCAAGCGCTTCCACGACAACCCGGACGAATTCCAGCTCGCCTTCGCCAAGGCCTGGTTCAAGCTGACCCACCGCGACCTGGGTCCGCGGGCGCGCTACCTGGGAGACGAGGTGCCGGCAGAGAAGCTGATCTGGCAGGACCCGATCCCGGCAGTGGATTACACCCTGATCGACGAGGGTGATGTCGACGAGCTGAAGGAAGAGATCCTGGATGCCGGCCTGAGCGTACCGGAGCTGGTCCGCACCGCCTGGGCTTCCGCCTCCACCTTCCGCGGTACCGACATGCGCGGCGGCGCCAACGGCGCGCGCGTCCGCCTGGCACCGCAGAAAAACTGGGCCGTGAACGACCCGCGCGAGCTGGACAGGGTCCTGGACGAGCTGGAGGAAATTCAGGAAGACTTCAACGACAGCGCCTCCGGCGACAAGAAAGTCTCCCTGGCCGACCTGATCGTGCTGGGTGGTGCTGCCGCCATCGAGAAGGCCGCCGCCGATGCGGGCCACGATATCGAGGTGCCCTTCACCCCGGGCCGCAACGACGCCACCCGGGCGCAGACCGACGTACAGGCGATGTCCTTCCTGGAGCGCAAGGCGGACGGTTTCCGCAACTACTACAGCAGCGATGCCCACCTGATGCCGGTGGACATGCTGATCGACCGCGCGGACCTGATGACCCTGAGCGTACCGGAAATGACCGTACTGGTCGGCGGCATGCGCAGCCTGGGTGCCACCAGCGGCGACTCCAGAAACGGTGTCTTCACCGATCGCCCGGGAACCCTGAGCAACGACTTCTTCGTCAACCTGCTGGACATGTCCACCAAGTGGTCCAAGTCCTCCGAGGAAAACGGCCTCTACGTGGGTTACGACCGCGAAAGCGGCGAGAAGAAGTGGACCGCCACCCCGGTGGACCTGGTGTTCGGCTCCAACTCCGAACTGCGCGCCGTGTCCGAGGTCTACGCCATGAACGGCAGTGAAGACAAGTTCGTGCAGGACTTTGTCGACGCCTGGAACAAGGTGATGACCCTGGACCGCTTCGACCTCAAGTAATCCCATCTCTCACAGGATGTGATCGGGGCCGCAACCGGGTTGTGGTCCCTGAGAACGGCGGTGTCGAACGACACCGCCGTTTTTCGTCGGCGCGCCGGATCGCGACCGCCGCGCCATCCTCCCCGATTGTCCCCGCCGCCGTCGCCGCGTTAGCATAATCGCCCATAACGCAGCCGGTATCCCCCATGTCCCAGAGTCAGCACCCCTACGACGCCCTTACCCCGGATACCGTTATCGACTGTGTCGAAAGCACCGGGCTGATCAGCGACGTGCGCATCTTTCCCCTGAACAGCTACGAAAATCGCGTCTACCAGGTGGGCATCGAGGACAGTGAACCGCTGATCGCGAAGTTCTATCGCCCCGGCCGCTGGAGCGACGAGCAGATCCTGGAGGAGCACCGCTTCACCCTGGAACTGGCGGCGGCGGAGATCCCGGTGGTGGCGCCGCTGACGTTCGACGGCCGCACCCTGATGGAACACCAGGGTTTCCGCTTTGCGCTCTTCCCGCGGCGCGGCGGCCGCCAGGTGGAGCTGGACAACTTCGAACACCTGGAGCAGGTGGGCACCATGCTCGGGCGCATCCACGCGGTGGGCAGTGCGCGCCCGTTCGAATACCGCCCGGCGCTGACACTGCAGCATTTCGCCATCGACAGCCGCGAGTTCATCCTGCGGGGTGACTTCCTGCCGCGGGAAAACCGCGAGGCCTACGACACCATCACCGCGGATATCATCGAGCGCATCCAGCCCGTCTTCGAGCAGGACTGGCAGACGCTGCGCCTGCACGGCGACTGCCACGCCGGCAATTTCCTCTGGCGCTACGAAACCCCCTGGTTCGTCGACCTGGACGACTGCCTGACCGGTCCCGCGATCCAGGATATCTGGATGCTGCTCTCCGGCGACCGCGTCGACCGGACCGCCTACCTGGACGCGGTGATCGAGGGCTACGAGACCTTTTCCCGCTTCAATCCGCAGGAACTGCAACTGATCGAACCGCTGCGCTGCCTGCGACAGATGAATCACGCCGCCTGGCTGGCGCGGCGCTGGCAGGACCCGGCATTCCCGATGGCGTTTCCGTGGTTCAATAGCCCGCGCTACTGGGCCGAGCATATACTGGCACTGCGCGAGCAGCAGTCGGCACTGCAGGAGCCGCCGCTGACGCTGGGGGCGGTGTAAGGTGGACGGCGGGTTTTGTTCTGGGAGCCGGAGCGGGGTGCGTCTTTCTGGGACACGCCGTAAATCCATTTCTGGAGGCTTGTCCGCGAGGTCCCTCTCGCAGACAGTCCCAGCAAGACGCACCCCGCTCCGGCTAGTGCCAGCAGCAGGTGCCTCGAATTCTGAAACTTTGAAGAGCAAAGTCGTCAAACTGCCCGATTGCAGCGAGGCGAGGCCCTGACGCCGGGGGCCTTCTGGGAGACGATTGCCGATGAGGCTGTCGAGCAGAAGGCCCCCGGCGCCAGGACCGACTCGAAGCCCCAAACCCGCGGTGCCTCCAAACGAAGGAGTTGGTAAAAAATGGAAGCCATCCAATCACAGCAAGCAGAGGACGAACTCTGGCAACAGATCCGCAGTGGCGTGGCCCAGCAGGTGGAGCGGGAGCCGATCCTGGCCAGCTACCTGCACGCCACCATCCTCAACCACCCCACGCTGGAGTCCGCCCTGAGTTTCCACCTGGCGAACAAGCTCGACAGCCCGGTGGCGCCGGCGCTGCTGATCCGCGAGGTGATCGACGAGGCGCTGGCCGGGGACCCGGCCATCGGCGGCGCCGCGCGCGCGGACCTGAGCGCGGTCTACCAGCGGGACTCCGCCTGCCAGTCCCTCTACGAACCCTTTCTCTATTTCAAGGGCTACCACGCCCTGCAGGCCCACCGCGTGGCCCACTGGCTGTGGTTGCAGAACCGCCGCTCCCTGGCGCTGTTCCTGCAGCACCGCATCTCGGTGGTGTTCGGCATCGATATTCACCCGGCGGCCACCCTGGGCGAGGGCATACTGCTCGACCACGCCACCGGTATCGTCATCGGCGAGACCGCAGTGGTGGACGACAATGTCTCCATCATGCAGTCGGTGACCCTCGGCGGCACCGGCAAGGAGAGCGGCGACCGCCATCCCAAGGTGCGCTGCGGCGTGCTGATCGGTGCCGGCAGCAAGGTGCTGGGCAATATCGAGATCGGCCAGTGCGCCCAGGTCGCTTCCGGCAGTGTGGTACTCAAGGACGTGCCGGCGCAGAAAATGGTGGCGGGCGTTCCCGCCCGGGTGATCGGCGACGCCAGCTGCGCCGAACCGGCGCTGTCAATGGACCAGTGCGCGCTGACCCAGGTGGACAGGCAGTTGCCCTGACGGTATGAAGACTATCCTTAAGACATGAAATACAGTCTCAGCGCCAAGAATCTCGTCTGCCGAAACCTGGAATCCCGCGCCAGCTACTGCGCGGACCTGTTGCACGCGGACAGCACCAGGGAGATCACCGGCGTACTGCGCAGCGACAGCGGCCTGCTGTCGCACACCTTCAACCAGGCGGTGACCAACTCGGTGATGCCGGCGCGGATACTGCAGCGCTTTGTGGTGGACTATTTTGCCGAACGCCACAGCCCCTTCACCCTATGGCACTGCGCCAACAAGCCCCTCGACGACAGCGAGATGCTGGAGCTGGGGCTGAAACGCGGCGAATCGCGGGTGGCGATGGCGGTGGAAGTGCAGCGCCTGGCGGCGGACGAATCCCTGCCGCCGGAACTGGACGGCAAGCTGCAGATCGGCCAGATCGATGCCGAGCAGCTGGACGAATACGGCGAGCTGCAGGCGGCCCCCTACAACGGTGCCCGCGAGGGGGCGCAGATCCGCAAGTTCTATCAGCAGCTGCGGGAAGTGCCGGAGCAGAAGCGCAGCCGCCTGAAGTTCTACTTGGCGCGCCTGGACGGCGAGGTGGTCGCCGGCGGCTGCCTGTTCGCCTCCGCCGACGCGCTGGGTTTCTACGACATGGTTACCCGCGAGGATTACCGCGGCCGCGGTATCGGCCGGGCGCTGTTCCACCACCTGGTGGCCCAGGCGTTGACCAGTCACCACAAGCACGCGGTGGCCCTGACACCGGAGAATCGCCAGGAACTGTTGCTGGAGGCCGGTTTCTTCGCCGTGGGGGACGTGGCCACTTACCGTTTCGAGCCCTGATTCCGGCCCCCGCTCAGGCCCTCTCGATCGGAAACGCCATCACCTCGTCGATACGCTGGTAACCGCCGGCCAGCATCAACAGCCGATCCACACCCAGCGCCACCCCGGCGCACTCCGGTATCCCCGCCCGCAGGGCGCCCACCAGGCGTTCTTCAAATGGCCGCTCGATCAGCCCGTGTTCGCGCCGGTAGCGCTGGTCCGCCCGGAAGCGGCGCAACTGCTCCTCGGCATCGGTCAGTTCCCAGTAGCCGTTGGCCAGCTCCAGGCCACCGGCATAGGCCTCGAAGCGTCGCGCCACCGGGGTGCCGGTGTCGTCTTCCAGTACCTTCGCCAGCGCCGCCTGGGAGGCGGGGAAATCGTAGAGTAGGGTGATACCGTCGCCCATGGCGGGTTCCAGCCGGTGGCTCATCAGCAGGTCCAGGCACTCGTCGCGATCCGCCGGTTCGAACGACAGTTCCAGCTCGCGGGCGGCGCAGGCGCGCAGCGTGTTGTCATCGGCCGTGTGTGGGTCCAGCTGCAGCTCCCGCTGGAAGAGTGCGCGGTAGCTCAGCGACTGTACGTCGTTAATGCCGAGCACCCGGCTCAGCAGCTCGCCCACTTCGCGCATCAGCCGGCGGTCGTCCCAGTCGCAGCGGTACCACTCCAGCATGGTGAATTCCGGGTTGTGGCGGCCGCCGGCCTCGCCCTCGCGGAAGGCCCTGCCGAGGCTGTAGCAGTCGCCCAGCCCCGCCGCCAGCAGCCGCTTGAGCGCGAATTCCGGGCTGGTGGCCAGCCAGGCGTCGGCGCCGTTGCAGTGCGCAGCTATCGACTGGATATGCGGATCGCTGGTGGCGCGGCGGGACAGCAGCGGCACCTCCACTTCCAGCACATCCCGCGCGGCGAAAAAGCGGCGGATATCCGCCAGCAGCGCCGCGCGCCGGCGCAGGGCTTCGAGGGAGGCGGTGGGTTGCCAGGAATTCTCGGTCATAGGGAGGGAGTGGCGTGGATTGGAGCTGTAGGGTGCGCCGTGCGCACCATTGATCGGGCCTGTGGAGGCTGCCGGAGCTTGGGGCCCGTAAGCAGATGCCGGGGCGGCCCTGCTGTCGGTGGTTGTTTGTGAAACGATTGCCGATGAGGCTGTTGAGCAAACAACCACCGACAGCAGGGCCTTCGCGTCCGGCCTCGGTATTCTTTTTGACATTGATCGGCCGGTGCGCAGGGCGCACCCTACCGAGGGCCACGGGGCCCGACCCTACTTGGCCCGCCCCAGATACTCCCCGGTGCGGGTATCCACCTTGACGGTCTCGCCGATCTCCAGGAACAGCGGCACTTTCACCACCGCGCCGGTGGACAGGGTGGCGGGCTTGGTGCCGCCTTGGGCGGTGTCGCCCTTCAGGCCCGGGTCGGTATCGGTGATTTCCAGGATCACGTGGTTGGGCGGGGTCACCGCCAGCGGTGCGTCGTTGTACAGTGTTACCACATAGGTGTCCTGCTCCTTCAGCCACTTGGCGTTGTCGCCCACGGCGTCGTTGCTGGCCGGGTACTGCTCGAAGGAGTTGGGTTCCATGAAATAGTAGAATTCGCCGTCGTTGTAGAGGTACTCCATCTCCAGGTCCATCACGTCGGCGGCTTCCAGGCTCTCGCCGGAGCGGAAGGTGCGCTCCCAGACGCGGCCGGTCTTCAGGTTGCGCAGCTTCACGCGGTTGAAGGCCTGGCCCTTGCCGGGTTTGACGAATTCGTTATCCACGATGGAGCAGGGGTCGCCATCGAGCATCACCTTCAGGCCGCCCTTGAATTCGTTGGTGGAGTAACTAGCCATAGAAAGAAAACTCTGCTGGTCGTCGATTGATGCCGCGGGATTATACAGGACCACTGCGCCCAGAACGAATCGATCAATCGGCCCACTAGGAGCAGGAGGTCACGCAGTATTCCGCCGGTATCCGCACCGGGTAGAAAGCGCCGCTGAAGGTCGCGACTATGGTCAGCCCCAGCAGCAGGCCCAGTGCCATCAGTGCAACGGCGGCGCGATCGAGGGTCGCGGTGGGGAGGCGTGCCCGCAGCAGCCAGCGCAGACCGCAGGCCAAGTGCGTAAAATAGGCAGCCACGGCCAGGGTGTAGTAGGGCGTAAAAAAAACAGGAAAGGCGCCCAGGTTCAGGGTGGCGGCGGCGAAATTGAAGTTGGTGTCGAGCCCCTGACTGCGGCCGTAGAGCACGGCACCGACGTGAAATAGCAGGAAGAAGGCCAGGTAGCCGCCCGAGATGGCCTGGGCGCGATCGAAAAAGCCGCGCCGTTGGCCCCGACGTCGCAGGATAAAGGTGATGCCGGAGGCGACCTGGAAAAATACACAGATCAGCAACAGAAGTTCTACCGGCGCGGCGCGGTAGACTTGGCGGTAGCTGCGCATAAAGTCGATGTGTGCCTCGACTCCCGCCAGTGCGACCAGGTGATTGGTCAGGTGGAAAAGCACGTAGACGCTGATCAGCAGTGCCGAAATTCGGTGCAGTCTGTGCAACATGGGGCCAACTCCTTTACCTCTGATACCTCTGTGCCGGCCAGGGCGCCGACTCAACTGAGCGGGCTCTCCCCGCCGCTGCCGATCTCGCGCAGGGCCCTGCGCGCGTAGTAGGCGAAAGTGGCCTGGGTGCGCTTTTCCTGAAGGACCCAGTCGTGGGCTTCGCGGGCCAGTCCGGCGTCAATATCGCGAATGCCGCCGGCGGATTCCGCCAACAGTTGCAGCCGGGCCGTGCGTTCACACTGGATCGCGATCACGCAGGCCTCTTCCACCGAGCTGCAGGCCACCACCAGGCCGTGGTGGGCGAGCAGTGCGGCGCGCTTGTCGCCCAGCACACCGGCAATGATTTCCCCCTCGTTGTTGCCTACCGGCACTCCGGGCCATTCTTCCAGGAAAGCGATGTCATCGTGCAGGGGGCAGCTGTCCATGTGCGCAATCTTGAGTGGTCGGCCGAGCATCGACAGCGCGGAGAGATGTTGCGGGTGGGAATGCACTATGCAGCGCACATCCGGTCGCGCGCGGTAGATCCAGGAGTGGAAGCGGTTGGCCGGGTTGGCCATGCCGTCGCCGGACAGTACCTGTAAGTCTTCGTCTACTGCGAGCAGGTTGGATGCCGTTATCTCGTCGAACCCCAGCCCGAGGCGCTGGGTGTAGTAGGTACCGCTAGACGGTGCGCGCGCAGTAATCTGGCCGGCGAGGCCGGAATCGTGTCCCCGGGCGAACAGGATGCGGCAGGTCAGCGCGAGCTTCTCCCGCAGTGACCAGCCGGGGATGCTGAGGTGTGTGTGCATCTGCTCGCGGGCGCGCTCCACCAGTTCGCCCTTTTCCATTGTCAGGGTTTCAGCCACGGTTTTCTCCTGTGTTGACTGGCTGTTTGCGCTTCTACAGGCGCCTCAGGCAGGTATAGCCCCAGTCATGTGTTCTTGCAGTTCTGCACCGTTTCGTTGTCGGTCGCGGTGGGCCGCCTCGATGGAGTCGAAAAAGTGCATGCGGGCTTCTACGATATCGCGCCCGGCGTCGAGCATAATGTCGATCTGCTTTGAGTCGGCGGAGGCGATATCCACCATGATGTCGCGGATGGTTTCCGCGTGGCCGTCGTCACACTCGATATGCAACAGGAAAAACTCAATGGCCCTGTCCTCGATGCCGCAGCTGCGAAAGCCGGCCACCAGGTCGGTGTAGAGGTCGGGCACCAGCGCCTCGGCCCCGAGGCACAGGGCGCCCAGCCCGGCACTTGGCGACAGTGCACGACAGTGGTGGAACATGCGTTCTATCAGGTGGCGGGTGCCCGCCAGTGGTTCGGCGCCGGCAAGGTTCAACCCGAAATGTTGCAACATTTCGCGATAGATCAGGTGGTGCGGCTGTGGGCTGTCGGGTTCCAGGCCCAGTTCTTCGAACAGGTTGTCCGCCAGTGCGAGTACTTCATCGTTGCCGGGCAGGTTTGCCATCATCGCGCACAGGTAGCGGGTGAAGTAAGTGCTGTAGAACCCCTGTTGCACAAGGAACAGTTTCAGTTCCTCCAGTTTGACCTCGCCCCGGCGACAGCGCACCAGAAAGGGGTGGGTGCGGGCGCGCGCGATCAGGTCGCTCTTACTGGCCTCAAGCAATTCAAGTTGCATATCCATCGAGTGTTTACTCCTTATTTCCGGTTGGTGTGTGCCTTGCCGCCGCGCGGCTTTGTGGTTGTCCTTTTCTGGCGCAATGCCGGTTGAATCGAGCGCAACAGGTTGTTGCGATTCGGCAATTTTTTCTGCATGTCATAGAAGTGCGCTACAATCGGCGTGTCTTACACGGGTAAAACAGAATAAATTTTCAATTTTTCTCTGATTCTTGGGGGGATGCCTTGCGCCCGCAAATGGAAGTGATTCGGGCCTTGCCGGACCTGTTGTCCGCGCAGACCTTTGACCAGGTCAAAGAACGGATTCAGCGTTCCGTCAGTGCCATCGGGTATGACTATTTTCTGATCGGTATCGAAGCGTCGCCGGTCGTCGGCAAGTCCCGACACACGGTGGAGACCAACTACCCGCGCAATTGTGTCGAGCGCTACAACCGCCAGCGCTGGGTGGCCTGTGATCCGGTGGTACGTCACTGCCGGCAGTCGCCGGTACCACTGGTCTGGCACCGGGCGCACTTTTCGGGGGAGGCCCGGCAGCTGTACGAGGAGTCCGTTGCGCACGGAATATCCACCGGCGTGGCCACCGCCGTGCGCGGTGCCGCGCAGAGCCGTGCGATGATGATTTCGGTGGCCAACGGCGAGATCTACAGTTCCAAGCTCGAGGCCTGGCTGACGGAAACAATGCCGACGATCCAGTTGCTTGCATCCTATGCCTACGAAGCCATCAGCCGTATTGAGGAAGCCTCTACATCGGCTGCGATTGGCCTGACGCGGCGCGAGGATGAATGCCTGCACTGGGCCGCGGCCGGGAAGACTTCCTGGGAAATCTCGCGCATCCTCGGCTGTTCGGAGTCGACGGTGAATTTCCATTTCCGCAATGTCATCCATAAACTGGGGGTCTCCAACCGACGCCAGGCCGTGGCTCGCGCTCTGTCGCTGGGATTGATCAAACTCTAGGCCAGCATCGCGCCGGCCTTGGCTTTTGCCACCGGGTCTTCAGCCAGGCTGCGCAGTTCCTGGCGTTTCAGCTTGCCGCTGGGGGTGGTGGCGATATCATCCACCAGCTCTATACGGTCGGGCCGCAGCGCGCGCGGGTGAAGCTGTTGGCGGATGCGCTTCATCAGGTCGTCGATCAAGGCGCTGGCGGTATAGCCGCCGCCGTTGGCCACGACATAGGCGCGCAGCCGTGTCAGTCCCTCCTCGGTTGCCACTGGCAGTGCCGCCGCCCTGGCGACGCGCCTGTCCGCCAGAAGAAATTCCTCCAGCTCCTGCGGGCTGACCCAGTGGCCGGCCACCTTGATACGCTCGCTGTCGCGGGAGAGGAAGTGCAGTCCGTCGGCATCGCGCAGGAAGAGGTCGCGGGTGTCGAACCGGGCCGGCACCGGCTCCAGCAACAGATCCAGGTGCGGGCTCAGGTAGCCGAGCATCAGGCAGCCGCCGGAGATGCTCAGGGAGAAGGCGCCGTCGCTGCCGTGGGGTGTCTCGGTATAGAGGAAGCCCTCCACCCGCTGCAGAGCTTCCGGCCCGCTGGCGGTTTCCGACAGGTAGGGAGCGAAGGTCTCGGTGGTGCCGATGGAGTTCAGCACCCGCGATCCGCTCCACTCCTGCCAGCGCTGTCGAATCACTGCCGGCAGCCGCTCACCGGCGGACAGAGACAGGCGCAGACTGTCGAGGCGGTAGTCGCGGCGCGCTCGTGACATCAGCAGGTGGAACAGGGTTGGCACTGCGAGGAATACGCTGACCGACTCCGCCTCAATCACATCGAGGAATTCCGTGTGCTGCTGCCACTGGGGTAACATCACGGCGGTGGCCCCCTGGCTCAGTGGCACATGCAGCCCCTGCAGGCCGAAGGAGAAGAAGGGGCCGGTGCTGGCCAGCACACGGTCGTCTGCGCATATATCCCACAGGGTGCGGCTGACAGTGCGTTCAAATTCCCAGAATGCACGGTGGCTGTGCACGCACAGTTTGGGTCGGCCGGTGGATCCGGAGGTTGCCAGTACCAGGGCCGGCCGCAAATCCAGGCTGGCGGCGAGGTCGCTCACCTCGTTCAACTGGCCTGCGATATCCCCGGCCAGGCTGAGCTCTTCCACCGGCGTCATCTTCTCTACATCCGGCAGATCAGTGCAGGAGTCCGCGAGTACCAGTTGCGGATCGAAATCCTCCCACAGTCCCTCGTAGTGTTCCTGCGGCAGGTCCGGGTGCACCATGAAGGGCAGGTGACCGGCGCGCATCGCGCCGAGCCAGTAGACGGTATTCTCCAGCGTGGCCCCGCCCACCAGGGCTATGCGCTGCTGGTAGCGACTGCCGGCGAGCCTTACGTTCAGCTCCTGCGAGACGGCCAGGGTCAGTTGTTGCAGTTGGCGGTAGCTCAGGGTGCGGCGGCCCGCTCGACCGCACTCCACCAGTGATGGATGGTCGCCCCGTCCGGCGCGGACATGCCGGTCGACGAGCAGGTCGACACTGCTGGGGCTGGCATCAATATGAATCATGGCAAATCTCTCTCTTCAGGTACGAGACAAAGTGGGGACGCTGTCAAACGGCAATTTCGGCCTCATCTTCCTGTAGGGCGGTGCGCCGAACGCTGAAATCCACGGGGGCGCCGCTGCGGAACACACCCAGTAGCCGGTGCAGGGTCGACGGCGGGTTGGAACGCTGGAAGACGTTGCGGCCGACGCAGATGCCGCCGGCGCCGTGGCGCACAACGGCGCCGGCCAGGTCGGTCAGGGCGCGTTCGTCCGCCAGAGCGCCGCCGGCGAACAGAACCGGGGTGTGGCTCTGTACGCCGTCGAGCAATTCCGGCATCTGCTCCAGCGAAGGTGGCGCAGCCACTTTCAGCGCATCCACGCCCAGCTCCATCGCGGCGCGCATGAAGTGGCGCATGCGCGCCAGCGCCCCGTGGTCTGATGGCGCCTTGTCGTACACCATGTTCAGTACCGGCAGGCCCCAGGCGTGGGCCTCGTCCACGATGCGCCCGGTGAGGCAGAGGTTGTGCGACGCAGTGGCGGGGGAGAAATTGGTCTGCAGGGAAACCGCGTCGGCCCCCAGTCGCACAGCGGCTTCCACACTGGTTACCAGCTGTTTCACGTCCGGCTGTTCGTCCGAGCTGAGCGCGCCGTTCAAGTGCACCACCAGGCCACAGCCGGATACGCCGCCGAGGCGTTCGGCAAAGCCCTTGTGCAGCACCACGCCGGTGACCACCTCGGGGCTCAGCCACCGCAGTATTTCCTCGGGTTGGCTGATCCCCGGTATCGGACCCATGGTCAGGCCGTGATCCAGCGGTATCACCAGCGCCTTGCCGGACTGGTTGTCGACGAAGCGTTCCCAGCGGCGTCTGCGTGCCATTTCAGTCATTGAAATTTCTCCTTTCCGTGTCAGGGCGGTTGTCACGCGTCCGAGAGTACGGCGCGGATGGGCCGTCTCAGTATCTTGCGGGTGGGTATGGAACTGGCGAATGCGGCGAGCAATACCACGCCCAGCGCGGTGGCCACGTAGGTCGGGATGACCCAGGCCAGGTCAACCGGGACGGCGTTGCTGGAGCCGGGTGGGGTCCACATTATCTGCGCCGCGCGCACGGCCCAGACAATGATGGCGGCGCCGCCGACCCCCAGTAGCGCGGCGGCCAGCGCCAGCCAGCTGTTCTCCAGCGCAGTCAGCGCCAACACAAAGCGGCGGGTAAAGCCGAGGCTGCGCAGGGTGGCGAACTCTCGCGCGCGCTGGGCGAAATTCATGTAGCTGGCATTCAGCAGGCTGGTGAAGCCGATGGCGCAGGCGATGATGGCGATAAAGTTCAGGAAGCCACTCAGCACCGCTTTCACCTGCCGGTAGAAGGCGGCGCGGTCGGACCAGCGGAAGACCTCGACATCCTCCAGGCCGGCCGCGCGCATCTCCGCGGCGATACGGCTGTGGGCGGCGTCCAGGTCGGCACCGTCCTGCAGCAGCACGTGGTACTCGCTCACATCCTCGGTGTTCAGCAGCGCCTGGGCGTCGGCCATGGGCATCACCACCAGGCGGTCGTTAATCTCCTTGATCCCCCAGTCCATAATACCGGTGGGTACCGCGAAGGTGGCGTTGATGCGCGCTGAGCCGCGTGTGGAGGCCGTCAGTTCCAGCGGCCCCGGCGGGCAGTTCATGGGACGTGTCTCGGGGGTATCGCCGGGTTTCAGTGGTGCGAAGCCCACGTCGGGCACGTCGCAGCCCAGGATTGCGGCCAGGCCCTGGCCCAGCACCAGTGGGTGGGAGCGCTCCTCCATCCACAGCGGTGTGCCGGCCACCACGTCGTACTCGTAGGCGGGGCCCTTGATGCGGCGAATCTCCTGAACATCCTGGCCGATGCCGGCGAAGATGGTGCTGACCTGTGCGTTCGACACCATGCCGGAGATGCGCAGTACCCGCGCGCGGGTCACCACCTGCGGGTCGGCCTCCAGGACCTCGTCGATGCGTCGCTGTATCTCGCCGGTCAGCGGCAACTGGCCGGCACCTTCCACCTGTTTTGCCAGCTCGGATGCGGGGCGCTCAATGACCAGGTGGCCGCGGGCCCCCCAGCGCATGAAGGCGTCGCGGATCAGTTCAATGTTGGACTGCATATAGCCGGAAAGGAGGCACAGGGCCAGGATCGACACACTCATCACGATGAAGGTGCCGAGGGATTTGTTGCCCTGTCGCAACAGGTTGCGCAGGGACATACTCAAAAGCAGTTTGGCGGTCATGTCTGCTCCTACAGGGTCATCAGTGTGTCGACGGTAAACAGGCTCTCGGGCGGGCTGGCCTCGGAGACCCGGGCGTATTCCAGCAGGCTGAAGCGCTCGGGGAAGTTGGCGTTGACGATCTTCATGCTGGACACGAAGGGCTGTTCCTCGCCGTCCACCAGAACCCGATTGCGGTACTCGAAGTGGGCCACCTTGAAGGTCATGCCGCTGGAGGTCAGGAATTCCGCCTTGATGCCCAGGCGGGTGTTCCGGTCGAGGTAGTAGATGATGGATTCATAGGTAGCGCCGTCGGTGGCGGCAGTCAGGCGGAGCTTGTGGCAGGGGCGGCCGTCCAGCTCCTCGACACCCAGGTACTCGGGGTTGTAGTCGCGCGCGTACTGGGTGGCGGCGATATCGCCGTTGGCCGCCTCGCCCACCAGTCGCTGCTGTGGACTGATACTGACCGGTTTGCGCAGGCCGGGCTTGGCGTACCACATGGCGCGGGATGCGATCAGTATCTTCTCGCCGCGGTAGCGGCGCGGTGCGGTGGTCATCGCCAGTGCGCGGCCATCGCGCACGGCGATGTCGTAGCTGGTGTCGGTGGCGCCGGCCGGGTCCTCGGTGTGGATGGTCAGCTTCCACTTGTAGCTGCCCCAGCCGCCGCGGGCCAGGTCTGCCTCGCGCAGCCAGCGGCGCAGTGTTTCTGCATCCGGTGCGGCTCGCTGCCCCGCGGAGGGTTGTGGGGCGGTTTCGCTGGCACCGGCCGGCAACACCGTGCCGAAAGCTAGCAGCAGGCAGGCGGCGCCGGCCAGCAGCCGGGTCAGCGGCACGCCGCGACGCCCCGGGCGCACTTCGCCGCCGACGCGCTTGCGCGCGGTGACCAGGGCACCGAGGGCTATGCCCAGGCCGGCGCAGGCAATGGCGGTCAGCGCCCATAGCGGCGGCAATTGCAGTTTCAGGATGGCCGGTTCGGCGATGCGCGGCAGCTGGGTCTGCACGCCGGCGGCGGCGATTGCAGCAATGACCGTGTAGGCCAGCATTGTGGCGGCGGCCGCGGCGGCCAGTGTCGTCAGCACGCTCTCGCGCAGGAAGAGTCCGGCGATGCGCCTGCGGCCGAAGCCCATGGCGCGCAGCGTGCCGATTTCGCGGGTGCGGTCGGCCACGTTCATCGCCACTGTGTGCTGGATGGTGGTCAGCGCGATGGTGAATACCACGATACCGGTAAAGGCGAACACCAGATTAAAGAAGCCCATAAAGCTGGTGTACAGCTGGCCTATCTGCGGGTGATTCCAGGTGGTGACCTCGAAACGGCCCGGGGCCCGCTGTTCCAGTTCTGCGGCCAGCCAGTCGCGGAAGGTGCCGGCGTGGCTGCGGTCGTCCAGCTGTACTGCGACCCGCGACACCACATCTGTGTCGTACAGGGACTGCAGCAGCGCCAGTGGTGCCTTCAGGCCCTTGCCTTCGATTGCCTCGATGCCGGTGGAGAAGTCCCCGGCGAGCGGTGCCTCTATCGCATTCATGCGGTTGGCGTAGGAGGCGGAGAAGAGCTGGAGAGTGGAGCCTTTGTCCGGGTAGCCGAGTAGATCCTGCAACTGCCTGGTCAGCAGCAGGCCGTCGTCGGACAGCGGCGAGGCCTGTGAGGCCAGCGGGCTCTCCGCCTGCAGTGCTGCCTCAAAGGCCGGGTCTATGCCGCGGGCCAGGAACACCGAACTCTCCGCGCCCGCCTGTACTACGCCGACACCCACCAACTGGTCCGAGGCGCGGACAAAGCGCGGCTGGTCGGCGACGAGCCGGTGAATCAGTGCCTGATCATCGCGATTCAAGGAGTACTCCGCCGGCGCCGCCGCCAGTTGCTCAGGACCGTCCTGGCGGTAGATCTGCACGTGCGCGTTGGCATCGCGATAGATGACGACGGAGGCGAGGGAGCTCTCCACGAAACGGATATAGCCGAGGAACATCAGCACCGCGAACAGGCCGGCGCCCACGGCGATCACTGTGGCGAGGGTGCGCCGCCGGTCGCGGTAGAGATTGCGGAAAGCCATGGACCACATCACGCCACCTCGCTTTTGCCGGTTTGCAGGGCGGTACTGGTGTCCGCTGCTGAGTCATCGGTTGACGTCAGGCGGCCATCGCGCAGTTCCACCACGCGACCTACGTGCTCCAGCAGCCGCTGGTCGTGGGTGGAGAAGACGAAAGTCACCTGCTGCTCGGTGTTGAGCTCCTTCATCAGCTCGACCAGCGACAGCGCACTGGCGGTGTCGAGGCTGGCAGTGGGCTCATCCGCGAGAATCAGTTTTGGTTCGGTGACCAGCGCGCGCGCGACGGCGACCCGCTGGCGCTGGCCGCCGGACAGTTGATCCGGGCGGAAGTCGGCAAAGCGCGCCAGGCCCACCGACTCGAGCGCGGCGCGGGCGCGTCGCTCCATTCCGGATTTGGAAAGGCGGTGCAGGTGCAATGGCAGCATCACATTCTCCAGCGCGGTCAGTACCGGCACCAGGTTGAAGTTCTGGAAGATGATGCCGTAGGTGCGGCTGCGCAGTGTGTCCAGCGCTTGCCCGTCCAACTGGCTCACCGGCTGGCCCAGCACCCGGATTTCGCCACTGTCGGCGGCATCGAGACAGCCGATCAGGTTCAGCATGGTGGTTTTGCCACTGCCGCTGGGGCCGGTGAGGGCCACGAAGTCGCCGTGTTGCACGGTAAAGTCGACGCTGTCGAGCGCGGTGACCTCCACCTCGCCGAGCCGGTAGCTTTTACTGACGGATTCGAGTTCGACCAGGTTCATTGGCTTCTCCTTTCATTTCCTTGTTTCTCGTGTTGTCCCGCCGCGTCAGAAGAAGACGTCCAGGGCCAGGTAGGCGCTGCGGGTTACTGGCTGTGTCATCGACAGCGCCTCGCCGGCACGGCTGTGAGACAGCCCCATGTACAGGGTGGTGGCGTCGCCGGGGCTGTAGGACAGCTCGGCAAAGCTGCTGGTACTGGCGCTGTCCAGCCCCTGCAGCAGGCGCGCGGTCAGATTCCAGCGGCGATCGCCGAACAGCTTCGGCCAGGTGGTCTGCAACAGCGCGTAGCGGCTCTGCGCGTAGGGGTGCAGCGGACGATTGCGCGAGGGGCCGCGGCCGGCCGACGGAAAGGCGGCGATCAGGGGGTTGCGGATTTCCGAGTCGTTCTGGGCGTAGCCGTTGTAGACCAGTTCCAGGCCTATCTCGGCGCCGGAGGAGGCGCCGTAGCGCAGGTTGACGAGGCCGTCCCAGCGCCAGTGCGCGCGGTTCTGGGCGAGCGGCTGCGTGCCGCCGTCTCGGCGGGCGTAGCCGCGCGACACGGCTGCCTCGAAACCGAGGGTCCAGGCCTCGCCGAGGCCGTGCTGAAAGTAGCCGCCGAAGTAGGGGCGGAAACCGCCTCCGCCGCCGGTGACGGCACCGAGGGTGGTGATTTGTCCCTCGACCCAGTTCCACTCGGTGCGGGCCAGGCCGAAGGTGCCGCCGGTATCGATGCCGGCGACGTCATCCAGGCGCGGATCCGCCAACAGCAAGTTGAGGCGGCCGCGCCCGGCGATGTCTGTGGCGGCGAAGATCATCGGCTTGCCGGGAATATCCCGTCGCGGGGTCAAGGCGCCGTTATCCGGGAACAGACGGTTGGTGGGGCTGTACAGCAGCGACGGTCCCCAGCCCACCAGTCGTTTGCCGGCACCAATCCGGGCGCCGCCCTCCAGGTCGCGCAACAGGTAACCCTCGGCCAGCCAGTCCGGCTGCGGGTCTGTCATCGCCTCCGGTCGATCGTCGTGGTCCAGTGCCAGGCGGGGTTTCAGTACGGCGCGGGTGCCGTCGCAGGCCTCGATGTTGCAGCGCAGCTGCAGGTCGAGGCGCAGTTCGGCCGCACTGCGGTCGGCGTAACCGCCGCCCAGTGGCGCGAACAGCGATTCGCGCTCGCGGATCAACTGCAGGGACAGGTCCCGCTGGGCGCTCCAACTGCTCTGCGGTTCCTGTGTCTCGAAGGCCCAGTCGTCGTCCGCCGCTGTGGGTGCGGCGCAGAGAGCTGCAAGCAGCGCCGGGATCAGGCCGGTTCGCGGATTTCGCATGGCGTCCTCTCCGGTGCTTCTTCCCGGTGTGCCTGCAGCAGGCCGTTGTACTCCTCGCGCAGGCGGCGCTTGAGAGTCTTGCCGGTGGCGCCGATGGGGAACTCGTTCCAGTCGACCAGCCACAGGTATGCCAGCCGTTGTGCCTCCGGCAGTTGTCGGTTCAGCTCGTGCCTGAAAGATTCGCTGTTGTCGATCGGTGCGTCGCCGTGGAGCGCCACCACCGCCGCGGGCACTTCCGCACTCTCCGGCTGTGGGCGTACACCAAATACGCAAGTGTCCAGTACGCCACTCTGTTTCAGTACTATCTCTTCGAGCGGCAGGGTGTACGCCGGGCCGCGGTCGGTGTGTATCACATCTACCTCCCGGTCCAGGTGCACCACTTCGCCGTCTTCGCCGAGGCGCACCATGTCGCCGGTGAACCACCAGCCGTCGCAGGTGGCGGCGTAGAAGACATCGTGGGCATTCCAGTAGCCGTCGAACATGCTTTTGCCCTTGATCATCAGCCGGCCGACCTCGCCCCGGGGCACCGGTGTGCCGTCGGTGTCGGCGATCTTGATTTGTGGTCCCAGCGGAGTCTTGCGGCCGACGCGACGCGCAAATTTTTGCGTCCAGGGGGTGGCGATACGCAGCAGTGCGGCGATGCCCACCTCACTGGAGCCCAGGCCGTCCACAAACAGTGAGCCGCGTTTGGGAATACCCAGGCGGGTAAAGAAAGAGCCGCGCGGGATAAATGCGCGCTGCTGTACTTCGTGGCTGGCGTCGGCGGTGGTACCCCAGATGCGGATGCTGCTCAGGTCCAGGTCGAGTGCGCCGGCCTGCATGAGGCGGGTGTAGGTGATCGGGAAACCGAAGAAGACCGTCGGTTTGCGGCGCTCCAGTTGTCGCACCAGGCCCGGCGCCGCCAGTTCGCTGTCGACGATGCAGCGCACGCCCATCAACAGCACGCCGTGCAGGTACAGGTGCGATACCTGGTGGTTGAGCGGCAGGGCGAAACAGGCCAGGTCGCGGCGGGACACCGGGTTGAACAGCACGATCGAACGCAGCGACTGGGCGATGCCCTCGGCTTTCAGGATCACCCCCTTGGGCACGCCGGTGGTGCCGGAGGTGTGCACTATGTACATCGGGTCTGCCGGGCCGCGGTCGGGTTGGGGCGCTGCCGGCAGCTCTGCCGCCAGCAGGTCCTGCAGGCGATGCAGCGGCGGGCTCCCGGTGTCGCTGTGCCCCGCTGCGTCAGTCAGCACCACCTGTTCGACAGTGGCGGGCAGCCTGCCGTCGCCCGGGCCGCTCAGCTTTTGCCAGCCGGCGCCGTCACTGACCAGCAGCTTTGCGGCCAGGCGCTCCATGTAGCCGGCCGCGATTTCCGGGGCCACATTGACATTGATGGGCACCGCGATGGCGCCGAGGCGCAGGGCAGCCACAGAGAACAGGAAATAGTCGAACTGGTTGGCCTTGTAGATGGCGATGCGGTCGCCCTTGCGGGCACCCAAGTGGTGCCAGCAGGCGGCCAGGCGCCCGGCCATGTCGAGGATCTGCGGGGCATTCCAGTGCCGCTCGTCGTGCCAGGCCAGCGGCTGCGCCAGTTCTATCAGCTTGCGTTCGCCGTGGCGGCGCGCGGCAAATTCCAGTGCGCGGTCGATGCGGTCGTCCCAGCTTGCCAGCAGCGCCAGGCGGCCGATATAACCGAGGCGTACGGCGACGAACGAGAGGTAGCCGAGTAGCAGCAGGAAAATTGCGGTCAGTGCGTAGCTCATAGAGGTTTTAACTCCGGGGTGGATTCCAGCTCATCCAGCAGCCGCCGCAGCTCGCACAGATAGGGTGCGGCGAATTCCGCGTGGATGTCGCTGAAGGCCGTGCGTCGGTAGACCAGGTCCAGTTGCATGCGGCCGTTGACGGTGGGGGTATACAGGATGAAATCGTAGGGCGGCACCAGGCAGCCGAAGCCGACGTAGCTCTGGGTGCAGTGTTCCGGCGACCCGAAAGACGAGAAGTCCTCTGCGATGCGGCCGGGATTGGAGTAGCAGGCGTTTGTGCCCTGGCAGCGGTTCAGCAGGCGGCGCGACAGGCCGCGCAGGGCCGGTAGCCGCAGCAGCGGCAGCAGCGATTCCAGCCGTGCCAGTTCGGTGCCTATTTCGCGCTCGCTGCGCGCGTTGCCGACGGCGCGGTGCACACTGCGTACGAGGGCCCTTGTGCCTTGGCCCATGGACAGGCGGATGTTGCTTGGTACCAGGTAGTTGCGGAAACTGAGGTCGTAGCTGCGCTCTATCAGCCGGCGCAGGCTCACTGCGCAGGTGATGCGCAGACGACCGCGACGGGACGGCGCGCGGGACTCCATCAGTCGAGCCAGCGCGGCGCACAGCAGCGTGTTGACCGTGACACCAGCGTCTCTGGCGATACGGCCGAGGCGCAGTTCCAGGTCTTCCGGCAACAGGCTCTGGAAGAAGTCCAACTGGCCGATACCCGGGTCGCTGGAGGGGCGCTCCCAGCGCTGGCCGCGCAGATCCAGATGCAGGCCGGTGTCGCTCCGCAGCAGGTCGGCGGTGACACTGCCCAGTGCCCGCAACCAACGCCGCGCGCGGTGCAGTGGCCGGTACCAGTCGGGACGGATTTCCGTCAGCGGCGCAAAGGGCAGCCGACGGCTCGGGATGTCGGCGCCGGGTACACCGCAGAGGTGCGCGTAGTGATCGATAATCGCGCGCAACAGCAGGCAGTCGCTGCGCGCATCCGCCACGCCGTGGTGGCTGCTCAGGTAGACGCAGGAGTTATGGCCGTTGCCGCCGGTTACCAGCAGCAGCTGTAGCGGCAGACGGGCACGCCAATTGAGCCGGCGCGCGGAACTGAAGTCCATCAACAGGTGGCGGAAGGCCGGGTCGCTGAAATCGCAAGTGCCGGGGTAGTCCCGGTGTTCCACCCAGCGCGTGTCCGCACTGTCGTGCTCGTGCAATACCGCGCCGTCCGGGCGGGTATGCAGCAGCGGAATCTGCGCCGTGGCGCGGCGCACGCTTTGCTCCAGTATTGCCGGGTCCAGCCGCCCACTGACGATCATGATCTGGTTGGTATTGACGTTGGCCATTTCCCCCAGATGCAGGAACACTTCGGCCAGGGCATCCAGTGGCCGGGTGCTGCCCGCCATGGTGGTGGTGCCCGTTGTGCTGCTTAGCGCGGTCACGGCTCTCTCCCTCAACTGGCCTCGGTCACTTCGGCGTCATGTGTCTCGCGCTGCGGCTGTGACTCGCTGGCGTACCAGTTGCAAAGAGCATGGAGCTCGTCGCGATTGAGGGGCTTTACCGGCCGGCCGCGGCCGGTGGCGGCATCTAGTTGCGAACGGTCGAATTGCCACTCGGTGCGCGCGAACGGACGGTTGGGCCTGACGGCGCGATCGAATTTCTGCTCCAGCGAGGTGGTGGGGGAACCGAGGCGTGCCTTGACGCCGGCCACGTCGCCCCAGATGTGGACTATCTCTTCCATCGGCACGCGGATACCGCCGGCGCAGTGGAAAACTTCGAAGTCTTTGCCGGCGTCCCGGCGGAGGGACAGGGAGCAGGCGTCGCTGGTTAGTTGGTCAATCGGTACCAGGTCCGGCCGAGCGTCCGCCAGCAGGTCCACGGTCAGTTCCCGGTGCCCGGCCCTGGCGATGGCAATCATTGCGTCCTGGAACATGTAAAAGCCGAAGCCGTTGCGGTGTGCCCAGCCGGTGGTGCTATGGCCGACCACGACAGTGGGGCGGAAGATGCTGACCGGCAGCTGGTGGCGCTGGTGCAGCAGGTGCAGGGACTGCTCGGTGCTCCACTTTGCAACCTGGTAGGTGTTGATCATGCGGCTTTTCGTATGCAGTTCCTCGCGCACGGTGCCGCCGGCCATGCCCGCGACATAGGCGGTGGACACATAGTAGAAGCGGCGGCAGTTGGGGGCGCATCGGGCGACCGTTTCGTAGAGGCGCGCACTGTTGCCGACATTGGTGTCGAAGGACGCCGCCAGCTTGTGTGCCGAGTAACTCATCTCCGCAGCCACATGCCAGACACTGGTGATATCCGCCAGTTTGTCTTCGGTCAGATGGGTTTCCAGTTGGGCAAAATCGATATTCACTACACGCAGGTGTTTTCTGACTGCGCCGGTGATATCCAGGCCGCAGCCGTGGGCGGCAGTGAGCACGGCGTTGACGGTGCGCACGCCGTCCGGGTCATTGCGCGAGACGGCGGTAACGCCGGCGCCGCGGGCGAGAAAGCTGGCGGCCAGAGCGCTGCCGACAAAACCGGTGGCGCCGGTGATCAGAATCTGGTGCACTTCCACACTCCTTGATATTTTGGTTTGCTGGCAAAAAGACGGGCGGCGCTTCGGCGTGCCACCCGCCGGGTGGGAGGGGTCACAGTTCGATGATGTGCTCGTCGACTTTCACGCCCACATGGCGGCCGGGCTCGGTGCCGAAACCGAGTACGCGATCGCCGGGCTTTAGTTCGGTGACGTTGAGGGGCTTGGCCTTGTCGGAGAAAACCCGCACGTGCCAGTCGTCCTGCATGATGATGTTGACCTTGCGGTTGTCCGGGAAAGTGGCCTCGATCAATAGCAGTGGACGGATTTCGGTCTTGGTGCGGCCCACGTAAACCTGGCGGGTTTCGCCGCTGGCGTTGACGGTGGTCAGCTGGCTGCCGGCGCGCAGTTCGCTGATATAGCTGGTGCGGTCGTTGCCCTGAAATACGTAGCTATGCACCGAGGCCGCATTGATGCGAAAGGGGCGCAGTTCCATATAGGGCAAGTGGAAAACCTCGGGGCAGCAGAGAATGCCGCCGGTAGAGGTGGAGCCCACGAGAATGCCCTCGTCCGGGTTGAACATGTGCGTGGCATCGATACAGGCGCGGTAGCCCAGGCCGAGATGAGTGGTGCGGTCGATCGTGCCCACCTGGATATCGATTTTCGGGGATGCCTGTGTGTCCATCTTGCTGGCGAAGCGGTCAAACTGCTCCATGCTGGTGAAGGACGCCAGCACGCCATCGCTGCCCATTTCCAGTACACCGAGTGCGATCACCGCGTCGTCCACGTCCTGATGCACTTCTTTCAGCAATACCGTGTTGGTCTTGTGCAGCTCGGCGATGACCAGCTCCAGCGGGATATTGGTCGGGTCCTTGAAGGACACCATCAGATGGTCGTAGTGCATGCCCTGGTGGAACGACGCATGCAGGCTGTCGGCGTTGTCGACATGCATGCGCAGGCTGGTGCGATAGCCGGCCTCGCGCGCCGCCGTGAGCACTTCCGGCTTATAGCTGGATATCACCGCGATGCGTTTCCTGCCAGCGTCGCTCTCCAGCAGCTCGGCGTGGCGGGACCACTCTTCACTGTTCTCGAGGTGCAGCACCCGCTGCAGGCGCGGCGACACCCCCTGATCCAGCGATTCGAAGTTTTCGCTGTAGAGCACTAAGCCGTTGTAGCGGCCCTGGCCGAGACGCTGCAGAATCGCGGTGCGGGTCTCGTCGTCGAGGGAGGCCAGTGCGCGGGAGTCGTACCAGAGCACGTTTTCGCGGCTGTCCGGCAACTCGGTAGTGGCCGGGAAGAGCGCGGTGTTGGCCGGAGGTGCCGGCTTGAGCGGTGTAGTGGGTTCGCGCTTGTCCACGGCCGCTTTCGCGGCGCTTTGCTTGCCGCGTTTTTTTTCCGCTGCCGGACGTTTGCTCTCAACTTGTTCCATGGTTTCCTGACTCACTGGTTGAACGGTTTACAGGTTGTAGGGAAGGCCCGCGCTGGGCGGGCCGTCGGGAAGCCGGGGTAAACCGGGAGGAGAGACTGCCTGAACTGCACCTGCCGACAGCTTCCCTGTGCTTGGCTGGGGGGCCATTTGCATCGCTGTGCAGGCTATTGCGGGGGGCGGCGGAACGTCACCTGGCAGAAATGCTAGGTGTCGATTTCTGGCATCTTTGTTAACGAAGATGCGAATCGAACTGCTGCTCGAGAAACGTAGAATATGGCGCCATCTGGTACAATTCGCTTATTTCACTGGCTGAATCTATGATCCGGGATCTCTTGGCTACCGATGCCGGCGCGCGCGGCCCAAACACCGCTGAGAGCCGCCGCTGGCAGGATGAAATGGCTGATCTGGTAACCGATCCCCGCGAATTGCTGCAACTGCTGCAGTTGGACGCCGGGCAACTGCCGGCGGCAGTCGCGGCCGGTGGCGAGTTCGCGCTGCGCGTGCCGCGGCCCTTCCTGAATCGCATCCGGCCCGGCGACCCGCGGGATCCGCTGCTGCTGCAGGTACTGCCGGGCGCGCCGGAACTGGAGGCGAACCCGGGCTACAGCGCCGACCCGCTGGAGGAGGCGGGGGCCAATCCGGTGCCGGGGGTGGTACACAAGTACCGCGGGCGCCTGCTGCTGATCGCCGCCGGCCAGTGCGCGGTGAATTGCCGCTACTGTTTCCGCCGCCAGTTCCCCTACAGCGACAACCACCTGAACCGCAGCCAGATGTGCGCGGCGCTGGACTATATCCGCGCGCAGGGGGACCTGCGCGAGGTGATCCTGAGCGGCGGCGACCCGCTGGTGCTGAACGACCGCCAACTGGCCCGGTTGGCCGGGGAGCTGGCGGCGATTCCGCAACTGGACAAACTGCGCGTGCACAGCCGCCTGCCGATTGTCGCCCCCAGCCGCATCACCGACGGGCTGGTCGAGTGGCTGGCCGGCACGCGTTTGAAACCGGTGCTGGTGCTGCACTGCAACCACGCCAACGAAATCGACGGCGCCGTGCGCGCGGCACTGCAGAAGCTCCGCGCCGCCGGCGTCACCCTCCTCAACCAGGCGGTACTGCTGAGGGGCGTCAACGACAGCGCCGGGGCGCTGGAAAACCTGAGCGAGGCGCTGTTCGATGCCGGTGTGCTGCCCTACTACCTGCACCAGTTGGATCGGGTGCAGGGCGCGGCGCATTTCGAGGTGGACGACGCCCGCGCGCGGGCGCTGGTGGCGCGGATTCGCGGGCACCTGCCGGGCTACCTGGTACCGACGCTGGTGCGCGAGATTCCCGGCGAAGTATCCAAGTCGCCGCTCTGAGGCGGCGGGCAAAGGCGCAAGTTGCAAAATGGGCGCTGATCGCTTTCTTTCCCGTTTGTTCAAAAAAATACAGGCTCCCTATACTTCGGAAAAACCAAAGGATGGTGTGCCCGAATGCAGGAAGCTGTTTCCCCGGCCGCCGACGCCGCACCACAGGAGCAATGGATCGCCGGTTTGCGGCTGCCGCCCCCCTCCCTGTCGTCACTCAGCTGCGGCTGTGCCAACGAGCGCCAGTTGTTCCGATGGCTGATCGCCTGCGACCTGCAGCCCTACCGGCCCGCTGACCGGCAGCGTCTCGTCGATATGCTGTTTGTCCTGATCGGCGAGATTGCCCGTTGGCAGGCGCCGGCGCCGCGGCGCCTGGCCATGCTGGAGCTGCTGCGCCAGTACACCCTCGCCTGTGTGGATTCCATGGCGCTCCAGCACGCGACCTTCGCCGGGGCCCAGACCATCGAACTGCGCAAGTCGGTACTGGCGGCCATGCGGCTGCTGTTGTACCTGGGGCGCGCCTTTGCCGGCGCCGCCGTACAACTGGCCGGTCCGGACGGTGTGGGGTTGCTGGCGCGGGAGAAATGCGCCCGCAGCCTGCAGCGCGCGGTCGACGTCCACCGCCGCACCGTGCGGTTGCACACCCTGTTCGGGCTGGTGGCACCGGAAAATACCTGGCGGGATATGCAGCTACTGGTGCAACTGGGGCGGCGGTGGAAACTGGCCGACAAGAAAGTGCGGGATACCCGGCATCCCCGCAATCGGGACAGTGCCGCCGGCGCCTACCTGCAGGCGGCACTGTTCGCCAGCGCCAATCCGGTGCAGTTGGCCGCCGACGAGCAGGAGCGCTTCTGGAACAGGACCTGCGACTGGGCCCGGGCCGGGGCCATCGTCGATCGCTATACCGGCAGGGCCAACGCGCTGCTGGCCTCCCTGGCGCTGGACCAGCCTCCGGTGCCTGCCAACCGGCTCGGCAACTGCCCTGTGGACCTGCGGCATTTCAGTGGCAGCCGCGGCTGGAAAGTGGACCTCGGCGGCGTTCTCGCTCTGCTGGAGCGGCAGCGGCGCAGGCGCCGCGACCCCCTGCTGGAACACGCCCGGCAGATCTGGGCCCAGCAGACCGGCCGCGGTGAGCGGCGCACGCCGGTGCAACGAGACTGCGATATCGCCATCGGCATCAGTGCCATCTGCCATCACCTGGGTGGCCGCGGCAAGCTTCCCGGGAAATTTTTCGACGGGGCCGCGCCGGACGGCGATCACCTGTGCCTGGAAGTGGACGCAGTGGATTTCCACTCCGGCCAGACGCTGGGCGAATACGCTGTAGCGCTGCCCCCCGCGCCGGGGCGCGCCGGCGGGACCCGCGCCCGCCGACGCGCCGGCGAGCGCTACCGGCTGGAGCGGGCCAATCTGCTCAACAGCAGCGACCGCGGTATGGGTCTCAGCCTGCCGTTGTCCAGTCGCGACCGGTTGCGGGTCGGCGACCTGCTGGGCCTGCGGCTGGACGGCGCCTGGCAACTGGCGGTGGTCCGCTGGCAGCACACGCTGCCGGATCACTGCCGCGCCGGCGTGGAGGCGCTCGTCGCCGGGCCGCTGCCGGTGGAAGTGCAGCGCCACACCGCCGCCGGCCACCTGTCCGCCCCCATCTCCGGCCTGTTGGTAAAGGCCGTGCGCGGCAAGAGGGCTTCGCTGTTGCTGCCGGTGCCCCTGTTCAAGTGCTACGACACCGTCGAACTGCAGGGGCGGGACCGGTCCCGCGCGGTGACCCTGGAGCGCCAGACCCTCGCCACCGGCAGCTTCGCCGGCTTTGAATTTGTGTGATGCCCGTCGCCGGACGGGTTCGTGTAAGCGCTTGTAAGCCACCATTGCCGCGACCTACACTTAGCCCCCGCGACACCGCACGGCCCGCAGTGCCGGCCCGGCCTGCCGCCGGCCGAAGCAGTAGCAAGAGCACAAGCACAATAAATGAGCAGCAACGACACTATCCGACTCCTGTTGATTCACGATACCCCCTCCGAAGCGCAGCGCCTGGTGAGCATGCTGCACAATGCCGGGCGCCCCAACCGGGCCCAGCATGTCGCCAGTGGCGAGGTGCTGGCCAAGTTGCTGCAGGACAAGACCTGGGATCTGCTGATCGCCGCCGACAACAGCGAAAAAGTGCCGCCGGCAGTGGCGCTGCGCACCATCAGCAAGCTGCAGAAGGATGTGCCGGCGGTGCTGCTCAGCGAGCGCGACGGTGCGCAACCGGTAGTGGAAGGGCTCAAGCTGGGTGCCCGCGACGTGGTCACGGTAGATGAGGACCAGCACCTGCTGATGGTGATCCAGCGGGAGATGATCGCGCTGGAGAACCGCCGCAGGGCGCGCCTGCACGATCGCCGCTACCACGCCACCCTGCAGCGCGCCAAGGAACTGCTGGACAGCTCCAAGGATGCCATCGCCTATGTCTCCGACGGCCTGATCGTCTACGCCAACGACTCCTTCGCCGAGCGCTTTGGCTATTCGGACAATGAGGACGTCGAGTACCAGCCGCTGATCGACATGTTGACGGAGGGCGAACAGGAGGATGCGCGGGATTTCCTCAAGCAGTGCGCCATCGACAACAACGAGGTGGAGGCGCGGGAGTGGAAGTTCACCGCCAAGACCGCCTCCGGCAGCCCGCTGCCGATCCGCGCCGAGGTGTTGTCCACCGTGTACGATGAAGAGCGCTGTCTGCAGGTGCGTATCTCCGCGCGCGGCGGCGACACCGAACAGCTCGAGGCGCAACTCACCGATATCAAGAACCGCGACCCGCTCACCGGCCTCTACAACCGCCAGCACTTCCTGCCACTGCTGGACAAGGTGATCCAGGCCACCGCCGGTTCCCAGCGCACCGGCGGCCTGATGTATATCGAGATCGACCGCTTCGAGGAGACGGTACAGAAAACCGTGGGGGTCGCGGGTGCCGACGCACTGCAGAAAAAACTGGCCGAGCTGCTGCAGTCCAGCCTGCGCCGCGGCGATATGGTGGCCCGCTACGGCGAGCAGAGCTACTGCCTGCTGATGCCGGAGACCACGCCGGACAGCGCCGAGCTGCGCACCCGGGACCTGCTCAACAAAATCGCCGACACCATTTTCGAAGCCGGCGGTAAGACGCTGCATATCACTGCCTCGGCGGGCATCTCGCTGCTGAGCGAAGCCTCCGGCGCGGCGCAGAAGGTGCTCGACCAAGCCCTGCGGGCCCACGACCAGGCGCTGAAGGAGAGTGAAAAAGGCAACGGTTTCGCCCTCTACGAACCGGACACCGACCAGCAGGGCGATGCCGACACCTACCACCGCGCGCGTGTATTGCAGGCGCTGGAAGACGGCAACATGAAGTTGCTCTACCAGCCGATTCTCAGCCTGCAGGGCAGCGGCGAACAGATCTACGAGGTGCTGGTGCGCCTGGTGGATGGCAAGGAGGAACTGGCTCCGGTGGCTTTCCTCGAGGCCCTGGGCGACGCCAGTCTCGCCACCAAGATGGATCGTTGGGTGATACTCAATGCGATCAAGGCCGCCGCCAGACAGCGCGCCGGGGGAAAGGATGTCTCGCTGTTGCTGCATATCACCGGCGCCTCGCTGGTGGACAACGGCCTGCCGGCCTGGCTCGGTGTCGCCTTCAAGGCCGCCAAGGTGCCACCCAAGGGTGTGGTGTTTCAGCTGCGCCAGGAAGATATCGACAGCAACCTGCACGCCGCGCGGGATTTCACCAAGCAGGTCCAGGAGCTCGGCTGCCGTGTTGCCGTGTGCCATTTCGGCACCGGTCTCAACCCCTTCAAGGCGCTGGAGCACGTCAAAGTGGATGTCGCCAAGGTGGACCCCTCATTCGTGCGCGAAGTGCAGGACGAGGGCGAGAGCAGCGAAACCCTGGCCGGCCTGGTCAAGCGGCTGGGTGAGGCCGACACCCGGGTGATAGTGCCGCATATCGAACAGGCCAGCATGCTGCCGACCCTGTGGCAGACCGGCACCGACTATATCCAGGGCTACTATGTGCAGGCGCCGGCGGAAGAGATGGATTTCGACTTCAGCCTGGATTGAGCATTATCGGGACCCGCGGAGCCCCAGCTCCGCTCTCCCTTCGCTCCCAGGCCACCCACCCGTGCAAATCTGCTCCCGATGGGTTTACCAGCATTCCGCATTCCGCATTCCTCAAGTATCCTGTCCTGCGAACCAATAAGCAGAACATCCATGGAGCCCTGCATGTTGCCCCGTATACTCACTACCAGTCTGCTCGCCAGCGCCTTTGCCCTGGCGGTCGGCTGTTCCAAGTCCGAGCCAGCTCCCGAACCGGAGGCGGCCAGGCCCGCGGCGGAAGATAAAGAGGCCGCCGCCCCTGCGACAGAAAAAGCGGACAAAGAAAAAGCCGGCAAAAAATCCCCGGAATCCGGTGTGGATTACCACTCCCTCGCCAATACCGGCGATTACCGGGTCGAGCACCTCGACCTGGACCTGACTGTCGACTTCGAGCGCAAGATACTCGAGGGCGAGGCCAGGCTGCAGTTCAAGCGCCTGAACGACAAGAACCCGCCACTGGTTCTCGATACCCGCGGCCTGGAAATCGAGGCAGTGGAGGCCGGCCACGGCGACACACTGGAGCCGGTGAAGTTCGCCATGGGCGAGACGGATCCGCACCTGGGCACGCCGCTGGAAATCCAGCTGCCGAAAAACGCCACCGCCGTTGCCATCCGGTACCAGACCTCTCCCGACGCCTCCGGCGTGCAGTGGCTGGAGCCGCAGCAGACCGCCGGCGGCGAGTATCCGTTCCTGTTCACCCAGGCCCAGGCGATCCACGCGCGCAGCTTCGTGCCGCTGCAGGATTCGCCGCAGGTGCGCCTCACCTACAACGCCACCATCCGCACGCCGGAAAATCTGCGCGCGGTGATGAGCGCCGACAATGACCCGGAGGCGGAAATCGATGGCGTCTATGAGTTCGAGATGCCGCAGCCGATCCCCTCCTACCTGCTGGCGCTGGCCGTGGGCGACCTGGAATTCAAGCCTATGGGGGAACGCACCGGCGTCTACGCCGAGGCCGAAATCCTCGACGATGCGGCGAAAGAGTTCGAGGACACCGAATCCATGCTCGAGGCCACCGAGAAGGTCTACGGCCCCTACCGCTGGGACCGCTACGACCTGCTGATCCTGCCGCCCAGCTTCCCGTTTGGCGGTATGGAAAACCCGCGCCTGAGCTTTATCACCCCGACCGTGATCGCCGGCGACAAGAGCCTGGTGGCGCTGATCGCCCACGAGCTGGCGCACTCCTGGTCCGGCAACCTGGTCACCAACGCCAGCTGGCGCGACCTGTGGCTGAACGAAGGCTTCACCACCTACCTGACCAACCGCATCATGCAGAATATCTACGGCGACGAGCGTTACCGTATGGAAATGGCGCTGGGCTACGACGACCTGCAGGCGGCCCTGGAAGACAAGCCGGACAGCGACGAGATCATGGCCATCGACCTGCGCGGCCGCGATCCGGACGAGGTCTTCTCCAATATTCCCTACGAGAAGGGCTCGCTGTTTCTGTACGAGCTGGAGCAGAAGATCGGCCGCGAGAATTTCGACCAGTTCCTGCTGGACTACTTCAACGAGTTCTCTTTCCAGAGTATCAACACCGAAGACTTCGTCAGCTATCTGCAGAAGACCCTGCTGGCGCAGTACCCGGACAAACTGGACGAGGCGCGCATCAGGGAGTGGATCTTCGAACCGGGTATTCCCGAGGGCGCGCCGCACCCGCAGTCCGATGCTTTCAGTAAGATTGATCCGGTGCGCCAGCAGTGGCTGGACGACGAGATCGCCGCGGCGGATATCGACACCGGCGACTGGACTTACCACCAGTGGAAGTACTTCCTCGACGGCATGCCGGAGAAGCTGAGCGATGAGCAGCTGCAGGAACTGGACGGGGCCTTCGACCTGACCGAGTCGAAGAACAACGAGATCGCCTTCAGCTGGCTGATGATCGCCGTGCGGAACGACTACGAGCCGGCCAATGCACGGCTGGAGGATTTCCTCACCAGCATCGGCCGCAACAAGTTTCTGCGCCCGCTGTACCGCAACCTGGTGGAAAACGGCGAGCGGGAAAAGGCCGCGCGTATCTTTGAGCAGGCCAAGCCCGGCTATCACCCGCTGACCGTCAAGGTGAACAGCCAGATCATCTACGGCGACGATCAGTGATGCCGTTCCGCGGCAGTCGTGATCGGGATCGCGGCTGCCGCCGCCCGCCAAAAAATTGGCGGGCGATTCCCTTGCCCGCTGTTCAGTGGACCCGCCTTTGAGTAACCTTCCCGAACCGAAAACCGTTCGCAGGTGAGGGAGGTGCTTATGCGAAACCGGGTTATCTTCATGGTGCTACTGGTGCTGTCTATCAGCAGCTGCGCCGGTGGCGTCTGTACCGATCGCGAAAAGCAGCGCCCGCTGCCAATCCCGCACGCCTTTGCCTGAACCGCCGCTCCTGTGCGGAGGCCGCTATAGCTGTAGGCCGGGGTGAGCTCCGCGAAGCCCGGCAGGAGGGCCCCGGCGGTCCGTTACGGCAGCGCGGCGATCTGCCGGTCGTTGAGCCCGAACAGATACAGCGCCGCATCCAGCCCGAAATGCGTAATCGCCTGCGGCGCCTCCAGGCGCACCTTGGGCTTGGGGTGAATGGCGATGCCCAGCGCGCCCAGGTTCAGCATCGGGATATCGTTGGCGCCGTCGCCGACGGCGATCACCCGGTCCGGATCCAGCCCCAGCTCTTCCGCCATCTGCTGCAGCAATTCCCGCTTGCGATTGCCGTCGACGATTGGCTCGATCACGCCACCGGTCAGTGCGCCGTTTTCGAACTCCAGCTGGTTGGCGTGGATAAAATCCAACGGCAGTTTCTCCCGCTGCAGGTAGTCGGCGAAATAGGTGAAACCGCCGGACAGGACGGCCGTCTTGCAACCCAGCGCCCGCAGCGCGCGCAGCAGTTGCTCCGCGCCGCCCTTGATCGGCAGTTGCGTCGCGATTTCACCCAGGCGCTGTTCGGAAAAACCTTTCAGCAGCGCCATGCGCTTTCTGAAACTCTGGCGGAAATCCAGCTCGCCGCGCATGGCCGCCTCGGTGATCGCCGCCACCTGATCGCCGATACCGGTGATCTTCGCCAGCTCGTCGATCACCTCGGCGTCGATCAGTGTCGAATCCATATCGAAACCCGCCAGCCGTGGCGGGCGCTGACTGTGGCCCGGCTGTAACACCAGGTCTGCCTCCAGCTTCTCCGCCAGCTGCAGACAGGCGTGCCTGGCCGGGGCAAAATCCGGTTCGGCGTCCAATTGGAAGCGCAGCACGGTGCGGTCGTCGCGCCGGGCCAGGGTGTCCACGGCGGTTACGGGCCACTTGCGCCCGGCGAAAAAGGCCAGCAGTTGCTGCAGCCGGGCGAGACTCAGGGCCGGGGAGAGCAGGGTGGCGCACCAGGGGCTGCCGACGGGCGCGGGTTCCGCCGCTGCAGCGGCGGCTTCGGTACCCCCTTTCCCCAGGGGCGAAACGCCGGCGTACTCCAGCCCGAGGTGCGCCAGGTCGCCGTGGCATTCGAGGTAGCGGACTGTCGCATTTTCCGCGGCCGGGATCTGCGCTATCTCCGCCAGCGGTATCCTGAATTCCCGAAGTGTCGTCGCTGTGGCCATGATCGCTTCCCTGTGGGTTGTCGGAATGGGAGGCGCATTATAGCTCCCGCGGCATTATTCGCTAAAATCACCCGATCGATACCCACAACGACAACAGACAGCGCGGCCAGCCAATGATTGCCTTCCTGATCGACAAGAGCCAGAACCTGCCGAAACGCCTCGCGCGGTTGCCGCAACACCGGCGCCAGCAGTTGCTCGCGGCCCTGATCTGGCTGGTGCTGGCACTCTTCTGTTGCGCGGTCCTGGGGCACTATTACGGCCAGCAGCGGGATGCCGCCGCTACGCGCGACCGTGCCGAGGCGCGGGCGGCGGCCACTTTCCTGGCCGGCCAGAGCCTGGAGCGCATCGTCGCCGGCGATCGCATCAGTACACAGTTGCTGACCCGGCAACTGCTGGCGCTGCCGGCCATCTCCGGTATTACCGTGCAGGACGTGGAGTCCAATCCGCTGGCGCAGGTAGGGGATCCGGAGCGCGGCGAGACGGTGACCGAGCCGGTAGTGTTGCACGACAGCCTCGCCGGCAGTGTCACTGTCAATGTGGTGCCGGGGAGCGGTGTGCACTTCCCCTGGGGTAGCCTGCTGCTGGTGCTGGTCTTCGCCCTGCCGTTCAGCGCCGCAGCGGCGCTGGCTGCCAGCCAGCTGCCTGCGCGCCGCGCGATGCCGGTGATGGAGGCGACACCGGTACCGCAGCCGAAACCGGAGCCGGAAGTGCGGGTGGGGCTGTATATCCGCCCGCTCAACTGGGTGCAGCTCGGCAACCAGCTCAGTCGCAGCGCGCTGGACAGCCTGCAGTCGGAACTGGAGGAGCGGCTGCAACTGCTGCGGCGCATCTACGATGCGCGCCCCCTCGAACACGCCGGGCCGCATCGGGGGTTGGGGTTCTGTGGTGAGGATGCAGTCTTTCGCGCCGTCTGCTGCGGCCTGTTGTTGCGAGAGTTGCAGGGGGCCAGTCGCGCCACTGGCCTGCAACTCGCGGTGGCGGTGGTGCCGGCCCGGACGGAGTCCTTCGAGTTTTCCGGCGAGCAATTGCTGTCCCAGGCCCGCGATCTGTCCCTGCACGGCGAGCTGCTGGAGGATGAATCCCTGGCCGGCCGTATCGAGAGCTACGGCGTGGACTGGGGCGCCCAGGTCACCGGTCTCACTTCCCCCTACCAGAAACTGCTCGACAACCAGTTGCACCAGTTGCTGCAGGCATGACCATCCGCGCTTTATGAGTCCGTTTTTGTTGCAAAGTTGACGTTTACGTTAACGTAAACTGCTGCTAGTCTTTGCGGCAATCGGGTCGGCACCCGCGCCGCGCGCATCCCCTGTACGGCAGGCCTGTGCGGTGCCATCAGTCAGTCGGTGGAGCTGCCGCCGCGTCACCGGAAGTCTCTATGAACCGCAAGCCTGAAGAAACCAGCTACAGCATTTCCGACCTGGCGCGGGAATTCGATATCACCACCCGCACCATCCGTTTCTACGAAGACAAGGGCCTGATCTGCCCGGCGCGCCGGGGGCAGACCCGCGTCTACAGCCCGGAAGACCGGGTGCGGCTGAAGCTGATCCTGCGCGGCAAGCGGCTGGGCTTCTCGCTGGACGAGAGCCGCGAAATCATCGACATGTACGACCCGGCCCACGGCAATGTCGAGCAGTTGCAGCGGCTGCTGGAACACATCGAACAGAAACGCGCGCAGCTCCAGCAGCAGTTGCGCGATATCCACAGCCTGATGGGCGAGCTGGATGACGTCGAGGCGCGCGCCCGCGCTTCTCTGAAGGATCGCCCGGAAAGCTGAAGAATCAACCGTTACGGAGTTGCCATGAACACGCCCTACCCAACCCTGAATTTTGGTCTCGGCGAAGAGATCGACATGCTGCGCGATATGGTTCACAAATTCTGCCAGGCGGAGCTGGCACCGCGCGCGGCGCAGATCGACGAGGACAACCTGTTCCCGGCCGATATGTGGAAAAAGTTCGGCGACCTGGGCCTGCTGGGTATGACCGTCGAGGAGGAGTTCGGCGGTTCCGATATGGGTTACCTCGCCCACGCGGTGGCGATGGAGGAAATCTCCCGCGCGTCTGCATCCGTGGGCCTGTCCTACGGTGCTCACTCTAATCTCTGCGTGAACCAGATCCGCAAGAACGGTACGAAAGAACAGAAGGCCAAATACCTGCCGAAATTGTGCTCCGGCGAGCATGTCGGCGCGCTGGCCATGAGCGAACCCAACTCGGGGTCCGATGTGGTCAGCCTGCAGCTGCGCGCGGAGAAAAAGGGCGACCGCTATATCATGAACGGCAACAAGATGTGGATCACCAACGGCCCCGATGCCAATACCTACGTGATCTACGCGCGCACCGAGCCGGGCGTCAGTTCCGGCGGCATCACCGCGTTTATCGTCGAGCGGGATTTCCCCGGTTTTTCCCGGGCGCAGAAACTCGACAAGCTGGGCATGCGTGGCTCCAACACCTGTGAACTGGTGTTCGAGGATTGCGAGGTACCGGAAGAAAACATTCTCGGTGAGCTGAACGGCGGCGTGCGAGTATTGATGAGAGGTCTCGATTACGAGCGCACGATTCTTTCAGGTGGTCCGGTGGGTATCATGCAGGCCTGCCTGGATACGGTCGTGCCTTATGTCCATGAGCGCAAACAGTTCGGCAAGGCGATCGGCGAGTTCCAGTTGATGCAGGGCAAGGTTGCGGATATGTACACCGACCTCAACGCCAGCCGCGCCTACCTTTACGCCGTGGCCCGCGCCTGCGATCGCGGCGAGGACTCGCGCAAGGACTCCGCTGCGGTGATCCTCTTCACCGCCGAACGCGCCACCCAGATGGCCCTGCAGGCGATCCAGACCCTGGGCGGCAACGGCTATATCAACGAATACGACACCGGCCGCCTGCTGCGCGATGCCAAATTGTACGAGATCGGCGCCGGCACCTCGGAAATCCGCCGCATGCTGATCGGCCGCGAATTGTTTAACGAAACCCGCTAGCCGGGAGCGCCGAGCCCCAGCTCGGCAAGCGGACCGCAGGTCCGCTCTCCCCTCTCCCGCTTGCGGGAGAGGGGCCGGGGGAGAGGGCGGTGTCGGTGCCTTCTGAGGTTTTTGCGGTGCCATTCGCCAACTTCGTGGCGGCGCTGCTACCGGTACTGCCTTGCGAGACACGCCGTGTATACATCCCTGTAGGCTTGTCCGCGAGGTCCCTCTCGCGGACAGTCTCGCAAGGCAGTATCGGCATCAGCGCCTTCGCATCTAACCTCTGAGCTGTTAGCGACTGCCTGGAAACGCGAATCAGAATCTATGAGCCAACTACAAAGCAAAATTAACACCCGCGACAAAACCTTCACCGAAAACCGCGAACAGATGCAGAAACTGGTCGCGGACCTGCGGGGAAAAGTGGAGAAAATCTCCCTCGGCGGCAGCGAGCGGGCGCGTGAAAAACACGTCGCCCGCGGCAAGCTGCTGCCGCGCGACCGCGTCGATGCGCTGCTGGATCCCGGCAGCCCCTTCCTGGAGTTCTCCCAACTGGCCGCCCACGAGGTCTACGGCGAGGAGGTGCCGGCCGCCGGCATCATCACCGGTATCGGCACCGTCTCCGGCCAGCCCTGCGTCATCGTCGCCAACGACGCCACCGTCAAGGGCGGCACCTACTATCCGCTGACGGTGAAGAAACACCTGCGTGCCCAGGCCATTGCCGAGCAGAACAACCTGCCGTGCATCTACCTGGTGGACTCCGGCGGCGCCAACCTGCCGCGCCAGGACGATGTCTTCCCGGACCGCGAGCATTTCGGCCGTATCTTCTTCAACCAGGCCAACCTGTCGGCGCAGAACATCCCGCAGATCGCCGTGGTCATGGGCAGTTGCACCGCCGGCGGCGCCTATGTGCCGGCGATGGCCGACGAATCCATCATGGTGAAAGAGCAGGCGACGATCTTCCTGGCCGGTCCGCCACTGGTGAAAGCCGCCACCGGCGAAGAGGTGACTGCCGAGGAGCTGGGCGGGGCCGAGGTGCACTGCCGCGATTCCGGTGTTTCCGACCACTACGCCAACAACGACAGGCACGCGCTGGAACTGGCGCGCCGCTCGGTCGACCGCCTGAACCGGGTCAAGAATCCGGGCCTGGATATCCGCAAACCGATCGAACCCATCTACCCGCCGGAGGAAATCTACGGCGTGGTGCCGGCGGATTCCCGCCAGCCCTACGACGTGCGCGAAATCATTGCCCGCACCGTGGACGGCTCCGAGTTCGATGAATTCAAGGCGCTCTACGGCACCACCCTGGTTACCGGTTTTGCGCGCATTCACGGCTATCCGGTGGGCATCGTTGCCAATAACGGCATCCTGTTTGCCGAGAGCGCGCAGAAAGGCGCGCACTTTATCGAGCTGTGCGCGCAGCGCAATATCCCGCTGGTGTTCCTGCAGAACATCACCGGCTTTATGGTCGGCAAACAGTATGAGGCCGGCGGTATCGCCAAGCACGGCGCCAAGATGGTGACTGCGGTGGCCACGGCGAAAGTGCCCAAGATCACGATCCTGATCGGCGGCTCCTTCGGCGCCGGCAACTACGGCATGTGCGGCCGCGCCTACGACCCGAATTTCCTGTTCATGTGGCCCAATGCCCGCATCTCGGTAATGGGCGGCGAGCAGGCCGCCGGTGTACTGGCGCAGGTCAAGCGCGACCAGATGGAGGCCCGCGGCGAGAGTTGGAGTGAGGAGGACGAGCAGGCGTTCAAAAAGCCGATCGTCGACGACTACGAACACCAGGGGCATCCCTACTACGCCTCGGCGCGTCTGTGGGACGACGGCGTGATCGATCCGGCGGATACGCGGCGGGTGCTGGGGCTGTGCCTGGCGGCGGCGACGTACAGGGAACCCGAAGAGACGAAGTTCGGCGTTTTTCGCATGTAGCGAGAGCCCTCTCCCTAACCCTCTCCCGGAGGGAGAGGGAACTGGTGGGGGGAACTAGCGAAGCCACTGGGTTTATAGAGCCTGCGCAGCCTCCGATAGAGCTCCCCTCTCCCTCCGGGAGAGGGGCCGGGGGAGAGGGCCGCCGAGGAACACCACGAAATTTTACTGTAGGGTGACTCCCCAAATTCACCGAACAAGGAACCCACTATGAGCGACAAACTGCAGTGCGAAATCGACAGCGAGGGCGTGGCCACGGTTACCCTGAATCGGCCGGATATACACAACGCCTTCGACGACGGGTTGATTCGCGAACTGGGCGAGACCTTCGACCAGTTGTCGCAGAATCCCGAAATCCGCGCCCTGGTACTGGCGTCGAACGGAAAGAACTTCTCCGCCGGCGCCGACCTGAACTGGATGAAGCGCATGGCGGAATATTCCGAAGAGGAAAACCGCCACGATGCCGCCGCGCTCGCCGCCATGCTGCACAAGCTGGATACCTTCCCGGCGCCCACCATCGCGCGGGTGCAGGGCGCCGCTTTCGGTGGCGCCGTGGGCCTGGTCAGCTGCTGTGATATGGCGGTGGCCAGCGAGCGCGCCAGTTTCTGCCTGTCGGAAGTGAAGATCGGCCTGCTGCCGGCCACCATCAGCCCCTATGTGATCAACGCCGTGGGCACACGCCAGGCGCGTCGCTACTTCGTCACCGCCGAGCGCTTTTCCGCCGAACGCGCGCGGGAGATCGGCCTGGTGTCGGAAGTCTGCCCCGAGGGCGAACTGAACCTGACAGTGCAGAACCTGGTCAACGCCATCACCGACAATGGTCCCAAGGCCGTGGCCATGTCGAAGCAACTGGCGATGTCCATGTCCAACCGCGTGATCAACGAGGAACTGCAGGGACAGACCAGCGCCCTGATCGCCGCCGTGCGCGTATCGCCGGAAGGGCAGGAGGGCCTGAGCGCATTTCTGGAGAAGCGTGCGCCCGAGTGGATGGGTGGCGGAAACGAATAACACCAGTTTCAGAATGCTGCGCGCTTGTTAATGGCAGAAGCCGGGGCGGGGTGCGCCTTTCCGGGACTGTCTGCGAGAGGGACCTCGCAGACAAGCCTACAGGGATGTATTAACGGCGTGTCCCGGAAAGGCGCACCCCGCCCCGGCTCCCGGAGCAGAGTCTCGAAACCTGACGAGTGATTTGTGCCCGGAGCTTTGATTGCGGGGCCGGAAGTGTTGAAAAAGAGTGAACCATGATTCGCAAATTGTTAATCGCCAACCGCGGCGAAATCGCCTGCCGGATTATCAAGACCGCCCGCCACCTCGGTGTGGCCACCGTGGCGGTCTACTCGGATGCCGACGCTAGAGCGCTGCATGTGCAGCTCGCCGACGAGGCGGTGTACCTGGGGCCGGCGCCGGCGAAGGAGTCCTACCTGGATATCCGGAAGGTGCTCGCCGCCGCGCAGCAGACCGGCGCGGATGCGGTGCACCCGGGCTACGGTTTTCTGTCCGAGAATGCGGAATTCTGTCGCGCCTGCGACAGTGCCGGCATCATATTCGTCGGCCCGCCGGCAGCCGCCATCGATGCCATGGGGTCCAAGTCCGCCGCCAAGCGCATCATGGAGGAGGCCGGGGTGCCGCTGGTGCCGGGCTACCATGGCACCAACCAGGACGCCGGTATTCTCGAGGGCCACGCCCAGCGCATCGGTTACCCGGTACTGCTGAAGGCCGCCGCCGGCGGCGGCGGCAAGGGCATGCGCCGCGTCGACAGTGCGGACGAATTCCACAGCGCACTGGATGCTGCCAAGCGCGAGTCCATGAATGCCTTCGGCGACGACCTGATGTTGCTGGAACGCTACGTGGTCCAGCCGCGCCACGTGGAAATCCAGGTGTTCTGCGACAAGCAGGGCAACGGCGTCTACCTGTTTGAACGCGACTGTTCAGTGCAGCGCCGCCACCAGAAAGTGGTCGAGGAAGCGCCGGCGCCGGGCATGAGCGAGGAGCTGCGCGCACAGATGGGCGAGGCGGCACTGCGTGCGGCCCACGCCATCGGTTACGTGGGCGCGGGCACGGTGGAATTCCTGCTCGATGCCAGCGGTGCCTTCTACTTCATGGAGATGAACACCCGCCTTCAGGTGGAGCACCCGGTAACCGAAATGATTACCGGCCAGGACCTGGTGGCCTGGCAACTGGCGGTGGCCGCCGGCGATCCGCTGCCGATGCAGCAGGACGACCTGACGATCATCGGCCACGCCTTCGAAGTGCGCATCTACGCCGAGGATCCGGACAACGACTTCCTGCCGGCTACCGGCACTCTGGTGCGCCACCGGCCGCCGGAAGAGGGGAACGGGGTGCGCGTGGATACCGGCGTGCGAAGCGGCGATGAAATCAGCGTGCACTACGACCCGATGATCGCCAAACTGATCTGTTGCGGGCGCAACCGCCGCGAGGCATTGGCGAAACTGGACCGCGCGCTGCAGCAGTACCAGATTGCCGGCGTGCGCCACAATATCGAATTCCTGCGCCGCGTCATCAACCACCGCGAGTTTGCCGGCGGCCGAGCCACCACCCATTTTATCGAAGACCACGAAACCGAAATCCTGCGGCGGGAACACCAACTGACGCCGCTGAAATGCGCCGCCATCGCCGGCTACCTGAGCGAGCGCGAGAGTCGCGACCTGTGTGCGCGGGCGCCGCAGGCCGACAGCCGGTCGCCCTGGCACAACGGCGACAACTGGCGCAGCAATCTTGTCGGTCGCCGCCGCCACCATATCGACCACCGCGGCCAACACGCCGAGATCCGCTTTGCCTACAACGGCGAAACCCTGAACTGGCAGAGCCGGTCCGCGGAAGGCGAAGAACAGTCCGGCGAAATCCGGCTGCTGCGCGATCGCGAACTGGCGCTGGTGGACGGTCGCCGCGTCGGCTTCAGCAGCGTGGATACGGACACAGAGACAAAAAGGTGCGGTTCGATTTTTATCGACAACACCCAGGTGGAGTTCGAATTGCTGCCGCCGGATATGGGCGAGGCCGGCGATCGCGATCGGGGCCTGGAAGCGCCCATGAACGGCACCATCGTCGCCCTGCTGGTGGAAACGGGCGCGGCGGTGGAGAAAGACCAGCCGCTGCTGGTGATGGAAGCGATGAAAATGGAACACACACTGCGCGCCCCCGCTGCCGGCAGCGTGCAGCAGTTTTTCTGCGCCGAGGGCGAGCTGGTGGATGGCGGCAGACTGTTGATTGATTTCGCCGCCGGGGAGTAACGGTAGGGTGCGCCGTGCGCACCGAAAAAAATACGGGCTGCCACCGGTTTTCGGTGGTGCGCACGGCGCACCCTACGATCGGATACTCGATATTGGAAGATTGATTATGAACCTGCCGAAAAAGGTAAAAATGGTCGAAGTGGGCCCCCGCGACGGCCTGCAGAACGAGAAGCGGGAAATTTCCGTGGCCGCCCGGGTCGGGCTTGTCGACCGCCTCAGCGCCGCCGGCCTGCCGGTGGTGGAGGCCGGCAGTTTCGTCAGCCCGAAGTGGGTGCCGCAGATGGCGTCCAGCGAGGAAGTGCTGGCAAAGATCCAGCGCAAACCCGGCACCGTCTACAGCGCCCTGACGCCGAACATGAAAGGTTACCAGCGTGCACTGGAAGCAAAGGCGGACGAGGTGGCGGTATTTGGCGCAGCCTCGGAATCCTTTACGCAAAGGAATATCAACTGCTCCATCGAAGAGAGCCTGGAGCGTTTCCGCCCGCTGCTGGAGCAGGCGCAGAAGGACGGTATCCGCGTGCGCGGCTATGTCTCCTGTGTGCTGGGCTGCCCCTACGAGGGGGAAATCGACCCGGCCAAAGTGGCCGAGGTCAGTGCGGCCCTGTTCGAAATGGGTTGCTACGAAATCTCCCTGGGCGACACCATCGGCGTCGGCACGCCGGAAAAAGCCCGGCAGATGATCGAGACCGTCGCCGCAAAAGTGCCGCAGGAAAAACTGGCGGTGCATTTCCACGATACCTACGGCCAGGCCCTGGCCAATATCTATGCGGCGCTGCAGATGGGCGTGGCGGTGGTGGATTCCGCCGTGGCCGGCCTCGGCGGTTGCCCCTATGCGAAGGGCGCGTCTGGCAATGTCGCCAGCGAGGACGTGCTCTATATGCTGAACGGCCTGGGTATCGAGACCGGCGTCGACCTGGACCTGCTGGCGGAGGCCGGCCACTTTATCTCTCAAAAGCTGGGTCGGGACAGCAATTCGCGCGTGGCGCGGGCGCTGGCCGACTGATCCCTCTCCCCCGGAACGGCGGCGCTTGAAACGGGCGCCGCCGGACCCCATCGTTAGCGGAACACCGAACCTCTCCAAGGAGTTAGCAGATGTCCCGCCATTTCGAGCAGGCCCCGGGCCTCGCGGAAAGCGCCGATCCGGCAACCGAAGGCTATGTCTTCAACCAGACCATGCTGCGTATCGTGGATCCCGAGCGCAGCCTGGATTTCTATACCCGCGTGCTGGGCATGCGCTTGGTGCGCAAGCTGGATTTCCCGGAAATGCAGTTCACCCTCTATTTTCTCGCCTACCTGGACGAGCAGCAGGCGCAGGCGGTACCGGAGGACGACAATCGGCGCACCACCTTCACTTTCGGCCGCGAGGCCATGCTGGAACTGACCCACAACTGGGGCACCGAGGAAAAGGCCGGTTTCGAATACCACAACGGCAACGACGAGCCCCAGGGTTTCGGCCATATCGGCATTGCGGTGCCGGATGTGTACAGGGCGGCGGAGCGCTTCGAATCCCTGGGAGTGCCTTTCCAGAAGCGCCCGGACGACGGCAAGATGAAGGGCCTGGCGTTTATCCGCGACCCGGATGGCTACTGGATCGAGATTCTCCAGCCAGACATGATCGAACGCCAGCAAAAGGCCGACTGAACGGCACGGCAGCGCCCGGCGGGACTGTGTCACAGCGAATCTGATACTATCGGGCAAACTGGAAAACCGACTGTCCGCCCATGAAATTTCTGCGCCTGACCCTTGTTTCTCTCACTGCACTGCTGGTTGCCGCGGCACTGGCGGCCCCCGGCTTTATCGGCCCCAGGGTGGAGGAGATCTGGAAACAGCAACTGGCGCAACTGCAGGGCGGCCGGGTCAGCGACTACGAGCGCGGCTGGTTCGGCGCCGAGGCGGGCACCTCCGTCCGCAGCGGCGACGGCACCACCGAGCTGCGCAGCGATATCCAGCACGGGCCGCTGCTGTTTACCGCCGGCGGTCCCAGGGTGGGCGCCATGTACAGCGAGACGCGGCTGTCGGTCGAGGGGCTGGCACCGGCGCTGCGCGCACAACTGGAGCGGCTCTACGGCCGCCTGGACCACAGCCCGCTGGTGCTCGAGTCCCTGGTGGCGGCGAACAACCGCGTGATCAACACCCTGCGCCTGGAACCCTTCACCCGCAGTGATTCCGGCGGCGAACTGGAGTTCGACGGCGGTCGGGTGCGGCTGGAAACCGACTACAGCGGCGCAACTCCCACCGGCACCATCGAGCTGGGCGCCCTGCGCTGGATGCAAAAGGGGCGCGAGCGCCTCTACACGGATTCGCTGTCCGGCAAATTCCGTATCCGGCCCGGCGCCTCCGGCGACATCGCCCTGGTGTTGCCGCTGCTGCGCGCCGATTCCGATTCCGGCCCGCTGGAGATGCGCGACCTGTCGCTGGATATTTCCGCTGAGCTGCTGCCTTCCCGCAAGCTGAAACTGGTGTCCGACCTGCGCGCGCCGCGGATACAGTCGGCCACGCCCATCAGCTCGGTAAAGCAGCAGATGACTCTGCCGCAGATCAGCCCCGCCGACCTGGGCCATTTTCTGCGGCCGCTGTTGCAGGCGCCGGCGGAGCGCAACTGGCCCCGGATACTGCGGCGCCCGTTGCAGCTGCAGCAACAGCTCGCCATCCAGTCCGCCAACGGTCCGGTGTTGCTGGACGCGGATATCGACTGGGCCGGTATTGCCGCCGGCGTACGGCCGGTGGCGGAGGCCCCGGCGCAGTGGATGGAGCCGCTGACCGGCACCGCGACCTTCAGCGCCGCCGAGCAGGCACTGCTGCAGTCGCCGTTGGTGGGCCAGGCCATGACCCTGCGCAAGTACGGCCTGCTGCTGGAGGAGGACGGGGAACTGCAGATGCATCTGCAGGTGGACCGGGGGGAGTTGCAGGTCAACGGCCAACTGCTGCCGCCGGACCTGTTCCTGCTGGCGCTGAGCGGCCAGTTCTGAGCGGGTTGGGGGCCGGCCGGGTCGGTGCCCGCGGCAGATTCAGCTTCAAGTTTCGGTGTTGGAAATGCCTGCCCATAGCACAGGCCGGGGTGGGGGGGGGCGCCTTTCTGGGACACGCCGTAAATACATCCCTGTAGGCTTGTCCGCGAGGTCCCTCTCGCGGACAGTCCCGGAAAGGCGCTCCCCACCCCGGCCCCTCGAGTTCTGCCGGGATCAATAGGCGGGCCGGTTGTCCACCAGCGTCAGCCAGCCGCGGATCACGCGATAGGCGGCCCAGACCCAGGCGATGCCGATGATCAGGAAGCCCAGCCCCAGTACCCACCAGGTCAGGGAGCCGATCACCGTCCACAGCAGCCAGAACCAGAAAGTGCGGATCTGCCAGCGGAAATGGGATTCCGCCTGGGTGCCGCGCACGTCGCTGCGCTTGAAGTAGTTGATCAGGACGGCGACGAAAAAGGGGACGCCGGTCAGCAGGGCGATGCCCTGCACCAGGTAGACCAGGGTGGCCAGATCCCGGCCGCTCTGCTCGCGGGCCTCCCGGTCGGGTGAAGGGAACTGCTCGGACATGGTGTTCTCTCGCAACGGTGTGACTCCAATATAGTGTGTGGGCGCTCGCCTCATTATCAAGACGCGGCGGCGAGTCCGTCCGGATGCATCCCCGGCAAGAGATTGCCGACCACCCGTCGACCTCCACTCCCACAGCCGCCTACTCCAGGGTCCTCTCGGTGTGCACATTCTTCTCCCGCCAGGCCTTCAGTTGCTGGACAGATGAACGCATCAGCTTCAGCAGTTCGGTGCGCTGGTGGCGGCAGTATTCCCGCTCGCTGTCGATCGACAGGCGCGCCGACAGTGATCGCAGGCGTGCGGCTATGGCCTCCAGGCCGATTTCGTCGGCGCTGGCACTCAGGGCGCGGGCCATTTTTGCCGCATCGAGCCAGTGGCGCCCGGTCAGGGCACTGGTGAGTGCGGTGACTTTCCTGGGCAGGCTGGCGGTGCGGTCACTCAGCAGTTCGGCGAAGGGCAGGTGGCCCAGGGTATCGCGCTGGCGCATCAGGGTGCTGTTGTTCAGCAGTCGCGTGGGGCGCGGCCTGCGCTCCCGGCCGGCGGATTTGCGCGCGCGGCCCAGAGTCCACTTGAGCAGCTGCTGCAACCGGTCATCGCTCACCGGTCGCGACAGCACGCCGGTCAGGCCGCGGGCCCGATAGCGCTCCCTGTCGCCGGGGCGGAGGCCGGCGACCATGGCGAATATCGGCAGTTCCGGGCCGCTGCCGCGGCGGATCCTGCCGGCGGCCTCGACGCCGTCGATCAGCGGCAAGCGGCTGTCCAGCAGGATCAGGTCGAAACGGTCGCGCAGCGCGGCGTCGGCGCCGTCGATACCATCGGTTTCCCGTTGTACCCGGTGACCGCGGGCCTCCAGCGGTTTCAGCAGTGAGCCCTCCGCGGAGGCTTCCACCAGCAGGACTTTCAGGCCGGCACCGCCCGGGGGGACCGCAGACGGTTTCACTGTTGCCACCTCCTGTTCGCCCGGGTGCCGGATTTCATCCAGTGCCTGCAGGCCGGTCTGCAGTTGCCGCCGGGCGATGCTCACCCGTTGCGCGGCCCCCTCGTCGCCGCTGCGGGCGAGCAGGTTCAGGGTGCTGTGCACGGCGTCGAGGGGCCGGCGCAGCCGGTGGTCGATGGTCGCCTGCAGGTCCGCCTTTTCCCGCCGCTGCTGTTCAATGGTCTCGCGCGCCTCACTCAGGTCCCGTTCCCGCGCAGAGAGCTCCCGGTGGTAGGCCTGCAACTGTCGGTAGACGCTCCTGTTGTCCGACCGCAGGGACTCGACCAGATCGTCGCTGTCCTCGATGGTTCGCCGGAGGCGTATCCCCAGCAGGATGGCGATGCCGCTCGCCAGCAGCAGTGCGACGCCCAGGGCGGCGGGCCAGTAGAGGGGCAACTGTATCTCGGTGAGGGACACCTGCAGCGGCGCCGCCCGGGCGGCGGGCGCGGCTAAGGCGGGTGCAGCGGGGGCAATACGGCGCAGACAATGCCGGGGAGCGGAGCGGGTCCGCCCCGGGTGAGAAGGGGGGCTGTTCATCCTTGATACCACTGTGGTCGATGCGGGCTGTTCCTGCGCCCGCGGGGTTTTGCAACGCGGAAGCAGTCTTCGGCTTCCAGCGCGATTGATACTGCAAGCTGGTGCAGGACTCAAGCAAAAAGTGTGATTTCGTCGGGGATGTGAGGTACGTAAGTGCTAACCGGGTAATCTCGTGTAATGGCTCGGGGAACAGCGGAGCCCGCGGGAAGGTGGATCGGCGTGGGCGCCATTGCGCCCGGGCGTTACCATGACTGCACTATGAAACTCTTTGCATAACCGGAGGCCGCATGTCCCTGCGCTACGCCGTTCTCACGCTGCTGGATATCGAGCCCGGCAGTGGCTACGACCTGAAACGGCGGTTCGAGCGCAGCGTGTCCCACTTCTGGAGCGCCAGCCACCAGCAGATGTACCGGGAACTGCACCGGCTGCACGACGAGGGCCTGCTGGACTGCACCGAACAGCCCCAGGCCGGCAAGCCGGACAAGAAGATCTACGCCCTCACCGAAGCCGGTCGCGAGGCACTCGATGTATGGGTACAGCGCCCCGCGCCGCCGCAGAAAATCCGCGAACCCTTCCTGATCCAGCTGTTCGCGGGCCACCACCTGGACAATGCGCAGGCGCGGGAGCTGGTTCAGAGACAGCTGGACCGGCACCGCGCGCTGCTGGCGGGCTATATCGAACAGAACGAGCGCGCGCTGAAGGGGGACCCGGAGAGACTGGAACGATACTGGCTGGCGCACCGGACGCTGTTGCTGGGGATCGAGTCGGAGAAGACCTGGATCGCCTGGGCAGAGAAACTGTTACAGGAGCTGGACCGGCGATAGCGCATATCCGGCTGACCTGTTTCTATCGCGACAGCAGCGGCGCGCTCGCCGGCAAACCCGACTGTTTGTCAATGCCGCTTCCGGATCCGGCCGGTGCCACCTGTCGCCGTTCGCTAGGCTGCCCCTTTCGTTATCAAGTGGAGAGCGACAGCCGTGACCTATACCGTTACCCCCATCCAGCCGGCTTTTTTGCGCAAAATCAGAGAAACGGGCCTCGACGATCTGGGCCAGCCGGTAAGGCGGCTGGTTGCCCGTGGAGGCGAGCCCTGCCGCGATCTGCTGCGGGGGGCGCGCCCGGGTGAGGAAATCATTCTGGCGAGCTACTGCCCGTTCAGCCTCCCCGGACCCTACCGGGAATACGGACCGGTTTTTGTGTTGGCGCAGGCCGGCGAGGATGTTGGCCAGCCGATGGAATTGCCCGTGCCGCAAAACAGCGCAACGGATTACTGGCAGATGGGAGCACAACTGGTCGTGCGGGCTTACAGTGCCGCCGAGGATATCGTGACCGCACAGCTGGCGGGGCCGGAACAGATCGGGGAAGTGGTGGAGGGATATTTCGCGCGGGACGATATAGATTTCGCGCTGCTTCGATTTGCCGCCTATGGCTGCTATGCGCTGCGCCTGGACCGCGCGCTCTCCCGCTAAACTGGTCGGGAGAGCGGAAAACAGGCCGGGATCTTCCGGCCTGTTTGCCACATGCGATCCGGATCAGGGTCGGATCTTCTCCACCACCAGGCTGCCGATCGAGTAACCCGCCCCGAAAGAACAGATTACCCCGCGATCCCCCGGCTGCAGGTCGTCGCTGTGCAGGTTGAAGGCAATCACCGAGCCGGCGCTGGCGGTATTGGCGTAGCGGTCCAGCACCACCGGCGCGCGATCCCCGCCGGCGTCGTCCCCCAGCAGTCTTTTCGCGATCAGGTTGTTCATATTGAGGTTGGCCTGGTGCAGCCAATAGCGGCGCAGTTCCGCCGGCTCGTTGCCGGTTTCGCGCACGTGTTCCTCGATATGCGCCGCCGCCATCGGGCAGACCTCCTTGAACACCTTGCGGCCGTTCTGGCGGAACAGCTTGCCTTCGCCGAACGGATCCACGTCCGCGGCGCGGGAGGTGTAACCGAAGTTGGAACGGATATTACTGGAGAAAACCGTCTTCGCCCTGGTGCCGAGAATCTCCCAGGCAGTGTCCGCGCTGCAGGTCTCGCGCCGCTCGATCACGCTGGCCACGGCCACGTCGCCGAAGATGAAGTGGCTGTCGCGATCGGTGTAATCCACCTGCGGCGAGGCCAGCTCCGGATTCACCACCAGCACGGCGCCGACGGAACCGGACGCCACCGAGTCCACCGCGCGCTGCATGGAGAAGGTGGCGGAGGAGCAGGCCACTTCCATATCGAAGGCGAAGCCGTCGATACCCAGTGCGTCCTGGATCTCGATGGCGATGGCCGGGTAGGCGCGCTGCAGGTAGGAGGCGCCGACGATCACCGCATCGATGTCTTGCGGCTTCTTGTTCGCCTTCTCCAGCGCCAGCCGGGCTGCCTTCAGGCCCATCTCCGCCTGCAGGCTGAGTTCGTCGTCGGCGCGCTCGGGGATGTAGGGGCGCATGCGTTCCGGATCGAGGATACCCTCGCGGCTCACCACATAGCGGCTCTTGATGCCCGACGCCTTCTCGATGAACTCCGCCGAGGACTGCGGTTTGGCCGCCAGTTCACCGGCCTCGATCTGCCCGGCGTGTTCGCGGTTGTAGCGCTCCGCCCAGGTGTTGTAGGCCTCCACCAGCTCCTCGTTGCTGATGGCTTCCGGCGGTGTCCACAGGCCGGTACCGCTGATTGCGATACCGCGCGGCAGTTTGTATTCACTCATCGCTGAACCCTTGGCTCGCGGCAGTTTTTGCGCGAGCGACTCTTCTCTGATTAACGTTAGCAGCGCCATGCGTCATTGATACGGGCGTGCCAGGCAGTTGGAGCGCAATTGTGACGGGATTGCCAAATTTGGTCTATGTGCTGAAGGGGCGGGCGATCGCGGCGTTCTGGCCAGGGGGTAGGTGCTGATTCGCCAGGAACCACTTCGCGCAACCTGCCCGGCCTGCGTCAGTTGCCGATCCCGGAAAAAGCGTCTGGCGGACTTCGCAGCAGAGGCGGAGGGGGTACAATGCCATTTTCCATTCCTACCTGCCCGCAGGGAGTCGGTGAAATCGTGCACGATACGGATTTTCAGGATGTCAGTTCCCGGTATCTGGGCCTGTTGCGGCTCAACCTGTCGCTGTGGCTGGTGGCCGCGCTGGCGGGAACGGTCGGGGCGCAGGCACTCTGGGCCGCCGCTGCACTGGTGCCGCTGCTGGCGGGCGGGGCGGCGGCGGTCCTTCTCGTCGGCCTGATGGTCTTCTGGGCGCCGCGGCGGGCCCGCTATACCCGCTACCGGGTCGGCGACGGCGATGTACGCTTGCACACCGGCGCCTGGTGGCGCACGGCCCTGGGCGTTCCCACCAACCGTATCCAGCACCTGGAGATCACCCAAGGTCCGCTGGAACGCAGGCTGGACCTGTCCCGCCTGGCCCTGTTTACCGCCGGCGGCCAGGGCTCGGACCTGAAAATACCGGGGCTGCGCAGCGACACGGCGCGGGCGCTCAAGGCCGAGCTGCTGGCGCGCATCGCTGCCGAGGAGCAGGATGGCGAGGAGGCCGCCCTTGCGGAGTCCTGACTGGCAGCGCGTCTCGCCCCTGGCGCTGATCTATTTCACCCTGGATCTGGGGCGCAAAATCGTGGATCAGGGAGTCAATCTGCTGCCGGTCCTGTTGGGTATCTGGGCCGGCGGCGAGCTGGTGCGGCACTACGCCTGGCACTACGGGCCGCCGCTGGCGCTGGGCGGTATCGCACTGGCCGTGGTTTTGCGCTACTGGTTCTTTCGCTATCGGGTCGACGGCGACCGGATCCACCTGCGCAGCGGCGTCTTCAAACGCAAGCGCCTGACACTGGAATTCGAGCGGGTGCAGCAGGCGGATGTGGCGCTGCCGTTCTACTTCCGGCCCTTCGGCCTGGTGAGTCTGGGACTGGAGAGCGCCGGCTCCGGGCGTCAGGAAGTCAATATTGCCGGTATTCCGCGGCGGCAGGCCGAGGACCTCCGCCGGCGGATACTGGCCCGGGTGCAGGAGCCGGCTGCCGGGAGTGCCGGGGCGGGCGAAGGGGACGGGGACTACCGCCTGACGCTGCCGCTTTCCGAGGTGCTGCGCTATGGCCTGATGCACAACGGCCTGCTGTTCCTGCTGCCGGCGGTCGGCCCCCTGAGTCGGTATCTGGAAACCTCGCTGGACTGGGTGGCCGCGCTGTATGTGGCGCCGCTGCTGGGCACTGCGGGGGATGCTGTCTGGGTTTCCGCCCTGTTGATGGCGGGGCTGGTACTCGGCCTGCTGATGCTCCTGTCCGGTCTGTCGATCGTCGCGGGGCTGGTGCGCTTTCACCGCTATCAGCTGGTGCGTCGGGGAGATGGCTTTCAGTACCGCGCCGGGCTTGGGACCATCAAGAGTCGGGGCTTCCGGCGCTACAAATTGCAGCAGGTGACTGTCACCCAGGGACTGATGGCGCGATTGATGAAGCGCTTCAGCCTGTCTGTCAGCAAGGCCGGCGATCATACCGCGACGCCGTCGAAGGCGCAGCAGAAATTCCTGGTGCCTGTATTGACCGCCCGCACCCTGGCGGCACTGAGCGAGCAGCTGCAACTGCCCGGGCCGCGCTGGCGGTCGGTCAATGCCGTTTGCGTCCTCGGCGACACGCTGGTCCAGGGCTCCTTCCTGGCACTGTTGATCGGGACACTTCTGCTGATCGCCGGAGCCGTGGTCTGGCCGGCCCTGCTCGTTTATCCGGCGGTTGCCCTCGTGGGCCTGCGGCGCTGGCAGCGCCTGGCCTACCATCGGGGCGACGGTTGGCTGGCGCTGCGTACCGGCTTCGTCGGTCGCAAGGTGCAGTGGCTGCCGGAAGCGAAAGTGCAGAAGGTCGCCGTCAGCCGCCCGCCCTGGCTGCGCTCCCTGGGGCTGTGTCACCTGACCGTCTGGGGCGCCGCGGGGAGGCTGACGATTCCGTTCCTGGCAGAAGGCGAGGGCGCCCGCCTGTCTGAAAGCCTGCTGGAAAGCGTGACCCGGTACCGGGGCCGCTGGTTCTGATAGAGCCCCCATCAGGGCACCCGCGCCAGTGCACAGGCGCTCACCTTTTCCGCTCCGGCCTGCAAAAGCACCCGGGAGGCCGCCTCCAGTGTGGCACCGGTGGTGATTACATCGTCCACCAGGCCGATATGCAGGCCGTCCACATCCCCGCGTATCGCAAAACTGCGGCTCAGGTTGTGCAGGCGCCGGGCGCGTTTGAGTTGCTGTTGTGTCTCTCCCGCCGTCACCTTGCGCAGCAGGCGCGGATGCACCGGGATTCCCCACCGGCGGCCGAATTCCTCCGCGATCTGGTGCGCCTGATTGAAGCCGCGCCCGAACAGAAACTTGCGCCAGTGCAGCGGAATCGGCACCAACAGATCCGGTTTCGTCCGCGGTGCTAGCCGGTTGGCTGCCAACTGCGCCAGGCTGTGGCCGGCGGCCAGGTCGCCGCGGTACTTGAAGCGCTGTATCAGCTGGCCGACGGGAAAGGCATAGTGCCAAGCGGCGCGGGCGCCGGCAAAACTCGGCGGCTGTTGCAGGCAGCGGGGGCAGGTGCGGTCGGCTTCCGGTAGCGGCAGGGCGCAGCGCTCGCAGGCACTGTGCAATAGCGGCAGCTCGGCGCGGCAGCCGCTGCAGAGACCGCTGCGGTGGGGGCAACTGTCGCCGCACAGCAGGCAGCGCACCAGGCTGCGGGACAGAAACTGTGAAAATTGCCTGTAAACCATTCCCTGGTATTCCGGTTGACAGCGGTTCGGCCACCGCTAAACTGGCCGCACTTAACGAATTCAGGTTTCGCGGGGCCAGATGCCTGTCGATGGCACAAGCTGGGGCGGGGGGCGCCTTTCCGGGACTGTCTGCGAGAGGGACCTCGCAGACAAGCCTACAGGGACGTATGCACGGCGTGTCCCGGAAAGGTGCCCCCCGTCCCAGCTCCCGGAGTTGCCCCTCGAAACTTGAGTTACGGAACAATAACGACCGGGAGATTAAGCCCAGTGACCGCAGCCCAGCAAATGCCCGCCTCGGAAATCCGCCACGACTGGACCCGCCAGCAGGTACTCGACCTGTTCGCGCTGCCGTTCAACGACCTGCTGTTTACCGCCCAGCAGGTGCACCGGATGCATTTCGATGCCAACCGGGTGCAGGTCAGCACCCTGTGCTCGATCAAGACGGGCGCCTGCCCGGAAGACTGCGCCTACTGCCCGCAGAGTGCCCGCTACGACACCGGCCTGGAGCGGGAAAAACTGATGGAGGTGGAAAAGGTACTGGAGGAGGCCCGCGCGGCCAAGGCCGGCGGCGCCACCCGCTTCTGCATGGGCGCCGCCTGGCGCTCGCCGAAGAAAAAGGACATGCCCTACGTCACGCAGATGGTGCGCGAGGTGAAGGCGCTGGGGCTGGAGACCTGCATGACGTTGGGCATGCTGAAAGACGAGCAGGCGGCGGAACTGGCCGAGGCGGGTCTCGACTACTACAACCACAACCTGGATACCTCGCCGGAATACTACGGCGAGATCATCACCACCCGCACCTACCAGGATCGCCTGGAAACCCTGGACCGGGTGCGCGCCGCGGGCATGAAGGTCTGCGCCGGCGGCATCGTGGGTATGGGTGAAGGCGAGAAGGACCGCGCCGGCCTGCTGATGCAACTGGCCAACCTGCCGGAACACCCGGAATCCGTGCCCATCAATATGCTGGTAAAGGTCGCCGGCACGCCGCTGGAGACGGAAGAGGACCTGGATCCGTTCGAATTTATCCGCTGTATCGCCGTGGCCCGCATCATGATGCCGAAATCCCACGTGCGCCTGTCCGCGGGGCGCGAGGAGATGAGCGACGAGATGCAGTCGCTGGCCTTCCTCGCCGGCGCCAACTCGATTTTCTACGGCGAGAAACTGCTGACCACCGCCAACCCGGAAACCAACGAGGATATGCAGCTGTTCGCGCGCCTGGGCATCCAGCCGGAAGAATACCGGCAGTACGCCGACGACGCCGAACTGGAGGCGGACCTGAACGCGCAGGTGAGCGAACAACAGAACGCCCCCTACTTCTACGACGCGGCAAAATGAACCTGCAATCGACGCTGCGCCGGCGCCTCGCCGAGCGTCGCGAGCGCCACCTCTATCGCGAGCTGAAAACCCTGGCCGCCGCGCCGGGGCCGGCCGCTCGGGTGGACGGTCGTGAGCTGGTCGCCTTCAGCAGTAACGACTACCTGGGGTTCGCCAGCCACCCGGCGGTGATCGCCGCGCAGCAGAGCGGCGCCGAACTCGGCGCCGGCGCCACCGCCTCCCACCTGGTCAATGGCCACCTGCAGATACACGCACAGCTACAGGACAAAATTGCCGAGGTCACCGGCCGCGAGGCGGCGCTGGTATTTTCCAGCGGCTATACCGCCAATATTGGCACCATCTGCGCACTGGTGGGCCGCGGCGACACCGTTGTTTCCGACAAGCTCAACCACGCGTCGCTGATCGACGGCGCGCGCCTGTGCGGCGCCGCCAGCCTGCGCTTTGCCCACAGCGATCTGGACGCACTGGAACGGCAACTCGGGCGGGCCGCGGAAACCGACGGTAATATTCTCGTCGCCGTGGACGGCGTCTACAGCATGGATGGCGACTGCGCACCGCTCGCCGGCATTGCCGCGCTCTGTCGCGACTACGGCGCCTGGCTGATGGTGGACGAGGCCCACGGCTTCGGCGTCATGGGCAGCGAATCACTGCCCGCCGCCGGCAGTGTCGCCGCGGCGGGGCTCGGCCAGGAAGACGCGCCGGTGGTGATGGGCACCCTGGGCAAGGCCGCCGGCAACGCCGGTGCCTTTGTCGCCGGCCCGCGGGAACTGATCGATTACCTGGTGCAGTTTGCCCGCCCCTACATCTACACCACCGGTATGCCGCCGGCGGTGGCCGCCGGCGGCCTGGCGGCCACTGAACTGATGCAGCGCGAGCCGCAACACCGCGCGCGCCTGCGCGGCAATATCGACCATTTCCGCGCGCGCGCCGCAGAGCTGGAGCTGCCACTGGCAAAGTCCGCCAGTGCCATCCAGCCGCTGCTGCTCGGCTGCGAGAAAACGGTGATGAGTGTAGCGGCCGAGCTGCAGCAAAGCGGTTTCCTGGTGGGCGCGATACGCCCGCCGACGGTGCCCGCCGGCACCGCACGCCTGCGCATTGCGCTGAGTGCCGCGCACAGCGAAGAACAGATAGAGGGGCTGCTGGAAGCGCTGGCGGAGTCCCTGAGCGCGCAGAAGGCGGCGAGTGCATGAAGCCGGTAGAGCATCTTGTGCTGCTGCACGGCTGGGGCGGCGACGGGCGTATCTGGCAGCCGCTGTTGGACGGCGGGAATCTCGATTGGCCGGTCACCTGTCTGGAATTGCCCGGCTTTGGCGGTAACGAGCAGGCGTGGCCGGACGACGAAGCGCTGCTGCAGTGGCTCTACGACCGCTTGCCGCACAACTGCCTGCTGCTGGGACATTCCCTCGGCGGCATGCTGGCCGCGCGCCTGGCGGCGCGGCCCGGTCAGGAAAAAATCGCCGCGCTGATGACCATCGCCGCCAACGCGAGCTTTGTACAACGAGGCGACTGGCCGGGTATGGACCCGCGGACCTTCGCGGATTTCCGTCAATCCATGAGCGCTGAACCCGAAACGACGCGGGAGAAATTCTGCGGCCTGCAGGCCCGCGGCGACAGCGCCATGCGCTCTGTGCTGAAACAACTGAAAAGCTGGCATCCGGGGGAGATCGGAGCCCAGTGGCTGGATGCCCTCGATTGTCTCGGCAGGCTCGACAACCGCGGCGTGTTGGCCGAAGCGGCCGTGCCGTCGCTGCACCTGTTCGGCGAAAAAGACGCGCTGGTGCCGGCGGCCGCGGCGGAAAATATCCGCGCGCTGGGAGCAGGGGTTGAGATCCTCCCGGATTGCGGCCACGCGCCGCAGGTTTCCTGCCCGGAACGGATTGCGGAGCAAGTTCTCGGCTTTGTGCGGACGAACACAAGGTTCGCCCCTGCAGAAAGTGCCCCCGTTAACGGTGGGGGCGAACCCTGTGTTCGCCCGGCGGAGTCCGGAGAGTCCCCGTTCGAGAAATCGGTTGTGGCCCGCTCCTTCGGCCGCGCCGCCGCCAGCTATGACAATGCCGCCCATCTGCAGCGCGCCGTCTGCCGCCAGCTATTGTCGCAGGCCGCCGGTGAGCAGACGCCGAAAACCATCCTCGACCTGGGCAGCGGCACCGGCTACGGCAGTGAGCTGCTGCGCAAACGCTTTCCGCAGGCAGCGATCATCGCCCTGGACCTGGCCGAGGGCATGTTGCGCTACGCGCGCGATCGACGCCCGGTGGCGGATTGTCATATCGCCGCCGACGCCGAGCAGCTGCCGCTCGCCGACAATAGTGTCGATCTGGTGTTTTCCAGCCTGGCATTGCAGTGGTGCTATCGCCTGCCGCAGTTGTTTTCGGAGTTGAAACGGGTGCTGGCCGACGGCGGCCGCTGCCTGGTTTCGACTTTGGGGCCGGGCACGTTGAGCGAACTGAAACACAGCTGGGCGCAGGTGGACGGCGGGGTGCATGTAAACCGCTTCCTGCCGCTGGACGAGTGGCAGGGCGCCGCATTTGACAGCGGTCTGCCCGGCGACGTGGAGAGAGAACAGCGCGTACTGCATTTCGATGATGTGCGGCAACTGATGCGGGAACTGAAAAATATCGGCGCGCACAATGTGAATCGCGATGCGGGCAGGGGGCTGTCGGGTCGAGAAAAGCTGCGAAGATTGGCTGAAGCCTATGAAGAACGGCGATCACCGGCGGGGTTGCCGGCGAGTTACGAGGTGATCTATCTGAGGCTGGCAAAAGGCGCCGGGAAGGGTGTCGGGCTTCCCCCTGGGAACGCCGAGCTCCAACTCGGCACGCGGGCCGCAGGCCCGCCGCGGGGCAATTAGCAGGTTGCGTTGGCGGGCCGGTGGCCCGCCATGCCGAGCTGGAGCTCGGCGCGCCCAGGCTCAAGGATAGATATCGATCGGCGTCGGTGTCTTCACCATCGCCCAGATCTCGTCCATCTCGCGGTTGGTCACGGCGATACAGCCATCGGTCCAGTTCATCTTCTGCAGGTAGCTTTCCATACCCTTCCACTGTGGTTTCATGCCGTGAATCATGATGGCGCCGCCCGGATCCACGCCGCGGCGGGCGGCGCGGGCGCGGTCGCGCTGGTTGGGATAGGAGATATGGATCGAGCGGTAGAAGCGGCTGTTGGGATTCTTCCAGTCCAGGGTGTAGCGCCCCTCGGGGGTCCGTTCATCGCCCTGCTGCATCTTGTGGCCCTTCGGGTTTTCCCCGAACACCACCTTGTAGCTCTTGACCACGCGTTCGTCGCGGATCAATTGCATCAGGCCTTTGGATTTGTAGACGATCACCTGATCGACGGGTTTGATTGTGGCAGAGGCGAACAGCGGCGCCAGCATCAGCAGGGCAAAGGTCAGGTATCTCATGGTCTCGACAAGCAGGTTAGTTTTCAGTTATTCCGTAAAATGGCGGCCTCCGTGCTCCCGCAGACCCGCCCAATGGAACTTTGTGGCGCAATGCGGTGACAGCGTTGTCCTGTGCTGTTTTAGGCAGCCATCCTAAAACCCCGGTAGAAACGGGGCTGGAGGCGGATGGAAATTGCACTGTTTGATTAATTTATCACCAAGTAGGCGACGTTTAAAGAGGCGTCAATAAAAAATCGGAGATTCATCGTGCCCCGGAGTTATTTCATCGCCGGCACCGACACCGAAGTCGGCAAGACCTATGTGACCGCCGCGCTGCTGGAAAGTGCCGCCCGGCGCGGCCTGAAAACCGCTGCGGTAAAGCCGGTGGCGTCCGGTTGCGAGGAGACCGCCGACGGGCTGCGCAACGCCGACGCGCTGTTGCTGCAGGAGGCGATGACCGCGAATCTGCCCTACCAGCAAGTCAATCCGATCGCGCTGGCGCCGGCCATCGCGCCGCATATCGCGGCGCTGGAGGCGGGCAAAAGGTTGGATGTATCGCGCATGGCGGGCGTCTGCCGCGGCGTCATGTCCGCCGGCGCCGACCTGGTGCTGATCGAGGGCGCCGGCGGCTGGCGCACGCCGCTGGGGCCACGGGCCTTCCTGTCGCAGTTGCCGCGGGAACTGGAGCTGCCGGTGGTGCTGGTGGTGGGGATGCAGCTGGGCTGTATCAACCACGCGCTGCTGACCGCCGAGGCCGTGCGCCGCGACGGCCTGCCGCTGGCCGGCTGGGTGGCGAACTTCCCCCGCGAGGGAATGAGCCGCCCGGACGAAAACCTGGCAACGCTCAAGACCCTGCTGCCGGCGCCGCTGCTGGGCGTGCTGCCGTTCGACGAAGGGGCCGACTATCGCAGCGCCGCCAACCATCTGGACCTCGATCCCCTCGTGGTATCCGGTGGATTGGAAGAGGCAGTGCCCCCCTCTCCCACCGGGAGAGGGGCCGGGGGAGAGGGCAGAGGGCGGGCCCGTTGATCGCCGTGGGCCCCCGGCAGCCCGGAGTCCGGCGTTCACCGGAGTGACGACAATGGCTGTCGGCGTAGAGTTCGCCGCGCGTGTTGAACAGCCCCGCCGTGTCACATCCCCCGACCGAATATCGCGCCATCCGACCGCTGTCGCAGTTGACAACCGATCCCCGCGGGCCTAGATTCAAACAACTGTTTGAAACACTTGAATGAGGACCGGGAGCATGGCCGAGTACAAGGCGCCACTGCGGGAGATGAACTTCCTGCTGCACGAAGTATTTGCCGCGGACGAGCTCTGGGCGCGTCTGCCCGGACTGGACGGAGCCGTGGATCGCGAGACCGCGGATGCGATTCTGGAAGAGATGGCCAAGCTGGCCGCCAATACCCTGGACCCGATCAACCGCTCCGGCGACGAAGAGGGCTGCCACTGGGACGACGGTGCGGTCACCACCCCGAAAGGCTTCCCGGAAGCCTACGCCACTTTCTGCGAAGGCGGCTGGGGCGCACTGCTGGGCAACCCGGAGTACGGCGGCATGGGCATGCCGAAAATGCTCGGCGCCCAGGTGGAGGAGATGATCACCGCCACCAACATCTCTTTCGCGCTCTATCCCATCCTCACCGCCGGCGCCTGCCTGGCGATCGACGCCCACGCTTCCGAGGCGCTGAAACAGCGCTACCTGCCGAAAATGTACGAGGGCACCTGGGCCGGCGCCATGGACCTGACCGAGCCCCACGCCGGCACCGACCTGGGGTTGATCCGCACCAGGGCGGAGCCCCGGGACGACGGCAGCTACAGCATCACCGGCAGCAAGATCTTCATCACCGGCGGCGACCAGGACCTGTCAGAGAACATCATTCACCTGGTGCTGGCCAAGCTGCCGGACGCTCCCAAGGGGCCGAAGGGTATCTCCCTGTTTATCGTGCCCAAGTACGAGGTAAACGAGGACGGTAGCGTCGGCGGGCCCAACAATGTCAACTGCGGTTCCATCGAGCACAAGATGGGCATCAAGGCCTCCGCCACCTGCGCCATGAACTTCGATGGCGCCCGGGGTTGGCTGGTGGGCGAGGAGAACCGGGGCCTGGCCGCCATGTTCACCATGATGAACTACGAGCGCCTGGGGGTGGGCATCCAGGGCCTGGGCGCCTCCGAGCGTTCCTACCAGAATGCGCTGGACTACGCCCGCGAGCGGGTGCAGAGCCGCTCCCCGACCGGGGCGAAACAGCCGGACAAAACCGCCGACCCGATCATCGTGCACCCGGACGTGCGCCGCATGCTGCTGACCCAGAAGGCGCTGATCGGCGGCGGCCGCGCCCTGTCCACCTACGTGGCCAAGTGGCTGGATATCGCCAAGTTCGGCGAGGGCGAGGAGAAGAAAAACGGCGAGGGCATGGTCGCGCTGCTCACGCCGGTGGCCAAGGCCTTCTTCACCGACAAGGGGCTCGACTGCACCATCATCGGCCAGCAGGTGTTCGGCGGCCACGGCTATATCCGCGAGTGGGGCCAGGAGCAGCTGGTGCGAGACGTGCGCATCACCCAGATCTACGAGGGCACCAACGGTATCCAGGCGCTGGACCTCGCCGGCCGCAAGACGGTCGCCAACGGCGGCGCCCTGTTCGAGCTGTTCGCCGCCGATGTGCAGCAGTTTATCGATGCCGAAGTCGATCGTGAGGAGATGGCGGAGTTCGTGCAGCCGCTGGCCACCGAGCTGCAGCGCCTGCGCGAGACCACGGAGAAGATGCTGGCCGCCGCCGGGGAGGATCCGCACGCGCCGGGCGCTGCCTCGGTGGAATACCTGCACCTGTTCGGCTATGTCGCCTACGCCTTCATGTGGGCGAAAGTCGCCGCCGCGGCACTGCCGAAGCTGGGCGAAGACGACTTCTACAAAGGCCAGGTCAAGACAGCGCGCTTCTACTTCGCGCGCCTGCTGCCCCAGGCCCGCGCCCTGGCCGCCAGTATCAACGCCGGCAGCGCCACCCTGATGGATATCGAGGAAGACCTTTTCTGATTCTTCCGGGGCCGCGGAGCTGTTTGCCCGACGCTGAAGGCTCCAGCTCCGCAAGCGGCTCCCGGAGTGTCACCCGGTAGCGATACCGCCACTTAGTAAGCTAAGTGAACAGTATTACCGCAACAGCGGGGCTTTTTTGATGGGGGGGATTCTTCTAGACTCGGGACAAAAGAATAACGAGTACCCGTGCCCATGTCCGAACAACCCGAAAAGAAACTCTCCGACGAAGACCAGGCCAAAGTCGACAGATACCTGCAAAGCCGCATCAACCGGGTGGAGCGCAAACCCTTCCGGCCGCTGCTGTTGCTGGCGGTCATCGTCGGCGTATTGACGCTGCTATCGCTGGTGAGTGTTTTTATTGCGCGCACCAAGGGTGTCGTCTGATTCAATGGGCCATTGCCAATAGGGATCGCCTATAGATGGCCGGCGGTTACCCCGCATTGCCGATTGTCCTTTCCCTGCGACAGCCTGTCCCGATACTGCGCCCGATGGTGTTCCGCCGGCCGCGGGGGCCATTTAGTATGAAGCCCTACAAAAGTCTCAGATCGGCGCGCCTCCCGGCTGCGCGCGGCAACAGGGTTATATGATTCACAACGCACTTCAATGGCTGTCGGAAAAGCTGGCCTCGCCCCATTGGCAGTACTGGGCGCTGCAGTTGTCCGGGTGGGGCGGCTACACCCTGCTGATCTTCGTCGGCAGCTTTTTCTGGGTCGACAACCACTGGCTGCACTCCGGCTATATCTGCGTGGCCACCACTTCGGGGGTGGTGCTGTCGGAGATGATGCGGCGCTGTTTTCGCGGGCTCTGGGACAAGCCGGCGGCCGCACGCCTGTTCGGTACCCTGGGAGTGGTGATACTGGCCGCGGTGATCTGGGCGGCGATCAAGTTCGGCGGTTCCCTGTGGCTCTACGGAAAGAGAAGCGATGAGCCCCCGGTTGTGCTGGCCGTCTACTGGTTTTCCTATTCGTTCCTGCTGCTGATGACCTGGGCGGCGCTCTATTACGGCATCAAGTACTATCAGGCATCGCTGACCCAGCAGGGAAAGGCGCTGCGGGCGGCATCCATGGCGCACCAGGCCAAGCTCAAGATGCTGCGCTACCAGTTGAATCCGCACTTCCTGTTCAACACCCTGAACGCCATCTCCACCCTGGTGCTGGACAATCAGGGGCGCACCGCCAATGATATGATCTCGCGCCTGTCCCAGTTCCTGCGCCATTCCCTGGACAACGATCCGATGCAGAAGGTGAGCCTGGCCAGGGAGGCGGAAGCGCTGATGCTCTACCTGGATATCGAGAAGGTGCGCTTTGCCGACCGCCTGGGGGTGAACCTGGACCTGCAGGGCGACTCGCCCCGGGCCCTGGTGCCCAGCCTGCTGTTGCAACCATTGGTGGAAAACGCAATCAAATACGGTATCTCCCAGTGTGAGTGGGGCGGGGAGATCACCATAAAGGCACGGGTCTTTGCCGGCGAGCTATTGATGGAAGTCAGCGACAACGGCCCGGGCATGTCGGAGGGCGAACTGGCATCGCTGGGATCGGGATACGGTGTCGGTATCCGCAATACCTGCGAGCGCCTGAAGGCGCTCTACGGCGACGAGCAGAAGGTCCGCTTCTGCAACCGCGAAGACGGGGGCCTGGCGGTCCGTATAAGAATTCCCTACGAGACAGGAATAAACGGATGAGTGGTGCACAGCAAATACTGAAAGCCATTGTCGTCGACGACGAACCCCTGGCGCGGCGCGGCCTGCGCCTGCGGCTGGACGCCATGGCGGATGTCGAGGTGGTCGCCGAGTGCGGCAATGGCCGCGATGCCCGCGAGCAGATCCTGGCGCTGCGGCCGGATGTGGTGTTTGTGGATATCCAGATGCCCGGGGTCAACGGCCTGCAACTGGTGCAGCAATTGCCCCGGTCGGAGTTGCCGCAGATCGTCTTTGTCACCGCCTACGACCAGTACGCGGTGGAGGCTTTCGAGATCAATGCGGTGGACTATGTACTCAAACCCGTCGAGGATGACCGGCTGGCACAGGCACTGGCGCGGGTGCGGGGAAAACTCGCCAGCGCCGATATCGCCAGCCAGCGCGAGCAGTTGCTGGAAGCGGTGGCCGACCTTACCCGGGAATCGCCGGAGGTTCTGGAGCAGAAGCTGGCGGCCGGGGTCTTTCGGGAGGAACTGGGGGGCGGCGACGAGTACCCGGACAAGATTGCCATCAAGGATTCCGGCAGGATCACCCTCGTGCCGTCGCGGGAGATCGACTGGATCGACGCCGCCGGCGATTATATGTGCGTGCACGCCAATGGCGAGACCCACGTAATGCGCATCACGATGAAGGAACTGGAGCAGCAGCTGAACCCCAACATTTTCCAGCGCATCCACCGCTCCACCATCGTCAACCTGAGCCGGGTGCGCGAGATCTGCGCCCACATCAATGGCGAATATCACCTGGTGTTGAACAACGGCGAGCGCCTGAAGATGAGCCGCAGCTACAAGAACAAGGTGCAGCATTTCCTGTGAGCGGAATCAGTTGGGTTGGGGACTGGCCTCGGAACTAAATAGACTTCGGGGCGAGACAACAGAGAGGAGTTATTCCCCATGCGTTATCTGATCCCGTTACTACTGATGTGCTCCCTGGCCGGTTACACTCAGGCGCAGGAGCAACAGCAACTGAACCAGTTGCCCTCCGGCACCTCTGAAATCCAGGTTCGGGGGCAGACCTTCTACCAGCACGGCGATACCTACTATCGCTTCCATCCCCAGGGAGGCTATTACTACGAGGTGCAGCCGCCCCAGGACATGAGCCGCTCCGACCAGGCGCATTTCTATCGCCGCAACCTGTCGGACCAGCACCCGAATGTCGCGAATGATGTCGAGCGGGGCTGCCGCAACCAGGCTGCGGATCAGGCCAATCGCAACCCGGCCAACGGCGGCAAGATCTATATCCGCGAATTCAACCGCTGCATCAATATGGCCACGCAGAATCGGTAGGCCAGTGTCCTGACAGAATCCGCCCCCGCACCGACGATTCCCCATCGGTGCGGGGGCGGATTTTTTTTGCCTGGCCGATACGCATTTTCCCGCCATGCTTTCCGCGATTGGGGATGGTCGTCGCCTCTGAGTATGCTTCCAGTAGTTTGCACGTAGAGGGGACGCCGCCATGCGTTACGCCATTGCACTCCTGCTCAGCCTCGCTGTCCCGTTTGCCTGGGCCCAGGACCGGCCGGGGTCCCCGCCTTCCGGCGCTTCGCAAATCCTGGTGCGCGGCGAAACCTACTACTACTCGGGCGGGGTCTTTTACCGGCCGGGTAAAGGGGGCTATCTGCGCGTGGAGCCGCCGGTAGGTGCGCGGGTGCCCGATGTCCCCGGCGACAGCGGCAGCCTCACCATGGGCGGTGAGCGCTACTTCGTTACCCGCAGTGGTTCTTTCTTCCACTACGATCCCCGCGGCGATGACTACACGGTCGTATCCCCGCCCCCCGGTTGGCGGGACTACTACCGGGGGCCGTCGCCGGAGCTCCGCTCCCTCGCAGCGCCCGCGCCGCAGGAGCCGGGGGTGATACCCCGAGCCTATCCGCGAAGCGGGCCCAGCTACCGCGACGATTCCGGGCGCTACCGCTCTGACTACGACGGTGGCAACCTGGGCGGGGGTTACTACGGCCGCTACCGTTTCCGTGACGACATCTACGGCGAAAGCCGCCGCGAGCGCCGGGCCACCTGCCGCCGTATCGCCGAGGATCAGTCGCGTCGCAACCGGGTCGGCCCCTATCGCCGCCAGCCGGGGAGTTACCGGGAAGAGTACGAGCGCTGTATGCGCTGACCGCCAATCGCGGCCCCGGCTACACTGAAAGACGGATCTCCACCAATCCGCGTTGTTTGATACGTCGGGTTCCCAGTCACGGATAGATACGGGCTATGTCGGGCGATTGCAGTCTTTCTCTCATTTGCGCTCTACGCAGTGGCGCCGTCCGCGCGCTGCTGACAGTCCTGTTCGGCCTGCTGTTTGCCGGCAGTTCCCTATTCGCCAGCGCCCAGCTCCCCGGCACGAAACCCGAGGAGTTCGAACCGGTTGTTCCCGAGTTCAGCGAACCCAGTGCCGACTGGTGGACCGACTGGTCCGACGCCGCCAGGGAGGAGAAAAAGCAGTGGCTGGACAAGCTGGACAAGGCCTGGGAAGACTATCGCGCGCAGTTGCCGGACAACAAGGCGCTGCAGGAGCGCGCCGAGGAAGTGAGTGGCAGCCTCCGGGGTATTCGGATTACCTGGGAAAAATTTGCCCAGTACAAGAAAGTTAAGGTGCTGCCGGATGTGGAATTCCCGCGCGACCCGGATGTACTGGCCTGGGCCGAGTCGGACGCCGCCGTCGCCCGCGGCAGGCAGCGGCTGCTCAGCCTGCAACTGGAAGTGCGCCAGGTGGACGATACCCTGAGCCAGTCCCTCAGCGATTTGCGCCAGCGGGTGGTGCAGTTGCGGGAATCCGGTTCGGGAAAACTCGTGCGGGAAAGAGCGGCGCTGTCGCTGCTGGCCGTGCAGCTCAATCACCTCAATATCATCGAGCAGCGGAATGCCCTGGAAGAGCAGTTGCACGCCTGGCAGGAGCAGGTCGAGCTCGGGCAGGCACAGCTCAATCGCATGCTCAATGAGCTGCGTTACAGTGCCGATGCAGTGAAGGAAATCCGGGAGCGCATCGAGGAGAAAAGCGAAAAGATCGAAGAACTCACCAGTGAGCGCGCCAGGTTGCGCAGCAACAACCTGCAGTCCGCCGAGCCGGATGAGAACATGCAGCGGGACCTGAAACTGATGCAGCTGGAAACCAACCTGCTGGTCAACCACCTGCAGAAGCGCAAGGATGAGCTGCTGTCATCGATCAACAGTGCACTCAACCCGGAGGAGACGGAACACGAGCTGGTGCTGGACAGGGATCTGCTGGATACGGCGCGCAACCTGATCGACAGCACCTCGCGCGAACTGAATATCCGCCAGCGCCAGGTGGTCGCCTGGACCGATGAAGAAAGCGAAGACATGAGCCGCTGGTGGCTCTACTTCGAGCGGATCGACAGCGCCCTCGGCCGCGCGGGCGACCTGATCGACGATATAGTCCGCTACGAAGCCGCGCAGCTCAAGGTATACCGGGAGCACCAGGGTTGGTGGGCGACGGTGCGCGAGCGCGCCGGGCATTTCGCCGATATGGCCCGCAACCGCTGGAGCAAGCTGGCGGATTACGAGCTCTTTTCCATCGCGGAGAGCCCGGTGACGCTGCGGGTAATCGCCAAGATCATTCTCGTGCTGGTGGTCGCCTGGGTGATCTCCAGCCTGATCCGCCGCCTGCTCGGCCGCCTGGTCAGCAAGCAGCACGCCAGCGAGCAGTCGATGTACAACCTCGGCCGGGTGCTGCACTACAGCATCATCGCCATCGCCCTGGTGGTGGTACTGGTCATGCTGGGACTCGATGCCTCCAAACTGGCACTGGTGGCCGGCGCCCTGTCGGTGGGCATCGGCTTCGGCATGCAGTCCATTTTCTCCAACTTCATTTCCGGGTTGATGCTGCTGTTCGAACAGCCGCTGCGGGTAGGCGACCTGGTGGAGCTGGAGTCCGGGGTTTTCGGCCGTATCCGCGATATCAATGTGCGCTCCACCCGCATCACCACCCGCGACAATATCGATATCCTGGTGCCCAACACCGAATTTGTCACCGGCCGCGTGATCAACCATACCCTGGACGATCCGGTGCGCCGCATACACGTGCCCTTCAGGGTCACCTACGGCTCCGACCCGGACCTGGTGCGCGATGCGGCCACCGAGGCCGCCGAGCGGGTGAGCATCACCTACACCGACTGGAAGCGCAAAACCGAAGTCTGGCTGATGGAGTTCGGCGACAGCTCGCTCAATTTCAAGCTGGTGGTCTGGATCAACAGCAATATGGTGTCGCCGCTGGATGACCCCTATGCCCTCTACAACCTGGAGCTGCTGCGGGAGTTCAATGAGCGCGGTATCGAGGTGCCTTTCCCCCAGCGGGCCCTGCACCTGCGCAGCTGGGACGCACCGGTCAGGATCGATCGGCGCGGCGGCGCCGAATAGCCCGCCGCGGTTGTTTGTTCCCCACTCCCCGGCCCTGTATTCTGGGAGGCTGTTTACGCTGACAGAAGCAGGCCGGCCCCGTGTTGATCATTCCCATCCAGAACAGGCCCGACTGGCGCCGGCCGCCGCTGATGTGCTTTGTGCTGATCGCGCTCAACCTGCTGGTATTTGTCCTCTACCAGGGCCGCGATGAGGCCCGCTGGCAGGAGGCGGAGAAATACTACTTCTCCAGCGACCTGCTGGCGCTCGAAGAGCAGCGCTTCCTGATCTACGTCAACGAACTGCACCCCGAGTGGCGCCTGCAGGTGGACACCCAGGGACAGGAATTCGTCTACCGCGAGCTGCTCACCAATCGCGAATTCCACCGCTGGCTGCTGCCGCAACTGCGCGCCGAGGGCGAGATGCTGTGGCTGCAGCAACGGCAGCGCTACGGCGAGCTGCGCGACCGCCTGAGCAGTTTTGCCTACGGCCTGACACCGGCGGAGCCCACCGTCTCCGGCCTTTTCGGCCATATGTTCCTGCACGGCAGCTGGGACCACCTGATCGGCAATATGGTGTTCCTGCTGCTGTTCGGCCTGTCGGTGGAGCTGGCACTGGGCGGCCTCTGGTTCGCCGGCCTCTACCTGCTGGGCGGCCTGGCCGCCGCCGGCCTGCACGTGGCGGTGGAGGCGGGCAGCCCCATGCCCATGGTGGGCGCCTCCGGCGCGGTGTCGGCGATCATGGGCATGTTCGTGGCCATCTACGGCGTGCGCCGGTTGCGCTTTTTCTACACCGTCGGCTTCATGTTCGGCGAATTCACCGCGCCGGCACTGCTGGTGCTGCCGCTGTGGCTGGGCAAGGAGATCTTCGGCTACTACTACGGCGACGCCGGCATTGCCTACTGGGCGCACACCGGCGGCCTGGTGGCCGGCTTTATCGCCACGCTGGTATTGATCAGCCGCCGCCCGCCGGTGGAGACCATGCCGGTGGAGGCCGAGCCGTCGTCACCGCAACAGCGAGCACTGGCCCGTATCGAACGCCTGCGGGAAGAGGGCAAACTGCTCGAGGCCGGCGACGCGGCCGGCGCCGCCATTCGCCAGTATCCGCGATCGCTGCCGCTGATCGAGAGCGCCATCGAACTGACCGCCGCCGCACCGGACAGCGAATCCCACCACCGCGCCAACCTGGCGCTGTTCGCGTTGGCCGACGATCCCGATGTGAACGGCCGCACCCTGGTCACCGGGTATCGCCGCTATCTGCAGACGACGGAAAAGCCGCGTGCGCTGACTGCGAAAGTGTGCCTGCTGCTGGCGCGCCGGGCGGCGCGGGACAAAAACTGGAATTGGCTGGAGGAGCTGTGGCGACGGCTGCACCGGCAGCGGGTAGAACACACAGTGTTGCGGAAGTTGGGCATGGTACTGGTCAACCACTACCGGGGCATTGGGGAAGAGCGGCGCGCACGGGAGGTGATGCAACTGCTGCAAGAAGCGGAAATGGCTTGAGCTGTCTGCTCCTATCTTATTTTGGTGAACAATATAGAAATTCCTGACACTCCTGCCTCGCTGACGGAATCTGTGATGAAGTGTAACGGCGTGTGATCGACCTGTAATAGGTCTCGTGTTAAATCTCCCGGCGCTTAATAATAAATTCGGCTTGGGAGGGGAGATGCGTTTTTTAGTTGTTCTAGTGCTGTTGGGGTTGTCCAGCTTGGCGGGTGCTCTCCCTCCTCCTCCCGGAAATGACTGCTCCGGGTCGCCTGTCAGGGTGATGGATGTCAACGTCCCAAACTCTGATGCCGATGGAAATTATGAACTCACTTTTCTAATGCCAGAAATTGGCTGGTTCTTTTGTAGTGATATTGATGTAGAAGAAAGTAGAAACGGAGGTAGTTATTCTCCGATTGGCTTTGCCGGTGGTCCGGGTTCCAATACCGTAGATATTTCTGGAAGGGATTCTGGTATTTACCAGTACCGAGTAAAGCACTCCTTTTCCGGCGGTGGCACCTGGGTTTACTCGAACACAATAAAAGTCGTCAGAAAGCCAAGTAAACCAAGCAGTATAAAGACCAACAGCGGCAGCCCAGATAGGAATGGGCGTTTCAAAGTTAGCTGGGGTGCTTCCAGCACACCGCCCAAAATTACCGGCTATCAACTGGCACAATGCAAAGGCAGCAACTGCACTGGCTCCAGTGGTAACTGGAGTCGGATATATTCGGCTGCCAACAAAAGCAAAAGATCCAAAGTAATTCCCTCCGCCAATGCCGCAGATAAACTAACCAATGGGAAGTACCGTTATAGAGTGCGATCCTATGTAAAGGTAGGCGGCACCACCAAGCGCAGCAATTGGCGATACTCTTCTTACACTACCGTAAACAGAAAACCGGTTGAGGTTACGAATTTCACGCAGCCGGGTTCCGGTACGCAAACGGAGAAGTTTCAGCTCTCTTGGTCCGGTGTCAGCGGCTCTTTTGACCCGGTCAAAAAATATCAGGTGCAGTGTAGTATCGACGGCAGCGGCTTCACCTACTCTACCTGCGGCGACAGGGATTTGGGTACAGCACTCTCTATGCCTGTCGCTCTCGAAGAGGGCACCGAGGGCGAATACAGGTTTCGGGCGCGCGCCTGCAATAGCGAGGGATGCGGTCCTTGGACAAGAGCTGGTTATCAAAAATACGTCAGTGTCAATATTCCATTATCTCCACCCAGTAATCTCGCTATCAATGTGCCGGAGTCCAGCGATTTTGGGGATTATGATATCACCTGGTCTGCCGACGGCGCCGTAACTTCTTACGAACTAAAAAGGAAGTGCAGAACTGGAGAAACTGTCTGCGGCAGCGACGGCTGGTATAATATCGATTTGTCTGATCCACTGGCTGAAAACTACGAAGCCAGAGGGGATTCGGCCGATGAATATCGCTACCAAGTGCGCGCCTGCAACGATGATGCCTGCTCCGATTGGGTGCTGAGCAGCTGGGTAGATGTACACAACCTCGACAATATCGAGCCGGCGGTCTCCCTGGTTCCCCAGACGGAACCGGGCAGAATGGATTACAGTGTCGATGTCACCCAGCAGGGCGATGCCCTTGTTTCCATTCCGGTTGATGGGGCTCCCGGCGTCAATGGACTAGTACCGAATATCGGCATTCGCTATTCGGGTGCCCGCTACCGCCAGCGTACCAACGAAGCGTTACCGGAAGATATTCTGGGATACGGTTGGCGTTTGAGCGGCTTCGGCCAGGTCCGCCGCTGTGTGATCGGTCACGATAACAGTGAGAGTATACAACTGGATAACAGTGACTCCCTATGCCTGAATGGTGAACCCTTGGTGCTGGTATCCGGCAGTTATTGGGAAGAGGGCTCTCTTTATCGCATCCAGAGGGAGCGTTTTCATCTGATCGAGCTGAAGAAAAATGCCGAAGGCAAGAAGTGGTTCCGGGTCTCTACACCGGACGGCCGTGTGCAGGAATACGGCAGAACCGCCGACAGCCGCCTCAGGGTAGGTACCTCGGCGCGCTTCGGTTGGAGTTTAAACAAGGTCAAAGACTCCTTTGACAATACCATTGCGTACAAATACCACCGCGATACCGTGGCGGGGATCAACTACCCTCTGGAAGTGACCTACGGCAACAACGGCGATGCAAAAATCACCTTTGAGTATGGCACTCGAAACGATGCGCCGCCGCAACCGTTGGGACCCGACGAGATAGAACAGGAGCAGTTGGTGCTACTGCACCATATCAACGTATCTCTGGACGGGTTACCGCTGCGCGAATACCGACTGATCTCCGAAGATGAGGGCGAGATTGAAAATTACCGCCGCCTGAAATATGTCCAGTTATGCGGTTACCGGGAGGAAGGAACGACAGCAGATTGCCTGAACGAAGTGGAGTTCAACTGGCTGGAAACGGATATTGGCAACCCGGATATCGATTTCGATACTGGCATCGGCGAGGTGGTCGATAGTTTTGGCAAGACCACGCAATTTATCCATACGTTGATTCGGGAAGGATCGGGCGACGGGCTCTTCTTCGAGCGTCCATTTGGAGAAGGTATGGTTCCCGCCGATGCCAGCCCCCTGAAGCCCGAAAATGGCAACTACCGCTGGGTGGTAGCAGAGCTCCGGCGCTCCAACGGCCGGGCGGGCGATTGGCACGAAACCACCTATGCCTATCAGGGCACCGGCCTGGTGAGCGATAAAAATCGGGGTTTTCTGGGTTACTACGCCCAGAGGGTACAGGATATGGAATCCGGTATTGTCACTTACCGCCAGTTCCGCCTGGACTTCCCCCATTTCGGTCAAGTGGCCCGAATCGCGCAATATGAAGGCAAATATCCCGCACACAACCAGGTGCTGACCAAGCGACAGTTCCGCTATAGCGATATCGCCCTTTCCACCGGTGCGGATACCACCCACTATTCGGTTCTACGGGAAAGCCTGGAAATTGTGTACGAACAGGGACAAATCCTGGGATATAACTTTACCGAAAACAGCTACAGCCAACAGGGTTACGGCGCCGGTGTTGGAGCACTGATCGACGGCAAGGTTCACACCCGAAAAGCGGCGGCCGGCGCTACGGCACCTACCGGACAGAGTTTCTGGGGGGAAGTCAAACCCGCCAGTGTCAGCGGGGTCATCCGCAGCGCGGAAACTACCACTAGTTTTACCAATCGCCCCGGTCTCTGGTTGATAGGGTTCAAAGCCGGTGAGGAAATTCGCCATTACGACGGAAATACCGGCACCACTGCCGATCGGATACAAACCATGGTGGCAACACCACACGAGAGCAGCAGCAAAGTGGAGAGTAGGACTCGTTTCCCGGGGGACCCGAACTACGAGCTCACTACCAGTTATCAGCACAACGCCAATGGTAACTTGGTCAATGAGACGACCAGCGGTGCCAATATTGCGACGCGAAGTTCCAGTGCCAGTAACTACATTGACAGGCGCTACCCGGGTACGCTTACCAACCCACTGGGGCATCAAATCTCCATTACCTACGATGCCCGCTTCGGCACCGAAAAGACGGTAACCGATAATGATGGCCGGACCACCAAAATCGAATACGATGCATTCGGGCGCGAAGCCGATCGCACCAATCCCGAGGGCGTTGTCTTCGAGACCAACTATGCTTTCTGTCTGGCCGGGAACTGCCCTGTCTCGGGTGAGCAGCTCGCCGCCTACAAGGTCAGTACCAGCTCCTCGATCACACCTACCACCGATCGTTATTACGACCTCCTGGGTAGAGTTATTCAGCAAGATACCCAGTCCTTCGACGGCAGTACCGTCTCGCGCCGTGAATACAATTACGATCTTCAGGGGCGCCTCTACCTGAAAACTGCGCCCTTCTTCCCCGGAGACTATAAACCGCTCAACACTTATCAGTACAACTTGCGCAACCGTGTAGTCCAGGTAGACCGCCCGGATGGCAGCCAGGTGCGTACCAGCTACACGGCGCTGCCCGGAAACCAGCGGGTAAAAGTGCGTGTGGAAGAGGATGTACTGGGTAGCAATGGTATCGTTCAGCAGACCCAGGTTAAGGAAAACCTGTTTAACCTGGCCGGTGATCTGGTCAAAACCACCGATGCAGTGGGGACGGCCGAGCAGGTGGCTACGCAGTACACCTATGACGGCAGTGGCCTGCTGGAGTCGGTGGTGGTCAACAACGACCCAGCCACCAAGTCGACATTTCTCTACGACAATGCCGGCAACCGCTACAGCCTGACCGACCCCAACCTGGGAACCGTTATTACCGCCTACAGTGCCCTGGGCCAGGTGCTGGGACAGACCGACAACAAGGGGCAGAGCATCAGCTACCAGTACGACAAATTGGGCCGTCTGTTGAAGCAGTCGGATGCCGACGGTACGGCGGAATGGGATTACGATCCGGTCGAGGCAACCGGCAGCCTCGCCAGCCGCAATTACACCGAAAATGCTGTGCAGATCTTCAGTGAAATCTACAGCTACAACGGTGCTGGCAAGTTGGGAAGCGTCTCCACCAGCTTGAATGCAGGTGGTCTCAGCAAAACGTATCAGCAGAGCTATAGCTACGATACTGCCGGCCGTATCGAACAGATAAATTACCCCGGCCCCAGTAGCGCCGAAGCCCACTACAAGTACAACAACCAGGGCTACCTTTGGAAAATCACCGACGGTGTCAATCCGCTCAAAATCTTCGATACAATCAATGCGCTCGGCAAGGTGGAGCAGGAGGTCTACGGCAACGGCGTGATCACCAACCGCACCTACAACGCCGAGAGCGGCCGACTCGAGACCATCGATACCGGTAGTGGCGCCATCCAGGATAACGAATACCGCTGGCGTTCCAATGGCACCCTGGAGAGCCGCCTGGCCTATAGCGGTGGCGTGGAGAAAGAGGAAACCTTCGCCTACGATCCGTTGAACCGGCTGACCAGCTCCCAGACCTGGCTGGACGGCAATAGCCAGAGGACGCTCACCACCCAGTACGACAAGCTGGGCAATATACTCAGCAAAACCTCCAGCCATGCCGGCGACACCGACACCAACGGCTACCAGTACGGTGAGTTTGGCAATGCCGGCCCCAACGCCGTGAGCGATGTCACCATCGGCGGCACCGCCCACAGCCTCTACTATGATCAAAACGGCGCCATCACCCACTACGATGCCGCCAGCGGCGATGACAAGTGGATCACCTGGAACGCCCGGCAACTGCCCACGGAAATTACCGTTGGGGCCAGTAAAACCAGCCAGATACCCACAGCCCGGGACCGTTTCCGGTACGGCCCCAACGGCCAGCGCTTCTATCGCGAAACCAGCTGGATGGAGGGCGGCGAGCTCAAAACCGAGAAAGCCTTTATTATCGGTAGCTACGAGGATCACTATCCGGCGGAAGACCCGGATTTCCAGCGTATCGAGAAAACCCGCATCGACAGCAATATCATGCATATAGCGGCGACCGATCACGCGGGCACCACCGCCAACCAGCTGGAATACCTGCATCGGGATCACCTGGGCTCCATCGAAAAGATTACCGACGAAGCTGGGAATCTGCTGGTCGGTGCCGCGAACAACTTCGCCTTCGACCCCTATGGCTCGCGACGGAAATCCGACTGGAGCGGAGAACTGGATGAGCTGGGCCTCGAGGAGCTGCTGAACGGGCAGGGACTCAGCACCAAGCGGGGCTTCACCGGCCACGAGCATCTGGACCGAACCGGCTTGATCCATATGAACGGCCGCATTTATGATCCGACGTTGGGCAGATTCATGAGTCCGGATCCGTTTGTGCAGGCGCCTACTTACAGCCAAAGTTGGAATCGGTATAGTTATGTGGTGAATAATCCGTTAAGTCTTACCGACCCCACTGGTTACGTCTACAATATCCCTACCTGCAGGACTGACTGGAGTGTTGTCGGGGGTATGCTGCATGGATCACGAACCTGCACAAATCACTACTATGAAGATGGTACAGATCGTGATGGAGGAGGAGATCGTGATAGTTCAGAGAACTGGTGTCCAAGTCCTGCGCTAGACCCATTTTGTATGGGTTCTACTCCTGAGTCTAGGGAAAGAAAGAAGCAACGTGAAGAAAAGAAGGCGAGGGATGCGGAGAAGGCGAAGGACAAGGCAGATGAGAACTGCGGGAATGAATATGAGTGTGTAGAGGTTACGGCCTCAGAGGCTACTCTTGATGTAGGCGACATTACGAGAAATTTTATAGAGAGCAATAGGAATAAGGCTGGCCAGAATTTTAACGCTCAAAGAGGTGATGCTGCTGTGTATTCAGCGTGCGTTAATAATCAAAGGATTAGAGACTGCATGAATCGCTTGGATGAATACGAAAAGGAATACAAGCAAGACAAATCTATTGGGAAAGATCCCAGAGTACAAGTGCTAATGGAATTGATGCGTGAAGTGAGCAAGCGGTCGCTTTGCAGTCTAAATAATCCTTGTGACTTGATGCCATATTACGAGAATGGAACAGAGCCGCCGCCACTTTGGCCCCCTGAAATTTAATATGATATTGCTCTTGGAAGCTCTGGAGTTTGTATGAGATATGTTTTTTTGTTCATGCTTTTAATTGCGTCAGCGGCGCATGGAGAGAGTTTGAAGAAAGATGACTTGCCAGGTATTTGGCATCCTTCTGGACAGATGCCAAGAGAAGATGGTGTCAGAAATTACAAGTTGATCATAAAAAATGATATGTCTGCGAAATACGTTGCATTAGAGAAGAAGAATAAGCCTTTATCGCTAACTTGTAACTACAAGCGAAGCGATTCGCAAAGTTCAATTTTTGTTTATTATTGTTATTTGGGCGACAATCATTTGATCACTCTATCGTTGGGCGGTTGGGAGTCCGGCTCGACTATGATGCTGTACGGATATGAGTATTGGCTTGGCGACCCAAAGCCTGGTGAAATTTACGGAGGATTGCCTGTCAGCCTCACTAGGGGAAAAAATAAAGAATAACCCCTTCGAGCCTGTTTCTGGACACCCACATAAAGCTCTGCTGGCAATTCCGGCGGGGCTTTTTTTTATGGGCTCCCCTCCGGCTTCAAATCATCCGCTAAGCCGTTGAAAGCACAGGGAAAAACCGGAAGCTAGCGCAGGACCGGCCTCGGGTTCCTGTATCTGCGGAGAAGGCGAAGGAAAAATCAATAGAAGAAGTTCAGGTATGCGGAGGTGGTATAATTAATGATTCTGGGGAATGTGTTGCACAAGAGGGGAGATTGCTTAACAACCTTCCTATGGTTTTCCGAGGAGCGCGATCTTTAATTCGCGACATAGGGCATACAGCCGGTTATGGCGTAGTTTATTGGTATTCGATGGCGTGCGCTGCGGCTGGCTCTTCGGAATGTGCGGCTGTTCACCAGATGGCAAGTGATGATTCCGGCAGAATAGGCTTGGCTCTCTACGACTATGTCAATGACCCTGATGTAAGAGCCGACGTGAATTACGCAATTAGTGCAGCCTATAACGCCCAAGTGCACAGCGACCCTGCTCAAGCTTATTTAACAGGGAGAATAGGGTTAGGCGTCGGGATGTCTTATTACACGTCGCCCTATGGGGTCGGATTGGCAATTATGGGCCTGTCCGGTGGAGCGTTGCGAGCTTCGCAAACCTATGGATCTGGGTTGCAGCTAAACCATGTGATTGAAGGAGCGATTGGTGGTGGAGGTCCGTGAAATGAATATTATTGATTCCCGCTGTGGTAACTGCGGCTCAAGCCTGGGGGCGAAGGCTGTTCTGGTTAGAATGGGCTTTGAGTGCCAGTGCAAGAGCTGTCAGGCATATTGCCAGACACCGCACAAGCTTTCATATTTATATTTGTGCTTTTTCTTAGTGGCCCTCCCTTTTATATTTATGTTTTGGATTTCTGAAGTGTCTGAAAGCTTGGCATGGTTTGCATTAGCCTTGGGAGGAAGCTGGCTGCTCGTTTACTTTGGAGAGTTCTTGCTTCTTTCTCCTGTTTGCGCGACAGCGGAAGAATACGCGGTTAGCAAGAAGGAAAAGAATTATAAAATTCTTGGCTTTCTTCTTTTATTCTTTGTTGTTTGGCTCATTGTTAGATAGAGTGGGATCAGGCCTCTTTTTCAATTTTCCTCAAGCATCAAGTCAAAATCACCGAAGCCCCGGCAGAGCCATCTGCCGGGGCTTTGTCGTTTAGGGCTGGTGGCGGTTTACTGCCCCAATGGTCGCATGGCGTGCTCCACTTGGCGCTGGGCGATAATGGCATCGATCACCCGGATCACCGTGTCCTTGTCCTGATCGTCGAAAGTCTCCAGCAGCTTGAAGCGCTTGAATAGCACCTCGTTGCGGATGGGGCTTTCCTCCATCGGCTGGCCCATCACCAGATAGTCCAGCGACACATCGAAAATATCCGCCAGTTGGATCAGCTTCTCCAGCGGCGGCGCGTGCATGCCGCTCTCGCCGTGAGCGACGTCACCATCGGCGGCACCGCCCACAGCCTCCACTATGATAAAAACGGCGCCATCACCCACTACGATGCCGCCAGCGGCGATGACAAGTGGATCACCTGGAACGCCCGGCAACTGCCTGCGGAAATTACCGTTGGGGCCAGCAAGACCAGCCAGACACCCACAGCCCGGGACCGTTTCCGGTACGGCCCCAACGGCCAGCGCTTCTATCGCGAAACCAGCTGGATGGAGGGCGGCGAGCTCAAAACCGAGAAAGCCTTTATCATCGGTAGCTACGAGGACCAATATCCGGCGGAAGACCCGGATTTCCAGCGTATCGAGAAAACCCGCATCGACAGTAATATCATGCATATAGCGGCGACCGATCACGCGGGCACCACCGCCAACCAGCTGGAATACCTGCACCGGGATCACCTGGGCTCCATCGAGAAGATTACCGACGAGGCCGGGAGCCTGCTGGTCGGTGCCGCGAATGACTTCGCCTTCGACCCCTATGGTTCGCGCCGCAAGGCCGACTGGAGCGGAGAACTGGATGAGCTGGGCCTCGAGGAGCTGC
>NZ_JAPIVK010000080.1 GCF_026183675.1 Microbulbifer halophilus
CCGGCTCAAGAAGCAGCGTCTTCGGCTGTCGAGGAACAGGGGGGCACATCGTCAGGGAGCTGATTTCTCTGACTTTGGGACCGAAGAAGTTGCTGTCGAAGCTACAGGCGGAGCCGAGCCAATCGCCCGCAGCCGAAGAACCACTAACAGGGCCGATCCCCCAAGCAACACCCCTGACGTGAGTTCAGGACACGGGTCTAACGCTCGTATGGACGGGCATAAGATTTATGACCCTAGCCATCCAGCAATAAGCTCAAACCCGAAAGCTCAATACCGATTTTCGGATCCGTCCTATAGATCTACGGGTGGAGATGTATACTTTGGTGAAAATGTGGCAACGTCATACTTCGAGGTTCGTAAAAACGTACATGGAAAGTCTCTCTTTGTTGGTGATGTAAGAGTAGATAACATGTTAGATTTGACTGACCCAGATGTTCTTAGAAAGATGAACATCGATCCAGAGAAATTAACTTCTAAAGTCGACAACCCAGTACAAAAAAATCGGTATATGACTACACAAATGAAATATCGAACCAAGCATTCGATTCAGGTTACAATGGAATAATTTATTCGAGCAGCAGAAAGGCAGGAAATAATAAAGCCATTATATTGTTTGAGGATAGATACAATCCTAAAGAAATAAGCGTAATAATCGACAAACCAATTCACTAAGAGAAACTAATGGCTGAGCTACGACTACGCACTGCTGGCAATATTGGAATCCAGCCTTCTTATATTAAAGGTATGGAAAATAGTGGCCTTTGCTACTTCATTTGGGATGATGACTGCGATGTAGTAGGAGGGCAGTGCTCCCATTGCAATACGATTATATGGACCTCTCCTCGATCAAACCCGATCTTGTCTGAGAGAAAACCAAGCAATGTTCCCGATAGCGGAAAGGGTTACCGGAAATACTATGAAGATAACCTTCAGAGGTTTCTTGATTCATTGCCAAATTGCCCAGAATGTGGGAAAACTGATCATGATCTATTTATCAACAACACCTCTTTCCCCCGGCTTAAAGATGGCACCTCTCCTGACTATAGCCAAATTAACATTGAATTGGAAAACCGGGACCCAAACAGTGTAAAGGTATGGTGGCTGGAGGCTGATTAGCCTTCATAACTATCTGAGCAATCGCCAGGAAATGGATTATATTAAAACAGAAAGAAACTTAATCAAGTCTTTAAACGAATACTTTAAAGACGCTGCAAAGGACTATGCTGTCAACGAGTCAACCGACTCTCCATTTTTGTATCTGGTTATCGAAATAACCCTTTACAACTATTTCGTGGTTAGAGTAACAGTGGGAAAAAGCACGGTCTTTTTCTCAATTATTGAGTCTGGCTTTCAGCTACAGCTATTTAAGAATCAACTATCTATTAGCGAGTTTAAGTTGGCATTAAAAACTTTAGATCAAGAGATTAGACTAAGAATCCCGGACAAATACCTACAGGCAAAGGGATGGCAGTCTATAAAGTGAACTTAAAAAAACTAAACATTCTAGCTGATGATGCATCAACCGAAATATCAAGCTTTGAAAAAAAGCATGGGCAACGCACCTCCATAACATCTATAAAGAATCAGATGAAATTTATATCTGAGCTTTCAGGAAATGGACTCAACCCGTTAGAAAGACTCAAGAATGGAGAAACATTTACTTTTGCAATAATTTCCTCCAAAGAACTTTCAAGCCCAGAAGAGTTGGCGCTAAAAAGGAAAATAGATTTAGTTGCTAAAGAGCTAACGGAGTGACTCCTCTCCATTAGTTCATATGAGCTTCTATAAAGAATCCAAAACCAAGACGACCTCCCAGGAACCCGGGTAAAAACATGTCTATTCTCAGTCAAGACAAAAGGATGACCAACGTCGACTGCCCGCTCGGCAAGGACGCGATGGTTGTCACAACGATAGACGGCGAGGAG
>NZ_JAPIVK010000081.1 GCF_026183675.1 Microbulbifer halophilus
ATCGGGTAGGAGGCGGGATTACCCCCGCCGTCCTCCCACACCACCGTACGTACGGTTCCGTATACGGCGGTTCATGTTGTACTCGTGAGCCGTCGGTACTGATCCACCAGCGATACCAGTTTCATTCGATCAAAGAGGCGTTTCGGGACTGCTTGGTTCATATGTGAAGCACCCGCGTTCCACCATGGGCCTCGGCCATTGGTGGCACTGGTCCATGCTCGCACTTCACCCAGCCCCAGTCTCATCAGCATCCTGGTTCGACTGTACACCCGTTTCCACTGACGCCACAGGATCTTGCGCAGGTGGCGGCGTATCCAGCCATCCAGTTCGCGCAGAATGCCCGTCACCCCAATGTGTCGGTAGTAGTTGAGCCAGCCTCGAAGTACCGGGTTGAGTTGCTCTATGAACCTGAGCAGGTGCTGGCCCCTCCCCCGTCGGAATAGGGCTTTTAGCCTACCCTTCAGGCGTTTTATTGCCTTTGGGGCGACCTTGAGTCGAGCCCGGTCTCCATACCCATATACGCTGTAGCCCAAGAAGGCTCGCTGCGAGGGACGCGCTACGCCACTCTTGGTCGGGTTGATCCTGAGCTTCAGGCGACGGTGCAAGAACCGACTCACCGAGTCCAGCACCCGTTTCCCGGCCCGCTCGCTTTTGACGTAGATGTTGCAGTCGTCCGCATAGCGGCAGAAGCGGTGTCCCCGGGCTTCCAGTTCCTTGTCCAGCTCGTCCAGCTGGATGTTGGACAGCAGTGGTGATAGCGGGCCGCCTTGCGGCATGCCTTTGCTCCTCGCTGTCTCCAGACCTCCGGTCATCATCCCCGCCTCAAGGTAGTGGCGGATCAGTTGGAGTAGCCGCTTGTCTTCGATTCTCCGCGCCAGGCGTGACATCAGGATGTCGTGGTTGACGCGGTCGAAGAACTTTTCGAGGTCGAGGTCTACTAACCAGCCATAGCCTGCGGCTATGTGTTCCCGCGCCTGTCTGACGGCCTGTCCGGCACTGCGACCGGGGCGGTAGCCGTAGCTGTGGGCGGAGAAGTTCGGGTCGTAGAGTGGGCTGAGTACCTGATGAATGGCCTGTTGGATCAGGCGATCCATGACCGTGGGGATGCCCAATGTACGAGTGCCCCCATCCGGCTTGGCGATACTCACTGCCCTGACCGGCTGCGGTTGGTAGGTCCCTGCCCGCAAGGCTTCTTTGATCTGTGGCCAGTGTGTTTGCAGTTGGGCTTTCAACCCCTCCACTCTCACACCGTCCACACCGGGTGCGCCCTTGTTCCGCAACACCCGTTGGTAGGCGGAGCGCAGGTTGGCTTTCGCCAGCACTTCCGCCATCAGGTCGTCGGTCTCCTCCGGAAACGGGTCTTCATCCACCGTGACGTCTGGCACCACCGACGGTTTCCCAAGTGGGTACTGCCCCTTGGGGTAAAGGTCGGTAGCGAGCTGGTCTCGCTTTGCGGCGTTTGCGTCCGTCATCGAGGAGTCGGGGTTTCCGTCCTTCCAACATGTTCCGCCCTTCAGTCTGCGGTGACAGACCTACTATGGCTTCTGCTGACTTCTGCCGCCCCATCCCGACACCTTGCGGTACCGGTAGCCAGTAGCAGGGCGGCAGACCTCCCAGGGTAATGCGCGTGACCTTCACACTTATGCCCGCCGCATATACGTCCGCAGTTGCCGTGCAAGTATCGGGCTTTGAAGATATATGCCTTCTCACCCACTGCGACCGCCTAATATGCGATTCCTGTCCGTCGGGCCAGCGTTTTGCCTTCGACTTCCTTCAGATTCCGCCTCGCGGTGGACACCCTTGCCGTTCGGCTAATCGTTCCCCTTGCCGGGCCGATAGTGGACTTTCACCACCAAGTCATCCGGCCGCCACCACGCGTACCGGAACAGCGCCAGTCACGGCGCTACGCGCCATGCCTGGC
>NZ_JAPIVK010000082.1 GCF_026183675.1 Microbulbifer halophilus
TTGTGTACGCCCAGCATGGGCATGAACTAATGGGGTGAAAGTCCCCTGTAGGAAGATCACCATTAAATGTCAATTTAACGTTAACTACTAGCGAATGGCAAGGGCGGACCTGCGAGGGGCTGTCTGTAGGAAGCCGCTAGCAAAACTGCGAGCTGATGAACAAGAACATCATATGAGGCGTAGGCTGGAGGCGAGCTGGCACAAGACAGCGAAGCCACGTGATCTAACGGCCACCGTAAATGATGCAGTTGCGTAGTGAAAGTTTATGTCCTTATCTGGGGAGATCTGCTTAGCACGCGATCGGTAGGAAACCAGTGAGGCTCTGGTCTACAAGTGCCTTGGCTCCCAGGCCTCATCAACCGGGGAGAGAAAATCGATGAGAGCCGATAGCGCCCACAGGGGCAACCCAGCGGGTGATTAAGCAGAAGTCAGCAGAGGGCATAGTAGCCAAACGACCACCGTAATGGGTGGGGCAGGGTGAAGGCCTGAACAGTCAGAGAAAGGAGGAGCCTTGTCAGACTTGAACACACGAATGCCGACCGGCAATGACGTGACTCAGCGTGTTGACCCGAAGCCAGCCTTTAGCAACGATCTATTCGAACAGATGCTCCAGCCTGCGAACTTGCAGCGAGCTTGGAAACAGGTTCGAGCCAACAAGGGAGCCGCCGGAATCGATGGTATGTCCGTTGATGACTTTCCGGCATGGGCAAAATCTGGTGGTTGGGAGGCAGTCAAGTCTGAGTTAATCTCAGGGCGCTACTTCCCACAACCGGTACGGCGTGTTGAGATCGAGAAGCCAGACGGCGGCAAGCGACAGCTTGGTATACCGACGGTGACTGATCGTATTATTCAACAAGCTATCGCTCAAGTGCTCACGCCTATCTTCGACCCGATCTTCTCAGAGCATAGCTTTGGGTTCCGACCGGGACGAAATGGGCAGCAAGCGGTAAAGCAGGTACAGCGGATCATAAAGCAGAAGCGGAATATCGCTGTCGACGTGGATCTGTCGAAGTTCTTTGACCGCGTCAATCACGATTTGCTGATGTCATTAGTGGGCCGACGGGTTCATGACCGACGATTAAAGCAACTGATTGCGCGATATCTACGAGCTGGGTTTATCGATAACCAGTTCCTTCACGAGAGCCGCGAAGGTGTTCCACAGGGCGGCCCATTATCGCCACTACTGGCCAACATCCTGCTCGACCCTCTGGACAAAGAGCTGGAGCGGCGCGGCCACAAGTTCGCTCGCTACGCAGACGACTTTATCATCCTGATAAAGAGTCGGCGTTCAGGGGAGCGTGTTCTGCAAAGCATTACAAACTACCTGGAAAACCGCTTGAAACTTGTGATCAACACGGAGAAAAGCCATGTGGTGAAAACCAGCGAGAGCAAGTTTCTGGGATTTACCTTCGAGAACGGACTCATCAAATGGCACCCGAGGACGCTGCAGAAGTTCAAGCAACGGATACGGGAACTCACCAACCGAAACTGGGGCGTGAACATGCGCTACCAGCTCTTTAAAACCAGCCAGTTCATACGTGGCTGGATCAACTACTTTGGTATGGCCAGCGGCTATCAGCTGTGCTGTGATCTGGATCATTGGATAAGACGCAGAGTGCGGATGGCCTATTGGCGCCAGTGGCGTAAGCCACGAACCAAGGTTCGAAATTTAATGAGGCTGGGTGTGCATGTCCAAGCTGCGGTGGCGTGCGGTATCACAAGTAAAGGTCCGTGGCGCAGCTCAAAAACACCCGGAATC
>NZ_JAPIVK010000083.1 GCF_026183675.1 Microbulbifer halophilus
CCCACTCTGTCAGCCTAGTTGTCCAGTTGGCGATTTTGCCTAAATTCACTCGAGAGTGGGCGGTATAAGAGCTTTCATGCCACGTTATTCCGAAGAGCGTAAGGCCGCCGTGCTGAAGAAGCTGTTACCCCCGATGAACCGCACCGTGGTGTCGGTGTCCGCGGAGGAAGGCATTTCCGATGTGACACTGTATAGTTGGTTGAAACAGTGTCGACAAAAAGGAATGCCTGTGCCGGGTAACCGTAATACCGGAGAGGATTGGTCTCCGGAAGCCAAGTTAGCTGTTGTGATTGAAACCGCCGCCATGTCTGAAGCTGAACTCGGGGCTTACTGTCGCGAGAAAGGCCTGTATCCAGAGCTGGTGCAGCGCTGGAAGGAAGCCTGCCTCCAGGGTGCTGGTATGCAGACAGACCAGGAGAAAGCCGCTCAGAAGCAGCAACGGGAATCCCGGAAAACCATCAAGAATCTGAAGACGGAAGTTCGCCGTAAAGACCGCGCCTTGGCCGAAACGACCTCCCTGCTGGTGCTATCAAAAAAGCTGGAGGCCTTGTACGGCGAAGATCCCGACAACGAGGACAACTGACCCCGTTGAGTGAGCGTACAAGGCTCTTGCAGTACTTTGACGACGCCATAGCCGGTGGAGCCACGCGCTACAAGGCGGCTGAGCTGATGGAGCTGAGCCAGCGCACCTTGAAGCGCTGGCGCGAAACCGATGGTTCGGTCTCTCAGGATCAGCGCCCTGAAGCGGAGCGAGTCGAGCAACTCCATCAGTTGACCACAGAAGAGGAAGCCGCGATCGTGAGCACCTGCAACTTGCCGGAATACCAGAGCTTGCCGCCGTCGCAGATCGTGCCGCTGCTGGCTGATCAGGGTGTCTATCTGGCCTCGGAGTCCTCGTTCTACCGAATCCTGAAGAAACACCGGCAGTTGAATCACCGTGGACGCACGCAACCGGCAAGAAAAGTGCCGGAGCCCACCAGCTTTACCGCCACCGGCTCGAACCAGGTGTGGAGCTGGGACATAAGTTACTGTCCTTCTGTGGTTCGTGGCCAGCACTGGTACTTGTACCTAATCCTGGACATCTACAGCCGCAAGATCGTGGCCTGGGAAGTCCACGAGGCGGAATCCGGTGAACTGGCAAAACAACTGGTTGAACGGGCGTTGCTGCGTGAACGCTGCTGGCACAAGCCGCCGGTTCTGCACTCGGACAACGGAGCGCCGATGACGTCCTATACGCTGAAAGCCAGACTGGCCGAACTGGGCATGCTGATGTCCTACAGCCGTCCCCGGGTGAGCAATGACAACCCGTATTCGGAGTCCTTGTTCAAGACGGTAAAGTACTGTCCCAAGTGGCCAGCGAAGGGCTTTAACTCGCTGCAGGCGGTTCGTGAATGGATGCTGGTATTCGAGCATGCCTATAACGAGCAGCACCTGCACAGTGGTATCAACTTCGTCACGCCAGCCAGTCGACACCGTGGCGAAGACCTTGAGAGACTGGCGCATCGCAAATCGGTTTATGAAAGAGCAAAGCGCCTGAACCCGAGACGCTGGTCAGGCGAAACCCGAAACTGGGATGCAACCGGATCTGTATCGCTCAACCCTGGGAAACTACAGGAAATTGAGCGGAATAAATGCGCTGCTTAAACGCAGTTATTTGGACAACTGGGTTGAAAATCACCG
>NZ_JAPIVK010000084.1 GCF_026183675.1 Microbulbifer halophilus
GTCCACACCGTCGCCGTCGTCGTCGGTGTCGCAGGCATCGCCCACACCGTCGCCGTCGGTGTCGGTCTGGTCGGCATTGGGGACTGCCGGGCAGTTGTCCGCGCCGTCGTCGACGCCGTCGCCGTCATCGTCGTCGTCGCAGGCATCGCCCAGGCCGTCGCCGTCCAGGTCTTCCTGACCGGGGTTGGGGACTGCCGGGCAGTTGTCCGCGCCGTCGTCGATACCGTCGCCGTCGGGGTCGTGGTCGCAGGCCTCGCCGATGCCGTCGCCGTCCAGGTCTTCCTGACCGGGGTTGGGGACGGCCGGGCAGTTGTCCGCGCCGTCGTCGATACCGTCGCCGTCGGTGTCGTTGTCGCAGGCGTCGCCGATGCCGTCGCCGTCCAGGTCTTCCTGACCGGGGTTGGCTACCAGCGGGCAGTTGTCTGCGCCATCGTCCACGCCGTCGCCGTCGTCGTCGGTGTCGCAGGCGTCACCCACACCGTCACCGTCGGTGTCGGTCTGGTCGGGGTTGGGCGCCAGCGGGCAGTTGTCCGCGCCGTCGTCCACACCGTCGCCGTCGTCGTCGGTGTCGCAGGCATCGCCCACGCCGTCGCCGTCGGTGTCGGTCTGGTCGGGGTTGGGCGCCAGCGGGCAGTTGTCCGCGCCGTCGTCCACACCGTCGCCGTCGTCGTCGGTGTCGCAGGCATCGCCCACGCCGTCGCCGTCGGTGTCGGTCTGGTCGGGGTTGGGTTCTGCCGGGCAGTTGTCCGAACCGTCGTCGATGCCGTCTCCATCGGTATCGGTGTTGCTGTCACAGGCGTCGCCGATACCGTCGCCGTCGGCATCCTCCTGGTCGGGGTTGGGCGTCAGCGGACAGTTGTCACTGCCGTCGTTAACCCCGTCGCCGTCGTCGTCGGCGTCGCAGACGTCGCCCTGACCGTCGCCGTCGGTGTCGGTCTGGTCGGGGTTGGGCGCCCGCGGGCACTTGTCCCCGCCGTCCTCCGCGCCGTCGCCGTCGTCGTCGGCGTCGCAGACGTCGCCCTGCCCGTCGCCGTCGGTGTCGGTCTGGCTGCCGTTGGGTACCAGCGGGCAGTTGTCGGCACCGTCGTCCACACCGTCGTTGTCGTCGTCGGTGTCGCAGGCGTCGCCCTGGCCGTCGCCGTCGGTGTCGGTCTGGCTGCCGTTGGGTACCAGCGGGCAGTTGTCGGCACCGTCGTCCACACCGTCGTTGTCGTCGTCGGTGTCGCAGGCGTCACCCACGCCGTCACCGTCGGTGTCGGTCTGGTCCGGATTGGGCACTGACGGGCAGTTGTCGCTGCCGTCCGCGGTACCGTCGCCGTCGTCGTCGTTGTCGCAGGCGTCGCCGATACCGTCGCCGTCCAGGTCTTCCTGGTCGGGGTTGGGCGTCAGCGGGCAGTTGTCGCTGCCGTCGTCGACACCGTCGCCGTCGCTGTCGGTATCGCAGGCGTCACCGATGCCGTCGCCGTCGGTATCCTGCTGGTCGGGGTTGGCCACCAGCGGACAGTTGTCGCTGCCGTCTTCGATACCGTCGCCGTCGTCGTCGTTG
>NZ_JAPIVK010000085.1 GCF_026183675.1 Microbulbifer halophilus
ATAGCGGCCTCTCCGTTCCTGGCAACCCCTTTTTGAAAGAAATTTTCTTAAGAAAATCAATCACTTGGCGTTGCCTCCACACCGCTTCTCAAGCAGCGAGGGCGCGAACTATACGGGCTCGCGCCGGCCCGTGCAAGCCCTTTTTCATCCCTGGTGCGGAAGATTTGGCGATCGGGAGGGAGGGCCGCCGCGCGGCCCGCATTACTGCGGCTCCAGCTTGGAATTTTAGTATCACGAACCGGAAACCCCAAGGCCCCCGATCTCAGGATTCGTCGCTTTCCTCGCCTTTACGCTCCGGCTCTGCGCTCTTTTCGCCGTCCTGGTCTTCGGCGGCCGCAGCGCTCCGGCTGCCGCGCCTGCGGATCAGGTGCCAGACCCACATGGCCGGGCCGGAGAAAGTGTAGATGACGGCAATGGTCAACAGGACCCTTGGCGGATCGATGGTCACCAGGAAGAAGATCAGGATGACGGCCAGCATCATCACGAAGGGGACGCGCCCCTTGAAGTCGAGCCTCTTGAAGCTGGTATAGCGGAAGTTGGACACCATCAGCAGCCCCGCTGCCAGGGTGACCAGCGCCACCACCGCCGCCAGGCCGGAGCCCATCTCCGCGTCGTGGCCGGCCCAGACCATGCTGGCGATGATGGCCGCGGCCGTGGGGCTGGCGAGACCGATAAAGACGCCCTTGTCGACATCGTCCACCTGGGTATTGAAGCGCGCCAGGCGCAACGCGGCACAGGCGGCGTACAGGAAGGCCGCGGCCCAGCCGAACTTGCCCAGGTGATCCAGCCCCCAACTGAAGACCACCAGTGCCGGCGCCAGGCCGAAGGACACCATGTCCGAGAGAGAGTCGTACTGGACCCCGAAGGCACTCTGGGTGTCGGTCAGGCGCGCCACCCGCCCGTCGAGGCCGTCGAGAATCATGGCGACGAAGATCGCGATGGCGGCGGCCTCGAAATTGCCGTTCATGCCGGAGATGATGGCGTAGAAGCCGCTGAAAAGCGCACCGGTGGTGATCAGGTTGGGCAGCAGGTAGACGCCGCGGGCGCGCACTTTCTTGCCGCTGGCGGAGACCTCTTCTTCTATATGCTCGTCGATCGGCAGGCGGACCTCTTCGTCGTCCCGCTTGCCGGACCGCTTGGCGTCGCCTCTGTCGCTCATAATTTCTCCGTTAACACTTGGATGCCGCCGGCGAGTGTACAGCGATTCCCGATTTCGCGCATACAGGCCCAGCTTAGCGCGCCCATCGGGTAGGAGGCGGGATTACCCCCGCCGTCCTCCCACACCA
>NZ_JAPIVK010000086.1 GCF_026183675.1 Microbulbifer halophilus
CCTGAATATTTCACCAAAATAAGAACGGCGGTTCTTTTTCCCTTATAATTCAAGCTCCTACACAAGAACATAAGAAAGAACCGCCGTGACGAAATTGTACCAAGAATCCATCGACTTGCCAGCTGTAAAACGCCGCAGAATCCGCATTGATTTTGGAGGTAGTCACCTAACCTCCGATGCCGGCGCACACCTTCTTCGCTTGGTGGATCGTCGCCTCGGGCTGACCAGCCAGTTGGCAAAGCGGTTACCCGATGATCGGGTGGCCGGGCGCTGCCAGCACAGCCTACGTGACATGTTGCGCCAGCGTATTTATGGGCTGGCACTGGGCTATGAAGATCTCAATGATAGTGAGCAGATACGCTATGATCCAGCCTTGAGAGCAGCAGCTGAAGTACCCACCTCCCTCGCCAGTCCGGCAACCCTTTGTCGTTTGGAGCAGCGTGCCGGTCGCATTGAAGCCATAGCCATGCACGAAGTTTTGGTAGAACAGTTTATCGCCAGTTATGACAAACCGCCCAAGCGGCTGATTCTGGATATTGATGCCACCGATAATCCGGTGCATGGTATGCAGGAAGGCCGGCACTTCATGCGTTACTACGACAGCTATTGCTTCCTGCCACTCTATGTTTACTGTGGCAAGCAGCTACTGGTCAGCTATCTGCGCCCAGCCTCGCGCAGCCCAGCCTTTCATGCATCCGCGGTGATCAGTCTGCTGGTTCGGCGCCTGCGAGAGGTTTGGCCGAAGGTACAGATCGTGCTGCGGGCAGATGCCGGATTTTGTGTGCCACGCCTTCTGCATTGGTGTGATCGCCGGGGCGTCGATTATGTTATCGGAATCGGTAAAAACAGCCGCTTACTGACGCAATCCACCGAGATGCGCGGTTATGCTGAATCTCTTCATGAGCTCACTGGCAAGAAGCAGCGTTGGTTCAGCGAGTTCTACTACCAGGCGCGCTCGTGGCCACATGAGCGACGCGTGATCGTCAAGGCCGAACACAATGAGAGCGGTGCTAACCCTCGTTTTATCGTCACCAGTTTGAATCATACCGCGCGCTGGCTTTACACCCGGTTTTACTGTGCTCGTGGCGACATGGAGAATCGGATCAAAGAACAAATCCAGTTGTTCTCGACTCGTACCTCCTGCCATCGCTGGTGGCCCAATCAGTTCCGCCTACTGCTGTCGTCTATGAGCTATGTACTGCTGGAGCGGCTGCGCGCGTTGGCGCTGCAGGAAACGGAAC
>NZ_JAPIVK010000087.1 GCF_026183675.1 Microbulbifer halophilus
ATTTAGGCAAAATCGCCAACTGGACAACTAGGCTGACAGAGTGGGACAACCCCCATGAGAAAGTCCAGAGTCACCGAAGAATTCTCTATTATTTCAAGACGTACGTTAACTTTATAGGTTTCGTAAGAGGAGATTCCTTTATCTAGCCTTAGTTTCTCAAAAGCTTCGTCCGTATCGACGGGTAACTTCTGCGCCCCTTTTCTAACGTAAGCGACACCATCTGTTGCCTTTGTTATAGCCGCATTTCGTAGTATCTCTATTTTTAAAACAAGGCCTGTCTCATCCTCACACTCCAAGAAGGTGGTAGATAGAAAGTCTGCCAGTGGCGCAATCTGATTGAGCATCTGTAGAAAGCTGTTGGCCTCTTCAACATCCGAAAAACCATCCCATGTGCGCTCTTTAATTACGCCTCGCTGAGATTCGCGGATACCTACAAAAATCTCACCTCCAGCAGCATTGGCGAAAGCGGACACGGACTGGCTGAGCTTTGATGGGGCTATTTGTTTTGCCTTCAGATCGTAGAAATGATCCTCTTCAATGGCGAGCACTCGATCTCGCTCGTCCTTTCCAATTTGAACTTTCATGACGCTCCCTATTAAAGTTAACGTTGCCAGCTGAGGCGGCCTGCGCTGTTTATGCGCGCAGCGTACAGCCTGGCCTTTTTATGTGCTTTGCTCACTTTCATCTAGAATCTCTTGTGCAGTAACCACATAATGCGTAAGACTTTGCATGCGTTTTAACGTTTTTCGTATCTCCTGTACATGCTTGTTGATTTCCTGATTTATGCCCTTGATGTTTTTACGCAGAAACTCTTCTTGGGATTGATGAAACATAGAAGCCATAAATATTGAATCTTCTATTGTTTGATCCTTCTTGCGCCTGGGAGCTCTTACTCTTGGGTGCGGCATACCGTGGATAGTATGTTGTAAGGACATGTCATGCTCATCCAAGAGAGAGGCAACAACCACCCCATTTCTTTCTTCGAGAACGAAACGACTCTTCGGCAGCTTCTTTTTACTCATAAACTCTCTGGCACATAACGCCGCCAACACGCGCAGATTTGTAGTGGAGGCGAAGCCGCAACGGAAAAACTGTCGCTGTGCTTGGCCTTGTGTACGCCCAGCATGGGCATGAACTAATGGGGTGAAA
>NZ_JAPIVK010000088.1 GCF_026183675.1 Microbulbifer halophilus
CTTGGTTTCAAGTAATAACTGCAATTCCCTCATGCAGCGAGCAAATCGTCTCTCTGCCCCATAAATAATTCATTCGGTGATCGGCCACCTCTACTTGACCTTGGCCTGCTGTTCAACCGATCCATAACAAACCGAACTTGCTCATCTGTCACCATGTTGAAGTCCGTCCCCTTCGGAAAGTACTGCCGAATGAGGCCGTTGGTGTTCTCATTAATTCCTCGCTCCCATGATGCATAGGGGTGGGCAAAATAGATATCCGTCTTCAACTCTTTCGCAATCATTTCATGTCCGGCAAACTCAAGACCATTGTCAAACGTAATCGTTTTGATCTTGTCCTTCAGGTGCGCCATGTGAGCAATCGCTGCATCAGTCAGCAAGTCAGCTCTCTTGCCTGCCAAGCGCACAATGACCGTATACAGCGTCTTTCGCTCAACCATCGTCAGTAACGCTCCGTTGTGGCCCTTCCCGATGACTGTATCTCCCTCCCAGTCGCCCACCCTCCTGCCCTGATCAACAGCAGCAGGACGTTCATCTATACTCACACGGTTCTTAATCTTTCCACGTCGGTCATAGCTGCCGTAGCGCTTGCGATAGGGCTTTGATGCTATCCTCAGATGAGTATACAGGTCCCCGCCATTGGCTTTATCTGCATAAATCAGCTGGTAGATGGTCTCGTGGTGCAGTGATACGCCAGTATGTCTTTCCAAATAACCCACCACCTGCTGCGGACTCAACTCCTGGCGGAGCAGCGACTCTATCTGGCCTCGCACCTCATCGGTCATTTTCCGTGCCTTGTAGGCTTCATGCCGCCTGACAGCCGACAGCTTTTGCGCCTGGCCTGGATGGTATCCACGTAGCCCAGCGTTTCGTCGCAGCTCTCGGCTGATCGTAGACGGGTTCCTTTCCAGTAACTCTGAAATCTCTGCCTGCGAGTGTCCGGCTTTTCTCAGGCTATAAATCTGGTATCGTTCGTTCTCGGCCAGCTGGTTGTAGCTCATTAGTGCTTTTCTCTTGGTCGGGAGAAGCGCGGACTCTACCAGCTGGCCTCTCTCTTACCAATTGCACTTATTATCCGAAACCGCG
>NZ_JAPIVK010000089.1 GCF_026183675.1 Microbulbifer halophilus
CGTTCCAAGCCCCACATCAATGTGGGCACCATCGGTCACGTCGACCACGGCAAGACCACCCTGACCGCGGCGCTGACACGCGTCTGCGCGGAAGTCTGGGGCGGTGCGGCGGTCGAATTCGCCGGCATCGACAATGCGCCGGAAGAGAAAGAGCGCGGTATCACCATTGCCACCTCCCACGTGGAATACGAGTCCCCGACCCGTCACTACGCCCACGTGGACTGCCCCGGGCACGCCGACTATGTGAAAAACATGATTACCGGTGCGGCGCAGATGGACGGCGCCATCCTGGTCTGCTCCGCCGCTGACGGCCCCATGCCGCAGACCCGCGAGCACATCCTGCTGTCCCGCCAGGTTGGCGTACCGTACATTGTCGTGTTCCTGAACAAGGCCGACATGGTCGACGACGAAGAACTGCTCGAGCTGGTCGAGATGGAAGTGCGCGAACTGCTGAGTGACTACGACTTCCCGGGTGACGACACCCCGATCATCACCGGCTCCGCGCTGATGGCGCTGGAAGGCAAGGACGACAACGAGCACGGCACCACCGCTGTGAAGAAGCTGGTGGAAACCCTGGACGAGTACATCCCGGAGCCGGAGCGCGCCGTGGACCAGCCGTTCCTGATGCCGATCGAAGACGTCTTCTCCATCTCCGGTCGCGGTACGGTTGTCACCGGTCGTGTCGAGCGCGGCATCCTGAAGACTGGCGACGAAATCGAAATCGTCGGCATCCGCGAAACCACCAAGACCACCTGTACCGGTGTCGAGATGTTCCGCAAGCTGCTGGACGAAGGTCGTGCCGGCGAGAACATCGGCGCCCTGCTGCGCGGCACCAAGCGCGACGAAGTGGAGCGCGGCCAGGTAATGGCGAAGCCGGGCTCCATCACGCCGCACACCAAGTTCGAAGGTGAGGTTTACGTACTGTCGAAGGACGAAGGTGGTCGCCACACTCCGTTCTTCAAGGGCTACCGCCCGCAGTTCTACTTCCGCACCACCGACGTGACCGGTGACGTGCAGCTGCCGGAAGGTACCGAGATGGTAATGCCGGGCGACAACGTCAAGATGAA
>NZ_JAPIVK010000009.1:0-41886 GCF_026183675.1 Microbulbifer halophilus
GCTGGCCTCTCTCTTACCAATTGCACTTATTATCCGAAACCGCGAGGGTTCTTCTTGATCTTTTCGACAAACGCCCACAATGGCTCTCCACCGCCACCACCACTTATGTCTTCAGCGCGGACGGTATACTTCCATATCCCGTCTGACCGGCCCGATATTGTAACGGAAGTAGCAGTGGCCTCTGGGGTTATTGTTCTTTGATAGACACCATTCTTATACTCTTTCACCTCCGGACCGAAGTAACCACTATCCCAAGAAACGGTAAATGTGCCATCAGGGTCATAGGAGGGAGATAACACGCTGGCATATGCAGCATTAGCAATCGGCAACAATGCCATCACGGCAACAACAAAGAATTTCCTAAACCGCATCACCCGCCTCGACGAATCTTCTTATAATTGGAGTAGAAAAGCTGCCTCCTCTGGCCCTTAAAAATTGCGGTCAAACAGAAAGTAAGAGAAGAGCAGAATCCATCCGGAAGTAAATTTCGCACCAGAGTTTAACTGCACTTAAACATTGACGAAAAGCTCAACGTCATTACATGCAATTACAGCCATCCCTAAACTGCATGAACTGCCGTATAGGTCAGATTGACGCATTGCGTAGAATGCAGACAACAGGCTACAAAAGGAAAGATCGAGCATTATTTGCCCGGAAATATACATTTCGGGCTAAGGCCTGCTCTACGAGCTGCACACCAGAGACCGAGCAACATTCAACATCCGGTTGGCAAACCCCCACTCGTTATCAAACCAGATCAACACCTTCACCAGATTGCCGCCGGCCACACGGGTCTGGCTGGCATCCACAATGCCGGAGCGGGGATCGTGGTTGAAATCGCAGGAGGCGAGGGGTTCCTCGGTATAGCCAAGCACACCGGAAAACTCGCTTTCGGCGGCAGATTTCAGCAGGGCGTTGACCTCGGCCTGGGTAACGGGTTTGTGTAGCTGCACGGACAGGTCAATGGCGGAAACATTGACGGTGGGCACGCGCATGGCCTGGGCTTCGAAGCGGCCGGCCAGGCTGGGGAGTATGCGTTCGATACCGCGGGCGAGGCCGGTGTCGACCGGGATGATCGAAGTCATCGCCGAGCGGGTTTTTCTGAGATCCGTGTGGTGGTAGGCATCGCTTACCGGCTGGTCGTTCATCGCCGAATGGATGGTGGTGATGACGCCGGCATCGATACCGAAGGTTTTGTCCAGCGCAGAGATGACCGGCACACTGCAGTTGGTGGTGCAGGAGGCGGCGGAGACGATGGTCTCACTGCCGGTGAGAGTTCTGTCGTTAACGCCGTAGACGATGGTGGCATCCACATCGCGGTTGGCGGGTTGGGAGAAGAGTACTTTTTTGGCGCCGGCTTTTAGGTGCAACTCGGCGCGTTCGCGCTCGGTGAAGCTGCCGGTGCATTCGAGCACTATGTCGACGTTTTCCTTGCGCCAGTTGAGGTCTTCGAGGTTTTCGTGGTGGGTGATGGTTATGGGGTCGTTGTTAACCACGAGGGTGTCCGAGCTGCCCTCTCCCCCGGCCCCTCTCCCAGAGGGAGAGGGGAGTGTGCCGGAGGGAGAGGGGGGCGGCGTAGATACTTCACCGGTAAATCTACCGTGGACGGAGTCGTACTTGGTCAGGTGGGCGATGGTGGCGCAGTCGGCCAGTTCGTTGATCGCGACTATCTGCAATTGATCGCGGGCGCCGCCTTCGTAGAGGGCGCGGAGGACGGAGCGGCCGATGCGGCCGTAGCCGTTGATGGCGAGGCGGACAGTCATCGGTTGGTAGCCAACTTCGGCATAGGAATTAAACTCCGGGGACACTGGATCCCGGCCTGCGCCGGGATGACGACATTGCAGTCGTCATGCCGGCACAAAGCCTGTACCAGACTTGATTCGGTATCGGCATCCAGAGTGGCTGGATGTTATTTCAGCAGCTTTTCTACAGTCTCTGCCACATTGTCGGCGGTGAAGCCGAAGTACTTCATCAGCTCGCCGCCGGGGGCGGATTCGCCGAAGGTGTTCATGCCGACGATATCGCCGTCGAAGCCGACGAACTTGTACCAGTAGTCCCTGTGGCCGGCCTCGACCGCGACGCGGGTGCGCACGCTCGACGGCAGCACGGACTCGCGGTAGGACTCGTCCTGCTCCATAAAGGCTTCGGCACAGGGCATGGAAACCACGCGGATCTTTTTGTCGGCCAGCTGTTCCTTCGCCGCCATGGCCAGTTCCACTTCGGAACCGGTGGCGATGATGATGGCTTCCGGGGCACCCTCGCAGTCCGCCAGTACATAGCCGCCCTTTTCGATCTGTGCCAGTTGGGCTTGGTCGCGTTTCTGCGGCGCCAGGCCCTGGCGACTGAAGACCAGTGCGCTGGGGCCGTCGCCGCGGCTGACGGCCATTTTCCAGCTCACTGCGGATTCGGTGGTGTCGCAGGGCCGCCAGGTATGCAGGTTGGGCGTGGCGCGCAGGGCGGTGAGCTGCTCCACCGCCTGGTGGGTGGGGCCGTCTTCGCCCAGGCCGATGGAGTCGTGGGTGTAGACAAAGATCACCCGCTGCTTCATCAGCGAGGCCATGCGCACGGCATTGCGGGCGTACTCCATGAACATCAGGAAGGTCGCGCCGTAGGGCACGAAGCCGCCGTGCAGGGCAATGCCGTTCATGATGGCGCTCATGCCGAACTCCCGCACGCCGTAGTAGACGTAGTTGCCCGAGGCATCGTCGGCAGTCACGGTTTTCGAGTCGGACCAGATGGTGAGGTTGGAGCCGGCCAGGTCGGCGGAGCCGCCGAGGAATTCCGGCAGCAGCGGGCCTAGGGCGTTGAGGGTGTTCTGGCTGGCCTTGCGCGAGGCTAGCTTCTCGGCTTTATCCTGGCACTCCCGGATGTACTCGTCGGCTTTCACCGGGAAGTCCGCCGGCAGCTCGCCGCTGACACGGCGCTCGAACTCGTCCGCCAGTTCCGGGAAGGCCTCGCGATAGTCGGCGAAGATATCCTTCCACTCGTCTTCCTGGGCCTCGCCCTTGCCGCGCGCATCCCAGCCTGCGTAGATATCCTCGGGGATCTCGAAGGGCGCGTGGGGCCAGTTGATGGTTTCGCGCACCAGCGCGACTTCTTCCTCGCCCAGCGCCGCGCCGTGGCACTCTTCGCGGCCCTGCTTGTTGGGGGAACCGAAACCGATCACGGTCTTGCAGCAGATGATGGTGGGTTTATCGGTCTCCGCGCGGGCTTCTTCGATGGCTTTCTTGACCGCCGCGGAATCGTGGCCGTCTACATTGGGGACCACATGCCAGCCGTAGGATTCGAAGCGCTTGGGGGTATCGTCGGTAAACCAGCCCCGCACCTCGCCGTCGATGGAGATGCCGTTGTCGTCGTAGAAGGCGATCAGCTTGCCCAGGCCCAGGGTGCCGGCCAGGGAGCAGGCTTCGTGAGAGACGCCCTCCATCAGGCAGCCGTCGCCCATGAAGGTGTAGGTGTGGTGATCCACCAGCTCGTAGCCGGGGCGGTTGAACTGGGCCGCCAGAACTTTTTCCGCCAGCGCCATACCCACGGCGTTGGTGAGCCCCTGGCCCAGCGGTCCGGTGGTGGTCTCGACGCCCGGCGCGTAGCCGTACTCCGGGTGGCCCGGGGTTTTGGAGTGGAGCTGGCGGAAGCTCTTCAGCTCCTCCATCGGCAGTTCGTAACCGGACAGGTGCAGCAGCGAGTAGAGCAGCATGGAACCGTGGCCGTTGGACAGCACGAAGCGGTCGCGGTCGGCCCAGTCCGGGTTGGCCGGGTTGTGCTTGAGATAGTCGTTCCACAGGACTTCGGCGATATCCGCCATGCCCATGGGGGCGCCGGGGTGGCCGCTCTTGGCTTTCTGCACGGCATCCATGGACAGGGCGCGAACGGCATTGGCCAGTTCGGTGCGGGAAGGGTTGCTGGAACTCATAGGGCTCGGCTCTCTGGTCGGTTCGTGCGGCACCGGGCACTGGCCCGGGCCGCGGCGGCTAAAAAGGAGGCGTATTCTCCCGCAATCCGCCGCGGGGCGCAAAGGCGACGGGCCGTTGCGGCGAATTTCGGGCCAATAATGGTATCGCTACCATTCAGCACATCAAGACAGCAACCTGCATCAAGATTTCTTTATGCACCTATATCAAAAAACTTTGATACAGAGGGCAGCCAGTGCTAAACTCGCCGCCATGCTTCAATCCCAGCCCGCTCCGGATACCGCCGACAACGCAGACGGCGACGCCATCGCGCAACTGGCCGCGCGCCTGAAGGCGGCCGGCGATCCGCTGCGACTGGAGATATTGCGCCTGCTGAGCCAGGACTCCTACAGCGTGTTGGAGCTGTGCCGCATCTTCGATCTGCGCCAGCCGGCCCTGTCCCATCACCTGAAAGTGCTGGCGCAGGCGGGACTGGTCAACAAGCGCCGCGAGGGCAACAACCTCTTCTACCGGCGCAGCAGCCACGACGACCGCCTGCAGCCACTGTTCGCCAGCCTGGACTGGCTGCCGCTGGCCCCCGAGCGCGCGGCAAAGGTGGAGCAGGTGGCCCGGGAACGCGCCGAGGCCTCGCGACGCTTCTTCGCCGACTACGGCAACCGCTTCCGCGAACAGCAGGAGCTGATCGCCGGCTACGAGGTCTACGGCCCACAGGTGGCGCAACTGCTCAAAGCCGGCGGCGCGGCGCTGGAGGTGGGCCCCGGCGAGGGCGAGTTTCTCGCCGAACTGGCCGGGTGCTTCCGGCAGGTCACCGCGCTGGACCTGTCCGCAACCATGCTGGCGCGGGCCCGGCAGTTTGCCGGCGAGCGGAAGCTGGGGAATATCGAATTCGTCTGCGGCGATACCCGCGAGGCGGCCGCGCGACCGGACAGCGCCGACAGCATCGTGGTGAATATGGTGCTGCACCACACCCCGGAGCCGGCACAGATATTCCGCGACCTGCAGGCGGCGCTGAAAAGCGGCGGCCAGCTGCTGGTGGCAGAACTGCAGGACCACAAACAGGACTGGGCCCGCGAGGCCTGCGGCGATCTGTGGCTGGGCTTTGCGCCGGAACAGCTCGCCGGCTGGGCGCAGGACGCGGGCCTGCAGAACGGGCGCAGTGTCTACAGTGCGCTGCGCAATGGATTCCAGATCCAGATACGGGAATTCCTGAAACCCTGACCGGCCCCTGCAGGCTCCTACAGAGCAGAATTTTTTATTTTTGCCACAGGCAAAAACAAGGAGACTCTCACATGAGTGAATACAGACTGTTTACCTCGGAGTCCGTGTCCGAAGGTCATCCGGACAAAATCGCCGACCAGATTTCCGATGCAGTTCTGGACGCGCTGCTGGCGCGGGACAAGCAGGCACGCGTGGCCTGCGAGACGCTGGTGAAAACCGGTATCGCCGTGATTGCCGGCGAGATCTCCACCAGCGCCTGGGTGGACCTGGAAGACCTGGTGCGCGAGGTGATCCTGGATATCGGCTATACGTCTTCGGATGTCGGCTACGACGGCGATACTTGCGGCGTGATCAACGTGATCGGCAAGCAGTCCGTGGATATCGCCCAGGGGGTCGACCGCAGCAAGCCGGAAGACCAGGGCGCCGGCGACCAGGGCCTGATGTTCGGCTACGCCACCGACGAGACCCCCACCTTCATGCCGGCCCCCGTCTACTACGCCCACCGCCTGGTGGAGCGCCAGGCGGAAGCGCGCAAGTCCGGCCTGCTGCCGTGGCTGCGCCCGGACGCCAAGAGCCAGATTACCTTCCGCTACGACGACGACGGCCGCCCCTGCGCCATCGACGCGGTGGTACTGTCCACCCAGCACAACCCGGACGTCAGCCAGGAAGACCTGCGCGAGGCGGTGCTGGAACTGATCGTGCACCATGTACTGCCGGAAGAGTGGCTGCACGAGGACACCCAGTACCATATCAACCCCACCGGCAAGTTCGTGATCGGCGGTCCGGTCGGCGACTGCGGCCTCACCGGGCGCAAGATCATCGTCGACACCTACGGCGGCTCCGCGCGCCACGGCGGCGGCGCCTTCTCCGGCAAGGACCCCTCCAAGGTGGATCGCTCCGCCGCCTACGCCGGCCGCTACGTAGCAAAAAACATCGTCGCCGCCGGCCTCGCCAAGCGCTGCGAAATCCAGGTTTCCTACGCCATCGGCGTGGCCGAACCGACTTCGGTCTCCATCAATACTTTCGGTACTGGCAAGGTGAGCGAAGACAAACTGATCGAACTGGTGCGCGAGCACTTCGACCTGCGCCCCCACGCCATCTCCAGGGCGCTGGACCTGCTGCACCCGATGTACCAGCTCACCGCCGCCTACGGCCACTTCGGTCGCGAGCCGTTCGAACACAGCTACGAGTGGGTCGACGGTAACGGCGAAACGCATACAGAGACCTTTACCGCGTTTCCGTGGGAAAAAACCGACAAGGCGGAAATCCTGCGTTCGCACGCCGGAATTTAATCGCCGAACCCGAAAAATTGTGCAGTAGGGTGCGCCGTGCGCACCGATAGAAGCAACGGTGCGCACGGCGCACCCTACCGAGAATAGAGGTAAGGACATGAACCAGATGAGCACCGAATTCAAAGACTTCAAAGTCGCCGACATCGCACTGGCCGACTGGGGCCGCCGCGAGATCGAGATCGCCGAGGGCGAGATGCCGGCGCTGATGACCCTGCGGGAAAAGTACCGGGCCGAGCAGCCGCTGGCCGGCGCGCGCATCATGGGCTGTATCCACATGACCATCCAGACCGCAGTGCTGATCGAGACACTGGTGGCGCTGGGCGCGGAAGTGCGCTGGTCCTCGTGCAATATTTTCTCCACCCAGGATCACGCCGCCGCGGCCATCGCCGCCAGCGGTATTCCGGTGTTCGCCTGGAAGGGGGAAACCGAGGAAGAATACGAGTGGTGCCTGGAGCGCACCGTGGGCGCGGACGTGGCCGGCTGGCAGCCGAACCTGATCCTCGACGACGGCGGCGACCTGACCGAACTGCTGCACCGCAAATACCCGGAAATCCTCGACAACTGCCACGGCATCAGTGAGGAGACCACTACCGGCGTACACCGCCTGCAGGACATGCTGCGCGAGGGCACGCTGAAAGTGCCGGCCATCAACGTCAACGACGCCGTCACCAAGAGCAAGAACGACAACAAGTACGGCTGTCGCCACAGCCTCAACGACGCCATCAAGCGCGGCACCGACCACCTGCTGTCCGGCAAGAAGGCGCTGGTAATCGGCTACGGCGACGTGGGGAAGGGCTCCGCCGCTTCCCTGCGCCAGGAAGGCATGATCGTGAAAGTCTCCGAGGTGGACCCCATCTGCGCCATGCAGGCCTGCATGGATGGCTTCGAGCTGGTGTCTCCTTATAGAGACGGCGTCAATACCGGCACCGACGAAGGTGTGAATAAAGAACTGCTGGCGAATACCGACCTGATCGTCACCACCACCGGGAACACCACCGTCTGCGACGCGCCCATGCTGAAGGCGCTGAAGAGCGGCGCCGTGGTGTGCAATATCGGCCACTTCGACAACGAGATCGACACCGCCTTTATGCGCGAAAACTGGCAGTGGCAGGAAGTGAAACCGCAGGTGCACAAGATCGTGCGCAACGCGGCCGACAACGATCACCTGCTGCTGCTGTCCGAGGGCCGCCTGGTCAACCTGGGCAACGCCACCGGCCACCCCAGCCGCATCATGGACGGCTCTTTCGCCAACCAGGTGCTGGCCCAGATCCACCTGTTCAATGAAAAATTTGCCGAGCTGCCAGCGGACCAGAAGGTGCCGGCACTGTACGTGAAAGTGCTGCCGAAACACCTGGACGAGGAAGTGGCCCGCTATATGGTGCAGGGCTTCGGCGGCGTGATTACGCGCATGACCGAAGACCAGGCCGGCTATATCGGCGTTTCCGTGGACGGGCCCTACAAGCCGGAAAGTTACAAGTATTAATCAACCTCGGCGCTGGATGGCGGTACCGAATCATGTCCGGCACGGGCGCTGCGCCGGCATGGCGCATTCGACTATCGTCATCCCGGACTTGATCCGGGATCCAGATCACCGAGGGGCTGGAAGTGAGTACAATGACCGACACCCCCAGAATCAGCTTTGAATTCTTCCCGCCCAAAACCCCCGAGGGCCGGGAAAAACTGTACAAGACCCGCGAAACGCTGCAGGCGTTCGAGCCGGAGTTTTTCTCCGTCACCTATGGCGCCGGCGGCACTACCCGCGACACCACCGCCAATATCGTCACCGATATGCGCGGCGACGGTATCTCCATCGCACCGCACCTGTCGTTCGGCGGCGATAACGAGGACACGGTTCTCGAATTGCTGAATCGCTATAAAGAGGCCGGGGTAAACCGTATCGTCGCCCTGCGCGGCGATATGCCATCGGGCATGGGCGCCGTGGCGCAATTGGTGTACGCCAACGAACTGGTGGCCTTTATCCGCCGCCACACAGACGACCAGTTCCACCTGGAAGTGGCCGCCTATCCGGAAATCCACCCGGAGTCCGAAAGCTACGACGACGATATCTTCTACCTGAAGGGCAAGTTCGAGGCCGGCGCCGACAGCGCGCTGACCCAGTACTTCTACAACCCGGATGCGTATTTCTATTTTATCGACCAGTGCCAGAAGGCCGACATCGATGCGCCCATCGTGCCGGGCATTATGCCGATCACCAATTTCGCCAACCTGGCGCGCTTCTCGCGCAACTGCGGCGCGGAGATCCCGCGCTGGCTGCGCCAGCGGATGGAAAGCTTCCGCGATCCGGAAGATATCAAGAAACTGGGGCTGGAAGTGGTCACCGACCTTTGCAAAACCCTGCTCGAGGGCGGTGCGCCGGGGCTGCATTTCTACACCATGAACCAGGTGAGCCCTACCGCGGATATTCTGCGGGCGCTGGATATTCCGGAGGCTTGATTCTCCCCCTTTTCAACCCGCCCCGTGAAAATACGTAGATTGGAGTGAACTCCGCGAAGTCCAACACACTGTGTCGGACTTCGTCTCATTCACCCCGATCTACAGTTGGAGCTGGTCGAGGCGCTTTTGCAGGAATTTCTTTTCCGGTCCCTGCTGCGCCAGCTCCATCGCCCGTCGGTAGGCGGCCTCCGCCTCTCCATACCTTTCCATACGCCGCAACAGATCCGCGCGGGCCGCGTGGGCCAGGTGGTAGTCGCCGAGTTCGCCGTTCTCCAGAATGGCTTCCACCAGCTCCAGCCCCGCGGCGGGCCCATCGCGCATGGCCACCGCCACGGCGCGGTTCAACTCAATCACCGGCGACGGCGCCAGGCGCCGCAACACGCCGTAGAGGCCGACAATTTCCGTCCAGTCGGTTTCCGCGGCGCTGGGTGCCTCGGCGTGAATGGCGGCGATGGCCGCCTGCAGGGCGTAGGGACCGAAACCGCGGGAACGCAGGGCGCTTTCCACCAGCTCCACGCCCTCGGCGATCATCTGCCGGTCCCACAGGGTCCGGTCCTGGTCTTCCAGCAATACCAGGTCGCCGGTGTCGTCGGTGCGGGCCCGACGGCGGGATTCGTTCAGCAGCATCAGGGCCAGCAATCCCTGCACTTCGGGGTTCGGCAGCAGTTGATTGAGCAGCCGCCCCAGGCGGATGGCCTCGCGGCTCAGGTCGGCGCGCACCAGGGTTTCGCCACTGGAAGCGGAGTAACCTTCGTTGAACACCAGGTAGATGACGGGGAGCACGCCGTCGAGGCGTTCGGGCAGGTCGCGCCGGCCGGGGACCTGGTAGGGAATACCGGCGCTGCGGATCTTCTTTTTGGCCCGCACGATGCGCTGGGCCAGGGTGGCACTGCTGCTGAGAAAGGCGCTGGCGATTTCCTCGGTGGTGAGGCCGCAGACTTCCCGCAGTGTCAGCGCCACCCGTGCGTCCATCGACAGGGAGGGGTGGCAGCAGGTAAAAACCAGGCGCAAATGGTCGTCGCCGACGCGGTCGTCGGCCCAGTCGGCGGGGTCGCCACCCCCCTCGTCCAGCTCGCGGGCTATTTCGTCGACGGCGGATTCGTGGCGCCTGCGCCGGCGTATCACGTCGATGGCCTTGAAGCGGCCAGTGGAAACCAGCCAGGCGCGCGGGCTGTCCGGTATGCCTTCTTCCGGCCACTGTTTCAGTGCGGCGGCGAAAGCCTCGTGCAACGCTTCCTCCGCCAGCTCGAAATCCCCGATCAACCGGATCAATGTCGCCAGTACGCGGCGGGATTCATCCCGGTAGGTTTCCTCCAGCCGCCGCTGTACGGTTTCACTGTTCAGCACCGCCATTCTTCGCTCTCGCTGACGAAAAGGTGACCTCAATTCAAACACCGATTGGCAAAAGAATACAGGGAAAGACGGCGCTAACCCGGGTTTATCCGGCGATCACTTGTCGCAGTTGACCATCCACGGAATACCGAAGCGATCACTGAACACGGCGAAGCGTTTCGCCCAGAAGGTTTCCTCCATCGGCATCCTCACGGTGCCGCCCTCCGACAGCGCCTCGTAGATGCGCTCCGCCTCTTCCGGGGTATCGACGCCGATGGTGATATTGATCCCCTGGGGAATATCGTAGTTTTGCGGCGAGGCGTCGGAGGCCATGATGATCTGCTCGCCGACTTTAAGCTGCGCGTGCATGATCTTGTCCTTGAGGCCGGGGGAACAGTCGACATCGTCTGGCGCCTCGGCAAAAGTAGACATGAAAACAATCTCGCCACCCAGTACTTCGGCATAGAATTCGAAAGCCTCTTTGCACTGGCCATCGAAATTGAGATAGGGGCTGATGTGCATGGTTGTTGTTTCCTGTTTCGTGGATGTTCCAAATTGTCCCCTCTCCCCGGGGAGAGGGGAGCAACACAAGGGTTACACCTGAAGTTCGCGCACGGGTCGCACTTCCACACTGCCCACACGCGCGGCGGGGATGTCGGCGGCGATCTCCAGTGCCTCGTCCAGGTTGTGGGCATCCACCAGATAGAAACCGGCCAGTTGCTCCTTGGTCTCGGCAAAGGGACCGTCGGTGATCGTCATCTCGCCGCCGCGCATGCGCACGGTGGTGGCCGTATCCACCGGCTGCAGCGCTTCCGCCGCCAGCATGCGGCCGCTGCCGGCCACGGACTCCGCATAGGCCTGACACTCGCTGTCCCCGGGGCTGTCCGGCTGCGAGTGCAGCCTGTCCTCGTCACTGTACACCAGGCAGAGGTATTTCATGGTCGTATCTCCATTGACAGGTTTGGCGCCGGGGACCACCTTCGCGTCCAGGCGGCGCAGAATGGCCACCTCTCCGTCGCGCAACAGTTCACCGGCAAGCCACTGTATCGCCCGGTTCAGATCGCGCGAGACAACCCCATCACAGCTTGCAGTGCAGGCGGTACGGGCGGATGGTTATCGATCGATGGTAGCGGATAAACCAGGCAGAGGTATCTCAACGGACCCCCGATTCAGCCGTGCGTCACCGGGTAGTCGCGCGGGGAGGAGGAAAATCTACAGCCAGTAAAAATCAAATACCAGAAAACAGTGATCAGGCATCAGTTTTGGCTATCAAGCTTAAGAAGAGGATTGACTCCCCATTCCACCTTTCTGATATTCAATTCTTGTTTTTTGGTATTTGTCTGCTGTATCTCGAAATTGAGTACACGGATGACCAGCCGGCGGTTCTGCTTCTGGCCAGCGGGGGTACCGTTGTCCGCGATGGGTCGGGTGTCGCCGAATCCCTCGGCGGTGATGCGCTGGGCGTCGATGCCGCGCTCGATCAGGAAGCGGCGTACCCAGTCCGCGCGCCACTGGGATAGCTTCAGGTTTTTTTCCGCCTCGCCGGCGTTGTCGGTATGGCCCTCGATGGCGACACGCAGGCCCGGGAAATCCCGCATGATGACCAGTAGCGCCTCGATCTCGGCGAGCGTGTCCATGCGCGGTGCAAAACCGCCCGGCTTGAACTTTACCTGCAGGACAAACTCGCCATTGTTCTCGTGCGGCTTGCCGCGCAGGTAGCGCACCATTTCGTCGGCGAAGGGAGCGGCACTGCGCGCGATCTTCTCGTCCTCGCCGGTCACTATTTCGGTGAGCGGATCCAGGGTGTATTTCTTGTGTGGATCGTGGCAGCCCCCCAGGGCAAGGGCACCGGCGAACAGCAGGCCGATGGCCAGGGGCAGACAGGAAGAGCGGCACAGGCTCTCCATACGCGGTACTCCCGGTTAAGCTGGCGTCGGACTCATTGTAGTGTCCGCGCTACCATCCCCAAATCGAGTTGGCGGGAACGCCGGGATCCACCTCAGAGATAATTCAACACCGCCATCGGGTCGTTGACCACCCACGCGCCCGCCTCTTCCAGTTGCGGAACACGCACCGGGTGATTGCTGTAGCCCACTACCGGCATACCCGCCGCCACCGCTGCCGTGACGCCGGCGATGGAATCCTCCACTACCAGGCAGTGCTGGGGCTCCACCCCCATGGACTGTGCGGCGTGCAGGAACAGGTCCGGATGGGGCTTGCCGCGGGAGACGTCGTCGGCGCTGTAGATACGGCCATCGAAGTATTCGAACAGGCCGGTCCTGTTCAGGGTCAATTGCATTTTTTCGTGGGAACCGGACGAGGCCACGCAGCTGCGCAGGTTGACCTGCAGCAGGTGATCGAGCAGCTCCTCGATACCGGTGATCGGCTGCAGTTCGCTGTGGAAGGCCTCGCGGATGCGGCGCTCGGTATTGCCGAAATAGGCATCCGGCAGCGGGCCGCCGTAGCGGGTCTCGATTTCCAGCAGGCAATCCCTGGCCGGGCGGCCACTGAACTGTTCGTCCAGTTCCTCGGCGGTGGTCTCCATACCGAGTTTGTTCATCTCTTCGGCCAGGATGCGACAGACGATGCTCTCGCTATCCACCAGCACGCCGTCGCAATCGAAAATCACCAGTTCAGTGGCAAACATGGACAGAAATTCCCTAACTCGCCGAAAGCAGTAGCAGGCCTAGCAGCACACCGACGGCGCCGCTGGCCCGCAGGAAATTTTCGTTACCGTGGACAATCTTCAACGCCAGTGCCTTGCTGCGCTCGAAGCCGATAAACAGCGTATAGGCCCCCACCAGCACCAGCAGCACTCCCAGGGCATTGAAGAGGATATTCCAGGCGCGGGTATCGGCAATCAACAACAGGATAAGGCCGATGATGATGCGGCCCCAAGCGGAAACCGCGTAGCCGGTTTCGTTCAGGCGCTCGGTGATATCGCGCGCGAGCTGGGGCTTGACGATGACGGCGATGGATATGGCCAGGATGGTCAGGGCCAGTAGCCAGAGGATGAGTTTTACCATTTTTCCTTCTCCCTGAAGTGGTTTAGGAGTGGGGGCCTCGAACGGCGCCCTCTCCCCCGGCCCCTCTCCCAATGGGAGAGGGGAGCTCTATAAGCAGAACTGGAACGAATCCTGGCTCTGAATTCTTTTCCGCCACGTACTGTTCCCTCAGAAATCTCCCCACTGATATTGCAGCACTGAAATAGCCGCCACCGGCGCCGTCTCGGTGCGCAGTACCCTGGGCCCCAGGCGCAGCGGCAGATAGTCCCGCTCGAGCGCCGCGTCGATTTCCGCTTCCGACAGGCCGCCCTCCGGGCCCACCAGCAGCAACGCCCTGTCCGGACGGCCGCGTTCGGCTTCCAGCCGGTGCAACTGCCTCTCGGTGCGGTGGTGCAGTACCAGCTTCAGTGTCTCGTCATCCCGGTCATCGAGAAACTTCGCCAGTTTCCGCGGCTCGGCGATTTCCGGCACCCGGTTGCGGGCGCACTGTTCGCAGGCGCTGATTGCCACCTGGCGCCAGTGGCCGAGTTTTTTCTGCAGCCGCTCGCCGCTCAGTTTTACCTCGCAGCGGGAAGTCCACAAGGGCTGTATGCGCTCTGCACCCAGTTCGGTGGCCTTCTGTATCACCCAGTCGAAGCGGTCGCCGCGGGAGATGCCGATGGCCAGGGTGAGCGCCAGCGGCGATTCACGGTTTTCCGGGAAAAACGCCAGTGCACGGGCGCGGGCGCGCTTGCCGGTCTCCACCAACTCCGCACTGTACTCTCCACCGCGGCCGTCGAACAGGACCAGCGGGCGGCCGGCGGACAGGCGCAGCACCTTGACCAGGTGGCGGGAGGCGGATTCGTCCAGTTGTACTTCGCTGCCTTCACACAGGGGGTCGGGGGAGTAGATACGCGGGATGCGCATGGGCGGAATTTCCTCGGGGATCGCGTACAAAAAAGCCGACGTCGAGTCGGCTTTGGCTCGTGAATATTTTAGGCAGGCTGCGTGTGGGGACGCAACGGGGGTGGGGGGCTGATCGGGCGCCCTCTCCCCCGGCCCCTCTCCCAATGGGAGAGGGGAGCTCGCCGTCAGGCTTTTTCCAGGGCAACCGGCAACTCTTCGTCTCCCTTGCGGCCTTTCATCTTCATCCGCAGAATTTCGATCACCTTGTACAGGTTGGGTACCAGGATCAGGGTCACGAAGGTGGCGCAGAGGACGCCGAAGGCCAGGCTCACCACCATCGGGATCAGGAACTGCGCCTGGATGGAACGCTCGAACATGATCGGCACCAGGCCCACGAAAGTGGTGATGGAGGTGAGGATGATCGGGCGGAAGCGGTCGCGACCCGCCTGTACCACCGCGTCCATCACCGCCATGCCCTCGGCGCGCAACTGGTTGATGCGGTCCATCAGTACCAGGTTGTCGTTCACTACCACGCCCGCGGCGGCCAGGAAGCCCAGCATGGACATGATGCTGATCTCGTAGCCCAGCAGCAGGTGACCGAGAATGGCGCCGAAGAAACCGAAGGGCACCGCGGTCATGATCAGCAGCGGTTGCGAGTAGGAGCGGAAAGCGATCGCCAGCAATCCGTAGATCGCAAACAGCGACAGCGCGAAGAAGGCGATGATGGCACTGTTGAACTCCTGCTCTTCCTGCATTTCACCGGCTGTCTTGAGGGTGAAGCCCGGGAACTGCTTCTCCCACTCCGGCACATATTCCTTCCGCAGTTGCTGCAGGATCTCGTGCGCCGAGGAGGTGCCCGGGGTCAGTTCTGCGGTGACCTGCGCCGTGCGCTCGCGGTCGTGGCGGCGGATGGTGGTGTAGCCGGGCACATAGACAGCATCGGCCACCGCACTGAACGGGATCTCGCCCTCGTTGGTGCGGATGCGAATGCGGTCCATCTGTTCTTCGCTGGCCCGCTCGGTTTCCGGATAGCGCACCATCACGCGCACATCCTCGCGGCCGCGGGGAATGCGCTGTACTTCCTCACCGTAGAACCCCTGGCGCACCTGTTTGGCCACACCCGCCAGGTCGATGCCCAGGTTGGTGGCGTGGGGCTTGAGCTGGATCTCGATATCCTGGCGCGCGCTGACCAGGTTGTCGCGCACATCGTAGACACCGGCGTAATTGTCCAATGCATCCTTGACCGCGTCGGCGGCCATGCGCAGCTCGTCCATATCCCCGGAGGCGGTGCTCAGGTTCAGGGACATTCCAGAGCCACCGTCGTTGATGGTGTGGTGGATGCGCATTTCCTCGACACTGGCCGGCAGCTCGCCGATCAGTTCGCGCCAGCGCAACGCCAGTTCCTCGGAGGTGACATCGCGCTCCTCGCCGTCGGTGAGCTGCATCAATACAGTGACACTGCCCCGCCACAGGAACACCATGGTGTTCTCGAAGAAAGGCCTACCGCCATTTTTCTCCAGCAGTTCCGGATCCTCGGCGAGTTTTTCTCCGGCGGTCTCGAATTTCTCCATCACCCGACGGGTTTCCCCGAAGGATTCCCCCGGCGCCATGGTGGTGTCCAGCTCCAGCATGTCTGACGGCACCTTGGGCGAAAAGGCGGAACCGATATAACCACCGCCGAAAATCGCGAAGGACAACAGCAGCGACATCAGGAAGATCATCACCGTCGTGCGACTGTTGGACAGGGATTTCTTCAGCAACGGCATATAGTATTTGTCGCCGGCTTTTTTCATGGCGCCGGCGAATTTGCCGCGCACCGTCTGCAGCTTGAGCCCCAATCCCGAGGTGGCGGTTTTCTCCGGCTTCATCTTCACCAGGTGCGCCGGCAGGATCAGCAGTGACTCGATCAGCGAGAAGACCAGGCACAGCAATACCACCACCGGCAGCGGCAGCATCATCTGCGAGGTGTTACCGGGCAGAAACAGCATGGGCAGGAAGAACACCATGGTGGAAACCACGGCGAAGAGTACCGGCGAGGATACCTGCTTGACGCCGGTCTCGGCTGCCTCCAGGCCGGTGAGGCCCCGATCGTGGGCAGCGTGCACCGCCTCGCCGACGATGATCGCATCGTCCACCACGATCCCCAGGATCAACAGGAAGGCGAACAGCGACAGCATGTTCAGTGTCACGCCGGTGACCGGCAGCAACCAGAAGGCGCCCATGAAAGCGGTGGCGATACCGATGGTCACCCAGATCGCCAGCGCCGGGCGCAGAAACAGCATCAGCAGCACGAACACCAGCACCAGGCCACCCAGGGCGTTGCCGGCCAGCAGTTCCATACGGCCTTCGTAGGATTTGGAGAAATCGAACCAGATTTCAAACTCCATCCCCGGCGGCAGCTGCTCGCGCGTCTCGGCCATGAATTCCTTGATATGGTCGGCGGTGGCCACCACGTCCAGCGGCTGGCCCTGCATCACCCGCAGGTTCATCGCCGGCTTGCCGTTGAAGCGGATTACCGAGCCCTCTTCCTCGAAACCGTCGTCGATATCGGCCACGTCGCCGAGCAGCAACTGGGTGCCGTCGGCGCGGCTGACCAGCGGGATACGGGCAAAATCGTCGCCAGTATAGGCCTGGCCGCGGGTCTGCACCTGGATATCGCCGCGGTCCGAGCGCACCAGGCCAGCGGGCAGGTCGATGGAGGAGCGGCGCACTGCGTCGGCGACATCGTCGAAGGTCAGGTTGTAGCGGCGCAGATCCACTTCCGAGACCTCGATCGAGACCTCGTCAGCGCGGTCGCCCCAGACATCCACTCGGCGCACGCCGGGCTGCAGTACCAGCTCATCGCGCAGTTTCAGCGCCGTGTCCTTCAACTGGTGCGGGCCCACCGGACCGCCGATGGCGATCATCATCATCTGCGGCGCCCACTCCTCCAGCTGGATCACTGGGCGCTCGATGCTCTCGGGGAAGGTGTTGATGGAGTCCACCTGCACCTTGACGTCGTTCAGCAGGCGCAGCTCGTCGTAGCCGTCCACCGATTCGATCCGGACCGAGCTGTGACTGCGGCGGGAGAAGGAATTCACCTCCTTGATGCCTTTCACCTCGGAGATGGCCTGCTCCACCCGCAGGGTGACCTGCTGCTCCACCTCCCTGGGGCCGGCACCGGGATAGCTGATTTCCACCCGCACGATACCCGGGTTGATGGCCGGAAACACCTCGCGGCCGATATGGGAAATACCGAAAATGCCGCCGACAAGGATCATGATCATCAGCAGGTTGGCGGCCTTGCTGTTGCGTACGAACCATCCGATAACGCCGTGCATGATCAGCCCTCTCCCTGCGCGGCGGCAGCGGAACCGGCATCGGTATCCGCAACCGGCCGGATGTCGTCAGCAGCCGCTTCGGTGTCGGGGGCCGATTGCGAATCCGGCTGGCTGTCGTCGCCAATCTGCAGTCCCCTGGGTTTCTCGTTCAGTGGATTGGGTGTCAGCACCATGCCCTCGCGGGAGTAGCCCAGGCTGGAAACCACCACCTGCTCGCCGCGGGCGATATCGCCGCGCACCCAGACGTCCTCTTCCACAGTCTGCAGCAGCTCCACCTCCTTGAAGTGCAGCTTGTTCTCCGCGTCCAGCACCAGCAGGTGATCGCCCTCGTGCAGGGCCTTGCGCGGCAGGATCGAGATCCCCTCCAGGGTCTTGCCGGCGATATCCACCTCCACGAACAGGCCATTGATCAGCGGCGCATCGCCGGCGTAGGGGTCCTTCACCTGGGCCACGGCGTAGACGAAGCGGCTGTTGGGATCGATGGCAGACTCGGTGCGCACCAGCCGGCCGCGCCACTGGCGCTGCTGGCCAGCCATCTGCGCGCGCAGGCGCACCGCCGGGCCGTTCTCGATCGCCTTGCCCAGCGGCAGCTCCAGTAGGGACAACTGATGATCCGTCAGTGGCAGGCGCACCTCGGCGATACCGGTACTGTGGACCGTGGCCAGGACTGTGCCGGGCGACACGTATTGACCCAGGTCGACAGAAGTCTCCACCACGCGGCCGGCGAAGGGCGCCGTCACGCGGGTGCGCTCCAGATCCAGCCTGGCCTGGTTGCGATCGGCGCGGGCCGCGGCCACCGTGGCCTCGGCGGCGGACAATTGCGGCTTGCGCAGGAAGAGGGCATTGGCCTCGTCGCTGCCCAAGTCGCGCCACTCGCGCTTGGCCTGTTTGGCGCGGCCCTGTTCCTGGGCGAGGGTGGAGCGGGCCTCGGCCAGCTGCGATTCGGCGCGGGTCAGCTGGTGGCGGTAGTCCGCCGCTTCTATCTGTACCAGCGCCTCGCCGTCATCGAAGAAACCGCCGGCCACGAAGGCATCGCTGACCTCCTGGATGCTGCCGCCGACCCGGGCCACCAGCTCGATCTCATGGCGCGCGCGCACCGAGCCCTGGCTGGGTACCAGCAGCGTTTGGCTGCCGGGATCCGCGTAGACCACATCGGCCACCGGCGGCACCGCCTTCTCGGCGACTTTTTCCTCAGGTTTTGGCTGAAAAGCCAACACTGCGCCTATAATCGCGACCCCAACGACAATAACGGCCACAAAAAGCTTATTTTTATTGGAAAATTTCACAAATGCCCTCGACCCGAACGGGAGAAAAATTGATCAAAATTTGGCTAGTAGCGCATTCTACTGGAGTTCGACAACGAGGGAAGCCTTTTCGGATGCAGGCCGTCGCAACTGAATGCAAGGCTGTCGCAAACCTTTCTCAGCGCGCCCGGCTCGCGCATAATGCGCCACCGAATTTGCCTTGCGGGAGCGCGTCCCGGGAACGCGGAGCTTTGCCCCTGGAACGCTGATGGCTCCAGCTCCGCGACGGGCCGCAGGCCCGCCCATCACGCTCCTGCGGATGAAAGACAGACCAAGCCCTGCAATACGGATGTAAAAACAAGATGTTGGATATCAACGTTCGAATCGCCGAAGAACTGAATGTAGGCTCACAGCAGGTAACCGCCGCAGTGGCCCTGCTGGACGAAGGTGCCACGGTGCCGTTTATCTCCCGCTACCGGAAAGAGGTAACCGGCGGCCTGGACGACACCCAGCTGCGCACCCTGGAAGACCGGCTGCGCTACCTGCGGGAGATGGAAGAGCGCCGCGCGACCATCCTCAAAAGCATCGACGAACAGGGCAAGCTGACCCCGGAACTGGCGCAGCAGATCAATGCCGCCGACACCAAGAACCGCCTGGAAGACCTCTACCTGCCCTACAAGCCCAAGCGCCGCACCAAGGGCCAGATCGCCATCGAGGCGGGCCTGGAGCCGCTGGCGGATGCGCTCTTCAACGACCCCACCCTGAACCCGGAAGAGCAGGCGCAGCCGTATATCAGCAGCGACAACGAAGACGCTTCCCTGCACGTCAAGGACACCAAGGCCGCGCTGGACGGGGCCAAGTTCATCCTCATGGAGCGCTTCGCCGAGGACGCCGAGCTGCTGGGCAAGCTGCGGGAATTCCTCATGCGCGACGGCCAGGTGAAATCCAGGCTGCTGGACGGCAAGGAACAGGAAGGCGCCAAGTTCCGCGACTACTTCGACTACGCCGAGGACTGGTCGAAAGTCCCCAGCCACCGCGCGCTGGCCATCTTCCGCGGCCGCAACGAGGGGATCCTCGCCATCAACCTGGGGCTCGAGGGCGACGAGGAACGCGCACCCAGCCAGGCCCACCCGTGCGAGCTGATGATCGCCAAGCACGTGGAGATTTCCGATCAGGGCCGCCCGGCGGACAAGTGGCTGAATGAAGTGGTGCGCTGGACCTGGCGTATCAAGCTGCTGACCAGCCTGGAAACCGACCTGCTGGGCGGGCTGCGCGAAAAAGCGGAGGAGGAGGCCATCAAGGTCTTCTCCCGCAACCTGAAGGACCTGCTGCTGGCGGCACCCGCCGGCCAGAAGGCCACCATCGGCCTGGACCCGGGCCTGCGCACCGGCGTCAAGGTAGCGGTGGTGGACGCCACCGGAAAGATGCTGGACCACACCGCCATCTTCCCCACCCCGCCGCAGAACCGCACGCGCGAATCCGCCGCGGTGATCGCCGCCCTGTGCGAAAAATACGATGTGGGCCTGATCGCCATCGGCAACGGCACCGCCAGCCGCGAGACCGACAAATTCGTCGGCGACACCATCAAGCAGTACAAGCTGTCCGCGCAGAAGGTAATGGTGAACGAGGCCGGCGCCTCGGTTTACTCGGCGTCCGAATCCGCTGCACGCGAATTCCCGGACCTGGACGTGACCATCCGCGGCGCCATCTCCATCGCCCGCCGACTGCAGGATCCGCTGGCGGAGCTGGTGAAGATCGAGCCCAAGTCCATCGGCGTGGGCCAGTACCAGCACGACGTATCCCAGACGCAACTGGCGCGCTCCCTGGACGCGGTGGTGGAGGACTGCGTCAACGGCGTCGGCGCCGAGCTGAATTCCGCCTCCGCGCCACTGCTGTCCCGCGTATCCGGCCTCAGTGCGTCCATCGCCAACAATATCGTCAGCTACCGCGACCAGAACGGCGCCTTCAGGGACCGCAAGCAATTGAAGGAAGTCTCGCGCCTGGGCCCCAAGGCCTTTGAACAGGCAGCCGGTTTCCTGCGCATCAACAACGGCGAAAACCCGCTGGACCGATCCGGCGTGCACCCGGAAGCCTATGTGGTGGTCAAGCGTATCGCGGAGAAGAACGGCCGCGAGATCAACAGCCTGATCGGCGACTCCGGCTTCCTGCGCAAGCTGAATCCGGCGGACTACACCGACGACAAGTTCGGCCTGCCCACGGTCACCGATATCATCGCCGAACTGGAAAAACCCGGTCGCGACCCGCGCCCGGAATTCCGCACCGCCCGATTCGAAGAGGGCGTAGAAGAAATCAAGGACCTGCGCCCGGCCATGGTGCTGGAAGGTACGGTCACCAACGTCACCAACTTCGGCGCCTTCGTGGATATCGGCGTACACCAGGACGGGCTGGTGCATATCTCCGCGCTGTCGGAGAAGTTCGTCAAGGATCCGCACGAGGTGGTCAAGGCCGGCGAGATCGTCAAGGTGAAGGTGATGGAAGTGGACGTGGCGCGCAAGCGTATCGGCCTGTCCATGCGCATGAGTGACGAACCCGGCGAACAGGGCAGCGGCGGCGTGAAAAAAGGCGGCCAGCAGGAGGGCAAGCGGGCCCAGCGCCACAACAACAAAAACCGCCAGCAGCAGGGCGGCGGACGCGGCAGCATGGGGGATATTCTGGCGGCGGCGATGAAAGGCAAGAAATAGTCTCGGACCGCGCGGTTGGAGTGGGCCCCGAGCCCTGTTCGTCGGCCTTCGCGGAGCTCACTCCAACCACGCCAGGATTGAAGCGGGCTCCGCGAACGCCGACAAAACAGGGGCTCCGGTTAGCACTGCGTAAGATGGGAAAAACGCAACGTACCCATCGATCGGGGTTGATGGGCACGTCGCTGCGCTCCTTTGCCCATCCTACGGAGAGAGTCCTCCTGCAAGCAGATTCCTACTCCATACGATAATTGTCCGGGATATAGCGGTAGTGGCCGCTTATCTCGTAGTTGAACAGCATATCCTCCAACTGCGGACCGGCACCGATATTGTGTACGACCAACGGATTCCCCGTTTCGGCGGAATGCCGGTCCGTGACTATACCGATATGCGGCAGGTTTCCCGGCAACATCCAGCTCACGATATCCCCCGGCCTGTAATCCTCGCCGCGTGCGGTAACCGCCAGCTCGGTTCCGTGGCGGGCGAAGAACGTCTGCAGGTTGGGGGCCCGGCGGTGGTCGATATTGCGGTCCGGAGCGGAAAGTCCCCAGATACGCTTCGACGGGTATGCGCCGAAGTTATCCGCCATATCCTCGTGTACCAGCACTTGCAGATCGGAGCCTATGGCCCGGTAGGAGCGGATAATCACATCGGTGCAGACACCCGTGTCTTCGGGAACATCGCCATTCGGGTAGGGGATGGCGACATAGGCGCCGTCATAGCGCACCTGCTGGCCTGTCCGGTAAAGCGCGGCATCAACCAGATCTTTGGTGAAAGTGTCGACGCCTCCGGCGTGTGCGGGCGGCTTTGCCAGTAGCAGGACCATAGCGATGATCCATACCAGAGATGCGGTGCAAATAGTGGGTGATATCATGGTGTCCAGCCGCGGCGGAAGAGGATAATCGGTTACTTATCCACCCTACACCAAGTCGCGAGAAAATCTATCGCTGCCCTTACGGACAGGGCAACCGGCGCGATCACCCCCTAGCCTGGATGCAGGTGCGCAGCGCCGGAATCCGGGTTTTGTGGTTTCGCCGCCCCGCCCGGATTCCGCTGCGCTCCATCCGGGCTAGGTGTTTTCCAGCGATGCGACCAGGCGCGCATCCTCCAGCGCCGCGGTGCGGTGTTTTGCCAGTTCCCGGTAATCCGGGTCCGTCACCATTTCCACAAATTTCTCGACCGACGGGTAGCGCACCAGCAGTATCTCGTCCCACTGCTCGTCCGGCGGGGCGATGACGCTGGCTTTGGCATTGCCATGCCAAACCAGCTTCGCCCCCACACCCTGCAGGTGCGCGACGGCTTTTTCGCCGTAGCGCCGGTAGGCCTCGCGGCCGCTGCAGGCTGGCTCGCCATTTTTGTAATCGGCCTGTTCGCGGAAGCGGAGCAGGTTCAGCATGACCACCGGCTGGCCCTGCGGCAACTCTTCCTGCAGCTCGGCAAACCGGTCGGGATTCGGGTCAATGGTTTTCACTCTGTTTTCTCCATCTGAATGGCCTGCAGCGCGCGGCGGATGGCCTCCGGAATCGGCACCGAGCGATTGGTCGCCCGCTCGACAAAGACGTGGGTAAAACTGCCGCACGCACAGGCGGACTCCTCGCCGCGCCGGAAAATACCCACCTGGTAGGTGACCGAGGAATTGCCCAGCCTGGCCACACGCAGCCCCGCCTCGATCTCCTGCGGATAGGCAACCGGTGCGCGGTAATCGCAACTGGAATTCACCACAAAACCCACTATCGGCGCACTGTGGATATCCAGGCCACCCTCCTCGATCAGGTAGCGGTTTACCGCGCTGTCGAAATACGAATAGTAGGTGACGTTGTTCACATGGCCGTAGATATCGTTGTCCATCCAGCGAGTGGTGATGGGATAGAAGACCCGGTAGTCGCTGCGCGCGATGGCGGTATTTTCTGACATGCGGTTTCTCTGCTCCGGTTAAAACGCGGCTGTGTATATCGCCGCGGCATCGGCTTCGGAAACCGGGCGCGGGTTGTTGACCAGCAGGCGCTGCTGCTCCATGGCGTCGGCGGCGAGCCGCTCGATAAAATTCTCCGGCACACCGCAATCCCGCAACCGATTCGGCAGGCGCACCGCTTCGATCAGCCCGTCGATCCAGGTAATCAGGTTTTCCACCACCTCGACATTGGCGCCCGGCACGAAATCGTCGCCCATGATGATCGGCGCCAGCTCCGCGTACAGCTCGGGGCAGGCCGGCGCGTTGAAGCGCAGTACGTGGGGCAACACCAGCGAATTGCTGAGGCCGTGGGGGATATGGAAATGCCCACCGAGGGGATAGGCCAGTGCGTGCACCGCCGCCACCGGCGCGTTGGCGAAGGCCTGGCCGGCCAGCAGTGCGCCCAGCAGCATATTGCCGCGGGCCTCGAGATTGTCGCCATGGTGCACGGCGGTGACGATATTGCGCGCCAGCAGTTGCAGCCCCTCTCGGGCCAGCATATCCGACAGCGGGTTTTTCTTTATCGCCGAGGTATAGGCCTCGATCGCGTGCACCATGGCATCCACGCCGGTGGCGGCGGTGACATGGGGCGGCAGGCCCAGGGTCAGCTTTGCGTCCAGCAGTGCGATATCCGGCTGCAGTACCGGCGACACCACGCCGGCCTTGGTGGTCTCGCCGGTGGTGACGATGGAAATGGGGGTAACCTCCGAGCCGGTACCGGCGGTGGTGGGCACCTGCACCAGCGGCAGTCGCGGCCCGCGGGCATTGCCGACACCGTAGAGCTGATCCAGGGACTGGTCGCAGTGCGGGTGCGCCAGCACCGCCACCAGCTTGGCCACATCCATGGAGCTGCCGCCGCCGAAGCCGATCACCAGCTCGGCCCCGGTCTCCCGCGCCGTGGCCACCGCCTTCAGCACAGTAGCGTCCGACGGGTCCGCCTCCACACCGTCGAAGAGCCCGATTTCCACGCCGGCGCTGCCGAAGCCGGACACCACCTCGTCCAGCAGCCCGGCATCCACAATGCCGGCGTCTGTCACCAGTACCACCGAGCGGGCCTCCCGCTCGGCGCAGATTTCACCCAGACGCGCCGCGGCGCCGGGTTCGTTGAGAATGGTATTGGTGGTGGAAAAGCTGAAGCTGCGCACGGTGTATTCCCCTTTTCGGTCGACCGCCAATGAATATCACTGCGGCCGGCGCGGGGCCATTACGTCCGAGTTCGGGTGCGTCGGGCCGGGGGGAAGCCCCACAATGCCCGACGGGCGACCCGCTGCGTCAAGAGAGGCGACTCAGTCCCCCGGGGGGTGTATGGTTGGTGACCAGGAGCCTTTGCGGCTCCGCCACAGGAACGATCATGACTGACACCCCCCTCGCCGGGAAACCCGGAAATACACCACAGGATCCACTCACCGACACGCCCCGCACAGACACCGCTGCCAGTTTCTCCCGCGGACCGGCGGCAACCGGCGACCGACTGACACTCGGAGTCCCCGCCACCTCGCGCAAACCCAGCGAACGCCGCCTGCCGATCCACCCGCGGCACCTGCAGCGCATCCCACCGGAGCTGAGGCAGAATATGCTGCTGGAGCGGGGCTACGGCATCCCTTTCGGCGTTTCCGATGCGCGCCTGGAGGCCCTGGTGGGAAGGGTGACGAGCCGCGGGCAACTGATCGCCGATTCCGATGTGGTCCTGCTTCCCAAACCACAGCTGCAAGACCTTGTGGAACTGCGGGATGGGCAGACCCTGTGGGGCTGGCCACACTGTGTCCAGGACAGCGACATCACCCAGCTCGCCATCGACAAGCAGCTGACACTGATCGCTTTCGAAGCGATGAACCACTGGGCCACGGACGGAGGGTTTGGCCTGCACGCCTTCCACAAAAACAACGAGCTGGCCGGCTATTGTTCCGTTCTCCACGCCCTGGCGTTGACCGGTTCAACCGGTGATTACGGCCCGCGGCTGAGCGCCGTGGTGATCGGCTTCGGCGCCACCGCCCGCGGAGCAGTGACCGCCCTCAACGCCCTGGGTATTCACGATGTCCAGGTGCTGACCAATCGAAAAGTGGCCGCGGTAGGGGCCCCCATCCACTCGGTGCGCATCGCCCAGTTCGATCACGATGACGAGGCGCCCTTTCTCAGCCAGGTCATTACCGAGCGCGGACCGGTGCCACTGGCCCCCTTTCTGGCCGACAGCGACATCGTGGTCAATTGCACACTTCAGGACCCGAACAACCCGCTGATGTACCTGAACAGCGAGGATCTCGCCATCTTCCGGCCGGGCAGCCTGATAGTCGATGTCTCCTGTGATCGGGGCATGGGTTTCAGTTGGGCGCGCCCCACAACCTTTACCGAGCCGATGTTCACTGTGGGCGAGCATATCGACTACTACGCCGTGGACCACAGCCCCTCTTACCTGTGGAACGCATCCACCTGGGAGATCAGCGAGGCGCTGCTGCCGTTCCTCGAGACCATCCTCTCGGGGAAATCCGCCTGGGATGAAAACGAGACCCTCTCCCGCGCTATCGAAATCCGCAACGGCCGCATCCGCAACCCGGCGATACTGAAGTTCCAGCGGCGAACAGCAAACTATCCGCACGCCCGGGCGCCGGGGGATGCCCGTTACACCGAGTCTCTGTAAAGGGCGGCGCGGAGCCGCTGCATTATCGACACAGGCGCGTAATCAGGCGTGAAACGGCGTCTGGCGTCCCGGCAGTCTGCAACTCCGGGCGCTCACCGAAAATTTCCGACGATTTGTGCCCGGAAAGCCAGATCGTATGCAGCAGGAGATAAATCATTGCCAGCGACAGAAACTCCAGGAATACCGTGCCGATGGTGACCCGGTCAATATACTCCACAGGCAGCAGAACATAGGGCAAAATCGAACCGCCAATGACCACCGGAATCACATATCGCAATCTCGCGGCTGCAAAAATATCGCTCATAGTTCCCCCCGATTCCCCACTGCGCGGCAGCCTCTTCGCGTAGGGTGCGCCGTGCGCACCGGCCCCTCTCCCTAACCCTCTCCCGGTGGGAGAGGGGACTGCGCGCGGCGACGGTTATTCCGATCCCGTTTTCTCCACTTCCGCCCGGGCCATCCGGTGTCCCCTGTCGGCCGCTCGGGAAAACAGTGTCGCGGCGATGGACGGGTCGCGCTCCACGCCCTCGCCGCTGCGAAAGAGCCTGCCCAATTGGTAGAGGCATTCAGGCACTTCCACCTTCGCACACATCATGTACCAGAGCGCCGTCATGGTCGGGTCGGAATCCGGCAGGCGCTGCTGGCGATGCAGTTTTGCCATGCCCATCTGGGCGCCGGGCATCATTGCACTGTGCATGTAGTGCCGCTCGGCTTCGGCAAAATCCCGCCGCCCCAGCAGGCCGCTCTGGAGAAAGCTGCCCTGCATCGAGTGGGCGGCGCGGGAGTTGACCGCCAGGGCGGCGTCGAGGAATTGCCGCGCCAGCGCCCGCTGTTCCTCTCTGTAATTGGCCATTTCGGAAAACACGCGATTCGCGTACAGAAGGCGCGCCGGGGTATAACCCTGCTCGGCGAGATCCCGCAGCGGCGGCATGACTTTTTCCGCATCCGCCAACCACAGGTCGCCCTCCTGCCGACCGAGCAACGCAAGCTGCGCTTCCCGATTGCCCTGCGCAGCGGCTTTGCGGAGATATTCCAGCTTCACCTGCGCATCCACTACCAGCCTGTCACCGGCATAGTATCGGGCAAATTCCAGGTCCGCCTGCCCCGGCGCCAGCCTCTGGCGGGCGGCCTGCAGGAACTGCTCCCCCAGCGCCTCGCTGGCCTCGACGCCGATCCCTTCCCGGTAGAGATAGGCCAGCATGGACATGGCCCCGGCGTGCCCTTTCTCCGCCGCGGACAGCATAAAGTCCACACAGTCTCCCGACGGGAAGTCAGCCGGATCCTCGCTCACCAGGCAGAGGCGGCCGAGACGGTATTCCGCAATCTGGCTGCCGTGGGCGGCGGCCCGCGTATAGAAGGATACGGCCTTTTGCCGGTTGCCCCGGCGTTCGTGGTAGTGCCCCATGCCGATCATGGCGGCGGTACTGTTTTCCGACAGGGGTTTCAGCAGGCGGGTGATATAGAGGTTGTCGAGCCCGGCGAAGGGATAGTCGACCTCGAGAATGCTGTGGATGGCGCGCTGGCTGTCGAAGTGGATATGGCGCTGCTCACCGCCCTGCGGGTCTTCCACCTGCGCCACATAGTAGAGTCCCATACCGTCCCGGACCGGCAGCAGGTAGGTATCCAGCACCCGGTAGCCCGCCAGGTCGAGTATGTCCTCGGCCTGGTCGAGTATGCCGATTTCATAGGCGGTATCGGTACTTTTTCCATCGCCACTGCCTAGCACGCCGCGCAGGATATACTGTACCGCGCGCGCCTGGCGGTCGGCCTTTTCGGTCTCTCCCCGCTGTTCGTAGCAGTCCTGCGCCGCCAGGTGGGGCTCCAGTTCGAAGAAGTTGCGATTCGCCCACCGCTCCCAGTCGATCGAGGTACACCGGTCGACCCCCTCGGGCAGTGCCGCGATGGCCCGGCGGTAGCGGTTGCGGTCGGCGACCGCGGTATGGATTTTGGAGCTCTGCAGATAGGCCGCCCAGAAATCCGCATAGGGCACCGCGTCCGGATTTTCATAGATGCGCTCCGCCAGCGACGCCAGTTGCGCGTCGGCGCCGGCGAAGGCTTCCACATCCATGACCGGTGCGGGGACGGTATCGGCGGAATCCCGCGGCTCGAAAGCGGGTTCCTCGACCGGCATTTCCGGGGTTTCCATCGCCGGCAGGTCGAGGGTCCTGGGTTTGCTGGCGCAACCGGCAATGGCGACGGCCAGCGACAGCGGCACAATCCAGTTTTTCACTGTGCACCTCCCGCGGGTGCCCGCCCCTCGAGCAGATCGCGCGCCAGGTTGCGCGCGCGGCTGCGGCGCTCCTCCCCGGAAACCGCCACCGGCGAAAGCCACATGACGTAACTGAGGTCATCCTCGATGCGATCAATCTGGTCCAGGTACTCAGGGAAATCCGTCGCGGGTACGGATTTGCGCCGGGACCGGTAGTCGTACTGCACGGTGATTTTATTATCGCCCTTGGTTACGTCCCAGGAGAACTCAAACCAGGGGTTGCGGATCTCCTCCTCGCTGCCCGTTTCGGACCAGCGGATATCCCCCGCTTTCTGCGATATTATTTCCAGAGTCTGCTCTATCTGCAGCTCCCCCGGCAGGCGAAATGGATGGCGGCGCTGGCGCGAGTTGGGCAGGCGCACCGTGTCCACCACATTGGAAGCCACCAGCTCCAGCATGTTTTTGCCGCTGCTATTGTCGCCAACGCTGCCCAGGCGATATTTTTCCTTCAGCACCAGCGTATTGCCATTTTCGCCGTCGATGACCTCCACCGGTTCCAGCACTTCCACGTCGGAGAAATAGCGTGAGTAGTGCTGGAGGAATTCCTCCTCCAGAGTGTCCCGGTCGCGGTAGCCGGTGTAGGAGCGCATTTCCTCGGCGCGCCAGCCGGTGTAGCGGCTGGTGACTTCCAGGGTCGCGGTCTTGCGGCTGTCGTCCAGGATCAGGGTATCCTTCACCGCCACCCGCGCCTGGCGCTGGCTCTGTACCGGCGCTTCGATCGGGGTGAGCTCACCGCGCTCGCCGTCCACCACCAGTGCCCAGTTGAAATCCGGCAGCGACATTTCCTCCAGGGCACCGCTCTGGCTGTTGTCGGTGGGATCTACCCAGTAGCGCTTGCCGTCCAGCGTAAAGGTAGTGATAACGTGGTCAAAATTGCCCGGCGAGGGCAGCCGCTCGTCCAGGTGGAGATTGTTCACGGAAGAAACCAGCGCCGGTCTCGCCTCGATCCCCAACCGGCGCAGCGCGGCCACCAGCAGCACGGTTTTGTCCTTGCAGTCGCCGAAACGGCGATCGAAGGTTTCAGCCGGCGCCGACGGGCGGTGGGAATTGACACCGTGTTCGATACCGAAGTAGCGGATATTGCTCTGTATCCACTGGGCGACCGCCGCGGCCTTCTGCGCCGGATCGCCCTCCATCTCCGCCAGCATATCGGCAAACTCCCGCGGCAGTGCGCCGGGCTCCCGGTAGAGCGCATCGGCCCAGGCATTCACCTGGCGCCAGTCCCGGTACTGGCTGTACTGCAGTGTCGGGAAGGGCGAGAGCCATTCGGGAATGCCGTCTTCCGTCCGCACCGGTTCCGGCCGCTGCAGGTCGACAGAGTAGCGCCGCCTGTCGCCCTCGCTTCGCTGCCGGACTTCAATCCCGGGCCTGTCCTGCCCGCCGGAAACGCGCAGTTGCAGCGGCTGCTCCGCGGGACTCAGCACACCGATATAGAGCCGCTCGACGGGGACGCCCCAGGCCAGCAGTTCGCGCCCGAAAAACTTGTCGCCCAGTACCGGGTTGGAGCCGCGCAGTGTGTAACTGTACTCGACGGTGTCACCGGCCCGCAGGTCGTCCAGCAACAGCATGGCCGTCCAGCGTTCGGCGTAGAGACCCTGATCCAGCTCGTCTTCCTGCTGGAACAGTTTGATATCCGCCGTTTCCAGGCGATCGAGACGGCGACCATCGCGGAGCACGGTGATATCGTGGATCACCAGCTCCTCGTAGGCGGGGGCAAAGCCCAGGGTGATACTGGAGATCTGCTGCAGCCCCTGCTGATTCAGCGGCTGCATCGCCACCCGATAAAACCACTCCTTCCTTTCCGCCGTCAGATTGACCTGGGTATCCACCAGCCGATAACGGATGCTGTCGCCAACGGGATCGCCGTCGCTCTCGGGCAACTCTACCGGCTGCAGCCACTGCGGGCGCGGCGCCACCGAGTAATCCGCGGCCGCAACACGCGGCGCCTGCAGCAATACAAGTACCGCAGACAGGGCAAAAAGTATGCGGAGCGGTAGCGGGAAAGGAAAGGCCCCCAAGCGGGGATGGAAGCGGGACGTCATATTATTGCCTTTATGCGGAGGGTGTCATACGCATCCCATCATAAAGTCTGCCTTCCCCGGGTGCCATGTCTACCCGGGCGAATCCGGGCAGGTTACGCGCGACAGCCCATCCTGGCGTCGTCGATGGACAGTTCATTGAAAACACCCACTTTAATATCAATTGTTGTCAGAACACCGGCCATCCCGACCACACGGAATAGCCGTACCAGATAGCATTCACAAGGACTGGGCATCCGTGCCTGTATTCCAGCGGATGCCACCCGTATCGCTCTTCGTCCACTTCGCCTTGCACTGAATATACATTATATATACACTTCATATAAATTCTTCAAAGAGTATCGACGATGGGTATCGTCAAAATATCCGACGAACTGCACGATGAGATCCGCCGGGCCAGCTCGGCGATGGCGCGCTCGATCAATTCGCAGGCGGAATTCTGGATCCGCCTGGGCATGCTGGCCGAAATGAATCCGGACCTGCACTACGACGACCTGCGCAAGCAGCTGCTGCGCGCCGAACCGCCCACGCTGGCGGAGATGGTCCGTGAATAGCGCACCGATAAAAACGCCGGCCGAGCAGGCGCTGATGCGCAATGCCGGCCAACTGCTGAGCCGGGTGTTCGGTATGCTGGACGATTTTGTCGGCCCCGGCGTGTCGACGATGGAAATCAACAACCGGGTCGAGCGCTTTATCGTCGACGAGCTGCACTCCCGCCCCGCCAGCAAGGGGCAGTACGACTACCCCTATGTCCTGAACACCTCTGTCAACGAGGTGGTGTGCCACGGTATGCCCAGAGTGTCGCAGCGGCTGAAGAATGGCGATATCGTCAATCTGGATATCACCCTGGAGAACGGCGGTTTTATCGCGGACTCCAGCAAGATGTATCTGGTGGGCAGGGTATCGCCGGCGGCGCGGCGGCTGGTGCAGATCACTTACGACGCCATGTGGCGTGGTATCGAGACCGTGCGCCCGGGCGCGCGGCTCGGCGATATCGGCAGCGCCATCCAGCGCTGTGCGGAGGGCGCCGGCTACAGCGTGGTGCGGGAGTACTGCGGCCACGGCATCGGCCGCGACATGCACGAGGAGCCGCAGGTGTTGCACTTCGGCCGGCCCGGTACCGGGCCGGTACTGCGCGAGGGCATGACCTTTACCATCGAACCGATGATCAACCAGGGCAGCCGCAAAACCAAGCTCAAGAAAGACGGCTGGACGGTGATCACCCGCGACAAAAAGCTGTCCGCCCAGTGGGAGCACACGGTACTGGTGACCGCCGGCGGCTGCGAAGTGTTGACCCTGCGGCCCGAGGAAACGGGCCGCTAAGCGGCCGGCTTGTCGGCATCTGCCCGTCCGCTGTTTTCTCCCCCATCCCGTTTGCGCTCACCGGTAAACGCCCACACGATCAGCGCCAACCAGGCCACCCAGGAAACGATGGCCGGAATATTGGCGACAAAGATCCTGCCCAGGTGACGGCGGTTGCGAAACAGCGCGATAATCGCCGGCAAAAACCAGATCGCGAAAAAGAAAAGCACAAACAGTGCGCCTTTCAGCAGGCCCAGGCTCTGAATGGCGGTGGTGAAGTCCGCCCACATCTGGCCGAGATCGGTCAACATTATCGATATCCTCAATGAATCATGACAGGAGCGAACACAGTTTTCGCGGGGTCGCCGGCGTCTGTGCCACACGCAACAGCGGATAGTGCGCGGGGCTGTCCGACTCGTCGCGGACATCCCGCAGGCCGGCCAGCAACAGCAGCAGAATGCCGATCAGAAGCAGGTTTCCCAGTAGATTGTTCCAGTGCATTTTTCCTCTCCCGACCTGTGTTCACTGACTACAGTCACTGCCGGGAAGACTTTCTTACACAAAGCTGACATTCTGCTTCTGCAGTTCCTTGAACAACCGCAGCTGACGCGCACTGCCCAGCCAGGCAAACAGGCTCCAGCCGCCGAGCACCAGGGTCGCCGCACCGACCACCAGCAATGCGCGCCCGGAATCGGCTGTAAACAGCGGCTCCAGCCAGCCAATTTGCGACAGCAGTTCCCACAACAGGAAGATCGCCAGCTCAACGGCGTACAGCAGCCAGGCAAAGCGGATGGCATTGCGCTTGCGCTGGATCCGCAACAGCGCCAGATCGATATAGGCACTGGTTGATTCCTCCGGCGGGCACCAGAGGTCGCGGCGGTTGGCGATGGAAAAGCTCAACGCCCAGCCCACCAGCACCAGGGCCACCAGTGCCCAGAAGATATCCGCCGGAGCCCAGTCGCGGGCAGCGAAGGTGATTGCGTAGGCACAGAGCCCCACTGCCACCAGCCATTCCAGCGCAGCGCCGATGCGCAGACGCCGTTCCTGCCACTGCACCCGGCGGCGGATTGCCGCCGGTATCGGTGTCTCGACGGGCTGCTCACACCAGAGTTCTTGCAGGGTCTGCCAGTCCCGCTCGGTGGTGTCATTCACGATGATCTCTCCCGCCCAGCCGGTCGCTGAGCCTTTGCCGCGCCCGGTTCAGACGCACGGCCACATTGGATTCGCTGATACCCAGCACTTCGGAGATTTCCGCATAGCTGAGCCCCTCCAGGCGCAGGGTCAGGGTCTGGCGCAGGCCCAGGGGCAGCCGCTGCACGGCGGCCAGCAGGCGCTCGGAATCCCGCTGCGACGCCAGCCGCTGGGCGGGGCCGGGAGAGGAATCCACCAGCTGTTCCATCTCCTCGGCGGCGGCCCCGTCCGGTCGCCGGCGCGCCAGGGTGGTGACACTGCGGTTGTGGGCGATACGGAAGACGAAGGTCTTCAGGCTGGCGTCGCCGCGAAAGGATGGCAGTGCGCGCCAGATTGCCAGCCAGATATCCTGCAGCAGATCTTCGCGCTCGGCCCGGCTGCGCACATAGCTGCCGGCGACGCGGGCGATGCCGGCGCCGTGATCGCTCACTAACTGCTGAAACAACTGATCCCCTGCGCTCACGCGGATTCCCCCTGTTATCGGGCCCTACAGTATCGGCGGGTGCGGAAAACTTACAGGAAATTTCGGCGCAGACGGATCGCAGCGGAAAAGGGCTCCCCGCCTCGACACCACAATCATCCTTCCCTTGACTAGACTGTCGCCTCTCAAGCAAACCTCGATCCCGCGAAGGCAAAAACCATGAAAATACTCTACAAGGCAGTGGCCACCGCTACCGGCGGTCGCGACGGCAAGGCCGAGTCATCGGACGGCCAACTGGAAGTGAAACTGGCGGTGCCGGAGGCAATGGGCGGTCCCGGCGGCGCCACCAATCCGGAACAACTGTTCGCGGCGGGTTATTCCGCCTGTTTTATCGGCGCGATGAAGAAGGTCGCAGGCAGTGACAAAGTAACCGTGCCGGACGACGCCAGCGTCCGCGGCGAAGTGGGCATAGGGCCCAGCGGGGAAGGCTTCGGCCTGGATATCGACCTGTACGTGACCCTGCCGGGGCTGGAGCGGCAACAGGCGGAGGGCCTCGTGGCCAAAGCGCACCGCGTCTGCCCCTATTCCAACGCCACCCGCAACAATGTGGATGTGCGTTTGCACGTGGATACCTGAAACCGAAACCGGCCGGTCGCGGGCAAAACCGGACCCGCCGCCGGCGCCCCGCAGAATCGAGCAATTATTTCGCAGATCCCGGTTAACCGGAATTCCCGCCCTTCCCCCAGAATCCATACCCGGCCGGGATAGCTCATGGCCGAAACCCCGGCTGATCGATCCGCTCCCGACGGCCCCTGCCGGGTCCCGACCTTCTGTCCAGCCTTCAGATCGACCACACCAGAAGTAACCGATGCAAAGCAGTTTTTCCGCCAGCAAGAATTCATCTCCCGACAACGCTTTCGCCCGGCGAAAGGCAAGCCGAACGCTGATTGGGCTTCTGCTGCTGGGGATAACCTGTTTTGTCGCGCTCTCGGTTTCCGACGCAAAGGCGGACAGCGCGGAGCCTGATTCCTCCCTGCAGGCTGTCACGCTGCGCATCGACAACGACCTTTTTGCCGGCAGTGACCGCGGCTATTCCAACGGCGTCGAGGTGGGCTTCCTGTCGCAGACCGTCGACCACTTTCGGGATCGGCGACTGTCGGCGGGTTACCGCCTGCTGAATCGCGCCACCACCTGGCTGCAGCCGCGGGGATTTTCCGCCTACAACATGGCGGTCAGTGTGGGGCACGGCATCTTCACTCCCGGCGACTGGCGACAGGAGGAACTGGTCGAGGACGACAGGCCCTACGCCGGCCTGCTGGTTTTCGGGGCCGACTATAACGGGCGACGCGGCAATCGCATGCGGACCACCGGTATCGACCTGGGTATCGTCGGTCCCTCGGCGCAGGCGGAACCGCTGCAGAAGGCGGTCCACAGCCTGGCGGGTTCCGAGCGTTTTCGCGGCTGGGACAACCAGCTATCGGACGAGGTGGTATTCCGTATCCGGTCTCAGTGGCTGCGGCGCTACCGCCTGTCCCCGAGTCCGCGGGAAAACTGGCAGTCCGACCTGATACTGCACGGCGGCGGCAGTATCGGCAATCTGGAGACATCCGCCAATGCCGGTGTAGAGTGGCGATTCGGCCCGCAGCTACCGGACAACTTCGGCAGTGCGCCGCTGCTGCCCGTCGCCCTCAACAGCGCGCCACAGCGATCCCGTGGTTATTCTCCAAAGTGGCAGGTGCACGGTTTTGTCATCGCGGATCTGCGCCTGGTGGCGCACCGCATCACCTTCGAGGGCAATACCTGGAAGGACAGCCACAGCGTCGACCGCAAGCCTTTCGTCGCCGACCTGGGCCTGGGTATCGCGGCCACTTACGGCAAGTGGCAACTGGCTTTTGCGCGCTATCTGCGTTCGCGGAAGTTCAGCGGGCAATCAAAGCTCCCGCAACTCGGCAGCCTGACGGTCAGGCGCAATTTTTAAGACTCAAGTTTCGGGGCTCTTCGCAATTCGGAGAACAGAATGATATCCCACATCTCGTTAACGCTACGAGCGAAGGGCATTATGGGCAGTGGTCATCAGCATTAACAGGGATCCAAGCGCAAAAAGCCAGACGCCGGCAACAGCATACTGTGAGAATTCCGGTAAAAACAGAATACTGCCCGACAGAAATGCAATGCTGCTAACCACTCCCAACAGATTATGAAATTTATCGATCATTGGTTTCCCCTGAAAATACCAGACTGCTCACCCAGTATCCCGAATAGAATCCTGCAATCAACATTCGTAAATTTTGATTTAACCGGAGGGCCTCCGGCTTACCGCTACCGAATATCAGGCTGAAAACCCAGGCTGACCGACACTCGGTTCCAGCTGTTGATTTCCAGAATAACGGCCATTAGCTCTAAAAGATCGCGCTCACCAAATTCCCGCAGGCATTGCTGGTATATTTCGTCGGTGACACCACCCTCTGCTATGCGAGTAATGGACTCTGCCAGGGCCAGCGCCGATCTTTCGCGCCCGGAGAAGCAGTTCGCCTCGCGCCAGGCGGACAGAACGTCCAGCCGTGCCTGTTGCTCGCCAACTTCGCGCAATTCCTGAGAGTGCATATGCAGGCAGAAACAGCATGCGTTGATTTGCGATACTCGCAGCCTCACCAGAGTACAGAGTCTTTTTTCCAGAGTAGATTGTTGATCGGTCTTACCCAGGGCCAGCAGGCTACTGGTGATCCGGGGACCGAGTTCATAGAAAGCCTGTCGTGCCAAACGCTCACTCATACTGATTACCCACAGCCGATTTACATTGCCATGCAGTGTAGGGGTGGACAGACGCTATTTATTGTAAATCTGCGACACCTTGCGCTTTCGGTAGGAGCCAGGCGTCTCCAGCGTATAGCGCCGGAATGCTCGCGTGAAGTGCGCCTGGTCGAAGAAGCCGCAATCCTGGGCAACATCCCCGATCGACGCCGGGGTGTGTATCAAGCCATAACGCGCCCGATACATGCGGCCGAACTGGATCAGTTCGGCCGGACTGACTCCTATTTGACGCCGCAGTTTTCTCTCCAGGGTTCTGCGGTTCATACCCAGCTGTTCACAGAGCTGCGGTACGGAGTTCATAAGTTTTGACTGTGCAACGATTCCCTGAATGGTGCGCATATCCCGCTCCTGCGCATCTAGCTTTTGCAGCCGATGGGTTAGCCAGCTCCGGATCCCCGCAACACGCCCGGACATAGTCAGCGGGTAGATTCTGTCCATAAGCGACATAAAGCTGCGGTACCAGGCGGGTTGCAGATCCCCACCCAACACATACTGCCGATCGCCGAACATCTGCGGATCCAGGTCGAGCAGGTAGAAGCTGCCGGACGGGTTGAAGCGAACACCGATCAGTTGCTGGTTACTGCGAAAGACCTCGACCTTGGTGACCCGGTTGGACGTAAAGGTAATTACCGGCTGGCCTGCGGAGAGATCGATGGTGAGGCTGCTGCCGGCATCGGGGTACAGCTTCTCCCGCGCTGCGGTGCCGACGCCGCCTTGGCCACCCAGAATCCAGTAGCACTGGATCCAGGGCCTCAGGCGAGGCTCCGGAAAAAATGTCTGGACGTGCAGTGCCTTAAAGCTGTCTGCTGGAATCAATTCCGCCATCCCTACGCTATCAGGTCACCCCGTTGGCAATCTGGAAGCCGATCCGCGCCGCCGTGCGCGCGGCGTGGTCCTCGATATCGAAATAGGGATTGAACTCGGCCATATCGGCCAGGCAGACCTTGCCGGTTTCCAGTACTGTGTCGAGCAATGGCTCGAACAGTTCCAGCGGTACGCCGCGGCCGGATGGCGCACTGACCGCCGGCATCACCGCGGCCGGGAAGACGTCGAAGCAGACGGTCAGGTAGACGAAATCGACCCCCTGGATAAAGCGCAGTATGCGTTCCTGCACCCGCTGCAGATGCCAACTGGTGATTTCGCGATCGCGGATCACTTCCGCCCCCAGTTCGTCGGCGCGATGGTAGAGCGCCGGGGTATTGGCGTTGTCGGCGGCGCCGACGCAGAGGTAGTTGAAGGGGCGGCCGTTGATCTCGCACTGTTCGGCGATCTGGTAGAAGGGCGTTCCCGAGGAACCCTTGGGGCTGGGGATACGCAGGTCCAGGTGGGCGTCGAAGTTGATGATGCCGAGGGTCTTGTCCCGGTGTTCCTCGCGCATCCAGCGGGCGATACCCTGGTAGCTGCCGAAGGCGATCTCGTGGCCGCCCCCCAGCACCAGCGGGAAGTGGCCGCCGCTCAGCAGCTCGGTGATACGCGCACCGAGCAGGGCCTGGGCGGATTCCAGGTCCTCCTTTTCCACTTTCACGTTGCCGGCGTCGTACAGCGGCGCGTCGAAGGTGGCGGGCAGGCCGGCCATGGCCAGGCGAAGGATACGCGGCCCCTTGGCGGCGCCGATACGGCCCTTGTTACGGCGCACGCCCTCGTCGGAGGCGAAACCCAGAATTGCCAGGCCCGGCGGATTGTCCAGTTGCAGCGGCGAAATACGCTGGTGCCAGCGCTCGCCGGCGGGGCCGTCCTCGCTGTCGGTGCGGCCGCTCCACAGGCGCATATCAGCCAGCTGTAACATCTCTACCTCCCAGGAAAACCTGTGCGGGTTGCAGTGCGCCCAGTTCGTAGGCCAGTTGGTCCGGCGTATCCATCGGCCACAGCGCCATATCGGCGCGCAGTCCCGGACGCAATACGCCGCGGGAGCAGCAGAGTCCCAGCGCGCGGGCGGCGGAGCGGGTCACGCCGGCCAGGGCCTCCGCCGGGGTGAGGCCGAACAGGTTGCAGCCCATGTTCATCATCAGCCGCAGCGAGGCGATCGGGCAGCTGCCCGGGTTCAGGTCGGTGGACAGCGCCATGGACACGCCGGCAGCCCGCAGCTTTTCCACCGGCGGTACGCGGGTTTCCTTCAGGGTGTAGAAGGCGCCGGGCAGCAGTACCGCCACAGTGCCGCTGTCGGCCATCAGCGCCACGTCCTCGTCAGTGATGTATTCGATATGATCGGCCGAAAGCGCGCTGGATTTCGCCGCCATGGCCGTGGCGCCGGTGCGGGCGAGCTGCTCCGCGTGCACCTTTACCGGCAGGTCGAGCTTTTTCGCGGCGTCGATCACCCGCTGGCACTGCTCGACGGAGAAGGCGATCTTTTCGCAGAACATGTCCACGGCGTCGGCGAGCTGTTCCCTCGCCACCGCCGGCAGAATCTGTTCGCACACCAGGTCGATATATTCGTCCGCGCGGCCATCGTATTCCGGCGGCAGGGCGTGGGCGGCCAGGCAGGTGGTGACGATATCCACCGGGTGGTGCTGGGCCAGGCGGCGCGCGGTGCTCAGTTGCTTCAGCTCGGTATCCAGTTCCAGGCCGTAGCCGGATTTCACCTCGATGGTGGTGGCGCCCTCGGACATCAGCGCCCGCAGGCGCGGCTCGGCGCCGCGGTAGAGCTGTTCGGCGCTGGCGGCGCGGGTGGCGCGCACGGTGGAGAGAATCCCGCCGCCGGCGCGGGCCACATCCTCGTAGCTCTCGCCGCCCAGGCGGCGGGCAAACTCGCCGGCGCGGTGGCCGCCGTAGACCAGGTGGGTGTGGCAGTCGATCAGGCCTGGCGTCAGCCACTGGCCCTCGCCGTCCAGGGTCCTGTCGGCGGCGGTGTCCGGCAGTTCCCTGCGCGGCCCCAGCCACACGATCCTGCCGCCGGTCACCGCCACCGCGGCATCCTCCACGGCGCCGTAGCCACCGGCAATGGAGGGATCCATGGTGGCGGCGTGGATATTGGTAATCAGCAGATCGCAGCGTTCTGTCATAGACCTTCTTTCCCGGCGCCCGCGCGAGATCCGGCGGCGCGGTTTTCCTCATCTGTAACCATAGTCGCTCGCCTTTATGGACGAGCGGTTTTCAACCCGGCGGCCGACCGGGCCTTGACACCAATCGGGCCGGCCACCATAGTAACAACAATCTTGTATATACAACCATATACAAGCTCGAACAGCACTCTACCGAAGTCCATGAATACTGCAAGAGAGCCCGATAAAGAGCCCTCAGCCAGGGGGAAAGAGCCCTCAGCCGGAGCTAAAGAACCTCCGGCACAGGCCAACGAGCCCCGCTACGCCGCCATCAAGCGCCATATCCGCGCGCAGGTGGAAACCGGTGCATGGCCGGTGCACTTCCGCGTGCCGTCGGAAAACGACCTGGCGCGGGGATTCGATGTCAGCCGCATGACTGCCCGCCGGGCGCTGACCGAGCTGACCGACGAGGGCGTACTGATGCGCTCCCAGGGGCTGGGCACCTTCGTCGCCGAACCGGTGCCGGCGGGCTCGCTGCTGGAAGTGCGCAATATCGCCGACGAGGTCTCGGCCCGCGGCCACAGCTACAGCAATCGCATCCTGCAGCTGCGCGAGACCACCGCCTCCGCCGACGTGGCCCGGGCCCTGAACATGCCGGAGGGCGCAGTGGTATTTCACTCGATCATCGTCCACCGGGACAACGGGCTGCCGATCCAGTGGGAGGAGCGATTTACCAATCCGGCGCTGGTACCGGACTACCTGCAGCAGGACTTCAGCGCCACCACCCCCAACGCCTACCTGTCCCGCGTGGCACCGCTGACCGAGGCGGACACTACCGTTGAGGCGATTGCCGCCGACACCGAGACGGGCACGGCACTGGAGGTGGAGCCCGGCAGCGCCTGCCTGCAGATCTGGCGGCGCACCAAGAGCCGCGCCGGCACCGTGAGTTTTGCCCGGCTGGTACACCCGGGCAACCGCTACCGGCTGGGTGCGCAACTGAGATTTTAAATCCCGCTAGCGTCATTCCGGTACCGGATCGAGTCCGGCATGACGAAACGACCCGGAATCCAGGCTGTCGGGTCACGTCGCTGGATCCCGGGTCGAGCCCGGGATGACGAAACAATTACCGAGATTCGCGAGGCAACCATGACCGACAAACGCCACGACCCCAACCGCCAAATCGCCGCCCCCACCGGCAGCCAACTGAACGCCAGGAGCTGGCTCACCGAAGCGCCGCTGCGCATGCTGATGAACAACCTGCACCCGGACGTGGCCGAGCGCCCGGAAGACCTGGTGGTCTACGGCGGTATCGGCCGCGCCGCGCGGGACTGGGAATGCTACGACAAAATCGTCGAGGTACTGAAACGCCTCGAGGACGACGAAACCCTGCTGGTGCAATCCGGCAAACCGGTGGGCGTGTTCAGGACCCACGCCGACGCGCCGCGGGTACTGATCGCCAACTCCAACCTGGTGCCCCACTGGGCCAACTGGGAACACTTCAACGAGCTGGATAAAAAGGGCCTGGCCATGTACGGCCAGATGACCGCCGGCTCCTGGATCTACATCGGCTCCCAGGGCATCGTGCAGGGCACCTACGAAACCTTCGCCGCGGTGGCGCGCCAGCACTTCGACGGCGAGGCCAGGGGCAAATGGATCCTCACCGGCGGTCTCGGCGGTATGGGCGGCGCCCAGCCGCTGGCGGCCACCATGGCCGGCTTCTGCATGATCGCCGTGGAGTGCGACGAGACCCGTATCGATTTCCGCCTGCGCACCGGCTACCTGGACAAAAAAGCCACCAGCCTCGACGAGGCGCTGGAAATCATCCACGCGGCGATGGAAAAGGGCGAAGCGATTTCCGTGGGCCTGCTCGGCAACGCCGCGGATATTTTCCCGGAACTGGTGGAGCGCAATATCACCCCGGATTCCGTCACCGACCAGACTTCCGCCCACGATCCGCTGAACGGCTACCTGCCGAAAGGCTGGAGCATGGAGTACGCCGCCGAGATGCGCCAGAAGGATGAAGCCGCGGTAGTGAAGGCGGCCAAGCAGTCCATGGCCGTGCAGGTACAGGCGATGCTGGACCTGCAAAAAAGTGGTGCCGCCACCCTCGACTACGGCAACAACATCCGCCAGATGGCACTGGAAGAAGGCGTGGAAAACGCCTTCGATTTCCCCGGCTTCGTGCCCGCCTATATCCGCCCGCTCTTCTGCCAGGGCGTAGGCCCCTTCCGCTGGGCGGCGCTGTCCGGCAACCCGGAGGATATCTACAAGACCGACGCCAAGGTGAAGGAGCTGATCCCGGACGACCCGCAACTGCACAACTGGCTGGATATGGCCCGCGAGCGCATCCACTTCCAGGGCCTGCCGGCGCGCATCTGCTGGGTGGGCCTGAAAGACCGCGCGCGCCTGGCGCTGGCATTCAACGAGATGGTCGCCAGCGGCGAGCTGGAAGCGCCGGTGGTGATCGGCCGCGACCACCTCGACAGCGGCTCCGTGGCCAGTCCCAACCGCGAAACCGAATCCATGCGGGACGGCAGCGACGCCGTCTCCGACTGGCCGCTGCTCAACGCCCTGCTGAACACCGCCTCCGGCGCCACCTGGGTCTCGATCCACCACGGCGGCGGCGTCGGCATGGGCTTTTCCCAGCACGCCGGTGTGGTGATCGTCTGCGACGGTACCGAAGCCGCGCGCAAGCGCATCGAGCGCGTACTCTGGAACGACCCGGCCACCGGCGTCATGCGCCACGCGGACGCGGGTTACGACATCGCGAAAGACTGTGCGAGGGAGCAGGGGCTGGATTTGCCGATGCTCGGAGACTGATCCGGCTGCCCTCTCCCAAGCCCCGTGGCCACTGTCCCCCTCTCCCTCCGGGAGAGGGGCTAGGGGAGAGGGCTACCGCCGGGAACGCCGAGCCCCAGCTCGGCAAGCGGGC
>NZ_JAPIVK010000009.1:41950-144794 GCF_026183675.1 Microbulbifer halophilus
AGCTCCAGCTCCGCATCGGCCGGTGCAGCCGGCCCACAGAATGTATTCGGGAGGGCCTGCGGCCCGCATGCGGAGCTGGAGCTCCGCGCTCCCAGGAAGCGGCCACCGGCCCTCGAAAACAAATATTTTGGTGAGACTTTTATGTACCAACTGCAAATCACCCCCGGCCAACTGAGCCTCGCCCAACTGCGCCGGTCCGCGCGCGAGCCGGTAGAACTGTCACTGGCGAAGGACGCCTACCCGGCCATCGAAGCCTCGGCCAAGACCGTGGCCGAAGTGCTGGACCAGGGCCGCACCGTCTACGGCATCAACACCGGTTTCGGCCTGCTGGCCAATACCCGCATCGAGAAGAAAGATCTGGAAACCCTGCAGCGCGCTATCGTATTGAGCCACGCCGCCGGCACCGGCGACTTTATGGACGAGGCTACCGTGCGCCTGCTGATGGTGCTGAAGATCAACTCCCTGTCCCGCGGCTTTTCCGGCGTGCGCCCGCTGGTGATCGAGGCATTGATAAAACTGGTCAATGCCGGCGTTTTCCCGGCCATTCCGGAAAAGGGCTCCGTGGGCGCCAGCGGCGACCTGGCCCCGCTGGCACATATGAGCGTGGTGCTGCTGGGCGAGGGCGAGTGCTTTATCGACGGCGAGCGCAAGCCGGCATCCGAAGGGCTGGAAAAGGCCGGCCTGGAGCCCATCACGCTGGCACCGAAAGAGGGGCTCGCACTGCTGAACGGTACCCAGGCCTCCACCGCCTTTGCCCTGTTGGGGCTATTTGCTGCTGAAGACCTGTTCGCCGGCGGCCTGGTCAGCGGCGCCCTGACCCTGGAAGCGGCCAAGGGCTCGCGCCGCCCGTTCGACGACCGCATCCACTCGGTGCGCGGGCAAAAAGCGCAGCGCGATGTGGCCGCCACCTTCCGCGAGCTGCTGGGCGAGCAGAGCGAGATCGGCGAATCCCACGAAAACTGTGAAAAGGTGCAGGACCCCTATTCGCTGCGCTGCCAGCCGCAGGTGATGGGCGCCTGCCTGCAGCAGATCCGCTTCGCATCCGAGGTGCTGCTGGCGGAGGCCAACGGGGTTTCCGACAACCCGCTGGTGTTTACCGACGAGGAAAACCCGGAGAATTCCGACATCATTTCCGGTGGCAACTTCCACGCCGAGCCGGTGGCCATGGTGGCCGACAACCTGGCGCTGGCGCTGGCCGAGATCGGCGCCCTGTCCGAGCGCCGCATGGCGCTGCTGATCGACTCCAACCTGTCCGGCCTGCCGCCCTTCCTGGTAGACAACGGCGGTGTGAACTCCGGCTTCATGATCGCCCAGGTCACCGGCGCCGCACTGGCCAGCGAGAACAAATCCCTGGCCCACCCGGCCAGCGTCGACTCGCTGCCGACTTCCGCCAACCAGGAGGACCATGTCTCCATGGCCACCTTCGCCGGCCGCCGCCTGCGGGATATGGCCGACAACACCTGCGGCATCCTGGCGGTGGAACTGCTGGCCGCCTGCCAGGGCCTGGATTTCCGCGCGCCGCTGAAGACCGCCGACAAACTGGAAGCGGCCAAGGCGAAACTGCGCGAGCGCGTGCCCTTCTACGACAAGGACCGCTATTTCGCTCCGGATATCGAGGAGGCCAGGCAGCTGCTGGCGAGCGGCGATTACCTGCGCTTTACCAACGCCGGACTACTGCCAAGCGTCTGATCCCCCCAGGCGCTTACCGCGGCGCAGCAGGGACAACGGAAAAGCCGGGCTCCTGCCCGGCTTTTTCGTTGTCAGTACAGGTCAGGGACTACTGGCCGAAAAACTGCAGGTAAAGCAGGTACAGGGCACAACCGATCAGGAGGCCGCCCATCACCATATTGAAAATACGCACCCGCGCCTCTGTGCCCAGCAACAGTCGCACCCTGTCGCCCGCCAGCGCCCAGACTGCGAGCGAGGCATAGCAGACCAGGAAATAAATCGACACAAAGGTGATCAGGCTGGCGTGGCTCTCGGGCCTCGAGAACAGCGCAACGCCGGACACACAGGCCACCCAGGCCTTCGGGTTCAACCACTGCAGCAGGAATCCCTCATGGAACCGCGGCCTGGCGCTCTCGGCGATATCGATCGAGCCGACCGCCCCGGCAAGCCTGCAGCCGATATAGATAACGTAAGCCGAGCCCACCACCGCCAGGTACTTCAGGAACTGGGGGTAGAGTTCCAAAAGCTGGTAAAAGCCGAAACCGATGGCTGCCAACAGCAGGGTAAAACCGATGGTAGCACCGGACACAAACGGCATTGTCCTGCCGAATCCATGGCTGACACCGGAGGAGACAATGACCATATTGACCGGCCCCGGCGTTATCGACATGGCCAGGGAGAAACCGAACATCGCGAATAAAAGTGACATAGCCAAATCCTGAATTTTTTAAGTCGGCAACTGCACGGGCCGCCCTGACCTGGTTAGTGGTCGCCTGTAATATACCAGCCGATGCCCGGACCTTCCGGTATTTCCCGGGCTGACCTGTTGAAAGTGAGCTTGAGAAGCCCTTTTACCACCACTAGGAAAACTCCCTGCAAGGCAGGGAGTCCAAGCTGAAAAAGTGTCGACACAAATCCGGGCGCTGCGGTGGTTCCATAGACATTCGTTGTTCCAGGTGTCCCAGGCACAGCAACCCGCAGATCAATGCATTTTCCTCCAACCCCAGCGCTGCCGTCAGGAGTGGACTATAGGCCAGCTTTCCCGTTCTCCAGTAGCCACTGTGACCCATAGCTTCCGCGGCCAGCAGCATGTTTTCGATCGCGGCGCCGGCGGACAGCACCTGCTCTATTTCCGGTACCCGACCGCTCCGGTCTACATACAGCACGCAGACGACAACCCGCGGTGCCGTGGTAAACAGGCGCTGCAACGCAGCCGTGATATCCTCGACAGAGGCATCGTCGGTCTCCTGGGCCAATGCGACCAGCTCCACACGCCGGATCAGTTTTTCACAATCCGCCCGCGAACAGAGGATAAACCGCCACGGACGCAATGACCGATGATCGGGTGCCGTCAGCGCGCACTGGACGATGCGCTCGATGTCCGACAGCGGAATGTCCCCGTCGATCACCGGTTGCGATTTTCTTGTAAGAATACTTTCAATCAACGCTGTCATATTTTCTGTACCTCTGGTCAAGAACTGCTTGCACCCCATAATCCGCGCAACGACACACGCGGCAGTTGCGCTGCTTCAGGCACGCGCGCAAGATGCCGAATCACGAACTCAGTAAGGCAGCAGGATATCCCCGTCCCCTTCCAGGTAAGAGGAGCAGGAAAGCACATAGCCATTGAGGCGGACGCCGTTATCGCGAAGTGCGCCGGAAAGCACCCTGACCCGGCAGGAACCACAGCGCCCCCGTCGACAGGAGCTGCGGATAGGCAACTGCATTTTTTCGATATTCTCGAGGATTGTCAGCTTTTTGCTGGCCTCCCCCTCGTGCCTGCGGCCGTTGACGGTGACCTTCAGGCGGACCAGATCGTCATCCGCCCCGGTTTCGCGCAGTGGTGCGTCAGCTTCCATAATCATCCCCCACGGTTTTCCCGGACACCGTCCCTGTACGCTCCCCTCTCAGGGCCCGCTGTCTCCTACTGCGATGTCCAGCGCCCTGCCTGCCGTTGTGGACGCCGGTCTCCCCGGCGCGCTATGCAGCAACTGCCGGGTATATTCCTGTGCCGGGTATTCGAGTACCTGTTCGACACCTCCCCACTCGACCATTTCGCCGGATTTCATCACCAGTACCTGATCGGCAAAGTGGCGTACCACCGCCAGGTCGTGGGAGATAAACAGATACGTCAGACCCAGGTCCCTCTGCAGGTCCAACAGCAGGTTGACGATCTGTGCCTGCACCGAGACATCCAGCGCGGACAGGGGCTCGTCCAGTATCAGGATTTCCGGCTCGGTCACCAGCGCCCGGGCAATATTCACTCTCTGGCGCTGGCCGCCGCTCAGCATATGGGGGAAAGCGTACAACTGGGCCTCCCCCAACCCCACTTTCCGCAGGTGGCGCAGCGCCCGCGCCTGGCGCTCGCCCCGATCCAGTCGCCCGTAGTTGCACAGCGGGGCCGACAGGATGCGCCAGATCCGCTTGCGGGGATTCAGCGATGCATAGGGGTCCTGGAACACCATCTGGATTTTCCGGTACAGGTCCCGCGCCGGCAGCCCGTGGATATTGCGTACTGCGGTATCCAGCCGCAGGCTGACGCGGCCGGCGGTCGGCCGCTGCAGTTTCATGACGAGCTTGGCCATGGTGCTCTTACCGCTGCCCGATTCACCCACCACCGCCAGGGTGCGCCCTCGCCCCAGGCTGAAATTGAGCTGGTCGAGGGCTGCGAAATGCCTGTTGTCCCCACCGGGCAGCCGGAAGGTCTTGGTAAGGTTTTCGGCACGCAGCACCACTTCGCCGGCCCCGGCTTTGGGCATGGTTACCAGTGACATCGGCTCCCCCTCTGCGAATGCGTCTCTATTTGCCGCATGGGTTGCGGCTGCAGGCAGCGGTGATCGGCGCGAACGCAGCGCGGGCGGAAACGGCAGCCGTCTACTTCCTCGGTGATCGGAATCACACTGCCTTCGATCGTCGCGAGCCGACTCTTGGGTGGCATGCCACTGCGACCGGGCTGGGCCGCCACCAGGCCTCGGGTATAGGGGTGTCGCGGCGAGCCGATCACCGCGTCCACCGCGCCGCTCTCCACTATCTGCCCGGAGTACATCACCTGCACCCGGTGGGCGCACTGTTCAATCACGCCGATGTCGTGGGAGACCAGCAGCAGCGCCATACCCGTGTCCCGGCGAATCTCCTCGAGCAACTGCAGAATCTGCGCCTGCACCGTGACATCGAGTGCCGTGGTGGGTTCGTCCGCTATCAAAAGCTGCGGCCCGGCAGCCACCGCCATTGCGATCATGATCCGCTGCGCCATGCCGCCGGACAGTTCATGCGGGTAGCTCTTCAGGCGCGCGCCGGCGTGGGCAATACCGACCCGGTCCAGCAGGCGGAGCGCCTCGGCACGTGCCGCCGACCGATCCAGATCGGCACGCGCGCGCCGAACGGACTCCAGCAGCTGTCGCTCTACCGTCAGGCAGGGATTGAGCGCGCTCATGGGATTCTGGAATATCATCGCCATGCCACCGCCGCGGAGCGCGCGCCAGTCGCGGGAGCCCGCCCGCAGCAGGTCGACGCCGCAGGCACTCATACGCAGGGCGGACGCTGTGACACCGTCCGGCAACAGCCCCATCAATGCCAGGTTGACCATGCTTTTCCCGCAGCCGGATTCGCCGACCACACCCAGCACCTCGCCGGCCGCTACCGAGAACGTCAGGCTCCGCAAGGCCGGCTTCCCGGCGATGTCGATGCACAGGTCTTCGACCGATAAAATCATTGTCGCTCCATCTTCGGGTCCAGGCGGTCTCGCAGTGCGTCGCCTACCAGGTTGAAGCTCAGTACGGTGAGCAGGATGCAGACGCCGGGCATCACCACCAGCAGAGGGTGGGATTCGATAAACGGTCGCGCGTCGGCGAGCATCGCTCCCCACTCCGCCACCGGCGGCTTGGCGCCCAGGCCGAGAAAGCCCAGCGCGGCTATTTCCAGAATTGCGTCGCTGAAACCCAGGGCCGCCTGCACGATCACCGGCGGCACACAGTTGGGCAATACCTCGGTGCAGAGAACCCTTAGCCGGGAACTGCCGCTCGCGAACGCGGCCGTCACATAGGTTTTCTGCATTTCCTGGATCGCGACCGCCCGCACCACGCGCACAAAACGCGGTATGCCGATAATGGTCACAGCCACAATGGCGTTGCCGAGGCCCGAGCCCAGCACGGCGACAATGACGATGGCCAGCAGTATGCTCGGCAGGCACATCAACAGGTCCACCAGCCGCATGATCAGCGTGTCCAGCCAGCCTCCATAGACGCCCGCCAACAGACCCAGTCCCACACCGACGACCAGCGAAACGGTCACCACCACGAAACCGATGCCCAGCGAACAGCGCGCGCCGTACACGAGCCGCGCGAACATATCCCGCCCCAGGTCGTCCGTGCCCAGCAGCGGCGCAGACAGGGGATTCCAGCTCGGCGCCTGCAGCAGCTCCGACCCCATCCGGTAGGGCGACAGGTCCAGCAACAACGGGAAGACAAACCCCAGTGCCAGCAGGCAGGCCAGCACCAGAAAACCGATATTTCCCCAGCCCCCCGGCAGGGGGAGGCCCATCCTGTCAGCCAGCACGCCTGCCTCCTATCGCCGGGTTTATGGCGCTGTAGAAGTATTCGATCAGGCCGTTTACCAGAATGACAAAGACACCGATCAGCAGGATGCTGGCCTGGATCACCGGGTAATCCCGCGCGTAGACGCTGTTGACGATATAGCGGCCCACACCCGGCCATGCGAAGATGGTCTCGGTCAGGATGGCGCCGGTAATCACCGTGGTGACGAACAACACACCACCGACAGTGACCACCGGAATCAACGCATTGCGGAAGGCGTGCCGCCAGACAACCCGCAACTCACTCAGCCCCTTCGCCCGCGCAGTGCGGATATAGTCCTCCGACAGCACTTCCAGCATGCTCGAGCGCGTGGTCCTGGCAAACACCGCCAGCGGCACCGTGGCCATGGTCAGCGCCGGCAACACCAGGTGGCCCAGGGCACTGCCGAAGGCCGACAAACCGTAGTCCTCGATTACCTGCGGCATCAGCGTATCCACCAGCATAAAGCCGGTCGCCGGTGGCACGTCGTAGAGAATGTCGATGCGCCCGGCCACGGGAGTGAGATCCAGGCCGATGGAAAAACACAGGATCAACACCAACCCCCACCAGAATACCGGTATCGAATAGCCGAATATCGAAACCGTCATGATCAGGTAATCCAGTACGCTGTTGCGGTAGACGGCCGCGGCTACGCCGGCCGGTATACCCACGGCACAGGCGATCAATAAGGCACTGACGCCCAGTTCGATCGTTGCCGGCCAGCGCGCCAGCAGTTCACCGATGACACCCTGGTGGGATACCACGGAAACGCCGAAGTCACCCTGCAGGGCACTGCCGACAAACTGCAGATACTGCGCGACCAAGGGCTTCTCCAGGCCGAGGCGCATCGCCATCTCCCGATATTGCGCCGGGTCGGAACCCCGCTCGCCGATCAGCAACAGCACCGGATCTCCGGGAGCGAGGCGGATCAGGAAGAACGCCAGCAGCGTCACTCCCAGCAGCGTCGTCGACAGCTCCAGCAACCGCCGGCAGCTTGCCTTCCGGAATATATCCACGGTCAGCGCTCGCTCGAGACGGACAACAGGTAGAAGTTATCCACATCGAAGGGATCCATCACATAACCCTCTACGCGCGGGCTCAGGCCCCGGAATACCTTCGAATGGGCGATGGGAATGACCGGCACATCCTCGCTGAAGACCCGCAGTGCCTTCCGGTACAGTCTTTCCCGGGTGGCAAAGTCACTCTCGCGCCGCGCCTGCTTGATCAACGATTCAAACTCGGGCTGGCAGTAACGGGAGTTGTTCGACCCGCGCTTTACGGAGTCACAGCTGAACAGTGTGTAGAGGAAGTTGTCCGGATCACCGTTGTCACCGGCCCAGCCGAGTTGCACCATGTCGTGTTCGCCGCGCTTTACCTTGTCCAGGTAGGTACCCCAATCGTAACTGACGAGCTCGACTTCGACGCCTATCCTGGCAAGATCCTGCTGCATCATCTCGCCCATTTTGCGACCATTGGGGTTGTAGGGCCGACTGACCGGCAAAGTCCAGAGGGAGATCTTGAAACCGTCCGCATAGCCCGCCTTCTCGAGTAGCTCCCTGGCTTTTTCGGGGTTGTACTCGTACTGCGCCACATCCTCGTTGTAGGACCACATGCTCGGCGGATAGGGGTTGATCGCCGGCTCCGCATTGCCACGGTAGACCGCGTCGATATACGCCTGCTTGTTGAGAGCATGGGCAATGGCTCGGCGTACCTGTACATTGTCGAACGGCGCCTTCTCCGTGTTCATCGCCAGGTAGCCTATGTTGAGACCATCCTCCTCCGCGAGCTCCATATCGGGCTGGGCCTCTATCTGTGCAATGTCGCTTGGGGAGGGGTAAACCACCAGGTCGCACTCGCCCTTCTTCAGTTTCATGTAGCGCACACTGGCATCCGGAGTGATTGCAAATACCAGGTTGTCTATCGCCGGAGCCCCCTGCCAGTAGCCCTCGTTCGCCCGGTAGCGGATGGTGGTCCCTTTCAGGTAGCGTCGAAACCTGAACGGTCCGGTTCCCACCGGCCGTACATCGATATCCGACTTGCGCTTCTCACGCTGCAGTTGGTCGGCATATTCCTTCGACAGTATCGACATGAATGGCATAGCCAGGTTGGATAGGAACGGAGCCTCGGGTTGAGCCAGCTCAATCCTGACCCGGTAATCCCCCAGCTTCTCGACCTTGGTGATCAGCTTGTCCATTCCCATACCCTGGAAGTACTGATAGGTGCCGCCGCCAACCAGGTGATAGGGGTGGCTCTTTTGCAGCTGGCGATTGAAGGAGAAGAGCACATCATCTGCATTCATATTGCGACTGGGTGAGAAGTAGCTGGTGCTGTGGAAAGCCACATCCTCGCGCAGCTCGAAAGTGTAGCTGCGGTTATCGTCGGAAATCTCCCAGCTGGTCGCCAGCGAGGGAACCAGTTTAGTGGTTCCCGGTTCGAAGTCCAAAAGACGGTTGTACAACGTCGGCGCCGTAGCGTTCCTCGCCGTTCCCGACAAGGTGACCTGGGGATTGAAGGATTCCGGGCTGCCTTCAGAGCAGTAAACCAGGTTGCTCGACGCAAAAGCCGGGAAAGAGACCAGCGCGAACGAAAACAAGGTCGACAGTAAAATTATTCTATTCATGACTCTCACCGGGTTTGTTTGAGTTTATACAGAAGCCCCTGATGGGTTTTTACGAAACCACCAGAAGCAGAGCATGCGGATCTGCGAGCCGGACTAGGACCAGAGCCCCAGGCTGCCATCCTCACGCAGACCGACAAAGGACGTCTGTGAAATTCTGTTACCTTCCGCGGTACCCAGGATCTCGTGGAAGTTCTGTGTATTAAAAATAATCAGGTCTCCCACCTTCGGAAAAATTCTCACGCAATCGTCCCGCTCCAGGACTTCGTAGGGAAAGTAGTAATCGCCCTCTACTTTCATCTTGTCATTCTCGGCAGTGTGAATGGTGTCGTAGATCACAAGCTCCCCTGACGTTTCTTCAGCGCAGTAATAGATATTCCAGGTAAGCTGCTTGATAAGCTCCGTCACGGCCCAGGGAGAATTGATATGGCTCGGAGCATGATCGGCATGCAGTTTTCCGTGCCCTTTGAAGCTGCGGAAGGCACCGGCAAAATACTCTCCGTAGCCTTCCTCCTGAAAGACCGATGCCCCTCTGCCACCCTCTTTCCGGATTGCCTCGACCACCATCTGTACGGGGTCAATATCCAGACCCCGATAGATCTCTTCGACGATCTCCCGGGCATCCTGACATTTTTCGAAGTAGACGCTCTTCTCATCATGCGCCCACTGGTTGTGACACAGACCAACCTGCTGTACCGGGATGTCCTTCAGGTGGTCATAGCCCTGAAAGTTCATTTCCAGCAGGCGCGAGGCGACGACTTTACAGGTCTCGCGATCGATAAATTCCTCTACTCTTATAGCCGGAATCCTATGCTCCAGGAGAAGATTGAGATTCTCAGGCGTCAGGTCACGCGGCTCATCAGATATCCAGTTTCCCATTTTCAACTCCATTTTCGTATCCTTACCCCGCAGAAACACCGGACAGCTGTCCGCGCTCCAAGGAAAAAGACCAGCGTCGATACAACGCATAAATCGCAATAATCAGTGCGCTGTAAGTAATCATGAATATACCGACGGTATAGACAAAATTATTACCAAGGATGTCGAGAATACCGCCGACCCCGAGCGCCATGACACTACCGAGCAGGCACCCCACCGCAAAAGTGATCGCGAACACGGAACCCACCCGCTGCTTTGGTGAAAGGGTGACGATACCGCTATAACCGAGCATCCATACGAACTCAAAGAGGAATACCATTGTCGTGAAGAAGACGGCACTGGCAATCACAGATCCTGTGTAGACAGAAGCCATATAGCTTCCGCAGGCAAAAATGGAGCCGCCCAGAGCTACCAGAATGACTGCAGAGAAATCCCGATCAAAAATCCGGAAATACTTACAGAACAGTGCAAAGCCGGAGGAACCGGCGACGATAGCAATACTGGCCATTACATAGGAGGCCGAAACAGCGGATGCACCCAGGGAAAACTGCTCACCGGGAAATATGGGCTGCAGAACACTATAGGTTCCCTGAAAAAACGCCGCGGTCAACGGTGGCAGCATACAGCAGAAAAAAAGCCGCGGGTCCTTCCTGAGGCAGGACAGGTATTCGATACAGCGCCTGCCGATGGGGTGTCTTTTCCCCGATGACGGGAATTTATCATCACTGATATTGCGAATCAGATACACCAGGGCAGCAGAAACGAGAAAGGTGGCCGAATCGATAATCACGGCTGCCTTCAGGCTCACCGAAGAAACAAGAAAAACGCCGGCAACAGAAGCCGCTGCTATTCCCAGGTGGTACCCACTTTGCATGAACGAGGCGTAATAGCTCAGTTTTTTCTCTGGAAAAATATAGGGGGCAATAACCGTCTTGGTTATCCTGCTTACATGGTCAAACAGGCCACGCAACAACAGCAACAGGACAATCGCGAGATAGTTACTATCCAGAACGAATGGAATAATAAGCAGCGTCAGCCCGGCACTGGTCACATCGAGCAAATACCAGCGCCTGCGAGGCTCCATACCGAAATCCCAGTCGCTGCGATAGAGAATGACGATAAACACCGGTAGCCACTGCAGGGAGACAAACATTGCGGTGGTCAGGCCGGAACCGGTCTCCTCGTATATAGCAATAGCCAAAACAATGTGCAGGAGCACCGACCCTGCGGAAGAAATAGTAAAGGCCGCAGCGCCCAGGATAAGGTTGACCCGGCCTCGCCAATCGATATTTTCTTTCAGTTTATCCATAATAATTTTTTTGCCCAGAACGGGCTAATCGGCAACCTTGGCCAGGCCGGTCGAGCCGACCCGGCCTATTGGGCTGCATGGTCAAATCACACCACAGTTGCGATGTGGCCCTACCGGTTTCAAGCTGCGCGGATATGAACCAGCTCTGCGGCCTTCTTTATTGCCTCATCCGCATTCTCCCTGGCCTGGACCTGATCCCCACCAGTACACATCACCTGTAGAATCCAGTGATAATTGGAACTGGCCGCTTCAATCCTGTCGCCCGGCTGCTTGTGCAGCCAGAAATGCTCGACCCCGGGCAGTTTGTGGATGTCATCTTCCTGCGGAAGCTTTTCGAGTACGCCGCCTTCGTCGCTGACAAGACATTTCCAGGCGGCTCCCTGTCGATGATGGTAGAGGCGTTCCCCCATATCGAGATTACCCAGGCACAGCTCCACGCAATCGCCCACAATCGAGCGGCCGGTTGCCAGATCCTGCATAATGGAGTGACCGCTCCCGCCTACCCGCGTGTTGATCTCCACCAAGTGGGGCCCACTTTCGGTAACAATCATCTCTACATGGCTTGGCCCCAGGTGATAGCCGATGGCATCCAGGGCGGCACAAGCCTTGTTTTTAATCTGTTCCGCCAAGGGATGCTGCAGTGGAAAGGAAGCACCTACTTCCACACAATCGTTGATGAGATCCCTGCCGGAGATACCGACAACCTGGTGAACACCCTGTCCCAGTGTGAGAACTTCCACACTCACCAACCTGCCCTGCAGGTAGTCTTCCACTACGAAGGCTTTGGAGATCCAATCTTCGTCAATTGCAGCGAGCCGGCCCGTCAGTACCCCCATATCATCTGCACCGTTACAGACCACGGCACCGATACTGGAGTGGCCCTGCACAGGTTTGATAAAGCACGGATAGGATACGTCGCCTTTCGCCGCCGACAGCTGCTCGGCCGTTTCGACTCTCATGCAGTTGACGTCGTCGGCGCCCTGCTCCAGCAGCACCTTGCGAAAGCGGTACTTGTCCTGCGCGATCTGGATAGCTTCCGGGGCCGCTCCCCGCAGCCCCAGATCGCGCGCGAGTCGCGCCGTCATCTCCGTGCGTATCTCCGCAAAGGTCAGAACCGCGTCCACCCGGTCCAGGTTTTCCTGCAACGCCGTTTTGACCTCGTCGATATCATTGGAATTCTCAACCTGAATCAGCAAATCCACCTGACCAAGCTTGTTCATACAGGATTCCGGAAACCACTTCTTGAATCGCTCGTGGCTGTCACTCACCAGCACAGAACGGTACCCCCTGGATTTGCAGTACAGAATGGCATCCAGGCCACTGAAGTTCGTCTCAATAAATACGACAGTAGTCATCGGCGCCAACCTCCCTTATGCAGTTGCTCTCAGATCGGTTTCCATATTGATGATACGGGCGTTCTGATCCCAGAACCTCTGCCAGAAGTCGATACCGGCATCGAAGGACTCTTTGAACTCGCTCTTTTGCGTATCTGTCTTGCAGAACCTCAGGAAGTTTGCCACTGAATGCCTGATGTGCTCGGTTTCATCGGCCCGGTGAATTTTGAAGAAGGGACTTTCCGAAAGGGGCTTCTCACAATTCTTGTCATGACAGAGGCAATTGTAGAGTGTCTCGATATTCTCCTCGGCAATGATTTCAAAACTGAGTAGAAGACCGACGATTCCGTACTGACTCTTGATACCCTCCAGAGTCCTGTCCAGACCAGAGAGAACCTCCTTTATGGAAGCGGCTGACTGGCTTATCAGGTCAATGCCCACATCACTGATGGCCTCGAGAAAAAGATTGGAATGAATGAAGTCTTTGTCACGACCGCCAAGCTCATCGTACGCGATCTGGATCAGGTGATGTTGGCGCTCGGGGTCATCGGTGAGCGCAACGGCCTTGCACAGGAAAACGGGCACATAGCGGGTAAAGTCATACCACGCGGTGGCCATACTCTCCGCGGCAGTGATACTGCGCTTACTGTTTATCGTCGCATTGATATTGACAAATACGTTGTGCTTGGCAGCCTCTTCCTGGAAATACTTTGTCCAGTATATGACCTCTGGATGGTCGTAGTCGTAAACGCTCTCAGGAATCAGGTACCTGACATCGCGCTCAACTCTTTCAGGGGTTACCACCTTTTCTCCCGCTACTTCACTTGTGTCCACAGTGCTCTCCTTGACTTAGCTTTGTTGAAGTATAGGTGCAGTGAGTTTCCGGCTATCTCAGCAAAGGCAGGTTCCCGCTGAACTTATTCACGACCTTCTTATCACCACACAGTGCAATCCCCAGATACTGCTGCTTCTCCTCCGGGGTTTCCGCCAGCACCTCGGCGTATTCCTCATATGACCTGGTTGTCCTGGTCGCTCCTACGAGATCTACAACAATGAGGTCCGGCTCGTATTCCTGGAGCTTTTCCCGAAGATCCCGCAACAGATCGGCATTACCTTTCAGTGCCGGCAGCGCCATCGTCGTGATTCCACGACGCACCTTCCCGGCTGCATCAAACAGGTCCCTGCCCACCATATCCGGGCACAACTTACCGATGCTCATCGCCAGGACTGCAGCCGTATTGGCCACCATTCCCAAGGGGAGATTCTCGTCGATGATCAGAACACATTTTCTTTCCGACACAGCCCGGACTCCTTTAACAACCTGCAGGCTCACGCAACTTTCAACTCCGAAAAACTTCAGTTAGCGAATATTTTTCGAAAAAGCATTGCGCACCATTTTTGATCACATTTGCGCTACGGCCGTTTCTCCTTCTGCCGCCGTCGCCATAAAAGCATCTGTTAACGGGAAAAGACTCTATCCCAGATACCGTGAATTGATTACCCCGCAAAAATTAAAATATACTTTTCGAACGCTGACATCGCTCAATTCATATAAATGGAGCCACTTGCGTGTTAAAGGACGTTCGCTATTTACTCGTATTTGCAAAGGTCGTGCAGAGCGGGTCTTTTCGGGCAGCGGCAGAGTCACTGGATATGTCCGTTTCCAGTGCCAGCCTCTATGTATCCAAGCTGGAAGAGAGGCTCGGTGTCGCTCTTTTGTATCGCAGCACCCGCAAGCTATCGTTGACCCAGGATGGGGAGGCGATTTTCGATATCGCACAACAGATGTTGCAGCTCTATTCCGAGAATCTATACGGGTACAAGGATTCTCACAGGCACTCGGGCGGCAAGCTGAAAGTTGCCATTCCTGCCATTCTGATACGCAGCCGACTGGTATGTAAGATCGTCGCTTTCGCATCCCGGGAGCCGAGACTGCAACTGCATCTACAGTGCAGCGATCATCACAACGATATTATTGGCGAGGGAATTGATCTTGCGATACGCCTCGGCAACATGCCCAACAGCGGGCTGAAGGCGCGCAAGATTTTCGATCTGGACCGGACGCTGGTTGGCAGCGACACTTTCCTACAGCGCCACGGGTCGCCGACACACCCCCGGGATCTGCAGGAACTGCCCTGGATAGGCCTCAGCATGCGCCCCAGCAGCCGCACTTTTGTCCACCCGCAACAGGGCAGTTGCGAGATCAGCTACAACCCCGTTTCTACGGTGGACAACGTCGAGGCCTCCTATCGGTTGGCCGTTTGCGGTCTGGGCCTGGCGGTACCGCCAAGGTTTCTGTTCAACCCGGACGACGGTGTCCGGGAGCTGTTGCCCGAGTGGCGGTTACCGCCGTTGCCCGCCTACGCCGTGTGGCCCGCCAACGCACCTGGTGACGGCCCCGCGCAACAGCTTGTTGCCCGACTCTGTGCCGAAGACACTCAGTTCGCCGCCTGCGAGTTGCAGGATGCCTGACCGGCAGTAGGACACGCACTTTCCGACTTTCCGCCGGACGGGCCGCGCCGGAAGGGTCTTCTCCCAATGTTGCCCGCCGACAGCCCCTGAAGAGGAAATTTACGCCAGCAGTGCTAGGCTGAAATTAGACGTTCTATCCGCCAACCGGCGCAGAGGTCTGTATGAAATTTCGGTCCGGGCAACTGCTGCCTTCCGGCGCGACTACCGTGCTGCTGATCGCGGCATCGCTGGCGCTGCCGGCGTGCACCGATACCGCCTACGTCAGCGGGGGAAACGCCGGTTACGGCGACGTCACCCACTACCGGGTGACAGGACGCTACTATCACTGCCACCCCAGTGGCGTCTGCCACAATAGCCGCCACCCCAATTTCTTCCGTCACGGCGGCTACCAACAGCGGCCACAACCACCTCCCGCCCGGCCCCGACCTTACTGATCCCGACTTTCACCAACCGGCGAGCGTCACACAGGTGCCGCAGGGAATGCCTCAACCAATGGGTTTTCCACCAGTGGAGAAAGCATCATGAACAGACTTATCAAAACCGGGCTGATCGCCGCCACGGTCTGCACCGCCCTGACCCTGGGTGCCTGTGCCAGCGACGGCTACTATTCCACCGGTAGCTACTATTCGTCCTACCCCTATTCCCGACCCTACGTCTATCCGTCCAGCAGTATCTACCTGCGCTATTCGTCGCCGCGCTATTACCGTTACCGCGGTTACCCGAGCTATCGCTACTATCCGCGCTATCGCTACTACAAGCGCTACGATCGCTATCGCTCCCACCGCTATCGCGGACACAAGCGCCACCACGACCGGTCGCGGCACCGCTCGGGCCGGCACAGTGGCGGCCACCGCCCGCGCCGCGGCTCCCGTCGCTGAGCCGGCGCGAGCGACGGAAAACGGATGCGGGATACGGACTTCAGCATTGAAACAGCACCAGGGCGTCCCCGTCGCAGATCAGGCGGCCGCCCTCGCCGGTACAGCGGGTGTCCAGGTTCACCAGCGCCTTGTCCCGGCGCAGCCGGGTCACGGTGACCGTGGCGGTAAGCGGCTCGTCCACCCGGGCCGGGGCGTGAAAGCGCATATGCTGCTTGAGGTAGTTGGTGCCGTGGCCGGGCAGCTGCTCGCCGAGCAGGTAGGAGAAGAGGCCGGCGATCAGCGGCTCGGGCACTGCCGGGCCGTCCTCCCCGATGTCCGCCAGCCGGCGCCAGTCCTCCAGGGCCCGCCGGTCGAAGACTCGGGTTACAGAGGCGCTGTCGTCGGTGCTCAGGGTATCGAAGCGGGGCAGTATCTCGCTCATGGCTGTTTTCCCTTCGCTCACGGCTGCTTCTCCTCGTCCAGGATCAGGTGGCAGCGGCCATCCAGGCACAGCTGCCCGTCCGCCTTGGTTACCCGGGTCACCAGCTCAATACGGCCGTTTTCCGCGGGCGCCTCGGCCACCAGGGTGGCGATTAGCGGTTCCCCGACATAGGCGGGAGCCGGGAATTTCAGCTCCTGCCCTCCCAGCCGCGCGCCGGGGTAGAGGGTGTGGATCAACCCGCGCAGGGCACTGAACAGCAGCATGCCGTGGGACACGGTAGCGCCGAAACGGGTGCCGGCGGCATAGTCCGGGTCCACGTGGATGGGATTGTGGTCGCCGCTGATGCGGGCGAAGCGGTCGAAATCCTCCTGGCGGAGGACAAAGCCCTTCTCCATCGCGGCCGGGCCCTTTAGCGGGTAGGTATCAGCGTCTTGCGGCGTCATCGCGCAACTCCTGTTTGGTCACCTTGCCCAGGGCGTTGCGGGGCAGCGCGTCCACCCACTGGAAGGCCCTGGGCACCTTGTAGCCGGCCAGGTACTCGCGACAGAAAGCGCGCAGCTGGTCCCGGTCCGGCGCCTCGACATCCGGGTGCAGGCCGCAGTAGGCCTTGCCCACCTCACCCCAGCGACCGTCGGGCATGCCCACCACCGCCACCTCGGCAATGGCCGGATGCCGCTCGAGCACCTTCTCCACCTCCGCCGGGTAGACGTTCTCGCCGCCGGAGATATACATGTCTTTCCAGCGGTCGACGATGTAGTAGCAGCCGTCCGCGTCGCGGCGGGCCACGTCGCCGCTGCGCAGCCAGCCGTCCCGGATCGCCTCGGCGGTGGCGTCCGGGCGACCCCAGTAGCCCGGCGTGATATTGGGTCCGCGGACCAGCAGCTCGCCGGCCTCACCGTCGGGCAGATCCCTGCCGTCGCGGTCGACGATGCGCACCTCGGTAAGCAGCTGCGGGCGGCCCACGGAACCGGCCTTGTCGATCACCAGTTCCTCGTCGAGGAGGAACACCGTGGGGCCGGTCTCGGTCATGCCCATGCCGGTGCGCACGCGGATACCCTGCTCCGCGTAGCGCTGCGCCACCGGCAGCGACAGGGGCGCGCCGCCGCAGCCCCAGGAGCGCACGCCCTTGAGCCGCTCGCCGTCGAAGCTCGGATGGTCCAGCAGGGCCTGGTAGACCGCCGGCACCCCGAAGAAGATGGTCGCCCTGTTTTCCAGTACCTGCAGTGACTGATCCGGATCGAAGGCGCGCGCCACCAGCACGCAGCCGCCCACCAGAAACAGCGCCGAGGAATACAGGTTGATGCCGGCGGTGTGGAACAGCGGCAGCACATTGAGCAGCACGTCGTCGCCGGTCAGGTTCACCGCCAGGCCGATATTGAGGTGGTTGGCCAGCATCATGCGGAAGGTCTGGATCACGCCCTTGGGCCGGCCGGTGGTGCCGGAGGTGTAGAGCAGGTACCAGGGGGTGTCCGGGTCCTTCTCCGGGTGCGGGCCCGGGTCCGGCTCGGTGGCGGCCAGGTCGGCGCAATAGTCGCGCTGGCCGTCGCCGGCGCCGTCCAGGGCCACCGCGGTGAGCGGCCCGCGGCGCCGGGCCAGGGTGGCCGCCGCCTCCGCGAACTCGCCGCCGAAGATCAGCGCGCCGGGCTCGCAGTCATCCATCAGCACCTCCAGCTCCGGCACCGCCAGGCGCCAGTTCAGCGGTACCAGGATCAGGCCGGCCTTGGCGCAGCCGAACAGCATGGCGAAGAACTCGGCGCGGCTGTGGCCCAGGTAGGCGAGCCGGTCGCCCTCGCGCAGGCCCCAGTGCTCGCGGGCGGCGGCCGCCAGGCGGGCGGCGCGTTCGTTGAGCTGGCGGTAGCTGTAGCGCTCGCCGCTGTCCAGGTCCTCCAGCGCCGGCCGCTCCGGCGTTACCCGCGCCCGCTGGGCGAGCAGGTCGAACATTTCCATCGATTACTCCGCTTGTCTATGGGGAGCGGGCGGGCCCGCTGCCGCCGGTTCAGGGGTTGATCTCACTCCAGCTGAATTTGGTGACCCGGTTGCTGATCAGCGAGAAGACATAGACGCTGCCGTCGCCCACCGCCACCTGCTCGGCATCGAACAGGCCGCCGGGCCGGGTGCCCAGGGCGGGATCGAGCCAGTGGCCCCGATAAGCGGGGCTGATCACGCCGCTGGCGTCGGGGCTGTAGGCGTCCGGGTTGTTCCAGGCCCGGGCCACCATGTTGAAGCCGTCGGCCACCAGCAGGGCGTCCTGCTGGGCGTCGTAGGCCAGGCCCGCGGGCAGGAAAAAGCGCTGCGGATCCAGGCTGTCCGGGTGGTCGTAGGTGCCGCCACCCAGGCCCAGCTGGCCGATCAGCGCGCCGCTGGCCGGGTCCAGGGCCTGGAGGCGCTGGTTGCGGCGGTCGGTGACGTAGACCCGGCCATCCAGCGCCAGCACGCTGCCGATCTGGTCAAAGGTGCCGGCGGCGCCCTGTTCGAAGAAGTCCGGGCCCAGGCTCCAGTTCTCGCCCAGGTCATTGCCCTTGTCGGGGTCCGGACCGCCGGCGTACCAGTTGCCGTCGAGGGTACCGCTGCCGCTGTCGTAATCGAAGCGCCACACAGTGTTGCCGAAGCTGGTGATGAAGATGCCGTGTTCGTCCGGGCTGGCACCGCTGCGCGCGGACACCGCCACCGGGTAATTGGTGTTGCTGGATGTCAGGGCGATGGCCGGCACCGACAGGCCCCCGGTGCGGTAGGTGAGGTTGAACAGCTCCTCCAGGTTGCCGTCGGCGTCGTAGATGCGCAGGCTGGCGTCGCCGGTGTAGGGCCAGGGCAGGGTGGCGTCGGCGGCCACCAGCACGGCCACCGCCTCGCCGATGTTGGGATCGGTGAAGGTGGCGATGCCGGTCACCCCGTAGCTGATGTCGGTGCCCGGGAAGCGGCCCCGATAGTTGCCGCTGGCGTCGTAGATGTTGATGCGGGTGTTGGGGGTGTCGCTGACCAGCAGGCGGCTCTTGGAATCCAGCCAGGCCATGCCGCTGGACGAGTGGAGCTGCCCGGCCAGGGTGCGCGGGTGGCCCCAGAATTCATGGTCGGCGACGCCGCCCACCCCCTCGGACACGGAGCAGCGCAACAGGGTGTCGCCATCGCTGCTGCTCCAGCATTTCTTGATGCGGTTGTTGCCCGAATCGCTGACCAGGTGCACCCGGGCGTCGGGGAAGTAGTAGCCCCAGGAGTAGATGTCTTCCCGGTAGAAGGCGCCATCGGGGCCGATCACCGGCACCAGGTCGTTGGGCAGCTGGAAGGCCTCGTCCTCGGTGGCGGAAGCCGAGCGCATCTCCACCTGGTGGATGCCCAGGCGACCGTATACCCAGGTGGCCTCGGCATCGGCGCTACCGCTGGAGCGGTAGCGCACCGGGTCGGTGTCGGTGGTGGCCGCCAGGTTGGGGAACAGGATGATGCGGCCGTTGTAGGTGTCGGCCACGTAGAGGTTGCCGTCCAGGTCGGTGCGCACGCCGCGCGGGCGTTTCAGGTGGTCGACGTCGCCGTCGTCATCGCGGAAGCGGCCCAGCATATCGTCCAGGGTGAGCTGGCCGGTGGCGGTGTCCACGCGGAAGATCTTGATGCGGTTGTTGCCGTTGTCCGCCACGTACAGGTAGGTGGCGCCGTTGTCCGGCGACTGGTAGTAGGTCATGCCCTGGGGAATGCGGTAGCCGTCGCGCTTGTCCGGCTCGCCGGCGTAGTCGTCGTAGTGGGTGGAGTCGGTGCCGTAGTTCTTGTCCACGCCGCGGATGATCGGCCCCGCGCCCAGGTAATCGCCGTTGGCGTCCCGGTGGCCCAACGTCTGGATCAGGTCCACCTGGTAGCCGTTGTCCGGGTCGATGGTGAACGCCTTGACGCGGTGGTTGAACTCATCGGAGACATAGATGAACCCCTGCGGCGTGATCACCATGTTGCGCGGCAGGTAGATATCCTCGCCGCCGCCGTGGCCGTGGCCGGGCTGCCCGAACGAGGTGACATACTCGAAGTCGCCGGCGGCGCCGGCCAGGGTGCGGAAGAAGTGAATCTGGTGACGGCCCACGTCGTTCACGTAGAGGCCGGCCAGGCGGTCGTCGTCGGCTTCGCTTGCGGACAGGAAGGCAATGCCCAGCGGCGCGCGGATCTCCGGCACACTGCTGGCGGGGCTGTCCGGCGCCAGCGCCTGGTCGGCGTCGTCCAGGGTGCCGATCAGGGCGCCGTCGAGATTGAGGACCTTGATTTCATGGTTGCCCATGTCCGCCACGTAAACGCGGGTGCCGGCGGCGCCCTGGCTCAGGGTATCGCGATCGTAGCTGACGGTGGTGGGGGTGTTGAACTGGTATTGCTGGTGGGCCGGCTCGCCGCTGAGTTCCGCGGAGCGGTCCTCGTCGGCAAAGGTCTCGAAGGCGGCGGCGCTCAGGGGCAGGGCCCCGATCAGCACCGCCTGGCCCAGACGGCTCAGGATGGTGGTCAGTCGCATAGTGGCCTCTCGTTTTTATTGTCGGTATGGGTTTTTGCTGTTAATCGCGACCGAGGAATGCGGCCATGCCGCGATCCGCCTCATCGCTGTCGATCTGCTCCAGGAAATGCCGGTATTCGGCGTCCAGGGCCCGGGCCACCCGCTCCGGGTCCGGGCGCGTCAGGGTCAGGGTATGGCGCACGCTGCCGGGCCAAGCGACGCGCAGGCGTCCGGCCACCTCGCGCGCCCTGTCCGCCACGCCACCGTCGTCGGCCAGGTACTGCACCAGCCCCAGGTCCAGGGCCTCGCGGGCCTCGATGCGGCGGTTGGTGAGCTGCACATCCAGGGTCCGGCCGCGGCCGATGCGCTCAGGCATCAGCGCGGTCCAGCCGCCATCCGGGCTGAAGCCCACGGCGGTGTACCAGGGGGCGAAATGGGTCCGTGGCCCGGCCACGGCGATATCGCAGGCCAGCACCAGGCCCACCGAGCCGCCGGTGACCAGGCCCTGCACCGCCGCCACCGTGGGCACCGGCAGGCGCAGCAGATCCAGCATCGCGGCGTTGAGCGCGCCCACCACGCGCTCGGCGTAGGCACGTCGTTCGCCGCGGGGTGTGTCGTAAAAAGCGGCCACGTCGCCGCCACTGGAAAAGGAGCGCCCTTCGGCGTCCAGGATCAGCGCCGCCGGGCGTTCCTCCCGGCAGCGCGCCAGGGCCTCGCGCAGGCCGTCCAGAAGTTCCGGCACCAGGGCGTTGTGGCGCTCGGCGCGGTCGAGGGTCAGGGTGGCGATGCCATCGGCCTGTTGATAGCGCACCGGTACCGTATTCATGATTTCTCCTTATCGCCGCCCGGGGCGAGGCCGTTGCGGAACAGGTCAGAAATGGTGGCGACGATATCGTCGAAGGGGGTGTCCTGTTCCCACAGGGCGTAGCGCAGGCCCAGGAAATTGGCTATTCCCATCAGGGCCCAGACCCGCACTTCGTTGTTGCCGGGGCGGATTTCGCCCTTGCGGGTGGCGTCGGCGAGCATGCGCACATAGCCCCTGCCGAAGGCCTCGTAGTAGTCGCGGTAGATGGTTTCGTCCACGAACTGGGCTTCCTGCAGCACCCGATAGAGCGAGGGGTTGTCGTGCAGGTACTGGAGGAAAGCGCGCAGGCCCTTCTCCTCCGCCTCGAGCCGATCGCGGGCGCCGGCGATTTCCGCCTCCAGGTGGGCGCGCAGCTGGTGGCCCATATCGCGCACCAGTTCGCGCAGGGTTTGCTCCTTGCCGGCGAAGTAGGTGTAGAACGTGCCCTGGGCCACGCCGGCGGCGCGGGTGATGTCGGCAATGCCGGCGCGGTGGTAGCCGAGGGTGCCGAAGGCCTCCTCCGCCGCCTTGAGAATGCGGGCGCGGGTACGCGCGCCGCGGGCGGTCTTGGGGGCGCCGGGGCCGGCGTTGTCGATGCGGGCGATGGCAACAGAATTCATAGGGCCACTTCTTTTCCGTGCGATGTTTGAAACATGAATCGGTATTCATATTAAATCAGGCGCGTGGCCATTTAACTCATACCTTGGTCATACAGACCGCCCCAGCCACCGCTGTTAGGATTTCTGCAATCTGGAAAAAGCCGGAAAAGAAAGGCTCAGCCACGCCGGCCCAACCATGAAGAAAATAACAGCCGCGGGAGTTTTCAGTGCAGCGGGAACAGCGACAGCCAGTCTTGATTACCGGGTCCACCAGCGGCATCGGTCTCGCCATTGCCCACGCCATGGCAGAAGCGGGATACCCGGTCATGCTGCACGGCATCATGTGGCCGGAAGAGGGCGAGATTCTCGCCAGCGAGTTTCGCGATCGCTACGGCGTGGACTGCGGAATCAGCACCGCCGATATTGACAGCGAGGCCGGCTGCGCGCAGCTGGCGGCCGACACCCGCGAGGCCCTCGGCAATCCCTCGGTACTGGTCAACAACGCCGGTGTCCAGTTCACCGCGGATGCACACCACTTCCCCATCGAACAGTGGCAGAGAATACTGTCCATCAACCTGAGCGCGGCCTTCTATCTGTCCCGCGACCTGCTGCCGGGTATGCGCGACGGCAACTGGGGCCGCATCGTCAATATTTCCTCGGTGCACGGCCTGGTGGCCTCGGAACAGAAGGCGGCCTACTGCGCCGCCAAGCACGGCCTGATCGGCCTCACCCGGGTGCTGGCGCTGGAAAACGCCGACCGCGGCGTGACCGCCAATGCCATCTGCCCCGGCTGGGTGGAGACACCGCTCATCCAACCACAGATCGAGAGAATCGCCAGCGACGAAAACCTCGATATCGAAACTGCGAGGGCGCAGCTGATCGGCGCCAAACAGCCCATGCCCAAAGCCACCAGCCCCGAGGCCATCGCCGGTCTGGTGCTGTACCTGTGCGGGCAATACGCCGATACCATTACCGGCGCCGCACTGCCGGTGGACGGGGGTTGGACCGCGCAGTAGTATTTTCTGCACCCTCGACAATTTTTATAAAACGGGTGTGAAGTGAATTACCGACTGCTGATTGCCGACGACCACCCCCTCTACCGCGATGCCCTGGCGACTACACTGACGCGCCATTTCCCCGACTGCACATTGCTGCAGGGCGAGGATCTGCAGTCCACACTCGGCGAACTGCGCAACAGCGAAATCGACCTGTTGCTGCTGGACCTGAATATGCCCGGCAGCGAGGGCTTCAACGGCCTGGCACAGATCCGCAACGACTTCCCCGCGGTGCCGGTAGTGGTGATTTCCGGCAGTGACAAACACTCGGTGATCCAGCAGGCCGCCGCCTTCGGCGCCAGCGGCTTCCTGTCCAAGACGGCCAAGCCGGATGAAATGGTGCAGTGCATCGAGCGAGTTTTCGCCGGCGAACAGTGGTTCAACCCGGAGGCGATGCAGGAGGCGGAAGAGACACCACTCGCCGAGCGCCTGGCCCGGCTGACGACACAGCAACTACGTATCTTCCAGATGATTGCCCGTGGGCAGCTGAACAAGCAGATCGCCTACGAACTGGATATCACCGAGCCCACGGTAAAAAGCCATGTGACGGCGATTCTGCGCAAACTGGAATTGCGGGACAGGAAGCAACTGATTCGGGAGGCGCAGTCGCTGACCCTGCTTTAGGTCATGCCGGACTCGAGCCGGTATCCAGACCGTAGGGTGCGCCGCGCGCACCGGAAAAACCTCGCCTCTATCGGCTCTCGTTCGGTGCGCACGGCACACCCTACAAGACGTAGGAGCCCGCTTTCGTCACGGGTTCAGATTCCGCGCACATACTCGCCCACATGCCGATAGAGTTTCGCGCAGGCCTCCGGCACCAGCTTTTCCAGATTCAAAAATGCGTGGATCATATCGTCGAAATGCAGTGACTCGGTGGCGATACCGACCCCCTGCAGCTTTTTCAAATAGGCATAACCCTCGTCTCGCAGCGCGCAGAACTCGGCGGTAATCACCAGTGACGGCGGTAGATTGTCGGTAAATTCGCCGTGCAGCGGCGAGGCGAGCCGGGGGTTTTCCGAACCCTGAAAATAATTGTCGAAATACCAGAGAATTTTCTCTTTCTCCAGCAGGTAGCCGCTGCCGTTCTCCTCGATCGACGGCTGCAGCATTGTGTAATCGAGGCCCGGGTAGATCAGCACCTGTGCGGCAATATCGTGCCGGCGGTGTTGCAGCAGGCGGCAGGCAGCGGCGCAGAGTGCGCCGCCGCCGGAATCCCCCATCAGGATCCAGCGGTTGTCGTGCTCGATATTTTTCCGGTCCAGCACCGCACCCAGGCCGCGCACCACACTGATCAGGTCGTTCAGCCCGGCGGGGTAGGGATTCTCCGGCGCCAGGCGATACTCCACTGATACCAGCGTGCGTCCGCAGGCCTCCGCCAGGCGTCGGCAGATGGGATCGTAGACACTGACACTGCCGGCCATATGGCCGCCGCCGTGACAGTAGATAATCGCCGGTCCCGGCTCGGCATTCCTCGGTTGGTAAATCCGCACCGGCACCGCATATGCACCGCCGTACACCAGGGTTTCGCAGACCGCCATCTCCGGCCCCGGCCCGACAAAAGTGCGCGTCAGGTTGGCGAGGCTCTCGCGGGCGGAAATCGGCGTGGCTTCAAAGCCGGCAGCTTTCATTTTCGCCAGCTGGGCGTTGACGCCTTGCAGCCATTCGGCCAGTTTCGGGTCAAGCCGGCGCATTGTCGGCCTCCAGGTTTTCCGCTTCGGCGGTTTCCCTCGACTTGCCGCTCTCCGGCAACAGGAAGGAGAAGACGAACAGAGAGGCGGAACAGGCCACGGCGAAGTAGGCGGCCAGCGCCGGTTCGCCACTGATGTCCGCGAGCAGGCCGGCGCCGTACATCAGCACCGTCTCCACACCATAGGAAATGGACCAGAACATCGCGAAGGTCACCGTGATCCGTGCCGGCGTCATGCCCGGCAGTTCCTGTGGCAGGGTTACTATCGCGGTCATCGGCAGGAACATAAAGAAACCGGCCAGCGCCGCCGCGGCGTAGGCGACAAGCGGGTTGCGGCTGACCAGCATCAGCGCGGCGAAAATCACCAGCCCCAGACCGGCACAGCGCAGTACCGGCAGGCGCAGTGGATAGCGACGGGTCACGACGATGCCGGCGGCGGTGCCAACCATACCCGCGGCGATCATTACCGCCGACAGGTGATGGCTGGCCACGGCAAAACCCTCGATCAGCGGGAAAAGCGAAAACACGGAGATATAGCAGAAGAGCACGCCGCAGAAAGCCAGTGGCAGCCACCAGTTGAAGCCTTCGCGAATCCCCTCTTTGAGGCCGTATTTCTCGTCCGGTTTATCGCCGCCGCCGGACAGGGAAAAGTTTTCCGCAGACAGCCACCAGAGCACCGCCAGCGCCGCGACCATCACACCGTAGAGAACCACCACCGACTGCCAGCTGCCCAGCCAGGCGGTGAGCGCGCCGGTGGACAGCAGCGCAAGCAGGTTGCCGGCATTGAACGCCGCCGCGTTGATACCGTTGACCAGCGGCCGCTCCGGCGCGGAGAAGTAGTGCATTACCACCGGATTGAAGTAGACAATTGCCAGCGCACCGCCGAGCCCCAGTGCCAGCCTCGAGAGCAGCCAGCTGCCGTAGTCCACCGCGAGGGCACCGAGACCGCCAGCGGCGATCAGCAGGATCGCCAGTGCAAAGGCGCGCACGACCCCGAGGCGCATCAGCAGCATGGCCGCGGCCAGGTTGCCGACGATCTTCGCCAGGGTAATCACGTTGCTGCCCCAGGTGGCGTTGGCAAAGCCTTCCTCACCGAAAGAGGACTGGATATCCGGCGTCAGTATCGCGCCGCTGACCCAACTGGCAGCGAACAGTGCGTAGGCACTGAACATCAATATTTCGAGCAGGTATTTTTTCATTGTTGTTACTTCTTAATCACCGGTAGTTGGAGTGAGCGAAGCGAACTCCAACATCTGCGCCGATGGTCTTGTTGGGGTTCGTAAAACTCACCTCAACCTACGCTTTTAGGGGGCATCGCCCTATACGACCTTGGTCGCAGGCCCGACCCTTTTCTTCTGCTGCGCCTGCAGCAGCGCCCGCAGCGCCGCCGGTCGCAGGGGTTTTTGCAGGAACTGCCAACCGGCGCGCTGGGCGCGGTTCTTGACCAGGTCGGTATTTTCCGCGGAGATGATCACACAGGGCACCGCCGCGCCCCAGGTGTCCAGCATCTGCCGCGCCAGGGCGATACCGTCGAGTTCTTCGTCCAGGTGGAAATCCATCAACAGCAGATCCGGCTGCGGCAGTGCCAGTGCCTCGCGCCGGTTGCGCGCACAGTGAACGTTGCAACCCCAGCCGCTGAGCAGGGTCTGCATGGCCTCCAGGATTGACGGTTCGTTGTCGACACAGAGCACCTGCAACTCCAGCGCCCGTTGCGCAGGCGGCAGCTGTGTGGGCGCCGTCGCCCTGCGCTGCACCGCCGGCACCCGCGGCAGGCGCACGCGGAAGACGCTGCCGCGCCCCGGCCGCGATCCCAACCCGATCGGCGAATCCAGCAGGCGGCACAGCCGCTCCACCGTGGCCAGCCCGAGCCCGTAACCGTGCTCGCGCTCGACGCCGCCCAGCCGGCAGAACTCGCGGAAGATATTTTTCTGCTGGGAGACGTCGATACCGCAGCCGGTGTCCCACACCTCCAGCGACACAGTGTCGCCGCGGCGACGCGCGGCCAGCAGCACGCCACCGCTGCGGGTGTACTTGATCGCATTGTCGAGCAGGTTCTGCACCACCCGACGCAGCATTTTTTCGTCGCTGTTTACCCACAGATCGCAGGGGCGATAGCGCAGCTCGATACGGCGCGCGGCGGCGGCGAGGCGGGTCTGCTCGACCACCTCGCCGAGAATCCGGTCCAGCGTGGTGGGCTGTATATCGGGGTGGATATCGCCGGCATCCATACGGGCGATCTGCAGCATGTCGGTAATCAGTTGCTCCGCCGCGGCCAGTGCACTGTCGGCGCGGTTCAGCAGACCGCGGCTGTCGCCGTCCAGTTGTCGGGCAGTGAGGGCGTCGAGGAACAGGCGGCTGGCGTTGAGCGGCTGCACCAGGTCGTGACTGGCGGCGGCGAGGAAGCGGGTCTTGCCGCGGCTGGCCGCCTCCAAATCGCGGTTCAACTTCTGCAACTTTTCGTTCAGGGACTGCAGCGCACCGGTGCGCTCGGCCACCTTGTGTTCCAGCGAATCCCGTACCTCGGTGAGCTCCGCCAGCGCGCGCTGGTAGTCGGAGACATCGGTGTAGGTAGTTACAAAGCCACCGTCAGGCAGCGGGTTGCCGCGGATCTCCAGCACGGTGCCGTCTGTGCGGTGGCGCTGCACCCGGTAGGCGGTGCCGGCTTTCAGATGCTCGACGCGCTTCTGCACATGCATTTCCACCGCTCCCGGCCCGCACTCTCCGCGGTTGGCGTTGTAGCGCACCAGTTCCGCCACCGGCCGGCCGACATAGATCATCGACGTGGGATAGCTGAAAAGTTCGATATAGCGGCGATTCCAGGCAACCAGGTTGAGGTTGGCATCCACCACCGAGATACCCTGGTCGATATTATCGATACTGCTCTGTAACAGGCCGCGACCGAACTGGTAGATGGCCGAGGCCTCTTCCAGGTTCTGGGCACTGGCGCTGTTGGACTGCCGCACCAGCCGGCGGGCGCTGGTGGAACCGACGATACCGGCGAGAACCTTTTCCACCGTGCCACGATAATCCCGCTGCGGCTGTTCTTCCAGCCCGGCGAAGGTGCGCGCCGCCGCATCGTCGCCGACAAATCTCGCCAGCAGTTCCCGCAGCTGCTCCCTGTCCACCGGCCCCTCCTCGGCACCGCGGCCCTGCGGGCGCCAGGATTCCAGCAACGCGGAAACCAGCAGCAGCGCGGCGCAGTTGGCACCGAGGCCGAACAGGCAGCTGATCGACAGCGAGTTCCAGTCGAGGCCGAGCGCCCCGGCGATCGGGTCCGGCCGGCCGAGCGCCGCCGGCAGCGCCGACAGGGCCCAGACGGCCGTGCCGGCCAGCAGGCCGGCGATAACACCCGCGGCGCGAAGCCGCATCCAGGTTGCCGGCCACCAGACACCGGCAATCATCGCCGGCGCCAGCTGTGCCACCAGCGCCAGGGACAACAGCCCGAAAGTGCCCAGGCGCACACCGGGGCCGATCCACTCGTTGACCGCAAAGGCGGCCAACATGATCAGCGCGATAATGCCGCGGCGCACGCGGCGCAGGTCGGAGCCCAGTGCCTGGCCGGCCGGGCGCCTCTCCATACGCCGCGGGCGCCGCAGTTGCTGCAGCCACCAGGGCACCACCATGGTGTTGGCGATCATCGTCGACAGCGCGATGGTGGCGATGATCACCATGCTGGAACCGGCCGAAAGACCGCCGATAAACGCCAGCAGCGACAGCGACACGGAACCACTCTGTTGCGGAATGCCCAGCACGAAGCGCTCGGGATTACCGTACGATTCGGGAAGCCACAGCAGGCCGCCGTAGCCGACGATCAGTATCGCCACCGACAGGATGCCCAGGTAGATCGGGATCAGCTTGCGCACCGGGCCGATATCCTGTTCGCCGTCGCTCTCGATCATCAGGATATGGAACTGGCGCGGCAGGCAGAACATGGCCGCCATGCCCAGCACCACCACGGCGAAGTAACCGGTATCCGCCGGGCGCGCCGCGGCCAGCGCCTCGACCCGCTCGCTCGCCAGCGCCGCCCCGGCCAGATCCGCACTGCCGTCGAAGGCACTGCCGAGCACAAACCAGGCCACAGCGACAAAGGCACCGATCTTGACCAACGCCTCGAAGGCCACCGCCAGCAGCATGCCGTTGCGGTGCACGCTGCTGTCGATATGGCGAGTGCCGAACAACAGCGCGAAGAGACCGATGGTGGCACTGACGATCGCCGTAACCGTCGAGGAACTGATTTCCTTGCTATCGGCCAGCAGCAGGAAACTGTCCGCAACGGCGCGCAGTTGAAGGGCCAGATAGGGCAATATTGCCACCAGCGCCAGCACGGCCACCGACGCCGCCAGCCACTGGGAACCGCCGAACTGGGCACTGATAAAGTCGGCGATGGAAGTGGAACCCTGCCGCTTGCACAGGCGCACAAAACGCACCAGCAGCGGCGCGCCGGCGATCAGCATCAGGCTGGCGCCGACAAAGGTCGGCGGCAACAGCCAGCCCTCCTCCACCGCTTGCGCCGGCGTACCGAAAAACATCCAGGCGCTGGTATAGGTACCGGCCAGCGCCAGTAACAGCGGCTTGATCGGGCGGATGCGGCCAACCGGCAAGCGATCGCCCCAGAAGGCGATGGCAAACAGCAGCAGCAGGTAGATGAGGGCGACGGCTGCCAGTGACGTCAGACTAAACAAGGGACTGCACCTGATTTATTCTTGTAGCTCTCCGGTCCGGCGCCGGCCGGCTATGTGACCGCGCCAGCCACTCCGGCCACGCCGGAGCGGAGACCGGAATACAGACAATACCCCAGCGGCTGTTTGTTGTCCTCCAATCCGAATGCGATTCTTGTCATACCTTGGTCTAGCAGGCAAGTGGAGCGGGGATGGATACAGTGGCAATCCCGGAATAATCAGAATAACCATAATTTTGGTGATTGGAGAGAGCCATGACCAGAACGATAAAAAGTGCAATAAAATTCCATCCCCTCGCCGCCGGCGTCATGCTCGCCTGCGGTGCCAGCTTTACCTATGCCGACCCCACACTCGAGGAGATAACCGTAACCGCACAGAAGCGCGAGCAGTCATTGCAAGAAGTGCCGGTGGCAGTGACCGCGATTGGCGAAGATACGTTACTGCAGAACGGCGTCAGCGACCTGACCGATATCCAGAAGCTGTCCCCGAACACCACCCTGCAGGCCAGCCGCGGCACCAACTCCACCCTGACCGCCTTTATTCGCGGTATCGGCCAGCAGGACCCGCTGTGGGGTTTTGAGCCGGGTGTCGGCATCTATGTGGACGACGTCTATCTCGCCCGCCCGCAGGGTGCGGTTCTCGATATTCTCGATGTGGAGCGCGTGGAAGTGCTGCGCGGCCCGCAGGGTACGCTCTACGGCAAAAACACCATCGGCGGCGCGGTCAAATACGTGACCAAGAAAATGTCCGGCGACTCCCGCGTATCCGTAAGCGGCGCGCTGGGCAGCTACAACCAGCGCGACCTGAAAGTCGCCGCCACCACCGAAATCGCCGACGGCGTCTACTTCGGCGGCGCCATTGCCAGCTTCCAGCGCGATGGCTACGGCGAAAATGTCATCACCGGCGACGAGCAGTACAACAAGAATGTACTGAGCGGGCGCGTCGCACTGGAATTCAATCCGAGTAACGATCTCTGGATTCGCCTGGCGGCCGACAAAACCCGGGATGACTCTGTCCCGAAACACGGCTATCGGGAGGAAACGGGGCCGAACGGAGAACCGGTCCTCGACAGTGTGTACGACACCGAATCCGGTATGCTGTATGACAACTCAGTGGAAACCAGTGGCGAGTCGCTGACTGCCGAATGGCAGCTATCCGATAGCGTCATGGTCAAGTCCATAACCGCCCAGCGCGAAGGAAAATCCGAAACGTCGATCGATTTCGACAGCCGCATCGCACCGGACTTCGATGTCCCCGCCTATTACGATGACGAACAGTTCAGCCAGGAGTTCCAGCTGAACTGGGAAGGTGCCACATCGAACCTCGTCAGCGGACTTTACTACTACACCGGCACAGCGGCAGGGGCTTTCAATGCGGTCCTGGGTTTCTATGAAGACAATCCCATCCTGGGTTTTCCACTGACACAGCTGGTGGCCGGCTCCGTTGATACCGACAGCCTGTCTGCTTACGCACACTACAACTGGAGTTTCGCTCCCGACTGGAACCTGAGCCTCGGCGGCCGCTATACCCGCGATGAAAAAACGGCCGACGTACTCAAGGAAAACTACATGGGGCTCTATAGCCCGGAGTTTCAGGACGAGTACTATCCGGACGCCGACGACTCCATCCCGATTGGAACGCTCACCGACTACAGCAACAGCGACACCTGGAGCGAATTTACCCCGCACATCGGCCTCGATTACCAGTTCAACGAAGACATCATGGTCTACGCCGCCTACAGTACCGGTTTCAAGAGCGGCGGCTTCGATATGCGCGGCGATGCCACTGCGCTGCCGTCTACCAAAGACGGGTTTGACCCGGAAACGGTAACCACTTATGAGCTGGGCACCAAGTCGGACCTGTTCGACAATCGACTTCGCTTGAACGCCGCGCTGTACTATGCCGACTACACCGACATGCAGGTTACCGTGCAGTCCGCCAGTCCCGCCGGTGGTTTTGTCAGTGCAGTACTCAATGCCGGTAAAGCAAAAATACAGGGCGTGGAACTGGAGGCGTCACTGGCCGTCACTGACAACCTGCTCGCAAATATGACGGTGGGCTATGCCGATACAGAGTTTGTAGAGTTCATCTCTGGCGGTGAGGACATTTCCGACCAGCGGGATATGCAAAATACGCCGGACACCACTGCGATGTTCCAGCTGAATTACTCCCTGCCGATGGAAAGCGGGGCGGAAGTAGTGCTCAACCCGTCTGTATCCTACCGGGCCGATACCCAGATATTCGAAACGCCCAACCCGATACTCGATCAGGAAGCCTATACGCTTGTGGATATGAGTGCGACCTACTACAGTGCGGACGGCGCCTGGAACCTGAGCCTGGTCGGCAAAAACCTGGCCGACAAGGAATACCGTGTCGCGGGTTACGCCTATACCGCTGCGTTCGGCCGCCCCGGCCTCGATACCGGCTTCTACGGCCCACCTCGCACCGTCGCCCTGACCGGCAGTTACAACTTCTAAAGCGCGTTTGTTCAGGGGGCGCTCCCCGCCCCCGGCTCATCGAGCGACGGCTTGCCGCCGTCAGGTTTAACGGCGGCTTTTTTGTTTACGACGGATCGGCACGTTTCTCGGCAGCTTCCTGCAATTGCCCTTCGACCTCTTCCGCCTTTTCCAACGCTTCCATTTGGTGCTCGGGAATCACGCCGCCGGCTTCATCCGCTTGCGTTTCCGCGGCAGCCGGTTTTTCCACTTCCGCCGCCCGATCGTCGGCGCCGCAGCCGGCCAGTATGATCATCGCCGCATACAGTAAATAGTGTGCTCGCATGGTGCCTCCTGTCGTCATTGTCATTCGGGCCATTCTATCCGGTTTCCCCGGCCCGCCGATGCAATCGGCTTCACACTCCTCTGCAGAAACCCTGCAAGGGCTCTCTACTCTCTTATCCCTGGACGGCTATCTGGAGCTGGTCGACTGGAGCGCACGCATTCTGCGCGAGGAAAGGCGCGGGGCCATCGATGAAAAGCTGCGCCCGATTCTGGATAGGTTGCAAATCGATCCTCGACATTGGCTCTACTTCAACAAAACTTCGAAAGCCGCTTCAAGTCCTTGGTGGGCACGGCACACTTAGCGCGAACTGCCTGCGAACGGCTCGGCAAGCATTGGGCGCACGGACCGGGTGAAGGTCAGATAAACAAAGCCCTCGGCAGATCGCTGCCGGGGCTTGACGACTAATTCCTACGCTAATTTTTCAGGACGACCTTATAATATTTCGAATCACGACTCAGCGGAGCCACAACTGAAACCAGTAAAGTATGTCCAGGAGGTATCAGATATCGAGTTGTGTGTGGACTATTAGCAAAAGGCTTTTCAACTGAAAGCAAAATCTGATTCTTTGCATCTAAATAAATAAACTCCACACCTATATCTTCATAACCTTGGATATCTGAAGAGGTAAATGTAACCTGAAGATTAGAGTTTCCCTCTTCGCCCACAACCTCCTCTTCAAAAACTGACACCCCAATTCTTTCTAAAAATTGAGGCTCCTTCTCGACAACCTCCCTGCCATCATCTCCGGCAAAAACTGTAGCAAAACACTGAGCCGACTGCAGACCAAAAGCCAATAAATGTAGCATAATCCCAAATGTTACCTTCATTGTCCACGCGACCTCATAATTGAATCATATTCTCGCTTATTCATCATGGAGCCATGACTAATGCCATCACGATGTCCGGTTTCGTGAGCAATCACACTCAGAACACTCTCGGAACCTGTCACTGTAAACCCTCCGGGACCAACACCAATAACGTGATTTCGATAACCGGACGTACCAAAAGGGTAATCAATATAATTATGCACCGTCGCGCCCGGGTAAACATAGGACCAACCCTCAACACTCCCGCCTAAGAGCAACCTGTAGTTAGAATTATTCTGTAAAAATTCAATTCCTTCTTTAGCAGTAGGTCGATATCTGATGGTCTTCGTATTACAGACTTTAGGACAGAATGCATGCCGATCATCGAACTTAACGGTTTCGTTAACATTGAGGTCACTCTGAGTTTCCGCTAACTTCCTTCCCTCCTGATATATCGCCTCCGGGTTTTCAGGAAGTTTTTTCAAAGTTTCAATACCGGCCTCATTAGATCCGGAAGTATTAGGATCAACTTCCTCACTACCTATTGAGCTCAGAGCGTACGCCATAGCAGCAGTAGCCGCCCCATTTGCAAAGTTACCACCATATTTGCTAGTCAGTTATATAATCTTTCGGATCAACTCTCCTTCTAATTGTTTCCCCCTGAATCGTATACGTATTACCAGATGATTTGTAAATCGTATCGAAAGAAAACACTGGCTTTCCTGATCTAACAGCGCTCACCAGCACATCGAATTCTTTCTCCTCAAACGCGCTGTTGAGAGGAATAATATCCAATATTCTTATCTTGCCATTCATTTCCTCTGGAGAGGTAAGGTGGTGTATTTCTCCATCGCGGCTCAATAAACAGTATATTTCCGGGTAGTCTGAAATCGTCCCATCTTTTCCATTCAAAGCATCCTGTTTCGTCCGAAAAGTTATAGAAACGTTATTTCCAACGGAGACAGAATTTACGTGAACTGTCGACCAATCAGGCCCCAAAGTACTACCCTGAATATTCTTTGATTTAGTATTAGCTAAGGCAGAAACGCAGGTTTCGATCAAAGGTAAGTGTTCAGGTATCGACATACCGTCACCTCCTGCAAGAACTCCTGTCGATAGCGACCAAACTAAAGTTAAAAACAGAAAACACTTCATCATAAGCCAGTACCTCTTCTTGACCTTGACATATTAGTGGCAGTAGAACAGGCCGCGCTACCTGGACTACAAACACAATAACTAATTCCCGCTCCATTCTGGTTTTGGTGTGACATATATAACGGAATACCGTTGTCTTTTACCCAGCCAACATCGCCCCCTCTGCCACTATTAGAATATTTAGTTGAGAAGTGACGGTAACCGTATCCACCTGGATGAGTGTGGCATCCCCCAGCTGCACCACTACCACTTATACCAACGCTTCCGGCATCACCAACGATGGGCATTTCGTAGGAGTATCCATCTCCATGAGCTACGAGTCTCCCGCCAATCTCTACGTTGTGAAGCTCTGATACAGGATGAACAACGCTCAATGCTTCTTTGGCCGCAGCATCCAAAGCCCCATCTCCTGTAAAGACTTTACTAGGATCTAAATCACCTGATTCGACCAGTTTTTGTAACTGCTGTCTTGCTGCTGCTTGGCGTTCTTCTAGAGGTAGGCGGATGGGTCAACACCATCCTTATTGACAGTACTTGATCTTCCTATTGAACTAACAGCAAACGCAAAAGGCGTCGTAGCCGCCCCATTTGCAAAAATTAGTGGGGTTAGCGGCTGCTGGCTTTTAACTGCCGGACAACCTTCTCAACGTCCTTTAATGGAAAATACGAATAGACCACGATGGATCGTTTATTCGTAACATCACTAGCATCTTGGTAATCGACCACAGCCTTATCCTCAATAAGGCCGGGAATGATCGGATGTCTAATTGCTTCCCATCGGACAACCCTAGAATCATGATGTGGGTTCGGACCCGCAACTTCTAATGCTAACGACCCAACATAATTAATGGGGTTACCCTCACTGTCTACATCTTCGCTCTTCGAGAGAAACAGCAGATACGGCACCCCAACTTTCAAACCTGCCAGAGCAAGGAAGCAAACCGAGTCACTGCCAAGCGATCCAGAAACAGCCCGCTCTATTCTGGCACAATACTTTAGCGGCTCTTGGGAATTCCTCTCAGAAGAATCTCGAACAGCAGATTCTGCCTCATAAATAAACCCTGTAGCTATCAAGTCCGCCCGACTAACTACCTTTTCAAAGGTTAGAGGTCTAATAGTAGTTGAAAGAGCCTTTGACTGGAGGCTTATTGACAAACAGAAAACTAGAAACAATTTCCATTTCATAATTATTTGCCTCCCAAAGCCTTGTATCTCTGATAGGCTTCATAGCCATGCCTTTCTGCTTCTAGGTGGGGATAGACCGAAGAATCAACATCCACGCCCATAGTGTGAGCGGCCTCATGTCCTACCGCCCAAACAACAGCTCCAGCAGGAGACACATTTAAACCACCTATAACAGCGGGGTTCGAATCCGCCCCCATAACTACCGCGGCATCCATGGAATTAAAAGCCCCGCGATAAAGGACAACTCTTCCGCTATCTTCAAAGAATTCACCTCCCGTTGCGAAGCGGTTAACATCATCAACCTGAGCACAAGGGCCATCACATATAACTCGGCCAAGCTTGTTGTCATACATCATGTACTCATCAACATATTCAAATGATGTACCGTCCGCAGATTCTATTCCGAATTGCCCTTTATTCTCCCAAACCCACTGCGCGTACTGTTCTCGCCCTTCAGGCGTACTCAAATCAAAATCAGGGATTTTCTGGCCAGATTGAGCCGCAGCTTGCACTGCCATGGCCATAGCCGCGGTAGCCGCCCCATTTGCAAACTTCCCACCAGAAATCTTCGAAGCCGTTCCACCAACTATCGCCCCTGCGACGACACGTCCTATGGGGTCATCGATTTTACCAATTCTGCCGCCGACAGTTCCCATAAACCCTGCGGAGGCGAATCCATGCCCGAATTTGCCACCCTGCATAATGCTGCTGGCGCCACCAACCATTCCATAGGCTGCAAATTTTACCGTATTTGCTGCCCATCCAAAACCAGAGAAGTCTGCGCCGTTTATACCACTGAATGCCGCTGAGGAAGCAAACGAGATTATAGCCATACCAAAGGCCTGATCCGATGATGCGCCCATCGCGCGACTGAATTCATAACTCCACGCTGCTGCGCCAGGAGGCCCACCATAGTAACTGAAAACGACGGTCCCCACGAGGTTGACCAGTTCGGGACCAAAGACTTTAGCGGCTCCGCGGATAATATTCCTGCCCAGCTTCTTGATAGAACTCAGGAAATACCCACTGGGGTCCGTGGCATTCAACGGATTGTTCCGCACATAGCTATACCGGTTGAACATCTGCGCATCCGACGCAGCTTGCACAAAAGGATCCGCCTGCAGGAACCGCCCGAGCCGCGGGTTATAAACCCGCCCATTCATATGGATCAGTCCCACCTGGTCCAGCATCTCGTGCCCGGTATACCCGCGATAGGTAATACTTTGGTCAAAATCTTCGAGCGCTGCCGCTATCAAAGCATCCCAGCTCAGCGCATTACGTCTCTGACCCCAAGCATCAAAGGACATAATCTGCTCGATACTGCCGTCTCCCGTCGTGATTACATTCACTGATCCCAGGTGGTCCTTGTGCATGTACCGGCTAGTTCGAGTCCCCCCTTCAATGGTTACCAGGGCACCACCGGGGAGGTAACGCTTAGTGATTTCGCTGCCGTCCGGCTTGGTTATTTTTTCAACATTGCCGATATAGCGGGTCTCGGTGATGCCGCCGCTGCCATCGGCATCGATTCTGAGGTAGCGGTTTCTATCCGGGCCGTATTTGAACTCGGTAGTGTGATCATTCTCATAGTTTTTTATCCACAAGGGTTTATCGAAGGTGCTGTATTGGAGCTTACGCTTCAAGGTGCCACTGCTTTTAGCGCGCTCCTCTTCCATATTGCCGTTGGCATCATAACTGTAGGTAACGATATCCCCATTTTCATCTTCTGTTTCGCAGAGGGCGTGGGCGCCGTAGCCCTGATCACACTGATTACTACCGTAGCGATAGTCGCCTACGCCCGACTTGGATTTAATATTACCGAGGCCATCATAGGTGATCGCTTGAGCTGCCCCGCCGTCGAGCCGGGCGCTCTTAAGACGATTGAGGGCGTCGTATTCAAAGTGTTCTTCCAGATCCTTCTCCAGCTCCTTGGCACCGCTACTGTCTAGGCGGTAGTCCAGGTTGCCCAAGTTGTCCCACTGGTAGGTGAGATCCTGAACTTCGAAAGCGCCGCTTATTGAGGCAATTTGGTATTCAAGTCGGCCAGTAGCAGGGTCGTACTCCCGCTCAGTGACCACGCCATTACCGTTGCGGTAGCGGGTTACATTAGCGCGCTCATCCATGGCCAGTACCGTATAGTAGTTCTCGGCACTGGCCTGATTGATATTTTCCGCATCCACCACGGCTTTCAGGTAGCCGTTACTGTTATAAAGGTTTTGGGTCGCGCTGTGACTGAAACCATCGCCTCCAGCATCGAACTGTTGGAAGACGCGACCGTACTGGTCATAAGTAGTGTTGGACCAATGCTCACCCCCCTCCTCGCTGAGCGAGGTCAGCGTAAGATTGGGCCGACCGAAACAATCATAGCTCTGCGCTTGGGTATAGCCAGATTCGGTCTCCGTCACCCCGGAAAGAGCACCGAGCGGAACATAATCCTCCCCTTTGAGACAGTCAGCCTGGCTAGGTTCGTCGTTGTATTTCCACTTGGCTTTGGCTTCTATACTGTCTTCACTGAGGCTATCATCACGATAGTCGATACGTGTGACCATGCGGCCAAGTTCGTCGTAGAAGTTTTCCACTACTTGGCCCTTGGCATCCTTCTGCCAAGTGAGCTCGCCGAAACCGTTATAAGCGTATTCCCAGAAGCCTTTGTCCGGGTCGTCCATCGACTTTTTGCGGCCCAACCTGTCGTAGGTCATTTCAGTTTCGGTGGTGATCAAGCCTTCGTCGCCGGTGCGGGTCACGCGGAGCAATTTACCCTGGGCGTCATAACGGTATTCGACGATACCACCTAGTTCGTCTTCGACTTTGATCAGTTCGCCCATAGCGTTTTTGACTTCTGTTTTGCTATGGCCCTCAGGGTTGATGGTAACAGTTTTGTAGCCGCTGTATTCGATATGGATGTCATGACGTACGGCTCCAGGGTTGGATACACCGTTATGTTGCGCGGTGCCAGGCAGGTCGGTGCCAATGACGCGGCCGAGAATATCGTAATCCATGGTGGTCCAGTGATCTGTGCCACCGTCACTGGCAAAGTAGGGTTCGGATTTGCGCGAAACATTGCTCTGCTCGTCGTACTCGGTATCCGCGTAAACCCAGCCTCCATCAAAGCCCTGTGTGGCACTGCGGGTTTCTCGGGCGAGCACGTCGAAGCAGGTCAGAGATTCTCCACCGCCGGCTTCCTCTACCGTCTGCTGGTAGGCGCTACCACTGGGACAATGGGTGATATTGGCCGTGGATAACAGTGTAATGGTGTGAGCTCCGGTCTGGTTATACTCGAGCACTTTGCGGCCGAAGGCATCGTAGCGGATTTCCGAGACAACGCCGGCGATATCTTCAATCTGCGTCGGCAGTCCCAGATCGTTGCGATCCAAGATTTCACTCGTAACCTGGTTGTAGGAGTTGATCTCTTTATGCAGATAGCGGCCTTCATTGTTCAGGTAGACCCAGCGACTGCTGCGGGGATCCTCGCCCTCTGCTGTCCGGGTTACCTCCACCTTATTGCCAAACTCGTCATAGCTGTGACGGGTGGTAAGCTTCAGAGAAGCCTTTTCACCTGAGGCATCCGGTTCGATGATTTCCGTTTCAAGCAGCCCCGCCTTGCTGGTGCCGTCATCATAGTAGGTGAAGCTACTGGTGCGAGTCTCTTTATCAGACACACCTTCTTCGGTACGGCTATGAATCACCGTCGTTCTTGTCAAGCGGCCCAACTCCGGGTAGGTGGACAGGGACTGATCACGGTCCGGAAAGGTGATGGTATCGCTGCAGTTACCATTGACGGGATTGCCGCCTATACAATATTCATTGTAGGTATCGGTAGTAAAGCTGTCGCCACCAGCAGTGGTTGTGACAGTGATATGTGTGGGATTGCCGTGGTTGTCATACTCGTTGACCGTAGTGGCGGTTTTCAGTAGATCCTCGCCTCCGGTGTCATTCAAGGCCCAGGATTTTTCCTCGCTCTTGGCGAGCCAGGGCTGTAATGGGCCCAAGGCGGCGCTGCCCTGACTCTTGGCGTCGTCTCTCCAGGTTTCGTCCCAGTCTTTGCCATCGGAATTCTTCAGCTTCCAGGTATTGACAGATTGGCTCAATAGCTTGCCATCAGCGGTTTTCACCTCGGTGCGTTCCGGGTAGCCAATATAAGGGAAGTCCTGACGGTAGAAAGTGGTAGTTTCTACCCCTGTCTGTTCGTCCACAGTACGCAGTTCTTCGAAGCCCAGCAGACCACGGCCGCCAGCCTGAATCTTGCCCTGGGCGTAGTAGTAGCGAACGGCACTGGTGTTCCCTGGGTCGCCGGCGGTGGGAGCACTACCCTCTACGCGGGTAACCACATACTTGGGGCCCATCAGCTCCAGGGTGGGCGAGAGCTTACCAAGACGATGGTCTCCGTTTTCCCCGGTCCAGTCATCGTTGAGGGCGCTGTAGTAGGCACTGAGATTGGGGAAGTCGAAGTCGTAGCACCATTGCCGGTAATCGCCGGAGCCTGGTCCTGACGCGTAGTCGGCGTAATCGCAGCGAGTTTTGGTGGTCGTGGGGAGGTCACGGCGGCGGTAGTGGCCACTTCGGGCCAGGGAACCGTACTCAATGGCGGTTTCCGCACCCAGACCATTGGTGATGGTTTCGATGGTATTGACGGGAGTGCGGACATCATCTCCAGCTGGGTATAGGACCGCTCTCTGGCTATCTATGCGTACATAGTCAGTGAGGCCATTGCCGGTCATGTCCAGGAATAGATGCAAGTTGTCATCACTTGCAAACTTACGCAAGACCTCCTCTTCGCCAAATGATTCCTCCAGGCTATTCCAACGCCTTATTTTCACTTCCTTGTCCTGTTCATCGTGCCAGGCCAGGTCCAGGTAGCCGTCGTTGTCATAGTCGAACCACTGGCGCTGCGGACGTACGTCGGGAATTTCCACTTCCTCGGCGAAGCCGGCGCCGGTATTGAGACGGTAGTAGGTGGCGCCACGGCGATAAACAGCATCCGGCAAGCCGTCGCCGTTGATGTCCACTGCTTCTAGGTGGCTGGCTCTACCCAAGTGGAAGTAACTGCGGTATTCACCCATGCTGCCGGCGGCCATCAGCATCAAGCCGGCGTCGTAACTGCAGGTGCCGCCTTCACCCTGATGGCCCGGGGGACAATCGTCCATCATAAACAGACGTACCACCGGTTCCATCAGGCCATTACCATTAAAGTCCGCCGGCGCGGTGTCGGTATACATTTCGACGCGCCGCTCCATGGTGGCAATATTTGTGTCCGGAGGAAGGTTAGCCGGCTCTATTCCTGTCCAGTCGATATCCAGATCGGGGGTTTTGCTGTCGCCATAGCTGTAGTAGTGATTGCTGCTGGTATCCGTGCCCGCTTGCAGCAAGCGGTACTCGTTGCGCGTCAGATAGTCAGCGAGACCGTCGCCGTTCAAATCAACAAACTTAGCGATGCGACGACCAACGCCGGTGTCGTGCGGTGTGCTGGAGAGTTGCCAGTTGCCATAGTCATCGGGCTGGGAGAGGAAAGCGACCCATTCGTCCTCTTCACGCATGTGCACCAGTAGATCTGCACGACCATCGCCATTGTAATCGGTAACCTCCCATTTGTTCCGATAGGGCGCATTACCGTCATCCCGGAAGACAGTCTTTTCCTGGCTGAAGCCGGTTTCCGTGGCCAGCAGGGATTTGAAGTGTTGGGCAGTGATATCACCGGTTTCGGGGTCCCTTTGTATTTCCAGCCAGACCAAGTCCATACGGCCATTACCGTTGATATCCGCCGGGCGCGCGCCGGCGGCGGCGCGATTACTGCCTTCGCTGAGGGTCGCGGTGCTGGCGATACCTGAAAAGCTGCCCGGCTGTGGCAGCCGCCAGTCGAAAACGGTATAGGGCTGGCAAAGGTTGTCAGCGCACTGGCGGATTCGTTCTAGGCGACTTAGCTTGTCTACAGGGTAACTGAGGTATTCCAGTTTGTACTCGCGTACGGGCTGTACTGTACCGCCGCTTCCTTTATTCTCTACGCGAATACCGGATAGCCGGTACAAGCTTTTCTGCTTTTCCCCGCCAAGGTATCCGCGAATTCGATCTTCCCTGTCTTCGTAGTCAAAGTTCACCCGGGCGTCCCAGTTCTTTTTACTAGTGGCACTGCCATAGGCGTAACGGATTTCGCTGATACGGTGTCCACCAGCCGTTTTATAGACAAATTCAATACCATTGCCGGCGCTGTCCTCGAAGCGCCTGATACTCCAAGTGAAGGTGACCTCATCATCGCCTTCCCGAATGGTTCGGCGGGACCTGTTGTCCTCCCCTACGGGATTGCCACCATAGTAGCTGATGGAGCCGTCCTTGCGTTCCACGGTAAAATAGAGCGGGTCTCCGGCTTTCCCGCCATGCGCTTTGACCTGAGCGAAGCTATCAATTTCGGTGCGGTAGAGGCTACCGGGCTCGCCGTACTCACCTTCCACAACCAGGAGGCGTTGGCCATCCAGACAGAAGCGGTCTTCCTTGCCCCAGTTGATAGCTTTGGCCCGCCGGTCCTGCCCCAGGGTCTGACGACAACGGCTAATGGCGGAGAGGCCGCCGATGGCCCAGCCGTGGCCGACCAGGCCATTGCCGTTCTGGCTGGAGTAGTTGAGGGAGAGTTCCGGACTCACACCAGCAGTGCCTGCAGGCAACTCAAGGGGAATTTGATAGGTGGCAGCACCCATTTCGTTGACACGGAAGTCCCCTGGCAAGCTACCGATCTCGCTGGAAAGGGCCATCTCACCCTGATCCAGCACAGGCATGGGTGCCGGAGCCGGTGCTGTCTCTGTAACACCGTTCCGGCACAGGTTGGCGCAGGGGTCAATATTGGCGAGAAGCGCCTCCCGGTTGGAGATGCCGTCTCCGTCCGCATCGCTGTCGCCACTCTCGGACTCGATATCGCCAAAGAAGAGAATTTCCCAGTAATCCGGTAGGCCGTCCTGGTCGCAGTCGCGGGTGTATTCGTTGTCCTCTTCGCAATCGAATACTGCCCAGGAGTAGTCCTGGTCGTAGAAATAACCGAATGTCTGTTGCAATAGCGTGTTGGTGGTGTTGGCGTAGTCTTGCGATTGTGCGAACAGGGTAGCCACGGCCGCGCGACTGAGGCCATCGTCGCCGCTCATGGCGTCCAACAGCATGGCGCGGGTGTACGTCTGGCCATTATAGGTAAACGCTGGTTGGCCAGCACCGGGAAAGGCGCGCTCATAGAGCCGGTCGACAAAGCCTTCATTGGTCGACGGCGGAGGTGGGAAGTTCGCCTTACCGGTGTCGGATTTCAGAAAGGCATTTGCCACCTCCTGTGGGCTGGCACCCTTGACCTGGGCGTAGGTCCAATAGGTTAGCTGATCACGGCTAAGCGAGAGCGGTGGCTGCAGCAGCAATCGATAGAGGCGCGCGGCCGTGAGATATTGAGGCAACTGCTCTTCGGTCGGTTGCCAGTTTTCGTTTTCCAGCTGGTAGGCGAGCAGTGAGTCGTCCGCGCTTTCCCAGGTGAGCTGGTCCGGGCCGAGGTCGCCGCGGCCGAGGGCATAGACCTGGCTGCTATCCACGGTGGTAAAGTAGAGGGTGGGGTTATCGCTGCTACCCGCCAAAACCGGGGTTTCGGCGATACCGGCACCGACACCGTAGATCCACCGAACAGCACCGTTTTGAGCCTGAACAGCGTAAAGAATCCCGTCCATTGACCCCTGGTAGAGGGTGCGGTTCCCGTCCAGCACCGCGGAGGCCAGCAGGTCGTCACCGGTTTCCAGACGCCACAGTTCCAAGCCCAGGGGCGTAAGAGCGTAGAGGTTGTCGTCCAGAGAGCCGACATAGATATTGCCGTTGACCGAATCCACCGTGGGCGTGGCCTTGACCCGGCCGCCAGTGGCGAAGGGCCAGCCCGAGACCACGGAACCATCTTCCGGATTAAGGGCGTAAACCTGGTTGCCGGACCCCACGTAGATGGTGCCATCGGCGCCTACAGCAGGCGCGGAGTCTACCTGGCTCAATTTTGCGACGGTCTCGTCGCCGTAGGCGTTGATAGCGGCGCGTTCGCCGTTAGCGTTCTGCACGGCGATATGAAGACCTTCCCCCGAGTTGAGAGCCTCCACCATGCTGGTATCCAGAGGAAGCCAGGCATAGGTGGTGGGATCTTCTTCCGTAGGGGCCTGCCAGCCGACAGTATCCGGATGCAATTCCTGCTGGGCACCGGACTGGATATCCGTGACAGTGAAGATAGACGACGGGTCCAAACCATTGCCGCTGACTCTAAGGCACTCACTGCCGCACTCAGTGTCCAGTCCGGTGCTGAGCAGCGCTGGGGGCAATACGTCAACGGTCAGTATTTCCCCGCTTTCGGTACACCCCTTGTGGTTGCAGGCATTGAGCCAATAGCTGTAGCTGCCCGGCGCCATGCTTTCCGGCATGGGGTACTCGGTTTCCAGGCTGTTGTGCGGCAGTTTCGGCCAGTCTTCCGGTGCCTCCGAGCCATCGGCACTCGCGCGCACTTCATAATAGCGGGGCTTGGGTTCAATCGTTACCGGGTTCCAGCTCAGACTGTAATTGCCAGTAATGTCAAAGCCCTGATGCTCTGGTACCACGGTAAACCCTTCCGGTGCCCGGGGCTTTTCCGTTTCCACATCGAGCGAATAGGCAACGCTAGGATCGCCACACCCCTGGGAAGAGTCGTTACAGGCACGGACCCGGTACCAGTATTTGCCGTGGGAGCGATTCGAAATGTACCAGGACTGGCCGCTTGATACCCTGTAGGCACAGTAATCTGAATCTTCATCGTACTGCCATTCGCAGGCGTCGCCGACGACACCCTGCTGACGCTCTTCCACCACATAACCGTCCGAGGCGCCGGAAACCAGATCCCAGTCGAGTTGGTAGAAGCCCGTGGTGTTAACGGGGAATGGTGCCGGCTGGTCATCAATGCGAAGGGCTTCCGGGGGTTCCGATGGCTCCAGGGCCTCAACCTCTACCCGCTGTTGCTGGGATTCGGCGGAAACACCCTCGTTGTCCATGACTTCAGCATATATAAGATGGGTACCGGGAACTGCAGCAGCCCATATTTTCTCGTAAGGTGGTTCGGTGAACTCGAAGGTTTGAGAATCGATGTGGATCTTTACCCATTCGATACTGCCATCCGAGTCTTCTGGGGTGACAACCAGATTGAACTCTTCAGATTGCTCAACAATTTCCGGTAGATCCGTCAGTGAAACCGTGGGAGGCTCGTTTTCCGCCACGTCGACTTCAACAAAATGAGTCTTTGAGAGGCCCCACTGGTTTTCCATCTTCGCGACGATTTTATAGCTCCCCAAGGGCGAGGCTGTCCAGTTGGCGTTCCAGCAATCACAACTGTCATCATAGTTGACGGGCTGATTGATCGGTATGAGGTCACCGGCCTCCATTTGACGGAAGAAGCTGACTCCATTTTCTAGAATTTCCTCACTGCCAGTGTTGGCTACCCGCAGGGTAGAATTGGTACCGTAGCGAATCTCGATCTTATTCTCAGTGGTAGTGGGCTTCAGCCACTCAAAATTAGGGACAGGAGGTGTTTGCACATTAACAGCCAGCACTTCGCTGGCATCTACCGGGGCACTGCATTCGAGTTCATTGCAAGCAAAGACACGGTATTGGTAGGTGCCGGTCTCGCGGGCGTTGTTGATCGGGTACGTCAGAGGTGGCTGTACGGACTTCCTGAAAGCATAGCAATGTCCGTGAACCATCTCGGATCCGTTATAGGGATTGTCGCTGGCGCACCAGCCGGGCCAGCTTCCATTATCGTCATTCCGTTTCCTTTCCTGGACTATGTACTCCTCGATATCGCCTTCGGTCGGCGCATCCCAATCTATGTTGTAGGTACCATCGTATTGATCATCTTTCCTTGAATAGCGGATATTTGTCGGCTCTTTTGGCGCCTCGAGTTTATCCACCTGTACAGTCAACTCCCCGCTAGCGCCTCCCGTACCATAATTACAAGCTGGACAGTCGTCCCGATACTCTTTGGATACAGAAAAACGATAGGAATAAATGCCGTCATCCTTGGAAAGGTCTATGGAAAATGTTTCCGGATCCGGATGCTCCTCCCCCCTTGTCCTCTCGAATTCTTTGGATACTATAAGCTCCTCTTCACCACCATTCGCCCGTTCGTATATATAAAACCGGATGTATAGCTTACAGCCTTCCCCACAGGAATTCATATATTCTTCAGTATCGGAAAAAGTAAAACTTCCGGTATAGTTATCGATTTCTCCACTGGCTGGCAGGGGCTCGCCGTCAATCAGCCATTGCGCGGTGGCGCTGGTAGATAGAAACCAAAGCACAAGAAATAGCGATAACCTGATAAGCCGGAAAGTATTCTCGAAAACTCCTTCCGTATTACTATTATTCATTCCATTCAACCTTTAAATTCCAGCTTTCACCATCTTGGTGAAATACGTCGGAGATATTAGTCGCCTCAAAATTGTTTTGACCAAAGTCCACTCTCCGGACCGTCATTCCGGACTTGATCCGGGATCCAGCGGAGGTACCCCGTCGGCCTGTCCGGAACAAGTCCGGAACAAGTCCGGAATTACGATCGCATGGAGCGAATACAGGACTCGCCCGTTGTTAAAGGAACCTGGACAACTGTTAATACAATTATGAACCCTTAATAATTACAGATTATGATCAAACGATCCGACACTTAGTTTTTATTGCCCCAAAGCGCTGTGCCAGACCAGCCGCTCTCCCGCGGGATTTGACTCAGTATTCAGTGCAAAAACCTGCTTGTCTTCTGTATGCACAACCAGTTTTTGTTGTGCCAGTGCTGGGGCAGCGGTAATTTTTTGCTCTTCCGGCAACTGGAAGTGCCATAGTTGACTACCGGTCTGTACATCCAGAGCATAAATATGGCCGGTGTAGGTAGAGATATAGGCCGTTGTCTTGTCCTCGCTGAGGATGGGAGCGGCAACCACAGCGCCTTCGGTATCAAAGTGCCACACGGGAGTTTTATCCGCTTTCAGGGCAAAAACACGACCACCTTCCGCCTGGCGGCCGCTACCGCTGATATTGGCACCGGCGATAACCAGGTTTCCGGTAATGGCGGCCTTGCCCATTACCAAGCCGGCATCTTCGAATGTCCATTCCACCTCACCGCTGGCATTCACCTTGTAGAAGTTGCCATCGAAAGCGCCCACGTAGGCGCTGCCGTCGTCAGCCACGGCCAGTGAGGTGGCGATTTTTTCCTCAACAGGTACGGTTGGCGTTGTCCAGAGGTCCGGCGGGGGTGGCATGTCGAGCGTTATCGCCAGTGTTTCACTGGTGGTTCCTCCGGGGCCGGTGGCTTTCAGGGTGTAGTTGGTGGTGATCTGCGGGTTAAGTACGAGGGCGCCCTCACTTTCGAGATCGGTTTGAGGTTCATCACCAGTGTCACCGCTGATTTCTAGTTCCTGTGCCCCGCTTACCCGCCAACGCAGTTCCACTTGCTGGCCCTTGCTGGAAATATTCGTAGGAGAAGCGGCGAAGGTTTCAATGGTGATCGGAGGGAAGCTGGTGGAGTCCTCGGGATCTGTACCTTCGGCGACTTCCTCGGCATCGTTGACGCCATCGTTGTCGCTATCCAGTTGTTCCAATGCACAGCCGTCGCTATTGGCGGTCTGGGTACTGGCAGTATCCGCACAAAGGTCGGCGTAATCGGCCACCGAATCACCGTCGCTGTCGATAGCAGTGGCGATGCCGGCATCGCCGAGATTACCGGCCAGATCCTGCACCGAGGCATCGAGCGAAATTTCCGCATCGGTGGAAAGCGGTTGCGGGAGTGCGCAAACTGCGATATTGGCATTGATGGTGCAACCAGTGATGCTGTTGCCGGCCACGGAAACCGCAAGACTGTCATTGTCCAAGGCTAGGTTGTCAGATAGCAACAACTTCAGTTGCGGCTGCCGTTCACGCAGCAGTGCGCCGTTCGCCGGGGAAATGAAACTGATTTCCGGCGGCGTCCGGTCGAGACTAAAGGAGGTCTCAACGGAGGCACTGTTACCGGCTAGGTCTTCGGTACTGCCGCTGACCGACTGCCCTTCGCCATCGCCGGAATAGGTTTGCGCTTCGGGACAGTTGGTGATGCCGCTCAGGTTGTCGCTGCACTGGTAGCTGACAGTGATCGGAGCGTTGTGCCAGCCGGCGGCGTTGGCCTGGGGTGAGACACTGGCGGTGATTTCCGGCGCAGTGAGGTCCAGGTTGACCAAGCTCTGGATTTCCGTTGCATTGCCAGCGATATCGACAATACTCGCATCCCGCGTCTGACTTTCGCCCTCTTGAGCTACCTGTTGCGGTTCGGGGCAGGCCGTTACGCCGCTCAGGCTGTCTTCGCACTGGTAGCTGACGGTAACCAACTCTCGGTGCCAGCCGGCTTCATTGGCGGCGGGGGTGATCTGGTCGGTGAGTTGCGGCGGGGTTTTGTCCAGGCTGACGGTGACTTGTGTTTCAGCGCTGTTGCCAGCTTTGTCCACGGCACTGCCGGTGATCTGCTGGTCGGCGCCTTCCCCGCTCACCAATATCGGCTCGCTGCAGTTTTCCACGCCGCTGAGGGCGTCGTCGCAGGTGAAGGTGACGGTAGCATCGGTCTTGTGCCAACCGGCGGGGTTCGCTTCCGGGCTCACGGCGGCGCTGATGGTGGGGTTGTCGTTGTCGATGCCGATCACTTCCGCACCGAGGGCGCTGCCGGGTTTGCCACCCAGTTGCACCGTGAGGGTATTTTGTAACTGCAGGGTAACCGAGACTTCGAGGAATTCGGTTTTCTGCTGGAAGGCACTGGGAAACAGGAGTTCATTGCCGTTCACCAGCACCCGTGCGGAGGTTACCGGGTCATCATCTCCCGGGCCGTTGTAGATGCGCAGCTGGTAATAGCTTCCGGCCACCGGGGCGCTAAAGGAAACGCTCTCCTCAACCGGCTTGCCATTGTCACGCACGAACAGGTAGCTGCCGGAAACCGGAAATTCCGCTGCATGGGCCTGGGAAAATAAACCGAAACCAAAGAGAATTGACATGTGCAGAACAAACGCCTGCACGCGGAAAATCCGCTGCGACTGCATATACTCCCCCAAACCCGAAAGCGAAAAAATTATTCACGAGCGCGCAATACCCAATACTTCAGTTGCGCAGTTTTCATTGTTGGTGGACAGCAAACCACAAAATGAACGTGATTTTGATAGCGCTATCAAAAAACAAAATGAAAATAGCGCCATTTTTTGATTACCTACGAAACTTTTTGCAGGATTTGTAATTGCGTGTAATGAGAGCGAACACTCAATGATCAAATTGGTACCACCGAACCTTTCTGTATCGAGTTGGGCCAAGCCGTTTTCAAAACCATTAATCAACAATCTCAGAGGCCTATCTTTTTTTGCCTGCCGATCTCAACGGGAGACAGACGCTGTCAGATGTAATGACGGCTTGTGTTCTCCAACTCCTATTGCCCCGGATTCGGGAATCGGGTGAGCAACACAACCGAGTTGCCGGCTCCGCGACTCTCTCGGGCTTCGCTTCACTCAATCCAACCTGCGGGCCCTGCGGCGGGCTTGTCGCAACTTTGCACAAATTGGCGTGCAATCACTCACTCTGGCAGCCACTTCCCCTAGGCTGACAGGAGAGGCGGACGCAAACGGCGCCTCCCACTCACCAGTCACGAGGTATCTGCGGTGCAGAAGTTGAGCTGTATTCTGCTGGCAGTGGCCCTGGCGACAGGAGTTGCCGGTTGTTCCACAACCGCGCCCAAAGGAGCCCCCAAGTCGCTGACCATGAACGGTCAGCAATTCCGCTGTGTCGAACAGGAGCTGGAGTCGAAGGTGCTGGTGCGCTGCGTGCGTTAATCCGGCGGCGGTCGCCGTCCCGGTATTTCCGCAGCGCGGGCGGGTTCAGTCCACCCGGACGATGCGCAGGGTATCGGTGCTGCCGCCGATATCCTGGTGGTAGCCGCGGGAAATCAGCACAAAGTCGCCGGCTTGCAGTAGCTTTCGCTGTTTCAGGTGGGCGATAGCCCGGCGGTCGCGGGAGACTCCGTCCAGCCCCTCCACTTCCATCAGCACCGGGTCCACACCGCGGTAGAGCGCCACCCGGCTGCAGCTGGTGCGGTGGCGGCAGAAGGCGAATATCTGGATATCGGAGCGCACCCGCGACATCAGCAACGCGGTGTTGCCGGTCTCGGTCTGGCAGATGATCGCTTTTATTTCCCGGCAATGGTTGGCGATGGCGATCGCGGCCATGGCGATACAGGCGTCGCCGGCCGGGTAATAGTCCTGCGCCATCCGCGGCGGCCGGCGGCTGGCTCGGTGCTTCTCAGCGCCCACGATCACTTCCGCCATATGCTCGACGGTTGCCACCGGGTAGTCGCCGGCGGCGGTCTCGGCGGACAGCATTACCGCGTCGGTGCCGTCGAGCACCGCGTTGGCCACGTCGCAGACTTCCGCGCGGGTGGGGACGGGGCTGGCGATCATCGATTCCATCATCTGGGTGGCGGTGATGGCGACCCGGTTCAGCCGGCGCGCGCGGCGGATCAGGTGTTTCTGCACCCCCATCAGCTGTGCCTCGCCGATTTCCACTGCCAGGTCGCCGCGCGCCACCATGATGGCATCGCTGGCGAGGATCAGCCGGTCCAGGTGCTCGTCGCTGGCCACCGCCTCGGCGCGCTCTATCTTGGCGACGATATGGGCATCGCCGCCGGCGGCGCGGAGCAGCTTGCGGGCCAGGTCCACATCCGCCGCGTCGCGGGGGAAGGAGACGGCGAGGTAGTCGAAAGCCAGGTCGGCGGCCACCTGCATATCGGTGCGGTCTTTCCCGGTCAGCGCCGGCGCGGTGAGACCGCCGCCGAGCTTGTTGATGCCCTTGTTATCGGACAGCCAGCCGCCCACTTCCACCCGGGTGCGCACCGCTGCACCGTCGACAGCGGTGACCCTGAGCCGCAGCCGGCCGTCGTCCAGCAACAGGGTATCGCCGCTGCTGCAGTCCCGCGCCAGTTCGGCGTAGTCCACCGACACACCCTGTACATTGCCGGCGCCGGCGGGCCAGTCGGGATCGAGAACGAATTTGGCGCCACTTTCCAGTTGCGCACGCCCCTCACTGAACCGGCCCACGCGGATCTTGGGCCCCTGCAGGTCGCCGAGAATCGCCACATGACGGCCCTGGCGCGCGGCTTCCTCCCGCACCTGTTCGGCGCGGCGGCGGTGATCGGAGGCCAGGCCGTGAGAAAAATTGAGGCGCACCGTATCCACGCCCGCCGCAATCAACTGCGGGAGAATCCCCGGCTTGTCGGTGGCGGGCCCCAGTGTGGCGACGATCTTGGTACGTCTGAGCATCTCGGCGACATCCCTCTACTGGCTGCGCCACAAAGCATAGCTTGGCGGCTCCTGCCTCTCCCGGCCAATCCCAACAACTAAGCTTTCTTGAGTGCAATACAAGGAGCGGAACACCATGGGCAAAGTAGTGCAGTTGTGGCTGGTGGGCCTGGCGCTTGTAGTGGCGGGCTGTATCGGAATGGATACCGGGGAATCCGATATCGTCCAGTCGGCGGGCAATATCGGGTCCGTATGCGGGCCCAAGTGGCAGCTCAAGCGACTGCGTATGGATGGCGAGGCCATCGGCATTCGGGATATGGAACGCTTTACCTTCCTCTGCAGCCCGGAGGGCAATGTGATGGGTAAAAGCGGCATCAATACCTACCGCGGCTCCATGACCGTGACCCAGAACGGCCAGTTGCTGTGGGACACCTCCAGTTTTGCCTCCACCAAGAAGGCCGGTCCGTCGCAGCTCATGGAGCAGGAACGCCGCTATCTGCGCGCCCTGTCGGGCACCCGCCAGGCCTTTACCAAATCCGGCGGCAAACGACTGATCCTGCGCGACCCATCGGGGGATATCTATATAGAATATGTCAGCGTAAACCCTTGATATCGACCACAGACAGCGCGGCCATTTTGATGTTAAATGGCAGAAAAATAACCAGAGCCACAATATGTTACGCCGCTACAGACTCCCCGCCGCACTGCTCGTCGCCATCCTGCCGCTGGCCGCACCGGGCTGCGCTACTGGCGGCGCGGTGCCACAGGAGAGCGCGGTGGCCGCGGACATCGCCGGCGACGCCTCCGTGTGTGACTACCAGTGGCTGCTGGAGAGACTGTCGCTGGATGGCCGCGAACACCGCTCGCGCCTGCTGTGGCAGAAGCTCTGGCGCGACCGCCCCTACTTCCTCTGTGACAAACTCGGCTATGTGCGCGGCAGCGCCGGCTCCAACCCCTATATCGGTCGTTTCTCCATGACTTCCCGCGGGAGCATAAGCTGGCCCCAGCCCCCCGAGATTTCCCGCATGACCGGCAAGCGCGACAGCAGCGAGCTGGAGGAGAAATTCCTGGCGGCGCTGCCCCGGACCGACACCATGAAACTGCGGGGCGACTCGCTGATCCTGCAGGGCGACGGCGGTGCCACGAGGCTGGAATTCAAACGCACGGAGGGCCTGCCGGAATAGGAAAACGACAGGCACCGCCGTTTTGCGCAGCCGAAGGCTGCCCGCAGGAGTGGGGGCCAGGGATGGCCCGAATGACAAAACGACAGGGACCGTCGTTTTTGCACAGCCGAAGGCTACCCACAGGAGTTGGGGCCAGGGATGGCTCGAATGACAAAACGACAGGGACCGTCGTTTTTGCACAGCCGAAGGCTACCCACAGGAGTTGGGGCCAGGGATGGCTCGAATGACAAAACGACAGGGACCGTCGTTTTTGCACAGCCGAAGGCTACCCACAGGAGTTGGGGCCAGGGATGGCTCGAATGACAAAACGACAGGGACCGTCGTTTTTGCACAGCCGAAGGCTGCCCCGCAGGGGTGAGGGCCAGGGATGGCCCGAATGAAAAAAGGCGGCCAACAAGGGCCGCCCAAACACAATCAAGAAGGGTCAAATATCCGCTATTCGCGGACAAGAGAGAGAAGAACAACGACGCCTCATTTACTCGAGGCAGACAAGCGTGTCGTTGTGATTGCATCCTAACGTCCCACAGTGACAAAAAAATGACAGCGGCGCACAAAATCCACTTTTGTTTCGTCTGACAGCTTCCGCGACTTTCTGGCAACCGCGTTCCTCATCAGATAGGGTAAGGGCGCTCATAACAACAACTGCACAGGATCCGGATGTAATGGACTATTCCCGCCTGGCGGTGCTGACCGCCGCATTTCTGTTGCCCCATGCCGCCACTGCCGATGAACTGTGCCGGGAGATCTCGCTCGGTTATACCAGCGGCGATATCGACGGCTACCCGCAGGGCCCGGCCAACCTGGCCGTCGTCGGCTTCTCCCCGGTCAATCACGGCAGCGATTTCAATACCCTGGGATTCGACGACTTTCACCAGTGGAACTTCGAGGGTGGCTATCGCTATGGCCGCAACCGTTTCTACCTGGGTTACGACCGCATGCGGCTGGACAACGAATTTGATATCAAACCGCCCACCGAGGAAGAACTGGCGGGGGTCAGCAGCCCCAGCGGCTTCACCGTCGTGCGCACGCCGCTCGATGTCTCCACGCAACTGGATTACTACCGCCTGGGCTACCAACGGCTGTTCGAGCTGGAATGGCTGGGCCGCCGCCTGACGTTGGCGCCGGGCGTGGAAATGAATGTGCTGGATTTCGATTACCGGCTGAATATGGAGACCACGCTGGTGCCGGTGGAGGATAGCGTCTACTCCTTCGATCCGGATGCCCCTTTCGGCAGTATCGATGACGCCTCGGGCGTGTTGGGCGATGCCGATTTCTCCATCGCCGAACCGGTCGCGGTGATACGGCCCGATTACACCAAATGGGGCCTGCGTATCGGCGGCGAAGCCGAGTTTCACTTGAGCGAGCGGTTGTCACTGACCGCGGAGCTCTACGACACCGCGGGCATCGACGACTGGCCGGATGTGTTTACCGGCAAACTCGGTTTCCGTTTCCGGCTCTACGAGGGGAACAACACCGCCATCGACCTGTTCGGTCGCGGCGGCGCGGAGACGATCAAGCTGAATCGGGACGAAACGCACTGGAACGACCTGCGGGCGGAGTATCGGGACCTGATCGAGGGCGGGATTCGCGTGCGATTCTAGCGGGCCGTGCGCGCAGCACACACTCTACAGGTTGACGGGAATCAGCGGCGCCGTTGGTGCCGCTCCAGGTTGTCCTGCCGTCTGCGCTCGCTCTTGCGCAGTAACACGTAGGTGGCCCCCAGGCCGCCGTGCTGTTTCTGCGCACTGTGGAAAGCGAGTACTTCGCGCAGGTGCGGCAGCCAGGCGTTGACACAGCTTTTCAGTACCGCCGGCTGCTTGCGCCCCTCGCCCTTGCCGTGGGTGATCAGCGCGCAGCGCACATCCGCCTCCATGCAATCGCGCACGAATTCCAGCACCGCGCGCCGCGCCATCTCCACCGTGTGGCGGTGCAGGTCCAGGCGCGCATCCACCCGGTATTTGCCCAGGCGCAGGTTGCGGTAGACACCGTTCTGCACCCCGTCGCGCTTGAATTCCAGCGGATCCCAGGGATCCACCGGGTCGACTCCCTCGCCGGTGAGCGGGTTGAGCTGCGCCTCGATTTCCTCGATCGCCGCCTCGCGGCGGGCGCGCTTGTTGAGGCCGGAATCCGAATCCTTTCTCAGGGCCACCTTGCGCTCTCGCACCAGCGGCTTGACATCGCCGAGCTGCCCGAGGGCCTCGCGAAACAGTTCGCTATCACTGGACACAGAAAAACCTCCCCCCAACGGCAATACTCAGGAATCCAGGAACAGGTCCACAGCCAGCTCGCCGGCCCTGTCCGGGTTGTGGGCGTACCGGGTAAAGTCGGTAACACCGCGCTCGCCCAGCAGTTCCTCGTCGATCAACTGGCAGCCGCTGAGCGCATTGTTTTCCGTCTGCAGAATTTCGTAGGCGGCATCGGCCATGATCACCGGCTTGCGGCTCTGCTCGAACATCTCGCGGTTGCCCACGGCAAACTCGATTGCCGCCGTGGCCACGAGGGTGCGCGGCCAGAGTGTGCTGACACTGACCCCCGCCTCGTGCAACTCTTCCGCCAGCCCCATGCTCAGGATCGTCATGCCGAACTTCGACAGGGCGTAGGGGGCGAAGGGCCCCAGCCATTTCGGCTGCAGGTTGACCGGCGGCGACAGGCTGAGAATATGGCCGCAGGCCGATTTTTTCAGGTAGGGAATCGCCAGGTGCGCGGTCAGGTAGACGGCGCGGCTGTTGATATCCTGCATCAGGTCGTAGCGCTTGGGCGGCGTGGATTCGACATTGGTCAGGTTGATGGCGCCGGCATTGTTCACCACCGCGTCGATACCGCCGAACTGCTCCGCCGCCGAGGCCATGGCCGCGGACACCTGCTCCTCCTCGCGCACATCCACCTGCAGCGCCAACGCCCTGCCGCCGGCCTGCTCGACTTCCTCCGCCACCGAGTGAATGGTACCCGGCAGTTTCGGGTGCGGCTCGGCGGATTTGGCCGCGATGACGATATTGGCCCCGTCCGCGGCGCACTTCAGCGCGATGGCGCGGCCGATACCGCGGCTCGCACCGGTGATGAATAGCGTCTTGCCCTTCAGGGCGCCGGTGTTTTCGGTCAGGGTGATGGGGTCTTGCTCGCTCACGCTTGTTCTCCCGTGTCGAATGGTGGTGGGAGGAGTCAGTCCGGCGCTGCGACAACCGCGGGGCAGTAGATGTCCTTGAAGATCTGCGGCATGCGCTTCGGCCTGCCGCTGGACAGCTCGATACACACCATCTGCCACCGGGCACTCAGGAGCAGCGCCTCGTCGACGGCGCGGAACACCTGGAATTGCCGGGTCATGTTGAGGCGCCCGTCGACCTTCGTCAGCCAGGTACCGAACAGCAGTTCATCGCCCTCCCTGGCCGCCAGTATATAGTCGTATTCGGCGTGACGGATGGCCATGCCCCGGTCGAGCCCCTGGTAGTTGGTGACATCCAGGCCCAGCTCGACGCTGTGGTTCCAGGCGGAGCGCTCACACCAGCGCACGTACTCCGCATTGTTGGCGTGATGCAGGCCGTCCACATGTTCCGGCTGCACCGTGACTCTCCATACATAAGGAGTCGGTAATTCCCACTTCATTCAGAAACTGCGTCCATCTACCTGCTTGATTGTCAGCTCGGCCGGTTCCACACCCTCCAGGCAGCGCACATTGATGGCGGCGAGGGGCGGGCCGTCCGGCATCTGCCCCAGGCCGAAGGGCTGGCAGCCGCAGTCGGGGCAGAACTGGTGTTTGATCTCGTGCTTGTTGAAGGTGTAGGTGGCCTGGTCGGATTCCGGCGTCTTCTGGTGCAACTGCTCGCGGGGGACAAACCAGAGCAGGAATCCCTTCCTGCTGCAGTGCGAGCAGTTACACTCCATCACCTCGTCGATGTCTCCCTCCACCTCAAACGCGATACGGCCGCAGTGGCAGCTTCCCTGATAGGTCATGACAGTTCTCTCTCCTTGATGGATGAGCTCTGAGCCTATGCGATTTGCGGGCAAAAAGAAAACGCCGCGGAGATCCGGGCCCAGAACGCAAAAAAGGCCCCGAACGGGGCCTTTTCAAATCGGGCTCGGGGTGCGATCAGGTTTCGGCCTGTTCTTCCTTCGCGCCCTCTCCCTGTTCCTGCGCCTGCTTCAGGGCCGAGGCGAACAGGGCGTCGAAGTTGATCGGCGGCAGCATCAGGGCCGGGAAGGAGCCCTTGGTCACGGCGTTGTCCACCACTTCGCGGGCGTAGGGGAAGAGAATCTGCGGGCAGGCGGTGTTCAGCGCCTGGGCCAGTTGCTGGCCCTCGAGACCCTTCACGGAGAAGAGGCCGGCCTGCTGTACTTCCACCAGGAAGGCGGTCTCGTCTTCCAGTTTCACGGTGATAGTCAGGGTCAGCGCTACTTCGTACAGATCGTCTTCGATCTTGGCGGTCTTGGTGTTCAGTTCCTGGTTGACCTGGGGCTTCCACTGCTTTTTGAAAACCTCGGCACCCATCGGGGTCTCGAAGGACAGGTCTTTCAGGTAGATGCGTTGCATCGCGAATTGGACGTCTGGAGCCTCTGCGTTGTTCGCTGCGCCGTTTTGTTCTTCAGCCATGTTACTGCCTGTTTATTCAATGGTTTATCACTTGCCTTCCGTGAGAAAGACTCCCTCATGAGTCTTTCAAATGGGGCCGTTGAATACCGTTTCAAGGCCGGGAATAGATTTTGTCACCGGACTATTTCAACCATTCGTCCAGCCGGCCGCTGCGCTCCAGCGCCATCAGCTCGTCGCAGCCGCCCACATGGCGCTCGCCGATCCAGATCTGCGGCACCGCGCGGCTGCCGGCCTCGTCGGCCATCCGCGCCCGCAGTTCGGGATCGTTGTCCACCGGGATCTCGCGGTACTCGACGCGCTTGCTGTCCAGCAGCTGCTTGGCGCGGATACAGAAGGGGCAGAATCGGGTGGTGTAAATGACTACGTCTTGCATACCGGAAATACTAATCCTTCACCAGCGGCAGGTTCTGGTTGGCCCACTCGGTCATGCCACCCTGCAGGCGACGCACCTGGAAACCCTGCTTTTTCAGCAGCCGACCCACGTTGCCGGCGTGCTGGCCCATCTTGTCCGCCACGATCAGCGGTTTGTCTTTCAGCGGCGCCAGCTCGCCGATGCGCTCGGAGATCTCGCCGTGGGGAATGTGCACCGCGTCGACGATGTGACCGGCGCTGTACTCGTCGCGGTCGCGCACGTCCAGGATGCGCGCATCCTCGATATTGACCATCCGGGTCACCTCGTGGATCGACGCCGGCGTGCCGGCCCGGTGCCGCTCGGTCAGTGCAAATGCGTAGAGAAGCGCCACCAGCAGGCTGACCAGCAGCCACTGTTCGCTCATAAAGACGAAAAAATCCACCTCGCCCCCAAATCCTGTTCATTGTTCTGAAATACTGGCGCCATACAGCGTCCGATGCGGCGGCAGTATACACGATTGTGGCGAAATCTTAACCAGCAAAATTGTGTACTGGATCGTCTCCCGGCCCCCTGCCGACATGGTTAAAGGGTGGGCAATCAGGTTAAAATCCGCGTCTTCCGATGGAATCCACCGATAGAGGAATCGTTCGCTATGGCCGCTGCCCCAACCGCTTCCAAACGCCCCCTGGTCCTGCTGATCCTGGACGGCTTCGGCCACAGCGAGAACACCGAGCACAATGCCATCCACGCCGCCAGATCGCCGGTCTGGGACGGCATCTGGGCCAGCCGCCCGAAAACCCTAATCCAGACCTCCGGCATGGCGGTGGGGCTGCCGGAAGGGCAGATGGGCAACTCCGAGGTAGGGCATATGACCCTGGGGGCCGGCCGGGTCGTCTACCAGAACTTCACCCGTATCAACAAGGCGATCGAGGACGGCGACTTCTTCAAGAATCCCGCCTATACCGCCGCCGTGGACAAGGCCATCGCCAACGACGGCGCCGTGCATATCATGGGACTGGCCTCCGCCGGCGGCGTCCACAGCCACGAGGACCATATCGTCGCCATGATCACCCTGGCGGCCCAGCGCGGCGCCAGGGCCATCTATGTGCACGCCTTCCTCGACGGCCGCGACACGCCGCCGCGCAGCGCCGAACCGACCCTGGCGCGCCTGGCGCAGGTGTGCGATTCCCTCGGCAGCGCCCGCATCGCCAGCCTTTCGGGCCGCTACTTCGCCATGGACCGCGACCAGCGCTGGGACCGCACCCAGTCGGTCTACGACCTGCTGACCCTGGGCGAGGCCGAGTACAGCGCCGCCGACGCCCAGGCCGGCCTGGCCGCCGCCTACGAGCGCGGCGAGAACGACGAGTTCGCGGCCCCCACCCGCATCGGCGAGGCGGCGCCGATCCGCGACGGCGATGCGCTGATTTACATGAACTTCCGCCCGGACCGCGCGCGCCAGCTGACCCGCGCCTTTACCCAGGCGGATTTCGACGGCTTCGAGCGCCGCTCCAAACCGCAGCTGGCGGACTTCGTGATGACCACCGAGTACGCGGCAGACATCGGGGCCAGCTGCGCCTTCCCGCCGGAGGAGCTGGTGAACTCCCTGGGCGAATACCTGGCCGGGCAGGGCCGGAAACAGCTCCGCATCGCCGAGACCGAGAAATACGCCCACGTGACCTTCTTTTTCAGCGGCGGCCGCGAAGAGCCCTACGCCGGCGAGACCCGCGAGCTGATCAAGTCCCCGAACGTGGCCACCTACGACCTGCAGCCGGAGATGAGCGCCCCCGAAGTGACCGAAAAGCTGGTGGCGGCGATCGAGAGCGACGAGTACGACGCCATCATCTGCAATTACGCCAACGGCGACATGGTGGGTCACAGCGGCGTCTTCGAGGCGGCGGTCGCGGCCGTGGAGGCGCTGGACACCTGTGTCGACCAGGTTACCAAAGCCGCACTGGCGGCCGGCGGCGAGGTACTGATCACCGCCGACCACGGCAATGCGGAGGAGATGTTCGACGAGAACTCCGGCCAGGTCAGCACCCAGCATTCCACCCTGCCGGTGCCCTTCGTCTACGTGGGCGAGCGCAAGCTGAGCCTGCGGGACGGCGGCAGCCTGGCGGACGTGGCACCGACCATGCTGGCGCTGATGGACCTGCCGCAGCCGGCAGAGATGACCGGCCAGAGCCTGGTTGAATTCGAGTAACCCAAGTTTCGGAGTTGGAGGTGCCTGCCGATGGCACAAGCCGGTGAAAACGCAGGATGGGCAGGGGAGCGCAGCGATGTGCCCGTCAAATATCGCATGATGGGCACACTCGCTGCGCTCGTTTTGCCCATCCTACTCCTGCTGTCTGCGCCATCGGCGCAGGCAGACTCGGACCAGCAGGCGCGCCTCAAAGAGATCAAGCAGCGCATCGAGTCGCTGCAGGAAGAGCTGGGCGAGGTGCGCAGCCGGCGCGACCAGCTGCTCAAGGATCTGGAAGACAACGAGAAGGATATTTCCGAGCTACACAAGCGCATCGACCAGATCAAGAGCGATATGCGCAGCCGCGGCGAGAAGCTGCAGGAGCTGAAGCGAGAGCAGCGGGAACTGGAGGAGTCGCGACGAAGTATGCAGCGGCGGGTCGAGCAGGAAGTCGCCGCCGCTTACCGACTAGGCAGACAGGAGCAGGTCAAACTGCTCCTGAACCAGCAGGACCCGCAGAACATCGCCCGCCAGCTCCACTACCACCAGTACTTCCTCCGGGAACGCAACCGCATCATCGGCGACTACCTCGCCACCCTCTCCTCCCTGCAGACCGTCAGCTCCAATATCGAGCGCGAGCGCGACACCCTGGCTGCGGAGCGGCGACAACTGCAGCAGCGCGAACGGCAACTGGTGGGCGCCCGGCGTTCGCGCCAGGCGACGCTGGACGAACTGGCCACGCAGCTGGCGGACAAGAGCGGCGAACTGCAGCAACTGAAGAGCGACCGCTCGCGACTGCAGAAATTGGTGGACGAAGTCGGCCGCGCCATCGCCTCGCTGGTGAGCCCCCAGGACCAACAACCCTTCGCCAAACAGCGCGGCCGCATGCAGTGGCCGGTGGAAGGCCGCCGCGCCAACGCCTACGGCCGGCGCCGCGCCAATGGCATCACCTGGAAAGGCGTCACCATCCGCGCCGACGCCGGTACCCCGGTGCGCGCCATCCACCGCGGCCGCGTGGTTTTCTCAGACTACCTGCGCGGCCAGGGCATGCTGATGATCCTGGATCACGGCGACGGCTACATGAGCCTCTACGCCCACAATCAGTCCCTGACCCGCAGCCTGGGCGAATGGGTGGAGCGCGGCGATACCATCGCCCGGGTCGGCAACACCGGCGGTCTCAACCGCAGCGGCGTCTATTTCGAAATCCGCCACCGCGGCCAACCGCAGGACCCCACCATCTGGTGCCGCGGCTGACGCCCCTCTCCCCCGGCCCCTCTCCCGGCGGGAGAGGGGAGCTCTGCAGAGGCACCTGTGCCAGCTCACCATCTACAGCCCCATACAATCCCCTCTCCCCCCGGGAGAGGGTTAGGGAGAGGGCGGCCGAATCAGCCACCCAACAACAAAAACCCACCCCACCCAGCTAACCTGACAACAAACCCCACAAACTCGCATTCGGCTATGCCCGCCCCAAAATCCATTCACTGCAAACGCGCCTACGAACCACCCGAGCGAAACGACGGCTACCGCGTACTGGTGGACCGCCTCTGGCCGCGCGGCGTCAGTCGCGAATCCCTGCAACTGGACGACTGGCGCAAGGACCTGGCGCCGTCCGACGAACTGCGCCGCTGGTTCAATCACGACCCCCGGCTGTGGGCCGCCTTTTACCAGCGCTACCACAGGGAACTGCGCGAGAGGGAAAAGGAAATCGGGACGCTCCTGAAAGCCTGCAACGGGCGCCCGCTGACGCTGCTCTACGCCGCACGGGATCCCGAACACAACAACGCAGTGGCATTGAAAATGTTCCTGCAGCGTCATTGAATTCACAGGCTCGAACGGAAGGTGATAACACAGACGGCTTTTCGCGCAGCAGAATGCCCCGCCAACTTGAAAACCCTGCCACCCCCCGCGGTCTACACTTTCGCAAAGAACGGACGCAATAAGGCAGAGGTCTCAACGATATGTTCACTCCCAAAGCGCTGACCACCTTCATCGGCGCAGCCGCGCTCACCGCCCTGCCGCTGATGGGTTTCAGCGAAGGCGATTCCGGCCAGAACCTGATCCCCGCGGCCGAAACCCGCCTGCCACTGGAGGACCTGCGCAGCTTTGCCAAGGTGTTCGAACAGATCCGCCAGGGCTATGTAGAGGAAGTGGATGACAGCACCCTGCTGGAATACGCAATCAAGGGCATGTTGCAGGGCCTGGACCCGCACTCCTCCTATCTGGACCGCGCCTCCTTCGACGACCTGCAGGCCAACACCACCGGCGAATTCGCCGGCCTGGGTATCGAAGTGGGGATTGAGAACGATTACATCACCGTCGTCACCCCCATGGACGATACCCCCGCCGCGCGCGCCGGCCTCAAATCCGGCGATATCATCCTGCGCCTGTCCGGCAAGTCCCTGAAAGGTGTCGGCCTGGACGAGGCGGTGGAGCGCATGCGCGGGCCCAAGGGTAGCAGCGTGACCCTGACCATTGCGCGCCAGGGCCACAAGGAACCGTTTGACGTTACCATCGAGCGCGACACCGTGCGCGTGCGCAGTGTGCGCAGCAAAATTCTCGACGACGGCTACGGCTACCTGCGCATCAGCCAGTTCCAGCTGGATACCGGCAGCGACGTGGCGGCGGAGATCCGCGAGCTGCAGGAAGAGGGCGACCTGAAAGGTATGGTCATCGACCTGCGCAACAATCCCGGCGGCGTACTGCAGTCCTCGGTGGAAGTGGCGGATGCGTTCCTCGACAGCGGCCTGGTGGTCTACACCGAGGGCCGCTCCAAATCCGCCAGCCTGGAATATTCCGCCGAACCCGGCGATATGACCGAAGGTATTCCACTGGTGGTGCTGATCAACGACGGCTCCGCCTCCGCCGCCGAGATCGTCGCCGGTGCGCTGCAGGACCACCGCCGCGCGGTGGTCATGGGGACCGACAGTTTCGGCAAGGGCTCTGTGCAGACGGTGATCCCGATCAACAGCGAGCGCGCCATCAAACTGACCACCGCCCTCTACTTCACCCCCAACGGCCGCTCCATCCAGGCCCAGGGCATCACCCCCGATATCGTGGTCGAGCGTGTAAAAGTCACGCGCATGGAATCCGGAGGCCGCACCACCGAGGCCGATCTCGCCGGCCACCTGGGCAACGGCAACGGCGGCCGGGACCGCAACGCCGCCGACCGCAAGCGGGCCATGGAATCCCGCGAAGACTGGTACGGCCGCGACAACCAGATTTTTGAAGCCTTGAATGTACTGAAGGGGATGAATCTCTACGCCCGGCAGCACGATAAAAAACGCGAGCGCGTGGCCCGCGTCGATTGATCCGGTCGGAAGGGGCGGGCTCCCGCCCCTTCCGAGTATTCAGACCCGCATTTCTATTCCCGCACTCTCCATATAGGCCTTGGCCTCGGCGATGCTGTATTCGCCGAAGTGAAAGATACTCGCCGCCAGCACCGCGTCGGCACCACCGTCGAGAACCCCTTCAGCCAGGTGCCGCAGGTTGCCGACGCCGCCGGAGGCAATTACCGGCACCGGCACCGCGTCGGAGACGGCACGGGTCAGGGCCAGGTCGAAACCGTTCCTGGTGCCGTCGCGATCCATGCTGGTCAGGAGTATTTCCCCGGCGCCGTAGTCGGCCATTTTTTTCGCCCATTCCACCGCGTCGATCCCGGTGGGCCTGCGGCCGCCGTGGGTGAAAATTTCCCAGCGCCCCTCGCCCACCCGCTTGGCATCGATGGCGACGACAATACACTGGCTGCCGAAACGTTCGGCCGCCTCGCGCACGAACTCGGGATTCTTGACCGCGGCGGAATTGATCGCTGTCTTGTCGGCGCCGGCGTTCAGCAGGTTGCGGATATCCTGCAGGCTGCGCACACCGCCGCCCACGGTCAGCGGGATAAACACCTGCGCGGCCATCTGTTCCACCGTGTGCAGGGTGGTGTCGCGCTCCTCGTGAGTGGCGGTGATATCGAGAAAGGTGATTTCATCCGCACCGGCTTCGTTGTAGCGCCGCGCAATTTCCACCGGGTCGCCGGCATCGCGGATATCGACAAAGTTCACGCCCTTGACCACGCGGCCGGCGTCCACGTCGAGGCAGGGAATAATCCGTTTCGCGAGCGCCATGACTATTTTCCCCAGCCGTCGCAGAGCTGTTGCGCCCGGCGCAGGTTCAGCTTGTCTTCGTAGATGGCGCGGCCGGTGATGGCACCGTGGATGTCGCCGGCTTCCAGCAGTTGCTCGATATCCCCGATACTGCTGACGCCGCCCGAGGCGATGATCGGCACATCCACCGCGCGCGCCATCTCCTGCGTGGCCGGGATATTCACGCCCTGCATCATGCCGTCGCGGGCGATATCGGTGTAGACGATGGCACTGACACCGCAATCGGCGAACTGTTTCGCCAGCTCGGTGGCCTTCAACCCGGACACTTCCGCCCAGCCCTCGGTGGCCACCAGGCCGTCCTTTGCATCCAGGCCGACAATGATATGTCCCTCGAATTCGCGACAGGCTTCCTTTACCAGGCCGGGCTGCTTGACCGCGGCGGTGCCGATGATCGCCCAGGTGACGCCGGCTTCCAGGTATTTTTCCACCGTGTACAGATCGCGTATACCGCCGCCGATCTGCACCGGCAGGTCCGGGAACTGCTTTGCGATGGCGGTGACCGCCTCGCCGTTGACCGGGTTGCCGGCGAAGGCGCCGTTCAGGTCCACCAGGTGCAACCGGCGCGCCCCCTCGTCGACCCAGTGCTGCGCGGTGGCCAGCGGGTCGTCGGAGAATACGGTGGCGTCGTCCATCTCACCCTGGCGCAGGCGCACGCACTGGCCGTCCTTTAGATCTATGGCGGGTATAACAATCATAACTGGAAAGAATCGTAGGATGGGCAAAGCGCAGCGTGCCCATCGGCCGAAATTTGATGGGCACGCTGCGCTTTGCCCATCCTACCAGGGGAAAAATCAGGCGCGGCCGCTCCAGCCGACAAAGTTTTTCAGCAATTGCAGGCCGGCGTCCGCACTTTTTTCCGGATGGAACTGGGTGGCGAAAATATTTTCGCGCGCGACGGCCGCGGCCAGAGGCACGCCGTAGTCGGTGCGCCCGGCAACCTGGTCATTGTCGTCCGCCGGTACATAGTAACTGTGTACGAAATAGAAACGGCTGCCGTTTTCGATCCCGGCCCACAGCGGATGTTCCCGCGTCTGCTCGACCCGGTTCCAGCCCATATGCGGGACCTTTAACCTTGAGCCGCAGGCGCCAACCGCTTCTGTTTCACGCAGATCGTCGCCGAAAAACTTCACCGGCTGCGGGAAGATATCCAGGCAGTCGACGCCGTCGTTTTCCTCGCTGCGGCGCATCATGATCTGCATACCGACACAGACGCCGAGAATCGGCAGGCCGGCGTCGATGGCGTCGCGCAGCAGCGGTTCGAAGCCGGTCTCGACGAAGCCGGCCATGCAATCGCGGATGGCGCCGACACCGGGTACCAGCAGCCGATCGGCCCCCTGCGCCTGCGCGGGTGTCGAGGCGAGCGCGATCTCCTCGTCCGGCGCCACCTGCTGCAGGGCACTGACCGCCGAGTGCAGGTTGCCCATGCCGTAGTCGAGTACTGCGATTTTCTGCATCAGAGATTACCTGTTTTCCCCTCTCGCACGGGGAGAGGAGAGCTTCAAAGAACACCCTTGGTGGACGGTGTGGTGCCGGCCATGCGCGGATCCGGCGTCAGCGCCATGCGCAGGGCGCGGCCGAAGGCCTTGAATACCGTCTCCACCTGGTGGTGGGCGTTGTGGCCGCGCAGGCAGTCGATATGCAGGGTCACCAGGGCGTGATTGACGAAGCCCTGGAAGAATTCGTAAAAGAGCTCGGTATCGAAATTGCCGATGCGCTTCTGGGTAAAGGGCACGTGCATCTCCAGGCCCGGGCGGCCGGAGAAATCGACCACCACCCGCGAGAGCGCCTCGTCCAGCGGCACATAGGCGTGGCCATAGCGGGTCATGCCCTTCTTGTCGCCGATCGCCTCGGCGATCGCCCTGCCCAGGGTGATGCCGATATCCTCCACCGTGTGGTGATCGTCGATATGCACATCGCCGTCGCAGGTGATATCCAGGTCGATCATACCGTGGCGGGCGATCTGGTCGAGCATATGCTCCAGGAAGGGCACGCCGGTGTCGAACCGGCCGCGGCCGTCGCCATCCAGATCGAGGCTGACCTCTATCCGGGTTTCCAGAGTGTCGCGCTTGACGCTGGCCTTGCGCATAGACGAATTCATCCTTATTTCAGGCGTTGAGATGGAAGGCGCGAATTATAGGACTAATAGCGGCCTCTGTGGCCACTTAGTGTCAGATGAAACTTGATTAGTGAGCCACAGCCCATATCATACAGGCCATGATCAATCGCTCCCGCCAACAGTCCCGCTTCTGGGCCAGCCTGTTTCTGCTGCTTGCACTGCTGGCAGCGCAGCCGCTGTGGGCGGAGCATATCCACCTGGACGACGGCCAGGTGGAGCTGTGCGATCTCTGCTTCAACCATATGCCCGGCGCCATCGGCAGCGACTTCCAGTTCGCCCAGCCGGTGCCGGTCGCGCCCTACAACAGCCAGTCCGCACCGGTACCGGGCGACTGCCAGCCGGAGCGCCAGAGCGCCCGCGCCCCTCCCGCCCCCCTGTCACTCAGCTGATCCAGCCCCATTTAGCGATTTCCGGCGACGGCTGTCCGCCCATGTCTGCGTATTGCGGTACGCGGCGCCCGTTGCCCGTGTGACAGGAATAAAAACCGATGTATAACACCAGCAAACTGGCCCTGGCGATCGCCGGCGCCCTGACTCTATCCACCTCCCATGCGAATGCCGCCGACACCGGCGAGCGCCTGGAACAGGTCAATGTAACCGTCTCTCCCCTGGAGAAGTCCGCCGACACCGTGGCGGCGCCGGTATCCGTGCTGTCCGGCGAGGCGCTCCGCGACGAAGCCACCGCTACCCTGGGCGAGACACTGAAGAACCAGCCCGGCGTCGCCAACGCCTCCTTCGGCGGCGGTGTGGGCCTGCCGGTAGTCCGCGGCCAGAGCGGTAACCGGGTCAAGATCCTCAACGACAACCTGGATACAGCGGATGCCTCCAGCACCTCCTCGGACCACGCCATCAGCGTCGAGCCGCTGCTGGCCAAGCGCATCGAGATACTGCGCGGCCCGGCCGCGCTGCGCTACGGCAGCGGTGCCATTGGCGGCGTGGTCAACGTGATCGACGGCCGCATCCCCACCGAAGTACCAGAAGACCTGGAAGGCGCACTGGAGATGCGCCACAACAGTGGCAACAGCCAGGACGCCGGCGTCTTCCGCCTGTCCGGCGGCGCCGGCCAGCTGGCCTGGTACCTGGACGGCGTCTACCGCGAGAACGACGACACCGAGATACCCGGCCTCGCCATCCGCCACCACGAAGAAGAACATCACGGGGAAGAGCACCACGAGGAGGAACACGCCGGCGAGGAGCATGAGCACGAAGAGGCATTCAACACCGACGGCTTCGTCGGCAACACCAACGGCCGTGCCCACAGCGGCAGCGGCGGTATCTCCTGGGTCACGGACACCGGCTTTATCGGCCTGTCGGTCAGTCGCCTGGAAAACAACTACGGCATTCCCCTGGGTGCTCACCAGCACAACCACGAGCACGGCGAAGAAGAGCACCACGAGGAGGAGCACGCCGGCGAAGAGCACCACGAAGAGGAACACGCACACGGCGAGGACCCGGCAGCGGTGCGCATCGATATGGCCCAGACCCGCTACGACCTGAAGGGCGAACACCGCTTCGGCGGCGACTACTGGGACAAGCTGAGCGTCCGCCTGGGCTACAACGACTACGAGCACGTGGAACTGGAACCCCACGGCGACCACTACCACGAGGGCACCCGCTTCACCAACGAGGCCTGGGAAGGCCGTGCCGAGCTGACCCACGATGACGGCGGCGAGTGGCGCGGCGCCTACGGCCTGCAGGTCTCGGAGAAGGACTTCGCCGCCATCGGCGAGGAGGCCTTCGTGCAACCCTCGATCACAAGCAGTATCGGCGCCTTCACCATGAAGGAACGGCAGTGGGACGACTGGCACCTGGACCTGGGCGGCCGCCTGGAACGGGTCAATGTGGATCCGCAGGCGGGCGCGGAGCGGGACTACAACCTGGTCGGCGCCAGCGCCTCGCTGCAGTACTTCCTCGCCGAGCACCAGCACGTCAGCCTGGGCCTGACCAGCGCGGAGCGCGCCCCGGTGGCGGAGGAGCTGTTCGCCGACGGCGCCCACGTGGCCGAGGCCCGCTACCTGCAGGGCGACAGCGAGCTGGACACGGAAAACTCCATCAACCTGGAACTGGGCTACCACCACCACAACCAGGAAGCCGACGGCTGGCACGCCGCGCGCGTGGAGGCGAGTCTCTTCTACAACCGCGTGGGCGACTATATCTACGCCGCCAACACCGGCCTGGAGAACGAGGAAAGCGAATTCCCGGTCTACGCCTACGCCAACCGCGACGCCACTTTCTATGGCGCCGAGGCATCGGTGGAGTTCCCCCTGGTCAACCGCCTCTCCCTGACTCTGTTCGGCGACAGCGTGCGCGCGCAGTTCGACAACCGCATCGACGGCCTCAGTCGCGACGTACCGCGCATGCCGCCGCTGCGGGTCGGCTTCGCCCTGGGCGGCGACTACGATCGGTGGAACTGGGAGTGGCGCACCACCGAAGCCGCCGAGCAGGAACGCGCCGGCGCCTTCGAGGAGCCTACCGACGGCTACACACGCATGGACCTGACCGCGCGCTACAACCTCGAGCTGGCCGGTACCGACGCCGTGTTCTTCGCCAGCGGCCGCAACCTGCTGGACGAGGAAATCCGCAACTCCACCTCGCTGCTGCGCGACTACGCCCCGGAGATGGGCCGCAGTGTCGAGGCCGGCGTGCGGTTTGTGTTCTGACCGTTAACACCCATCCACTGTAGGGGCGAACCTTGTTGTTCGCCCCGTCCCCACCGGGTACCCCAGCCCGGGCGAACACAAGGTTCTCCCCTACAAGCGATCGCCGCCGTGTCGGCAGCGATCGCTTTCTTCTACAATACCCCGGCAAACGATTGTCCGTAGCAGCGGCCTCGGCCGCTACTGCAGAATAACGACAGGGACCCAATCTCCATGGCCTGGATCAAGCACACTCTTATCGCCCTGCTGGTCGTATTCCTGCTGCTCGCCGGCGCCGTCGCCTGGCTGCTGGCCGGGGTCGACGTCAACCAGTACAAACCGCAACTGGAACAGCTCGCCGCCGAGCAGGGCGTCGCCCTCAAACTGGACGGCGATATCGGCTGGCAGCTCTGGCCCAATATCGCCCTGGAACTGGAGGGCGTACAGCTGGCGCCCCTGCCGCAACCGGACGAGCCGCTGGTGCGCGCCGAACGCGTGGCCGTGGGCGTGGCGCTGATGCCACTGCTGAAAAGGCGCGTCGAGGCAAAGGAAATAGTGCTGCTCGGCCCGCAGATAGACCTGAGCGTCGACGAACAGGGTCGCGGCAACTGGGAACGGATCACCGAGGCCATGGAGGAAAAACAGAAGCAGCGGGCCGAGGAGCCGCCCGAGCTGGAGGTTCCGCGAGAAGGGGAGCAACAGGCGCTGGACCTGGCACTGGAAAAACTGCGCCTCGAAGACGGCCGCCTGAGCTACAGGGACGCCGGTAGCGATACCGAGTACAGCGTCGAGCAGTTGCGCGTCTCCGCCGACAACCTGGTGCCCGGCGGCGAACCCGGCCGGATCGAGGCCAGTGCGGAGATGACCGGAAGCGCCCTCAAACAGCCGGTGCTGCTGCAACTCACCAGCACCCTGGCCCTGGACGAGGGCCTCAACGGCCTGCGCCTGCAACCGGCGACCATCGACCTATCCAGCGGCGAGGCCGCCGCCAGTATCAACCTGCGCGGCCATGTGCGCCGCAGCGCCGCTGATCGGCCCTGGCAGATTCAGATGCAGGTCACCGCCGACGCCGAACCGCTGCGCCCCTGGCTCGCCGTCACCGGCACCGAACTGACCACCCAGAGCGCCTCGGCGTTGCAGAAACTGAGCCTGGAAACCAGCATCGAAGGCACCGACAAGAAATTCGACCTGAGCCCGCTGCAACTGGAGCTGGATGGCACCCGCTTCACCGGCAACGCCCAGGTGCGCAACGCCAACATACCGGGCCTGGACCTGACCCTGCGCGGCGACACCCTGGTGGTAGACGACTACCTGCCGCCGCCCTCGCCGGAGGCGGAACAGCCACAGGAACCGGAGGCCGCCGCCGAGCCCACGCCACTGCCGCTGACCGCCATGCGCGGTTTCAAGGCCAACCTGGACCTGTCCCTGAAGCAGCTCAGGGCGGTGGACCTGCAGATGGACAACCCGCAACTGCAACTGACCGTCGACAACGGCCTCTACCAGCTGCAGAAACTGGCCGCCGACCTCTACGGCGGCGAGCTCAATACCGACGGCCGCTTCAATGCCCGCGGCCAATCCGCCGAGGCCACCCTGAACGGCGGCCTCACCAACGTGGAAATCTCCAGGGTGCAGCAGGCCCTCTTCCCCAGCGACAGGGTGAAGGTATCCGGCAAGAGCAGCGTCACCTGGGAGGCGCGCACCAGCGGCGCCGACACCCGGCAGTTGCAGAAGCAGCTGCGCGGCACGGTACAGGTCTCCAGCGACCAGCTGGCCCTGGCGCCCTTCAATCTGGAAAAGGGCATGTGCCAACTGATCGAGCTGGCCCAGTCCGGCGGCGATACCGGGGAAACGGAACAACCCCAGCGACAGTGGCCCGCCAGCACCCGCCTGCAGGACCTGCGCGCCAATATCACCATCGAGGGCGACAAGGTCACGGTGCAGGAAATACTCGCCGGCGTGGAGAAAATCGCCCTCACCGGCGACGGCGACGTCGACCTGGAAGAGGGCAACTTCGACTTCGCCCTGGGCCTCGCCGTCGTCGGCGAGCGCACCTCCGCCGACGGCTGCCGCGTGACCAGCGACCGCTGGCGCAACCACCCGCTGCCCCTGCGCTGCAAGGACAGCTTCGCCGACGCCAGCGCCACGAGCTGCAAACCCGACAGCCGCCGCATCGGCAAGCTGCTGGGCGAGGCGGCCAAGCAAGAGGCCAAACAGAAGGTAGAAGAAAAATACGGCGAAAAACTGAAGGAAAAAACCGAAGAGCTGAAAGACAAGTTCAAGGGCCTGTTCGGCAACGACTGACCCCCCTGGGTGCGCCGAGCTATCTATTTGAAGAGCTGAAGGCTCCAGCTCGGCCAGGCGGCCTAGTGGGCCGCTTGTAAAGTTCGGTAGCAAAGGAGCACAGCCAAATCGTTCAGATCAAGGCGAGAAAGCGCTGGAATAGCAGCGTTATTTCAAGCTTTCTCAACGCAGAGCTGGACGATTTGGCGAAGCGAACTGTTACCTAACTTTGCGAGCGGCCCACTAGCGACCGCCTTCCCCCTCGGCCCCACAAGTCTTAGCATGGGCCACCCAGCGAGCCGCAGTAACCCGAGCCCCATGACCCCAAGCCGATTCCAACAAGCCGTCCTCACCTGGTTCGACCGGCACGGCCGCAAGGACCTCCCCTGGCAGCGGGATATCACCCCCTACCGCGTCTGGGTCTCCGAGATCATGCTGCAGCAGACCCAGGTCACTGCCGTGATCCCCTATTTCGAGCGCTTTATGGCCAGCTTCCCCACCCTGGCCGACCTGGCCGCCGCCCCGCAGGGCGAAGTACTGGCCCACTGGAGCGGCCTCGGCTACTACGCCCGCGCCCGCAACCTGCACAAGTGCGCGCAGGTGGTGATGGAGGAACACGGCGGCGAATTCCCCCGCGATGTCGAGGCCCTGACCGCACTCCCCGGAATCGGCCGCTCCACCGCCGGCGCCATCGCCAGCATCAGCATGGGCCTCAGGGCCCCGATCCTGGACGGCAACGTCAAACGGGTACTGGCCCGCCTGCACGCCGTCGACGGCTGGCCGGGCCGGACCGCGGTGTCCAGGAAACTCTGGCAACTGGCCGAAACCTACACCCCGGCGCAGCGCTGTAACCACTACACCCAGGCGATGATGGACCTGGGCGCCACCGTCTGCACCCGCACGAAACCCGACTGCGAAGAATGCCCCCTGGAGCGGGCCTGCGCCGCCCGCAGCCAGGGCAACCCCCGGGACTACCCGGGCAAAAAACCGAAAAAGAAAAAACCGGTCCGCAGCGCCACCCTGCTGCTGCTGGAGCGGGACGGCGAGATCTACCTCGAACAGCGCCCGCCCACCGGCATCTGGGGCGGCCTCTGGAGCCCTCCGCAACTGGACGAGGAGAGCGGCGGCGAGGGCGGCGCGCGGGCGTGGCTGGCGGCGCGCGACCTGGACGCCGGCGAGATACAGCCACTACCGCCACTGCGCCACACCTTCACCCACTTCCACCTGGACATCAGCCCGGTCTGGGTGCAGCTGACGGATACACCGCCACAGGTAGCCGAGCGCGGCAGTGGCTGGTATAAACTGCGCCAGATCAACCGCCCCCGCGCGGCCCAGGAACTCGGCCTGCCGGCGCCGATCGTCAAACTGGCCAAACAACTGCTGGCCCTGCAGGCACCATTGCTGAGCGAATCCCCGGCGCCCTGACCACATCCCCCCGGCCTCTCTCCCCCCGGGAGAGAGGCCGGGGGGGAGACCGCCCGCCGGGAACGCCGAGCCCCAGCTCGGCAAACGGGCCGCAGGCCCACCCGGGAACGCGGAGCTCCAGCTCCGCACGCGGGCCACAGGCCCGCCGATCACAGCCAACAGACTCAAACCGACAACGGAGACCCCCATGTCCAGAACCGTACATTGCCGCAAATACAAGCAGGAACTGGAAGGCCTGGACGCACCGCCCTTCCCCGGCCCCAAGGGCCAGGACATCTACGACAACGTCTCCAAGAAAGCCTGGCAGGAGTGGCTGTCCCACCAGACCATGCTGATCAACGAAAAGCACCTCAACATGATGGAACCCTCCAGCCGCGCCTACCTGGGCGAACAGATGCAGAAATTCTTCAGCGGCGAGAGCTACGACGAGGCAGAGGGCTACGTGCCCCCGGAAGAAGGGAATGACAGCTAATCAGTAAGCGCCCACCAACCCAAAAACTATTTAGCAATCAAAGGCTTGACTCGGGCCCGGCAAGCGGGTTTAATACGCGCCTCGCCGCCGGAGACCCCGGCCACAAGGCGACGCCCGGATAGCTCAGTCGGTAGAGCAGGGGATTGAAAATCCCCGTGTCGGTGGTTCGATTCCGCCTCCGGGCACCATCCCATTAAAAGCCTGCAATTTATATTGCAGGCTTTTTTATTCCCCCTGATACCGCAAAACAGCTCCATGTCACGACACAATGGGTGCCAACCTCTTGCAAGTATCTATGTTAGAGTGGAAAATCTGTGGAATAACGACAACAATTGGGATGAAGACATGGACCCCAAGAAGCTCGAAATGAGAAAGTCTTCTGACAACCGCCTCCGGGATATCAAACTTCTGGAGAAATACTATGATATCCACGGCGAAGGCGTGTCTGCACTTCGGCTGGATAAGGCTTTCAACTCTCCCAGATTCAAAATTGCTGTCCGCAAGCTTTTTGACGCTGATCTCACCGAAAAACAAAGTCACTCTCGACATACTCGATAAATGTCCAGCGGCACAGGCCTCCTCCTAGTTGCGATAGCAGCGGCAGGTTATCGCTTCTCTACTTACTGTTACGCTCTCAAGTTTCGAGTGAGCAGGGAATCGGGCCATCGCCTTTATCTAACATCATTAACCGTTGGCCTTCTCTTTCTGCCCCCAGCATGGCTAATACTTCAAGTTTCAGAATGGGCGTGCTCCTTTGCCTTTGTAAATAACTACTGCATCAAGATTTCTGAACTTGAGTACATCATCATTCTATCCTTATGGACGCTTGTCTTCGGCTACTTGACCGCCTATGCCTACAACAAATTTAAAAAACACGCAAAAGCCGAACACATTATTCGCGAATGGCGCAAGAATGACTTTGATTCCATATATCTCCGTGCCCAGCTCGACTTCAAACCCTTGGCAATCTCTTTAGATACAGGAAAAGTCTACGTTGGCATGCCAGTGCTATCCCGAGAGCCAGGCTCACAGGATAGCCACATTTCAATACTGCCAATCTATAGTGGTTACAGGACAGACAAGGATCTGAAGTTCGTTCTCGCAACTCGCTATGAGTCAGTTGCCGGACTGGTAAGCAGAGGAGCCCAATTCTCAGATGATGCCAAAGACTTTTACATGGCACTCCCAAGAGAGCGCATTGTCAGCATCCATATCTTCAACAATCATCTATATAAACAAGTGGACGCCTCTTATACCTCCAAAAAGGCACACTCCTTCGAGACGCTGATGCAACGCCTTCAGGGCTCAGATAAAAACAAATCCTCTTCATGAAAATCAGTTGAGATCCACCGCATACTGCCGCAGCAACTTCAGCGGTATTATTTCCAGTGCCTTCACGTGCGTCCGCTGCAGGTAAACCCGCGGTGCCGCATCCGCTTCCTGCGCCTCCAGCCAGCGCGCCGCACACAGGCACCAGCGGTTGCCGGGTTTCAGGCCGGGGAAGCCGAACTCCGGCACCGGTGTGCCGAGGTCGTTGCCGCGGCTGCGGGAGAATTGGAGAAACTCCTCCGTCATCTCCACACAGACCGTGTGCGAGCCCAGGTCCTGTTCATTGGTGTTGCAGCAGCCGTCGCGGAAAAAACCGGTGACCGGATCCAGGCTGCAGGCCTGCAGTGGATCGCCGAATACATTGACCGAGTCTTCCATTTGCATGATAGGGGTTTCCCTCTTGTTCAGTTTTGTGGTGTTTCAGTAAGCAGGGCGATATCGACCAGGCGCCACCGCAATCCCTGCCGCTCGAGCATCAGGCGCAGTTCGTGCCGCCCGCCATCGCCGTAGTCGGCCGATGCGCGGTCGATACCGACAAGCCCCCAGCCCTGCAGTTGCCAGCTGTCGGGCGCATGGTCGCCCGTTTCGGGGGCGGCTTCGGGTCCGCCGCCCGGCGGTGGCACCTGCCGGTAGAGTTCGCGCTCGAGGGCGCGCAGGTCGCGGCCGCCGCGCAACAGCCCCGCCACACCCTTCGGCGTGACCAGCTGGCGCAGCAACGGTGCCATAAACAGGTTGGTGCCCGCGGTGAAAAGATCGCCCCACTCCGCCGGAAGATCGTCCGCCATGGACTCGCGCACCCTGCGCTGCAGGCGCGACTGCAGATTGTCGCGCAATGCAGGAAAGTCTACATAATCCTGCAGTGTTTCCAGATCTTCATCGCGGGCGGCATTCTCCAACATCTCGATGCTGTAACGGGGCCAGGCGATATAACAGCCGGCCAGAACCACCAGGGGAATCAACGTCCTCAGAAACCACTTTGTCATGCGTTCCGTTTCTCCAGATTGCTGGCTGCAGTCTATCGCCTGTCGCGTCCTTGAGGAACTCGTTGGCGCCCGCCGGTGTGGCGCGGGATTGTTCATTGCCCTCAGCTGTGCGATATTTCGCTCCCAAAGGCTCTGTGTACACATTAAGGGAACTGACAAAGGACATTTGACAATGAGTGATATTTACAAGGCCCCGGACGCGGAGCTGACCAGCGGGGACGAGAGCGGCACATACGGCTCGCTGGAGAAGGGCATAGCGGGGGATTACACCCTTTCTATCGGCGATATTTGCAGCGAGGCCTGGCGCCGTACCAAGGGCAACAAGGGCACCATCTGGCTGGCTGTGCTGTTGTATCTCGCCGCCTTTTTGGTGGTGAGCTTTGTAGCCGGCCTGCTTACCGGCTATTCGGCCTTCAATATTGAGCAGCAGGTCAACGCCTCCCTGACCTCCTCCCTGCTGTACAACCTGATCGTCAATATCGTGGCGGGACCGCTGATGGCGGGCATGATAATGATCGGTGTCAAGATCGCCCGCGACGAAGAGACTTCGCCGACGGAAATCTTTGCCTATTTCGACAAGCTGCTGCCGCTGGTCGTGGCCTCCATACTGATGACCATCCTCACGATGCTCGGTTTTGTGCTGCTGATTCTTCCGGGCATTTACCTGGCGGTGGCCTATACGCTGGCGCTGCCGCTGATCGCGGACAGAAACCTGGGTCCCTGGCAGGCCCTGGAAACCTCGCGCAAGGCAATCACCAAGCACTGGTTCGGTTTCTTCGGCTTCCTGATCGTGTGCCTGCTGCTGTATATCGCCGGCGCCATTCCGCTGATGATCGGCCTGATCTGGGTGATTCCGCTGGTCTCCATCGCCGTCGGCATCGCCTATCGCAATATCTTCGGCGGTCCGGAATCCGGACAATCCGCTTAACCCGGAGAGGAGCGGTGGTTTGCTGGATACCGCCTACAACGTCGAGACACCCGAGGGGATCGATCTGCGCGCACAGGCCGCCGGGCCTGTGCCGCGCATCCTCGCCTATGCCGTCGACGTCTTTTACCGTTCGCTGATACTGGCCGCACTCGGCATCGCGCTGGCGTTCGCCGACCGCGCCGGTGTCGGTATCTGGCTGCTCTGCTCCTTCCTGCTGGAGTGGTTCTACCCGGTCTTTTTCGAAGTGGTCCGCGGCGGGCAGACGCCCGGCAAAAAGGCTTTCGGCCTGATGGTGGTCAACGACAACCTCACCCCCATCTCCTGGAGCGCCTCGCTGCTGCGCAACCTGCTGCGCTTCGCCGACTTCCTGCCCTTCGGCTACGCCGCCGGCACCATTGCCATGACCCTGAACCGGGATTTCCGCCGGCTGGGCGACCTGGCCGCCGGCACCCTGGTGGTGTACCGCCAGCAGAACAGCAGCGAACGCTCGCTGCCGCAGGCGGCACCGCTGGCACCGCCGCGCGGCCTGTTAATGCAGGACCAGCTGGCCATCATCAGCCTGGCCGAACGCCACCGGGACCTGAGCGAGGCCCGACAGCGGGAGCTGGCCGAGCTGCTGCAACCGGTAACCGGCAAATCCGGCCGCGACGGCCTCCATTATCTCCACGCCGTGGGCAACTGGCTGTTGGGCGGAAAATGAAACAACAGGACTTTGAACAGCGCTACGGCGAAAGCTGGCAACGGCTGGAGCAATGGCTGCGGACCGGCGACACGGATTCCGACCGGCCCGCGCCCGACCTGCCAGTGGCCTACCGCAGCTTGTGCCAGCAACTGGCGGTGGCCAAGGAACGCCAGTACACCAACCAGTTGATCGAACGCCTCAACCAGTTGGTAATGGCCGCGCACCACCGCGTCTACCGCCAGCAGACGCTGCGCAGGAATACCTGGGTGCGCTACCTGCTGGCCGGTTTCCCCCGGGCGGTGCGCGAGCAGATCCGCTATGTCTGGCTGGCTGCGGCGCTGTTTGTACTGCCGGCGCTGGTCATGGGAATCGGCAGTTACCACAACGACGCGCTGATCTATGCGGTCATGTCCCCGGAACAAGTGCTGCAGTTCGAATCCATGTACGATCCGGGCAACGACGTCATGGGGCGCGAGCGCGGCTCCGACTCGGACCTGCAGATGTTCGGCTTCTACATAAAGAACAATATCGGCATCGCCTTCCGCACTTTTGCCGCCGGCATCCTGTTCGGGCTGGGCTCCATCTTTTTCCTGGTGTTCAACGGTGTCTACCTGGGGGCGGTGTTCGGGCATATCACCCGCGTGGGCTTTACCACCACCTTCTACCCCTTCGTGATCGGCCACGGCGCCTTCGAGCTGACCGCCATTGTGCTGGCCGGCGCCGCCGGCCTGCGCCTGGGCCAGTCGCTGATCGACCCGGGCGGGCACCGCCGCCCCGCGGCCCTGCGCCTCGCCAGTATCGAGGCGATGAAAATCGTCTACGGCACCTTCCTGATGCTGGTGGTGGCCGCCTTCCTGGAGGCCTTCTGGTCCTCCAGCACCGAGCTGGGAGTCGGTGTGCGAGTGGCGGTGGGCAGCATTTTCTGGCTGCTGGTATTCGCCTATTTCGCGCTGGCCGGTCGCGGCGGCAATCCCGAAGGGGAGGCGCGCCATGGATCTTGAACGGCTGGCAGTGCGCGCGCGGCTGCGCTCGCCGTGGGAATCCGTCGACCTGGGCATCGCCCTGGCCCGCCGCCAGTGGGGCTCCCTGTTCCTGGTGTGGCTGCTGCCGGCGGCGCTGGTGTTCGCCGGTAGTGCGACATTCCTGTGGGAGTCCCCCGGGCTGGCCAGCCTGCTGCTCTGGTGGCTGAAGCCGGTGTACGACCGCCTGCCGCTGTTCATCTCGAGCCGCGCGCTGTTCGGCGAAAAGGTCGGCGCCGGCGCGGCGCTGCGGCAGTTCTTCGCCCAGAACCGGCGCGACTGGTTCGCCTGGCTGAGCTGGCGCCGCCTGAGCGCCACGCGCTCCTTCGATATGCCGGTCACACTGCTGGAACAGAACAGCGGCGCCGCGCGCAGCCGCCGGGTGGCAGTGCTGCACCGCAAGCACGCCGGCACCGCCACCTGGCTGACACTGACACTGGTACACCTGGAAATGATCCTGGCCCTGGCGGTGGTGGCGCTGGTCTACCTGTTCATTCCCGAACAGGTGCAGATTGACTGGCTGCCCTTCCTGAGCAGCGGCGAACTCTGGCTGCAGTGGGGCCTCAACGGTATCTACCTGCTGGTCATGGCCGCGGTGGCCCCCTTCTACGTGGTGGGCGGCTTTGCCCTGTATATCGGCCGCCGTATCGAACTGGAGGGCTGGGATATCGAAATCCAGTTCCGCCAACTGCGCGAGCGCAGCCGGCGTACCCGGCGCGGCGTGGCGCACGGCCCCGTCGCCGCGCAACTGCTGTTGCTCTGTGCGCTGGGCCTGGCGGGGGCCCTGCACGGCAGTCCGGCGCGGGCGGAAGCGGGGACGACACCGGAAGAGGCCCGCGAAACCGTCGACGGCATCCTCGTCGGCGAGGACTTCCACCGTATGGAAACGGTCGAGCGCTGGCGGCTCAAGGATTTCGAGTGGAAGGCGGACGCCTTTCCCGAGTGGATGATCAACTTTATCGAGCGGCTGGAACGCCTGTTGGCCGACGACGGTGACGACGCCAAAGACGGCCCCGGGTTCGGCCCGCTGATCGGCGGCCTGATCGAACTGCTGCTGTGGACCGGAGCCATCGGCCTGCTGCTGTACCTGCTGTGGCGCTACCGCGAGCCGCTGCGCCAGAGCCTGCAGCTCCGCCGGCGTGAAAAACCCGGACACACACCGCCGGAAACGCTGTTCGGCCTGGACGTGCGCCGCTCAAGCCTGCCGGACGACGTCTGCGCCGAAGTGCTGAGACTCTGGGCCGCCGGCGACCGCCGCAACAGCCTGGGCCTGCTCTACCGGGCCACCCTGTCGCACCTGATCGAACGCTACCAGTTCGAGTTCGGCGATCACCTCACCGAGAGCGAGTGCGCGCAGCAGGTGCAGATGCGCCGCCAGCGCGGCGCCGACGACGAACAGCAACCGGTCAGCGGCGCGCTGGGGGATTTCGTGCAGCAGCTCACCGGTGTCTGGCAGCAACTGGCCTACGCCCACCGCGCGCCGGCCACGGAGCGCGTGGAAAATCTCTGCGACTGCTGGCGGGAGGTGTTTGCCGATGACCGCTAAACGGATCCTTCTCGTGCTTGTGTCGCTGCTGATCGGCGCCCTGGTGGCGCTGTTCCTGACGTTTTTCGAGCGCTACGAACGGCAACTGGATCGCGGCTGGAGCGCGAAGGCCATCCGCAACCCCTATCTCGCCGCCGAGCGGTTTCTCGACGCCCGGGGGCTGGAGACGCGGCGCGCCGACAATATCGCCGCCGTCGCCGGACTCTCGCCGCAGGACACCCTCTACGTGGCCAGTTCCAGCCAGGTCTACAACGGCGAGCGCGCCCGGGAACTGCTGGACTGGATCGAGCGCGGCGGCAACGCCGTGGTGGTGGCCCGCCGCGGCACCGAGGGCGAGCGCGACTGGCTGCTGGAAGAGCTGGGCGTCACCGCGGAAACCGGCAGCGGCGACTTCTTTTTCACCAACCCGATGCGCCGCTTTATCGGCGAGGAAGCCGAGGAGTACAGCGGCAAGAGCGCCAGCGAACTCCTGCGCGAACACAACCGCAAACTGCGCGAAGGCGAAAACACCGACGGCGAAACACCCGAAGACAGCGGGGCGGATGCCGCCGAACCCGCGGCGCCCGAACCGCCCGAAGATCCCGATGTGGACCCGTCGGCACTGGTGACACTGACCTCCGACAGCGGCCACGACTACCGGCTGCACTTCAACCCCACCACATTACTGTGGCACCCGACGCTCGACAGCGAGGGCGCGAGCGGAGACAGCGACCCGGCCTTCTGGGCGAACATGGAAAACGAAACCGCGGGCGGAGACAGCGACCCGGTCTTCTGGGCGGACATGGAAAACGAAACCGCAGGCGTGCCCTTCATACAGTTCGAACGCGGCGACGGCCTGCTCACCCTGATGGCCGACGCCGGCCTCTGGCAGTCGGACCGCATCGGCCATTTCGACCACGTCTTCCTGCTGGAGCAGCTCGCCTCCGACGGCGATTTCGTCTTCCTGACCCGGCCGCAGTTCGACTCACTGCCGGTGCTGGCGCGCCGCTACGCCCGCGAGTTTTTCGGCGCCGGCGCGCTGGCGCTGCTGGCCTGGCTGCTGCTGCGCTCGCGCCGTTTCGGCCCGCGCGCGGCGGAACCCGAAACCGCGCGCCGCTCGCTGCTCGAGCATATCGCCGCCTGTGGCCACTACTACTGGCGCGAAGACAGATGCAGCGCACTGCTGGCGCGCTACCGCGACAGCCTGTTGCGGCGGCTCGGCGGCGACAACGCCTCACAGAAGACCCGGCGCCGACTCTGCGAACAGCTGAACGCGGCCACCGGGCTCGGCGAAACCCGGATTACCGACAGCCTCTGGGGCCAGCCCCCGCACAGCGAAGAGGCGTTTACCGAAAGAATGCGCAACCTGCAGCAAATCGAGGCAGTCCTATGAGCGACACCACTTACCAACCCGAACAACCCGAACAACAGAAGGGCGAACAGGCACCGGGCCCGGACTGGCAGGCCGCGTCCGAACAACTGGCGCTGCTGCGCAACACCGTCAACCGGCTGCTGATCGGCCAGGAAGCGGTGGTCGACCAGGTGCTGATCGCCCTGCTGACCTCGGGCCACGTGCTGCTGGAAGGGGTGCCCGGCCTGGGCAAGACCCTGCTGGTGCGCGCCCTGGCCAACTGTTTCGGCGGCAGCTTCCGCCGCATCCAGTTCACCCCGGACCTGATGCCGGCGGACGTCACCGGCCACGCCATCTACCAGATGGCCGAGGGCCGCTTCGAGGTGCGCCGCGGGCCGGTGTTCACCAACCTGCTGCTGGCGGACGAAATCAACCGCGCCCCGGCCAAGACCCAGGCGGCGCTGCTGGAAGTGATGCAGGAAAAACAGGTCACCATCGACGGCGAGGCGCTGCCGGTACCGCGGCCCTTCATGGTGCTGGCCACCCAGAACCCGATCGAGCAGGAGGGCACCTACCCGCTGCCGGAGGCGGAGCTGGACCGCTTCCTGCTCAAGATCCTGATCGATTTCCCCGACCACGAGGCGGAACTCAAGCTGGCCGCGGCCGCCAGCAGCGGCCGCATCGAGCAGCACCTGCAACAGCAGCCGGCGGGGCAGCTGACCATTGAGCAACTGCAGGAGCTACAGGCGTTGATTCCGCAGGTGGCGCTGGACCGCCAGGTGCTGGACTACGCCGTGCGACTGGTGCGCGCCACCCGCGACGCCGCCCAACTGCGCCGCCCGGCCGGGCCTCGGGCGAGTATCGGCCTGCTACAGGCGGCGCGCGCCCGGGCCCTGCTGTCCGGCCGCGAGTTCGTGCTGCCGGACGACGTCAAGGCCATGGCCGTACCGGTGATGCGCCACCGCGTGGGCCTGTCACCGGATATGGAAATCGACGGCGAGACGCCGGACTCGGTGCTGGCGCAGATCATCGACACCGTGGAAGCGCCCAGGCTGTGAAGAGTGCCGCCGCCCTGATTCCGCACACGCGCCCCAGCCGCCGCCTGGTGCGGCTGCTCGGTTACTGGTGCCTGGCGGCCCTGCTGATTTCCGCGGCCCGTATCTGGCTGCCGCAGGCGGCCGGCGCCGTCGCCGCCGGCTGGTGGACGGCCGGGGCGCTGCTGCTGGGCGCCGCGCTGCTGGACTGGCTCACCGGGCGCCGCGTAGCGGGCCTGGACGGCCAACGCTCGCTGCCGGGCAACCTGGCGCTGGGCGTGGAGAACCGCGTGCGGCTGCTGCTGCGCAACGACGGCGCACGCCGGCTGCGCCTGACGGTCTGCGACCGGTTGCCGCAACAACTGCAGGCGCGGGAGCTGCCCCGCGACGCGCAACTGGACCCGGAGCAGGAAGTCCGCATCGACTACCCGCTGGTGCCGCGCCGCCGCGGCCACGCGGTGTTCGGCCCGATCGAGGTACTGGCGGCCTCCCCCTGGGGCCTGTGGCAGAAACACCTGACCCTGGGCCGGGCGGATGCGGTCAAGGTGTACCCCAACTTCCTCGGCATCTCCTCACTGCAGTCCCTCAGCACCGAGCAGAGCCTGCGCTTCCTGGGCCTGCACCAGCAGCAGCGCCGCGGCGAGGGCATGGATTTCCGCCAGCTGCGCGAGTACCGGGAAGGGGACAGCCAGCGCCAGATAGACTGGCGCGCCAGCGCCCGCATGCACAAGCTGATCAGCCGCGAGTACCAGGACGAGCGCGACCAGGAAATCGTCTACATGCTCGACTGCGGCCGCCGCATGCGCGCCAAGGACGGCGAACTCAGCCATTTCGACCACGCCCTCAACGCGCTGCTGCTATCCGCCTATGTGGCCATCAAGCAGGGCGACGCCGTGGGCCTGCAGGCCTTCGCCCACCCGGGCGGCGCCGGCCGGCTGCCGCCGGTCAAGGGCGAGAGCGCCATCAACCTGCTGCTGAATCACGTCTACGACCTGCACTCCGGCACCGCCAGCGCGGACTTCAGCGGTGCCGCCCAGCAGATGCTCGCCGATCACAGCCGCCGCGCGCTGGTGATACTGGTCACCAACCTGCGCGACGAGGACAGCGACGAACTGCTGGCCGCGGTACAGTTACTGTCGCGCCGCCACCTGGTGATGGTGGCCTGCCTGCGCGAATCCGCCCTGGACGATCTCACCCAGCGCCCGGTGGCCGGTTTCGGCGACGCCGTGGAACTGGCGGCCACACGCGACTTTCTCGACCGCCGCGGCCGCCTGTTGCAGCAGTTGCGCGCGCGCAACGTACTGGTGGTGGACTCCGCCCCGGACAAACTGCATATGGCGCTGGTGGAAAGCTACTGGCAGCTGAAGCGCAGCGGTCGTATTTAAAGTTTACGGTGGCACAAGCCCCGAAACCCGAGTCGTTAGTCGCGTCAGAGTTGCTGTGACCAAAACTCACGCGCTGCAGCCGTCATCGCGCCCGCTTATGCCCGCCGTGGTCATCCCCGGACTCGATACGGGATCCAGTTGAGGGGCCCGTTCTCTGGATTCCGGCCTTCGCCGGAATGACGGTAGAGGGGGCCTTGTCATCCCGGACTTGATCCGGGATCCAGTGAGGGGCCCCATTCACTGGATTCCGGTACCGGATCAGGTCCGGCATGACGTTCCTTCGCCGGAATGGCGACTGGACTGACTGCACCGCGCACTAGCCCGCCGGTGGCAGAATCGCTATATTGACTGATCGGCCACAACAACGGCGATCAAGCGCATCATGCAAGCCACCCGAATACCGCCACAGCGCCCCATCTGCCGGCTGCCACGCGGCCTGGCGCTGCTGCTGTTGTGTGTGTTCCTCAGCGCCCGCGGCCTGGTGCCTGCGGGCTTCATGCCCGCGCCCCTGTCCGCCGGTGCGCCCTACGACCTCTGCCACGGCGACAGCCGCAGCCTCGAACTGCTGAACTGGCTGGCGGATCGGCGTGACAACCACCGCCCAGGTCACCAACACGATACGCTGACGGCCCAATCGTTCGCCGACAACCACTGCAACTTTTCCGCCGGCGCCATCCTTGCCGCGGCGCCGATCGCCGAGATCCCCCCCGCAATCGCCGGCGTGCGGGAACCGATACCGGCACTGCCGGCCCCGCCCGCACGGCACCGCCACTACACTCGGCCCCCCGGCCGCGCCCCGCCTTTTCTCCCCGACAGCTGATTCATTCAATACTTTTAATCCGAGGCGCGGCGGCCCGACTGTCGCGCGCGAAATCTGCTGCCGCCGCCCGACGCCGGCGGCGGCACCTGTATGGGGAAAATCTCAATGCACACATCCCACAACAACCACTTTCGCCCGGCCCTGCTGGCCACTTCCATCGCCCTCGCCGCGCCGCTGGCGGGCGCCCACGACGGGGGGCCGGCCATCCTGCCGGAAGGCCACGCCCCGGCCGGCGTGATGGCGGATCACCTGCACAACCAGGGCGAGTGGATGATCGGCTACCGCTATATGCAGGAAGACTACAGCGACGTCTATCGCGGCTCCCACAAGGTGGACGCGATGGATCTGCAGACGGCCGGCTATTCCATGATGCCCACCGGCATGAGCATGGAAATGCATAAGCTCGACATCATGTACGCCGTCTCCGACGACCTGACACTGATGTTCATGCCGCAGACCATGCACATGGATATGTCGATGGAGATGATTGGCGATGGCCACGGCCATACGGAGGGCGCAGGCGGAATGGCCGGCATGGACAATATGCACACCGGCGGCCACGACCACGGCGTTTCCGGCACCGGCGATACCGTCATCGCCGGCCTCTTCCGGCTGGTGGACAGCAGCACTTACAAACTGCACGCAACCCTGGGCGCCAACGCGCCCACCGGTTCGGTGGAGGAGAAAAACGCCGACGGCACCTTCACCCACTACGGTATGCAACTGGGCAGCGGCACCTGGGACCTGATGCCGTCGGTGACCTATACCGGCACCCTGGACCGTTTGAGCTGGGGCGCACAAGTGTCCGCGCGCCTACCGATGGAGGGGGAAAACGATTCCGGCTTCGCCTTCGGCGAGCGCTACGGCGCCACGGCCTGGGGCGCCTACCGCATTGTGGACTGGCTGAGCCTGTCGGCGCGGCTGGAATATTCGAAGGAGGGGGATATCAACGGCCACTACAATGGCCCGCATAACCACGCCAGCCCGGCGGACCTGCAGGCGAATTACGGCGGCGAGCTGCTGGACTACGGCATCGGTTTCAATACGGTACCGCAGGGCGGCCCGCTCGCCGGTGTGCGCCTGGGGCTGGAGTGGGTCGGCAATCTGTCCGCGGACTACAACGGCTACCAGCTGGCGCGGGAGGACGGGCTGAACATGAGCCTGAGTTACGCTTTCTGACCGCTCGCCGGCTGTCGGGCTGACCCTAGGCTCTCATCCTCCCGGACTTGATCCGGGATCCAGTTGAGAGGCCTCGTTCGCTGGATTCCGGCATTCGCCGGAATGACGGCAGGGGGGCCTCGTCATCCCGGACTTGATCCGGGATCCAGTGAGGGGCCCCGTTCCCTGGATTCCGGCATTCGCCGGAATGACGGCAGAGGGGGCTCGTCATCCCGGGCTTGATCCGGGATCCATTGAGGGGCCCGTTCCCTGGATTCCGGCATTCGCCGGAATGACGGCAAGGGGGCTCGTCATCCCGGACTTGATCCGGGATCCAGTTGGGGGCCCCGTTCTCTGGATTCCGGTACCGGATCAGGTCCGGCATGACGTTCCTTCGCCGGAATGACGGTAGGGGGCGGGGACGTCAAAAGCGGTAGCTGAGGTTCACCGTCAGTGAGCGCAGGTGGCCGAGGTCGAAACCGGAGACCCGCCCCACGTCGTTGTAGTTGTACTCGATCGAGGTATCGAAATCCCGTGTCCACATATAGCGATAGCCGACGCCGGCGTTCCAGTAGTTGTCGTCGCCGTCGTTGTTCACCGGGACAATCACGTGGCGATTGTCGCGGCGCACCGTGTCCACATCGAACTCGCCGTAATTCCAGCCGGCCATCCAGTAGAGGCACTGGACATCACAGTTCAGGGTAAAATCCACCTTGAAATTGATCCCGTACTGATCGACGGAGAGATGACCGTCGTCAAAATTGGAGTAGCGCAACTCCACCTGCCAGAGGCCCACGGAGGGGGTGATACCCACGCTGGCATAGCCGAATGTATCCCGCTCCTTGTTGATCTGGATCTCCCCGGTACCGGCGCCCAGGGTGCCGATCACCCGATACTCCCCGGCACAGATTCCCTCGACGGGGTTATTCCACTCCACAGCGCCGGCTGTGGACGAACACATCAGGGCGAAAGCCAACAAAAATTTCTTCATTATTACCTTCCTTGGTCCGTCGCTACTGCGAATCGATCAACGTTCTGATTTATTCGGGTAAACCTCGGAGTGCGCCACATCGATGATGGCCCAGATACCGCCGGCGAAAGCCGGGTTGTCGCGCAGGGTATCGATATCGCCCGGCTCCGGCAGCGCCTCGCCGGCAGCGTGGACATCCTCCAGCCGCTGCACAATGGTCTCTGCCATCTTCTGCAGGGTGTCGTCCAGGGTTTCGGCGTGGCAATGGCAATGGGGGAGGTCCGGCGCTATGGCGCCGAAGCCGGCGTACTCGATATTGTGAACCACAACCGGATAACGCATCGGGAATTACTCTTATTACATTAACCCACCAAGCGTAGACGGAATTGACAGTTTTTTGGCCCGGGCAGGCAAAAAATGGCGCGGCGAAATCCGGGCAGTAGCAGAGAGGGAGTGTGCAGTTTTGTGAAAGGAAAAAAGAATTTCCCGCTAGCGCGGGATCCTGCCCAGCAGGGCGCGCCGGGAAAAAATCATTTCCCGGTAGGTCTGCATCAGGGAGAGATCCAGTTCGGATCCGGTGCCGTACATTTCATCCATCTGCCGGTGCAGCCAGTTGATCTCGCTTTCCAGCTGGCGGCGCAGCTTGCGGGTCTCGCTCTCGCTGATATTGACGTGCGCACTGCGGGGTCGGGACATGGCTCTACCTGAACAAAACGCGCTCGCCGGCGGTGGCGGGCAGACATCTCGCCCGCCGCCGGTAAAGCGGGGGCGCTCAGGTAAAGCCTAGCCAAAAATTGGTTATTTTGTGAGCAGTGGACGCCAGTCGAACGACGAGTCACCGATAACATAAAAGAAGGGGTTCAGCAGCGAATCCTTGCTGTTGTAGCGCAGCAGCCGGAACTCTTCATCCACCACGGTACCGCCGGCGGCCTCCACCACCGCCTGGGCCGCGGCGGTATCCCACTCGCAGGTGGGGGCCAGGCGCGGGTAGAGGTCCGCGGCGCCCTCGGCCACCAGGCACAACTTCAGGGAGCTGCCCATGTTCTTGCAGGCCACCTCGCCCACGGCGGATTCGATGCGCTCCACCAATCGGTCCACCGCGCCGGCGCCGTGGCTGCGGCTGGCCACCAGTTCCACCGGCTCACCGGCGTCGAGGCGCGGCTGCAGCGCCCGCACCCGGATCGGCGTCTCGCCGTCGGCGGTACGCTTGAAGGCAACCGCTTCGCTGTCGGCACCGCCCCTACAGCCGGCGTAGGTGATATCCAGTACCGGCACATAGACCACCCCCAGCACCGGCTCGCCGCCGTCGATCAGGGCCACATTGACGGTGAACTCGCCGTTTCGGCGGATAAATTCCTTGGTGCCGTCCAGCGGATCCACGATCCAGTAGCGCTGCCACTGCCGGCGCTCCTCGAAAGACGGCATCTCCTGCTCTTCCGACAGCACCGGCACGCCGTCGAGCAGCTCCGCCAGTGCCGGCGCCAGGACCCTGTGCGCGGCCAGGTCGGCGGCGGTCACGGGGGAGTCGTCCGCCTTGGTGTCCACTTCCAGCTCGGCGCTGCTGTTGTATACCTCGAGAATGGCATCGCCGGCGCGGCGACAGATATCGATGGTCTGTTCCAGTAATGCTTTATCCATAAGTCCCCCGTTTGATTGGACCGGGCATTATACGCACTCGCCCGCGCCGGGCCACGAACGGTAGGAGCCTGCTTGCAGGCGAATGGAGCGGGGCCCCGTTCTTTTCGCCTGCAAGCAGGCTCCTACCGCCCACAATTCCGTAGGATGGGCACAAATCGGCAGGGACTGCCGATTTGGACGCCCAAGGCGCCCGCGAAGCGGACTAGTGGTTCATGCGGTAAATTCGGTGACTCTAGCTCACAGCCACGGGTTCCAGGGCAAGGCGAAAAAGCGCAGGACTAGCAGCGCTAATTCAAGCTTTTTCAACGCAGCACTGGGGCCTGTGGCGAAGAGATAGTGTTACAGAATTTGCCGCATGGACCACTAGGCCGGGAACAGATCGTCGATGGACAGGTAGCGCTCGCCGGTGTCGTAGCTGAACACCAGCACTTTGCTGCCGGCGGCGAAGTCGTTCTCGCGCTGTTTTACCGCCGCCAGGCTGGAACCGGAGGAGATGCCGACGAAGATCCCTTCCTTCCGCGCGCACTGGCGCACCATCTCGAAGCTGTCCTCCTCGCTGACCTGAATGGTGCCGTCGAGTGCCCCGGTGTTGAGAATATCCGGTATAAAGCCTGCGCCGATGCCCTGCAGCCGGTGCAGTCCCTTTTCGCAGCCACTGATCACCGCAGACTTCTCCGGCTCCACCGCGAACGTCTGCAGGCCCGGGAAGCGCTCCTTCAGCACTTCACTGCAACCGGTGATGTGACCGCCGGTGCCGACACCGGTGATCAGGTAGTCCAGGCCCTCGGGAAAATCCTCGACGATCTCCCGCGCCGTGGTATCCCGGTGCACCTCGACATTGGCCGGGTTGCGGAACTGCTGCGGCATCCAGCTGTTGTCGTACTCCGCCAGCAGCTCCTGGGCTTTGTCTATGGCACCGCCCATTCCCTTCTCCTTGGGTGTGAGCACCAGCTCCGCGCCCATCGCCTTCATGATCTTGCGCCGCTCCGTCGACATGGATTCCGGCATCGTCAGGATCAGCCGGTAGCCCTTCACCGCCGCCACCATCGCCAGGCCGACACCGGTATTGCCGGAAGTGGGCTCGACAATCACACCGCCGGGCACCAGCTCGCCGCTGGCCTCGGCCGCCTCGATCATCGACAGCGCGATGCGGTCCTTGATACTGGCGCCCGGATTGAAGCGCTCCACCTTCATCCACACCTCGATTTCCGGGCGGAACAGATGGTTGATGCGGACGTGGGGTGTATTGCCGATGGTCTCGAGAATATTGGCTGCTTTCATGTGCGATGCTCTCCCTGAGGCTCAAATTGACGTGTTGGCCGGCGGCGATTGCACCGCCACCCGCTTTGCCGAATACTGGCCCGGAGCAGACCACAAATACAACAAGAATACGAGTGAGACCATGACCACAGCCGCTCCGGCCACCGGCCGCTCTTCCCGTTCCGACGCGCCTTTCCTCATCGCTTTTGCCGCCGCTGCGATGCTCTATATGGGGCTCGACGCCACCGGCCTGGGCGGTCCCTGGATGGCCTCGCTGAAAATCCTGCCCATCGCGGTTCTGGCGCTGCTGGCCCGGCGCAGCCTGGGCGGCCCGACCCGTACCCTGGTGCTGGCCGCTCTCGGCTTCTCCGCCCTCGGCGACGTACTGCTGGCACTCGAATTCCCCCACCAGTTCGTGTTCGGCCTGGGCGCCTTCCTGCTGGCGCAGCTGATCTACGCCGGCAACTTCCTGCGCGCCGCGGACTTCCGCTGCCGGCGCTTCTGGCTGCGCGGCGCGCCGGTACTGGCCGCCGCCTTCCTGCTGGCACAACTGCTGCTGCCGGCGGCGGGGGAGCTGGCACTGCCGGTACTCGTCTACCTGGTCACAATCGTCGCCATGACCCTGTGCGCGGCCGGCCACCGCGGCGATTCGGCGCTGTTGTTCGCCGGCGCCGTCACCTTCATGGCCTCGGACACCCTGATCGCGCTGAACCGCTTTATCGCGCCGCTGCCGCTGGCCGGCACCGGTATCATGCTCACCTATTATGGCGCTCAACTGGCGCTGCTGTACGGCATAGGGCGCGCGCGGGCATAATACGGCGTTCACAGGGGCGGAGGACAATGGCCTGTGCTCATTTCCCTTCCCGCCCCGGAATACGAGGTAGTTTGACCCGATGCTCGACTGGCACGATATCGACACGGTGCTGCTGGATATGGACGGCACCCTGCTCGACCTGCATTACGACAACCACTTCTGGCTCACCCACCTGCCGCGCCGCTACGCCGAAATCCGCGGTATCCCGCTGGAGCGCGCGCAGACGGAACTGGGCGCCGAGATGGACGCGCGCCGCGGCACCCTGGACTGGTACTGCCTGAACTTCTGGTCGCGGGAACTGGAACTGGACGTGGCCGCCCTCTACCGGGAGACCGCCGACCGCATCGCCCTGCGCCCGCAGAGCGAGGCCTTCCTGGACGGCCTGCGCAGGCTGGACAAGAGGGCCCTGCTGGTCACCAACGCCCACCCGGACGGCCTCGGCCACAAACTCGAGATCACCGGTATCGACCGCAGGCTGGACGGCATCGTCACCTCCCACGAGCTGAAGCACGCCAAGGAGAGCGCCCACTTCTGGCCGGCGCTGCGCGAGCATACCGGCTTCGACCCGGCGCGCACCCTGTTCGTCGACGACAACGAGAGCGTGCTGGCCGCCGCCCGCAACTACGGCATCGCCCACCTGCTGTGCATACGCCAGCCGGACAGCCGCGGGCCCATGCGGGATATCACCGAGTTTCCGGCGATTCACCGGTTTGATGAGATTATGGCGATCTGAATTGGAGACTCGGGTAGGGTGCGCCGTGCGCACCGACCGATCAACGGTGCGACACTCGAAAAAGAATACCCAGGTCAGAAGCAAAGGCCCTGATGCCGGGGGAGGTTTGCGGGACTGTCTGCGAGAGGGGCCGAAGGCGCCGTGAATACCTGGAGCGGCCGGGACACCTCGCAGACAAGCCTACAGGGACGTATTCACGGCGTGTCCCGCAAACCTCCCCCGGCAGCAGGGCCGCCACTGACTCTTCTTACTGGCAAGTGGGAGCTCCTGTTCGCCTGCAAGCAGGCTCCTACAGCAGACAAAGACCGACATCCGAATGGAAAAAGTACGTATCGACAAATGGCTCTGGGCCGCCCGCTTCTTCAAGACCCGCAGTCTGGCCAAGCGGGCCATCGAGGGCGGCAAGGTGCACGCCGACGGCCAGCGGGTCAAAGCCAGCAGGGAGATCGGCACCGGTATCACCCTGACCGTGCGCCAGGGCTGGGACCGGATGGAGGTGGAGGTACTGGCGCTGTCCGACCAGCGCCGCGGCGCCGATATCGCCCGCACCCTCTATCGCGAAACCGAAGCCAGCGCCGCCGGGCGGGAACAGGCCCGCGCCGAGCGCAGGGCCAGTAACGCCGGTATCCGCAGCGAGCGCCCCAACAAGAAACAGCGCCGCCAGATACACCGCTTCCTGCGCGAACAGGAATAACACAGGGGAACCGCCCGCCACCGCCCGCGCGCCTGCTAAACTGGCAAGCCCATCAATAACGACGCCGCAAATCATGATGAAACGACTCCTGGCCCTCACGCTGCTGCTCTTCGCCGTCACCCAGGCAGCCAGTGCCGACAGCGAACACGAACAGCTCAAGCGCTCCATCATCAAGATCTACACCACCGCCGCCGCGCCGGACTACTTCAACCCCTGGGCACTGCTGAATGCCCAGCAACTGTCCGGCTCCGGCGCGGTGATTGGCGGCGAGCGAATACTCACCAACGCCCACGTGGTCGCCAACGGCAGCTTTATCCAGGTACAGCGCCACGGCGACCCGCGCAAATTCCGCGCCCGGGTCGAATTCGTCTCCCACGACGCCGACCTAGCCCTGCTCAAGGTGGAGGGCGAAAGCTTCTTCGACAGCACCCGCCCGCTGAAATTGGGCGAGCTGCCGGAGCTGCAGCAGGAGGTCAGCGTCTACGGCTACCCCATCGGCGGCAAATCCCTGTCCATCACCCGCGGGGTACTGTCCCGGGTGGAGCACCAGTACTACGCCCACGCCGAGAGCTATCTGATGGCCGGCCAGATCGACGCCGCCATCAACCCCGGCAACAGCGGCGGCCCGGTGATCTCCGACGGCCGCGTCGTCGGCGTGGCCATGCAGACCAACCACAGCCGCGGCGCCGAGAACCTGGGCTACTTCGTGCCGCCGAGCGTGATCGAACACGTGCTGGAAGACGCCGAGGACGGCGTGCACCAGGGCTTCCCGGAATTCGGCGTCCTCACCCAGAGCATGGAGAGCCCGGCAATGCAACGCGACGCCGGCCTCAGTGAGGGGCAGGAAGGGGCGCTGGTGGTCAAGGTCTTCAGCGGTTCCGCCGCCGCCCGGGTGCTGCGCCCCGGCGACGTGCTGCTGGAAGTGGACGGCTTCCCCGTCGCCGCCGACCGCACCGTCGAGTGGCGCGAAAACCAGCGCACCAACTACCACTACGCCGTGGACCGCTACCACGTCGGCGACCGCCTGCCAATACGCTTCTCCCGCGACGGCGAAGTACAGACAGCGGAAGTCACACTGGGTGAAGCACCGTCATCGCGCTCGCTGGTGGTGGGTGAAAAATACGACCAGCGCCCCCGCTACTACATCTACGGCGGCGTGGTGTTCGTGCCACTGAACATGAACCTGATCAAGCGCTGGGGCAAGAACTGGCACTCCAAGGCCCCCACCGAATACCTCAATGCCCGCAACCAGTGGGGCGACGAGGACCGTCGCGAGCTGGTGGTGGCCCTGAAAGTGCTGCCCTCCGGCGTCAACCTCGGCTACCACGACTGGAAGAACTGGATCATCCACTCGGTGAACGGCCGCGAGGTAGCGGATTTCGCCCAGTTCGCCCGGCTGATGGAGAGCAACGAAGAATCCTTTGTGGAGCTGCGGGACGACTCCGGCTATCGTATGGTGCTGGATGCAGCCGCGGCCGCCGAACAGCAGCCGCTGATCCTGCAGACCTACCATATTCCCAGCCGCCATTCCCCCGGCCTGTTCAGCACCCTGGCGCGGGAAGACGGCAGCGGGGGATCCGTAGCCAGTGACTGAAGGGTACCGGGGGAAGGGAAAGACCGATGATAAAAACAGGGATCTGCACACTTGCAATCGCGCTGGCCGCCGCAGCTAGCGCCGACGAGCTCTACCGCTGGGTCGACGAGGACGGCAAGGTCCACTTCGGCGACCGGCCGCCGATGCAGGCCGAGGCGGACAACATCGGCGACGAACTGCAACCGATCAACGCCGCCGACGCCACCAGGGCCCGCAAGGCCACCCAGCGCGGCCAGCGGGACGACCTGCAAAAGAACTACGAGAGCCGCAAACAGCGCAAGCAGAGACAGCGGCAACAACAGATGGCACGCGCCTGCCAGAAGGCTCGCAAAAGGCTGCGCGCACTGCAGGGCAGGGTGGCGTTTGTCGACGAAAACGGCAAAGAAATCAAAACGACCGAACGGGAGCGCCAGCGCATGGCGGAAAAACTCCAGCGCGAGATCCGCCGCGTGTGCCGCTGAAAAACCACCGGGCTCCCCGGCCCTTTTTGTTGGACTTCGCGGATCGATGCGTAGCACGGGAGCCCAACACTGAGCTCCCCTCTCCCACCGGGAGAGGGGCTGGGGGAGAGGGGACCGAAGAGCCCCGAGGCCTCCCCTGCCCCCGAACCGCAGGCTGCGCCGTGCGCACCGCTGACCCAGGCGGTACCCCACCTGAGCCCCGAATCCCAGATCCCGAAATTCAGTGCAACGTAGGCGGCGGGGCGTTGAAGAGGTTTTCGATATCCGCCCGGTCGAAGCGGTAGTGGGTATTGCAGAATTGGCAGTCGGCGCTGATCTCGCCGCCCTGCTGTTCCAGTAACTGGTAGACTTCCTCGGCGCCGAGGGAAACCAGCGCGCGGGCGCTGCGCTCGCGGGAGCAGCTGCACCGGAAGCGGATATTGGCGGTGCCGAGTGCCGCGGGCTTCATCTCGTGGAACAGGCGGTGCATCAGCTGGTCGTGGGGCAGTTGGTGCAATTCCTCGGCGGTGACGGTTTCCGCCAGGTACTGGGCGGTCTCCCAGCCGTCGCGGTTTTCCTCCTCGGAGGTGGCGTTGTTGCCGGGCAACACCTGCAGCATGATGCCGCCGACGGTGTCGGGGCTGGATTCGATCCAGAAGCGCGTCGCCAGTTGCTCCGACTGGGTAAAGTAGTCCTCCAGGCACCCGGCCAGGGTCTCCTTTTCCAGCGGTACTATGCCCTGATAGCGCTCGCCGTCGCGGGGCTCGATGGTGATGGCGAGGGTGCCGCGCTTGCCGATCAGTTGCGACAGGCTGGCGTCGCCGTCTACCTGAGCACCCTCGGCGATGCGGGCGATACCGCGCAGATCGCTCTGGTGGGTGCACTCGGCCATGATCAGCGGTACATCCCCCTCGCCGCGGGCCTGCAGGGCCAGCAGCCCCTCGAACTTGAGGGTAGTGGAGAGCAGGCAGGCAGCGGCGAGGAATTCCCCCAGCAACTGGTCCACCGGTTGCGGCAGGCGGTTGTTCTCCAGCACCTCGCGGTAGGAGTCGGTGAGGGTCACCATCTGCCCGCGGATATCGTGTTGGGAAAAGATAAAGCGTTCCAATTGATCGGACATAGGGCCTTCGCCTCGGTCAAAACCGCGGGATTTTAGAGGTGGATGCCCTTAAATGGTAGCCGCGGCAATAGATGGCGCGCCGCAGGCGGCGTGGCGCAGGCTGGAGTTCACGGAACTCGCTCCAATCTGCCCTCCCACCATTCACTCAGTTTATTTTTAGAAGACCAGCAATAACCCAAGAAAATCAAGCAGCGCAAATTTTTCCAAGACAGCGCTGTCAACGCGCAGGAAACAGCCAATCTTTCTACCCGCCCAAATTGAAGTTTGCCATAATGCGCCCCCGAACATGCCCGGTCGCCGTTTTCAGCGGCGACCCCTACTATTTGCAGTATCAATACAACTTTTACGGGTAATCGACGAATGGCACAGATCGACGATACGGCGCAGGTGCTGAAAAACCTGGCGCCGGCGCAGCTGGTGGAAGAAGCGCTCAAACGCGGCGAGGGCAAGCTGTCCGACACCGGTGCACTGGTGACCGAGACCGGCGCGCGCACCGGCCGCTCGCCGGCGGACCGCTTTGTAGTGGAGGAGGCCTCCAGCAGCGACAGCATCGACTGGGGCAGCGTCAACCGCGCCTTCCCGCAGGAGAAGTTCGATGCGCTGTGGAACCGCGTCGAGGAGTTCGTCGCCGCCTCCGATACCTTCGTCCAGCAGTTGCACGTGGGCCAGCACGAGGGCTACTACCTGCCGGTGGTGGTCACCGCACAGACCGCCTGGCACAGCCTCTTCGCCCGCAACATGTTTATCCGTCCGGACAAGTACAACCCCAAAGACAAAAAGGAGTGGCGCATCCTGCACGCGCCGGACTTTGCCTGCGAACCGGAACGCGACGGCACTAACTCCGAGGGCTGCGTGGTCATCAACTTCGCCAGCCGCAAGGTATTGCTGGCGGGTATGCGCTATGCCGGCGAGATGAAAAAGGCCATGTTCTCGGTACAGAATTTCCTGCTGCCGGAGAAAGACGTAATGCCGATGCACTGCGCTTCCAACGTGGGCAAGGACGGCGATGTGTGCCTGTTCTTCGGCCTGTCCGGCACCGGCAAGACCACCCTGTCTGCCGACCCGGAGCGCTACCTGATCGGCGACGACGAGCACGGCTGGGCCAAAGGCGGTGTGTTCAATATCGAGGGCGGCTGCTACGCCAAGACCATCGACCTCAGCAAAGAGAACGAACCGGTCATCTGGGATGCCATCCGCTTCGGCGCCATCGTCGAGAATGTGGTCACCGACGAGAAGGGCACCCCCGACTACCACGACACCAGCCTGAGCGAGAACGGCCGCTGCTCCTATCCGCTGGAACATGTGGTCATGCGCCAGCCCGGCAACCAGGCGGGCGAACCGAAGAACGTGATCTTCCTGACCTGCGACGTCTCCGGCGTACTGCCGCCGGTGTCCGTCCTGTCCAAGGAGGCCGCCGCCTACCACTTCCTGTCCGGCTACACCGCCCGCGTGGGCTCCACCGAGCTGGGCGCGGAAGCCGGCATTCACCCGACCTTCTCCACCTGCTTCGGCGCGCCCTTCATGCCGCGCGCACCGCGCGAGTACGCCGACCTGCTGATGAAGCGCATCGAGGATTTCGGCTCCCGGGTCTACCTGGTCAACACCGGCTGGACCGGCGGCTCCGGCGGCGCTTCCGAGAACCCGGGCAAACGCTTCCCCATTCCGGTGACCCGCGCCGTGGTGGCCGCCATCCAGAGCGGCGCGCTGGAAGACAGCGAAACCGAGCACCTGGATATCCTCAACCTGGATATCCCGCTGGAGGTGCCCGGCGTCGACAGGGCCTACCTGAACCCGCGCCGGGCCTGGGCGGATCAGGGCGCTTACGATGAACAGGCCGGCAAGCTGGCCAGGCTGTTCGCCGAAAACATCGAGAAGTTCCAGGTGGGCGAAGACGTCAGGGCCGCGGGGCCCTGGACCTAGCCCCTTTGTAGAACTTCGCGGCACCGAAGCTCAACGCAAAGCTCCCCCCTCCCACTGGGAGAGGGGAGCGGCGACCCCCTGGCCTCATTGGACTTCGCAGCGCCCCTCCCCGACACACCAGCCCCACCACAAAAACCCCACAGAACCATTCCGGACGGCTTTCCCCAGCCGCCAAAAACCGCGCCGCGAGCAGCTATAGTGAAATGGAAAGGTCGCCGATGTATCCGCATCGCCCCAAGACCACAAGGAGCGACTTCTCCCCATGGCGCCGCTCACTGCAGGAACCTACTTTTCACGGCAGCCCCCCGGCCAGCGGACCAACCGCGTGGTGGTGGCCGGCATCACACTACTGCTATTGCTGGTGGTGGCATCGCTTTGGCTGTACCTGTATTTCAAATCGCTGGAAAAGCCCTACCGCGAGCTGAAAGGCTACCGGGTCGCCACCACCGAGCACTTCAACAGCTTCCTGCGCCGCGGCGATAACCGCGAGCGCACCGCGCGGCTGTTCGACTACCTGAAAGCCGAAGGCGTCGACGGGGTGCTGGACGCCGAAAACCTGCTGCGCCAGGGCACCGACTGGCTGGACATCAACGAGTCCGCCTTTGCGATTCCGCCGCGGAATCTGTGGCGCAATATGGTCGCCACCCTGGTAGTCGTCCGGGACGAACTGGAGCCCAGCATCGGGCCGGTGAGCGTACTGTCCGCCTATCGCACCGCCAATTACAACCGCAGATCCGGCGGCCGGTCCAGCAGCCGGCACCGCGACTTCTGCGGCCTGGACCTGGTGCCGAAATCCAATATCAGCCGCAAGGAACTAGGCGAGGAGCTGCGCAGCCTGCACGCACGCCTGGGTCCCGACAGCGACATGGGGCTCGGCATCTACCACAGCGTGCGCTTCCATATCGACACCTGCGGCTACCGCAGTTGGTAGCGGGGGCCAGCGAGATCGGCAATGGATATCAAAGAGAGCAAAGACCACGAGTATTTTGACATCCATATCGAACGCCGCCGGGCCATCTGGATCAGTGCACTGGTACTGGCGGGGCTGCTGGTACTGGTGGTGCTCACGGTCGACAAGGTGCGGGAACTGGCCGAACGCATAGTCACCCCGGTCGAGTACGAGCCGATTCCCGAGGTCTACGACATCAAGGGCTACGCCGCCGCCTCGGAGAGCGCCTTCGAAAAATTCCTGCAGAAGGGCGACAACCGCGAGAAATTTGCCAGGCTGGAAAACTTCCTGCAGCTCAATCACGTGGACGACGTGGTCCCCCTCTACGAACTCCTCCGCCAGGGCAGCGACTGGCAGGAAGTGGGCGAGCCCCCGTTTGCCATTCCACCGGAGGACGACTGGGAAACGATGGTGGATACCCTCAAGGTGCTGCGGGAGGAAATCATTCCCGTCGTGGGGCCGGTGACGATACTGTCCGGCTGGCGCACCTCCAGCTACAATGCCAAGGCCGGCGGCGCCAAGACCAGCAAGCATATGCATTTCTGTGGGCTGGACATGGTCCCGCAACGCAAATTCAACCGCAAACAACTGATACCGATACTGCGCGATATCCACAAGCGCACCGGCCAGAAATGGGATATGGGGCTTGGCATCTACAGCGGCATCCGCTTTCACGTGGACACCTGCGGCTACCGCCGCTGGTAAGCCACTGGTAAAAAGCACTGCCATCTGATTACATAGGCGCCTCCCGCAGCGGTAGCGTGCGCCGTGCGCACCACTCGTGTCCTGCGGCTACCCCGGTGCCCAGTGGGGCCTCGACTTTTCCGCCAGAATAATCAAGGAAATACAGTGCAGGAAAAACTGGAACGGTATTCATTTATCCTTTCGCTTCTGCTGGTAACCCTGGCATTCGCGCTGTTGCTGAAGCCCTTTTTTACACCGGTTTTCTGGGCCTGCGCCATCGCGCTGATTTTCTTCCCGGTCTACCGCCGCCTGCTACAACGCCTGCCCCGCTGGCCCAACCTGACGGCACTGCTCACGCTGTTGCTGTGTATCGTGGTGGTGGTAATCCCGGTACTGCTGGTGGCCAGCTCCTTCATCAATGAAGGGGTCACCATTTTCCAGAAAGTGCAGAGCGGCGAGATAGACCTGTCGCAACAGATCGAACAGGTGCGCAGCGCCTTCCCCGGCATCAATGCTTTTTTCGAGCGCTTCGGTCTCGATTTCGATCAACTGCAGGAACGGCTGATGAACGGGCTGATGAGCGCCGGCAGTTTCCTGGCCCGCAACGCCCTGGCGCTGGGCCAGAACACGCTGAATTTCTTCGTGATGCTGGGCCTGATGCTCTACCTGACCTTCTTCCTGATCCGCGACGGCGAGAAACTGGTCGCCCTGCTGATCCGCGCCCTGCCGCTGGGCGACGAGCGCGAACACCTGCTGCTGGCCAAGTTCGCCGAAGTCACCCGCGCCACCATCAAGGGCAACCTGGTGGTGGCGGCAACCCAGGGCACCCTGGGCGGGCTGATCTTCTGGATCCTGGGCCTGCCGGCGCCGCTGCTGTGGGGCGTAATGATGACGCTGCTGTCGCTGCTGCCGGCGGTGGGGGCGGCGATCATCTGGTTTCCCGCGGCACTCTACCTCTACGCCACCGGCGACCTGGTGAAGGCCTCGGTGCTGATGGTCTACGGCGTGACGGTGATCGGCCTGGTGGACAACCTGCTGCGCCCGATCCTGGTGGGCCGCGACACCAAGCTGCCGGACTATATCGTGCTGTTTTCCACCGTCGGCGGCCTGATCATGTTCGGTATCAGCGGCTTCGCCATAGGTCCGCTGCTGGCGGCGCTGTTTATGGCGTTCTGGGAAATCTTCATGCGCGAGTTCGTGAATCCGTCGGGAATCCACGGGCCCGGCACACCAGCGCCCGAAGAAGTGCACGGCGAATAAACCCTGCGGCGATTACCGCAGCTTCCACAGGCGCCGGTCCAGTTCCGACCCATCGCACAACGCCGATGGAGTGGCTAGTGGGATGTGTATAAAGTTCGCTAGAAAGTCACAACCCGAGAGAGTATTTAAACCTCTGCACCAGTCATGGGCTGAGAGGCAGATGTAATTTCTCCAGGCGGCCCGGGGAGAGGATTGCCAGTTGAGACAGCGCCAGATGCCAGCCCTAGATCGGGCGCGTCCAGTGCTCGGTGGCTTCCAGTAATCGGCGTGCAGAAATGGGAGGGTTAGCCACTTACCGCGCCACTAATACGGCCCACGGTCGCAATATTGGCTGCCGCAAGACACCGGCAATGACTTCCACCCTTTCCAGCGGGTAGGATGTTTGCGGATATTCTCACTCAACGGATACAGGAAGCCCCATGATACGTCTGATTACTCTCCTGCTCACCACACTATTCAGTCTGCCACTGACAGCGCTCGAAGTCGGCGATCCAGCGCCAGACTTCAGCCTGCAGGCCTCGGACGGCAAGACCTACACCCTCTCGGACTTCAAGGGCAAACAGGCCGTCGCCATCGCCTGGTACCCGAAGGCCTTCACCAAGGGCTGCACCATCGAGTGCAAGTCCCTGGCCGAAAACGGCCACCTGATCCGCGAATACGACGTCGCCTATTTTATGGCCAGCACCGACGAGGTGGATACCAACACCAAATTCGCCGAGGAACAGGAGGCCGACTTCCCGCTGCTCAGCGATCCAGAGGGCGAAGTGGCCGAGGCCTACGGCGTCAAGATGCCGGTCATGAACATCGCCCGCCGCATCACTGTTTATATCGGCAAAGACGGCCGCATCCTGAAGATCAACAAAGATATCCAGCCGGCCACCAGCGCCGAGGATATGGCAAAAACCCTGGGTGAGCTGGGCGTTGCCCGCAAGGGCTGACGGATAACGAGGCAGCAAAAGAAAAAGGCTCCGACACTATCGCAATGCTGTTCACTCAACGAATTTGCGGGCGAAAGTGTCGATAGCAGAGAGCGTTTTCTTCCCGGTAACACAGCCGCTCCAGCGCGTCTGCCAGCAGGCAGTTGACCTCCGTATTGCGGCGAGGGAATGCCACTGTTGCCAATCTTTCCGGATTTTCTTTGAACCTCACGGCCAGTCGGTGCGACTACCTCAACGGAAACCCCGTTTAGCCAAGCAACCGAAGAGGCCATCGCATGGACAAGCTGCCGCACAATAAATCCATCACTTACCTGAAAACTCTCTCCTTCGCACTGTTGACCACCGCCCTGTTCGCCTGTGACGGCAACGGCGGCAATTCGCTGCCGGGCAGTGATACCGACGAGCCGGACCCGCCTTCCAGCGCCATCGATCTCAGCTTCCTGGTGGAAACCCACGATGGCGCCCGCCTGCCAGGTGCCGCGGTCACCCTGGATGAAACCAGCGGCCAGAGCGATGAAACCGGCTGGGTGCATTTCAGCCCGGAGGAACAGGAATCCTATGTGGTCCGCGCCCGGGCCGACGGCTTTGTGACCCAGGCGTTGAAAGTCGACGGTGTGCACGAAAGCGTGATGCCCATCCGGCTGACACCGGTAAAACAGACTCTGAGCCTGAACGATATCGAATCCGCCCGCACCCTGAGTGGAGCGGACCAGGGCGCGCGTATCACCTTCCCCGCCAATGCCTTCGTCACGCCCGACGGCGATCCGGCCAACGGTGCCGCGACCGTACAGATCACGCCCTGGGACATTGCCAACGGCGACCTCAATGCCATGCCCGGCAACGGCCAGGCGGTGGACGCCATGGGCGCGCCGACGGAACTGATCAGCGCCGGCATGTTGGCCGTGTCCGTGCACAACGATAGCGGCGACTACCTGCAGCTGGCCCCCGGCGCCACCGCGGAGATCCAGGTGGACCTGCCCCAGGGCAGTATCAATAACGAGGCGCTCTCCATTGGCAGTACCGTGCCCATGTGGCACTTCGACGAGAGCCAGGGCGTGTGGGAGGAGGATGACTCCACCACCGGCACCGTGGTCGCCTCCGCCACCTCGCCGGTGGGCCTGGCGGTGCACGCGGAAGTCAGCCACTTTTCCATCTGGAACTGGGATTTCAAGTTCGAAAACGGCGGCAGCATCAATGTAGAGTGCCGGCTGTTCGACAACAGCGCCGTGCCCTGCGGTATCAGTGCCGAGGTAACACTGGACGACGGCTCTGTTTTTACCCGCAGCGGGCAATTGCCGGCGGGCGGCTCCACCATCATCAATATGCCCGACAGCGCCACCATCGGCTGGCAGGGCACGTCCTTTGGCGGTTTTATCGGTGAGCAGACCAGCGATATGTCTTCGGACGTGCTCATCGAACTGGGCGAGCCCAGCAGCGAGAACTTCGTGCGCTGCGAGCTGCCAGACGGCGTACCGGTGATCTGCTCCGTGACCCTGACGGACGGCAACCACAGCCTCACCCAGACGGTTCCCGCGGGGGGCGCCACCATCGTTACCGCCTGGCCGGGTCTGGATGAATTCAGCGAGTTGAGCTGGACGGCGGAAACCCCCTACCCGGTGAGTTTCAACGGCCAGCAGGTGCAGGGAGCGGGCAGCGCCGACTCCGGTATTACCGACGAGGTGCCACTGTCCCTGGCCACCACCCCGATCGAACAGGTCAATGCGCAGTGCCTGTCTTCAATCGGAAGCAACATCCCCTGCACCCTGGACCTGGTCGCCACGCTGCCGGACGGCAGCCAGTTCACGGAAACCGGTTTAACGGTCAACAACAACCTCGATATCACCGTCCCCGCCGAGGCCACGCTGATCCAGTGGTCCGCCACCGCCAACGATGCCCACAGCCAGAACGGCCAGTTTGTCACCCTGTCCGGCAGCCAGGAGACCGGCCTCGTCAGCAGTGTCGCCGTGATCCTGGATGAAGAATCCGCGCAGGGCCCGGCGGCGCAGAGTATTCAAATCCACTGCAGCAACAGCCAGGACAGCGCCGCCACCAGCTGCGATATCGAAGCCCACCGGGAAGGTAACGGCGTCGGCTACGTGCAGCTGGACAGCTTTGACGGCGTGCCGGTGGGCGATATGGTCACGCTCGAGTTTCCGGAGGGGATGGCCGCGAACAACGACACGGTGCAGCTCACGGCCAGCGGCGACGACGGCTCGTTCGCCCACGATTTCTCTGCCTACGGATCGCTGAACGACGGTGAAAGTATCGAGCTGGAACTGCAGTGTACGGGGGCGTCCGGCAACAACACCTGCCCCTAGCCAGCACCACTGATCCACCAACCCAAGCCGGCTCCCGGGAGCCGGCTTTTTTATTGATTGAAAAAAGTAACCGTAGGATCGGCAAAGACTTCGTAAGGTGTGCACAACGCACCCTACCGACACCCCGCCGCCACCTGCACCAACCCCCAGCCAAAGCGGTCGTCGCGGCCGTCGGCGCCCAGGTCTTTTACCGCCCGGGTCAGATCCACATCGCGCTGTTGCGCCAGCAGCAGGGCGGCGGTCACAAAGGGGGCGGCGAAGGATGTGCCGGTGTGGTAGCGGCCCCGGGCCTCGCCGTCTGCGGCCCAGATATCCACACCGGGTGCCGCCAGGTCGATGTAATCGCCCCGGTTGGCGTCCGGGTAGAGTCGCTCCAGGGCATCCACCGCGGTGACCGCGATCACCCCCGGCTGCGCCGCGGGAAATACCGGCGGCGCGTCCGGCCCGCCATTGCCGGCCGCCGCCACCAGCTGGATATCGCGCTCGAGCAGCCGCTCCAGCGCCAGCTCGAATACCCGGTTACGCTCCCCGCCCAGGCTCAGGTTGACGACCTGCACATCGCGGCCGGCCAGCCAGTCCAGTGCGTCCAGCAGGGTGTCCGCGGTGGTGTCGGCGATGTCGCCCCGCTGGCGGAAAACTTCCGCCGCGAAAAGCCGGCTGCCCGGCAGCAGGCCCGGCGCCGGCGAGCCCGGCTCGCCGATCAACAGGCTCGCCACCGCCGTACCGTGTACCGCCGGGGCCGCCTCGCCGCGCGCGAAATTGCGCCGCTCCAGCGCGGTATTGGCCAGCGCCGGGTGCCTGTCCGCAACGGCGGTATCCAGCATGCCGATACGGAAGTCGCGATCGCAGGAACCGAGCGGCTCGGGCCAGGCGATCAGCCGATGCGCATATCGCCGCCGGGCATTGAGCGCCCGATAGCGCTGATTGGTGTCCAGCTGCAGGTCCGACAGCTCTGTCCGCAAGCGGGCCACCAGCTCGGGCGCGCTGCTGCCCGCGGGCAGGCGAAAGACACTGACCACCAGCCCCAGGTTGGCCAGGCGCTGCCGGGACTTCACGCGCAGTTGGTAGGCCTGAAGCTGGCGCGCCGCCGCTTGCGCCGCGGCCATATCGGCACTCACCAGTAACATTTCGCCCGCTTCGTAATTCTGTGCCTTCGGCTCGGGAGCCTGCTCGGCGGCTTGGGTTTGCCGCGCTGGCGGCGCGGGCGGAGGCGGCGGGGCCGCACGCCCCAGCAGG
>NZ_JAPIVK010000090.1 GCF_026183675.1 Microbulbifer halophilus
CCCTTCCTGCTTCGGCCCAGGAAGAAAAACGCAAACAGGCCATTCGCATGTGGAAGACCGGAAGCTACACCCATAGTGAAATCGGTGAGCAGGTCGGTGTCCATTACCTGACTGTTGGCCGCTGGATCAAAAAATACCAGGCAGGCGGCACCAGGGCTCTGCACGCCAAGCCCCGCGGTCGCCAGGAAGGTACTGGCCGATGGTTGACGCCAGAGCAGGAGACATTGATCCAGAAACACCTGATCGATAAGACGCCCGACCAGCTCAAATTGCGCTATGCCTTGTGGACCCGCCAGGCCGTTCAACAACTGATCCAACAAGAAACTGGTTTGAAAATCGCGGTTCGCACTGTGGGGCAATACCTCAAGCGCTGGGGATTCACGGTGCAAAAGCCCAGAAAGAAAGCGTACGAACAGCGACCCGCCGAGGTGCAGCAGTGGCTGGACGAGGAATACCCTTCTATTCACGCCAAAGCCAAGGCTGAAAATGCCGAAATTTATTGGGGCGACGAGACGGGTTTGAGAAATGACTGCCAACACACCCGAGGATATGCCCCAAAGGGTAAGACGCCGGTGATCCAACTCAATGCCAAGCGAGAATCGGTCAATCTCATCTCTGCAGTGACCAATCAGGGCAAGGTGCGTTTCCGGTTCTTCGACGGGAGTATGAACGCTGATGTTCTGATCGACTTCATGGCGCGGTTGATCAAGGATGCCCAGCGTAAGGTCTTCCTGATTCTCGACAATCTGCGAGTCCATCACGCTCGCAAAGTAAAGGAGTGGCTTGCCGAGCACGAGGATGAGATTGAGGTTTTCTACCTGCCCGCGTACTCCCCGGAGTTGAATCCGGATGAATATCTGAATTGCGATCTCAAAGCGGGCGTTCATAGTGGTCAGCCTGCACGTGGCAAAAAAGAATTGAAAGCGAAAGCCATGGGCCATCTGCGGAAACTGCAAAAGCTTCCGGGACGAGTCATGAAATATTTCGAGGCTGAGTTCATTCGATATGCCGCATGATGCCTATTTGAATGCCGGGTTAATA
>NZ_JAPIVK010000091.1 GCF_026183675.1 Microbulbifer halophilus
CTGCTTAAACGCAGTTATTTGGACAACTGGGTTGAAAATCACCGCCACTGCGCGAGTATAGGTATGAGAGTTGACATCTTAAACAAGCTTGACCATTCAACGGTTTCACCCTCAGTAAACCCAACGAGATCCTCAAACGAGTCATTGTCAATTGGAAAATATTTCCCCATCTGATGATAGGAAAACGCGACGCTTTGGATGGTGTTCTGTATCCAGCCATCAACGAATTCCTTTTCTCCTAAACAGCACAGAAGATATATCGCCACGGACATATCGATTATATGACCGTCGTAACAAGGCGAATGGGTTGAAGGATGGTTATCAATAAACTCCTTGAGCATCTGCCCTACAGAAAGGGCTCCCTGTTTAATATCGTCACTTCCTTCAACAAGAGACTGGTAGACAAAAATCAGTCCTGCCAAGCTAACAATACCTAGGTTTTCAAATATCCCCAGACATTCCAGCAAATAGCTATGACTAGCCCCGGAGAAACCATTCTTTACCCGGCAATATGGATGTACTTTATCAAGATAGCGATCATAGACCTGAAACAAGGTAAGGTACATATCCCAGAACGCTTGTGTAACCTGCTTATTACTATAAAGTTCATTTTTTCTGAGGACTTCCCATGCGTTTAAAATCGTCCTTTCAGAACAAAAAATTGCTGGCCTCAGATTATCTTCACTACGGGCCCAGGAAAATATAATGTTCTGGCACAGATTGACTGTGCGAAACCTTTTTATAATCTTATTTTGTCCGGACTTCTTTGACGTATCTCCAAAATCTTCACTCAACAGCAATTCATTCAATATTTGATAATAATCAGAATAGTCATAATCTGCGTCCGCCAAAAGAGCCAATGTTTTTCGGAACTTTGAACGAAACTCCTTCGGAAGAACATTTTCGTTAAAAATGTAATTTTCGATGTAAATTGATAACTGAGAACCTCCCCAGAAATCATAATGTATCTTGCCTGCCTTTTGGTTGTCGTTATTAACCCGGCATTCAAATAGGCATCATGCGGCATATCGAA
>NZ_JAPIVK010000092.1 GCF_026183675.1 Microbulbifer halophilus
AGCGTCGCACGCGTTGCTGTTATGCATGCACCACATCGTGTCCGACGGATGGTCGATGAGGGTGTTTGCATCGGAGCTGGGTGCATTGCTGGAGGCGTACGCACGCGGAGGCGAGGAGTTGCCGCTGCCGGCGCTGCCGGTGCAGTACACAGACTATGCGCAGTGGCAGCGGTCGTGGTTGAGCGGAGCGGTGCTGGAGTCGCAGGTGTCGTTCTGGGCGCAGGAACTGTCGGACCTGCCGCCGGTGCTGGAGCTGCCGACGGACCGTGTGCGGCCGGCGCGCCGGAGCAGTCGTGCGGGATGGGTGACAGTGACAATCCCGTCGGGGTTGGAGGAGTCGCTGGAGTCGCTTGGCCGGCGGTACGGGGCGACGCCGTTCATGGTACTGCTGGCGGGGTTCGAGGGGTTGCTGGCGCGCTACAGCGGGCAGTGGGATTTTGCGGTGGGCACGCCGGTCGCGAACCGGAACCGAGGGGAAGTGGAGCGGTTGGTGGGATTCTTCGCCAATACGCTGGTAGTGCGTTCGGATGTGCGTGCGGAGCGGACGTTTGAGGAGGTGTTGCAGGCGGTACGCAAGCGGTTGGTGTCGGCGTATGCGCACCAGGATCTGCCATTCGAGCAATTGGTGGATCGGCTGAATCCGGAGCGGAACCTGAGCGTGACCCCGCTGTTTCAGGTAATGTTCTCCGCGGAGACGAAGCGGTTGGAGTCGATGCCGGAGTGGCCCGGGCTGAAGGTATCACCGTTGTCGGTGGGGGGCGCGACGCAGGCGAAGTTCGACCTGAACGTGAGTGTGCAGCCGGAGTTGGAAGGCTTGCGCGTGAGCCTGGAGTACGCGGAAGACCTGTTCGACGCGGAGACGGTGGCTGGTTTGGGGCGCCACTACGTGCGGTTGCTGGAAGCG
>NZ_JAPIVK010000093.1 GCF_026183675.1 Microbulbifer halophilus
GTAAGCGATCAATAAACCCCACCTAAAACCCAGCGCCTCTTCCGGATACGCTCCTGATTTTCAGCGATCAGGAGATCCACATGACCACTATACAGAGCAAATTCGATTTCTGGCAGCAGCACATCAGCGCCTGGAAGGATAGCGGCCTATCCCAAGCGGCCTACTGCCAACAGCACGATCTGAAGCTCAGCACCTTCACCTACTGGCGCCACAAGCAGAACAAGGGTCGGCGTAAGCTGATGCCTGTGTCGATGCCGGTTCAGGATGCCCCGGTGGAACTGGCGCTGCCCGGTGGCATTCATATGCAGTTGCCGGCATCAGCCCTGGAACAGACCCTGCCGCTATTGTGGCGCCTCATCCGGGAGCAGGCCTGATGCTACGGCCAAGGCAGTCGGCACAGGTCTACTTGTACATGGAGCCGGTGGACATGCGCAAGTCCATCGATGGCCTGGCGGCACTGGTTGAGCAGGAGATGGAGCTATCCCCCGCCCTGGAAGCGCTCTTCGTGTTCTGCAACCGCGGTCAGGACAAGATCAAGATGCTGTACTGGGAGCGCAACGGCTTCGTGGTCTGGTATAAGCGCCTCGAGAAGCAGCGCTTCCGCTGGCCGCGGGAGGACGACTTTACCTACCACAAGCGCAGTGGCCGCGATCTGAACCAGCTCCTCGACGGCCTGAATATCTGGTGCCAAAAACCCCACCAATCTCTCCAGTTTGACTCGGTCACATAGCCAGGCCCTGCGATACAATGACGGTCATGAATGAGCAGGCCGCCGAGCAATTACCTGACGATGTCGATGCGCTGAAAGCGCTTCTCTTGCAGAAGCAGCAGCGCATCCGCCTGCTCGAAGAGCAGATCCTGCTGATGCGCGACAAACACTTT
>NZ_JAPIVK010000094.1 GCF_026183675.1 Microbulbifer halophilus
GACTCGGGACTCGGGACTCGGGACTCGGGACTCGGGACTCGGGACCGCGGAACTCCAGCTCGGCCTGCGGGCCGCAGGCCCGCCCGGCCGAACATAAGGTTCGCCCCTACGCCCGACTCCCGCGCTATAATCCCGCCCCATGTCCGAACCATCGATGAAAAAACGCCCGCTGCTCCTCTACCTGCACGGCTTCCTGTCCTCACCGCAATCCCACAAGTGCCAGCTGATGCGCGACTGGCTGGCCGCCGAACATCCGCGTATCGTCTTCTGTGCCCCGCAGATTTCCCCCTACCCGGAAATCGCCAGGCAGTCGCTGCTGAGCCTGGTGGATGGCTTTGTGAACAGCGGTGAATTCGATTCCATCGGCCTGGTGGGCAGTTCCATGGGGGGCTTCTGGTCCAGGTACCTGGCCGAGCGCCACGAGCTGCCGGCGGTGCTGGTAAACCCGGCCGTGCACCCGGCCCGCTTTATGCCGCACTACCTGGGGCCGACACTGACCCCCTACAGCGGCGAGCCCCGGGAGTATCGCCTAACCCAGTCGGACGTTGATACCATGCGCCGTCTGGAAGCGGAGCTGCAGCCGCCGCTCGCCGGCCGTTACTGGCTGCTGGCCCAGCGCGGCGACGAAACCCTGGATTGCCGCGAGGCGGAAGACTTCTACCGGGGCCAGCGGCACACCATCGAGGACGGCGGCGACCACGGGTTTCAGGGCTTTGCGCGCTACTGTGCCCCGATCGTCGAATTCCTCTTCGGAAATTCGATCTAGTGGGCCGTGCGTAAAGTTGTGTAACAAAGGAGCACAGCC
>NZ_JAPIVK010000095.1 GCF_026183675.1 Microbulbifer halophilus
TTGTAGTACCTTGGTGATAGAGATCAGCACTTGATCCGATGCCTGTTGGATCTCCGCTTTCTCTTGCCGGTTACATTCGCGCTGAATATCGGTATCCAGCGCGTGCAGGCGACTCAGTAGGGCCTTCAAATACCGCACCTCTTCGGCCTCTGGCACCCACTCTGTATGAGAGCGGCTGTCCAAGAACCGCGCCAATACAATGCTGTCTTTCTTATCCGTCTTGGAGCGCTTGCCCAGGCTTTTCCCAAACTCGCTTACATGATGGGGGTTGGCGACATGCACTCGGACCCCAGCTTCGTATAGAAAATAGGCTACCGCCTCGTGATAGACGCTGGTCGCTTCCAACATCACCCCTAACTCGTGCGGTGACCGCTTAGTCTGCTTTTGCAGCCAGTCCAACAGCGCACGGCGACCGGCCTCATCATTGTTAAATACTCGTGACTTTACCTTGACAGTGCTGGCATCACGGAGCCAACACACGTCCAGCTTTTTCTTGCTGACGTCAATACCAACTGCTTCCATCTCGTCGTCTTGCCTTGTACATACAGCCTCACTCCGCATAGGGAGGGACTTGGATACCATTCAGAGTGTCGAAGGAAAGAGACCAGGGGTCATCTACGTCACAGAGTCACAGCTCTCAGGGTGCGCACAGCTTACCTGGCCTCTGGAGGACCCTGGTAGCTAGCCAGAGCCCAAGGACAGATACAAGGGTGCG
>NZ_JAPIVK010000096.1 GCF_026183675.1 Microbulbifer halophilus
CCGGCGTTGCTGGAACTGCCGACGGACCGGGTGCGCCCGGCGCAGAAGCAGTACCGGGGCGGCAGCGTCACGCTGAAATTGCCGGCGCCACTGGTGCAGCAGGTGGAATCCCTGGCACAACGCAGCGGCGCAACCCTGTTCATGAGTCTGCTGGGCGTGTTCCAGGTATTGCTGGCGCGGCTGAGCGGTCAGACGGACTTTGCGGTGGGCACACCGACAGCACACCGCACGCACAGCGAGTTGGAAGGGCTGATCGGGTTTTTCGCGAACACGCTGGTGATCCGCAGCGGGCTGGACCTGGAGCGGGGATTTGCGAGCCACCTGAAGGAAGTGCGGCAGCGGACGCTGGGGGCCTACGAACACCAGGACCTGCCATTCGAGCAGTTGGTGGAGCGGGTGAGCCCGGAACGGAACCTGAGCTTTACCCCGTTGTTCCAGGTGATGTTCAGCCTGAACAATGCGGTGGGCGAGTTGCCGGAGTGGCCGGGCATGAGCCTGGAGGGGTTGGGCAGTGGCGGCGAGCAGGCGAAATTCGACCTGAGCCTGGACCTGCAGCCATCGGTCGACGGGGGCCTGCAGGGGTCGCTGGTGTACGACGAGGCGCTGTTCGATGCGGAGACGATGGCGCGCTGGGCGCAGTGGTACCTGCGCTTGCTGGAGGCGGCCGTGGCAGAGCCGCAGGCGCCGGTGGGGACA
>NZ_JAPIVK010000097.1 GCF_026183675.1 Microbulbifer halophilus
CCAAAAAGTGCTGGTTTTTAAGAGTTTTTCTACAGCCTGAACGCCTTGCTCAGCGGCGGCTTACTTTATGCACATTTTGTGCGAACTTGGGAGCGCAGCGACCGCACAAAATGTGCATAAAGTAAGACGTCGGCTGCAGCAAATTGTTAGCTTGGCTACGGAGCATATTCCTCAAACATACCCTCTGCGCTAAGTATTTGTCTTGCCAAGACTGCCAGGGGCTTTTTGTAGAAGTAAATTGGTTTTGACTCCACACTCTCACGGAGAACTAGCAAGCATTCTCCTTCATTGCACGAAAATCCCTTACCAGTTAGATTTAACTTATTATAAGTGGTCGGGCTTTCAGAAAAACTAAAACTAAGATTTCCGCTTACATTTCGGACCTTCCCTTCAGGAAATACATCCATACCCTTTGATTCAGTGCTTGTGTAGATCGACAGTAATGCCGCATTCAGATCTTCTTCAATTTTAAGGCGATAAACGAGCATTCCATTTCCATCGATAGCATACCAATTGCCAGGAAGCTCCGCATCCATGATTGCTTCAGGCATCTCCACATCGGCAAGAACCGTTGAGAACGGAAAAAAGAGCAATAAAATTAGTATGTACTTCAATTCCTGTTCCTCAAGCTAACGCCGCGTTCACCGGCGGACAATGCTAAGCACCTTTGTGCGA
>NZ_JAPIVK010000098.1 GCF_026183675.1 Microbulbifer halophilus
ACTTTCAAGGAGTTGGAACAGAAGCGGGACAAGATCCAGAAGAAGGTCCGGCACTGTATGGAAGAGCACAAGCGGCTCGACGGCCGAAAGCCCAAAGAGCGAGACCGAAAGAATCAGATGGCCCAGGCCTCCGAAACCCTCCAGAAACACTTTGACAAGATTGACCAGTTCTTAAAGACGGCAACCCCAAGGAAGGGGGAAGGCAGGAACCAAAAAGAAGTAAAGAGCAACATCACCGATAACGAATCCGCCAAAATGACCACCAGCAAAGGCACAATCCAGGGCTACAACGGCATCGCCGCCGTCGATAAGGAGCACCAGATCATTGTCGAAGCCCAAGCCTTTGGTGCCGGCCAGGAACAGCATACGTTAAAGCCGATTCTCGATGGGATAAGGAAGCGCTACCGCGATACCGGTATCCACCAGGACATCCTGGAAAGTCAGGTCATCGTCACCGCAGACACCGGATTCTCCAGTGAGGAAAACAACAACTACCTCCGCAAAGAGGAAATTAACGCCTATATTCCAGACAACAAATTCCGATCCAGAGACAAAGCCTTCACCAAACAGAAAAGGAAGTACGGGAAGCGGAATCAGTACAATGCCAAGGGCCAGAAGAAGATCATTCCG
>NZ_JAPIVK010000099.1 GCF_026183675.1 Microbulbifer halophilus
CAAACCACCAGAGAGCCAATCCTACATGTGGGTGCGCCTCGGCGGGCTCCCGGATGAACCCGTGGTGCTCTACGACTACCACGCCAGCCGTAGCGGGGAAGTTGCCGGTACCCTGCTATCGGGCTTCAACGGCTACCTGCAAACCGACGACTACGCCGGCTACCATGCTGTGGGCGCCGAAAAAGGCATCACCCACCTCGGCTGCTGGGCGCACGCGCGGCGGAAGTTTATCGAGGCCCAGAAGGTTGCCAACGGCAACAAGAACAAAAAGTCGAAGGACAAAAACAAACAGAAACAGCTCGGCAAAGCCGATATTGCCCTCAACTATATCGGCCACCTGTACGGCATAGAGCGCAGGGGCAAAGGCCTCTCTCCGGAGGAGCGGTACCAGCTCCGCCAGGCCAAGAGCCTACCAGTCCTTGATAAGCTGCGAAGTTGGCTCGATAAAGAGCAGCCAAAGGCACTGCCGAAAACAGCCTTGGGCAAGGCTCTGTCCTACCTGCAAAAAAACTGGGAGAAGCTCTGCGTCTACGTAGAGGACGGCCGACTCAATATCGACAACAATGACGCTGAGAACGCCATACGCCCGTTCGTGATCGGCCGAAAGAACTGGCTC